>NZ_MUIO01000043.1 GCF_002087235.1 Pseudomonas floridensis | reverse complement strand
TTCGTGTTTCTGGTCGGCGAGGAGGGCAAGGGCGAGCAGTGGCTGGTCGGGGCGGGCGATCAGCTCAGCGACTCGCCACGCCTGGTGCGCAATCTGCCGCTGCCGCCTGACGCGGAATTCTGCCAGGTCGACGATGCTGCGCATCAGGTCTACGTCAATGAGCAGAACATCGGCTGGTGGACGTATCCGGCGCATCCCGAGGCCGACGTTGCCCGTCAGCCGGTCGCGCTGCGCGAACCTTTCGGCGACATCAGACAGGCTGCTGGCGCCTTGGCCCTGGTACCCGGCGGACTGCTGGCGCTGGACCCCAAGGGCAAGGCATTGCACCTCTACCAGCAACAGACCCATGGCTGGACTGCGGTCGCCGAACTGTCATTGGCAACCCTGAAAAAGCCGGAAGGCGTGTCGGTGCGAGAGGAAAAGAACGGTCTGCAATTGCTGGTTAATGACAGCGACGGCGAGCGGCTTTATCAGGGCTCGCTGAACTGGCAGGCCATTCCGGCACCAGTGATCGCGCCGCTGCCTGGCGTGTTGCCGACAGTCCAGACGCAACCGGTCGGGCGTCAGGGCGATGCGGCCGACGATCCGGCGATCTGGGTGCACCCAGAAAAACCGGCATTGAGCCGCGTGCTCGGCACCAACAAGAAACAGGGCCTGCTGGCCTACGACCTGAACGGCAGACAACTGCAGTCCTTGCCCGTGGGGCGTCTGAACAATGTCGATGTGCGCCCCGGCTTCATGCTTGGCAGCCAGCAGGTGGATCTGGCGGTGGCCAGCAACCGTGATCGCAACAGCCTGAGCCTGTTCAGCATCGACCGTTCGACGGGCGAGTTGCGCGAAGCGGGTGAAATCCCGACGCCGCTGGCGGAAATCTATGGCGTCTGCCTGTTCAAGCCTGCCAATGGCGAGCTGTTCGCGTTCGCCAACGGCAAGGACGGCACTTTCCTGCAATACCGCCTCAGTGCGCCAGGCGGTAAGGCACAGGGCGAGCTGGTGCGTCGTTTCAACGTCGAGACCCAGCCGGAAGGCTGCGTGGCCGACGACCAGCGTCAACGCCTGTTCCTTGGTGAGGAAGACGTGGGCGTCTGGGAAGTGGACGCCCGCGCCGATCAGCCTGCGACCTTGTCCAGCGTGATCAAAGTCGGCGATGTGCTACACGCCGATGTCGAGGGGCTGGCCTTTTATCAGAGCGAGCAGCACGACTATCTGGTCATTTCCAGCCAAGGCAATGACAGCTACGTGGTGGTCGACGCCGAACCGCCGTATGCCCTGCGCGGTGCGTTTCGGGTCGGTCTCAATGCACAGGCCGGGATTGACGGCACCTCTGAAACCGACGGCATCGAAGTGACCTCGACCAATCTGGGCGGAGCCTGGCGTCGCGGCATGCTGGTGGTGCAGGACGGTCGCAAGCGCATGCCCGAGCAGGCGCAGAACTTCAAATTCGTCCCCTGGACCGATGTGGTGAAAACCCTGTCGCTGCCGTAAGTCGTTTGTCATCGAACGGTGATAGACAGTCGATTGATCCCATGTGCCGAACGCGCGGCACTGCAAGACGAGGAATGCCCCGATGCATGCAACCCTGGAACACATGACCCTCTGGAGCCTGATCAGTGATGCCAGTCTGCTGGTCAAGGCGGTGATGCTGACTCTGCTGCTGGCTTCGCTGCTCAGTTGGTACCTGATCGTTCAGCGCAGCCTCGCGCTGGGTCTTCACGAACGCACGCTGGACCGTTTTCAAACGCGTTTCCGCAGCGAAGCCGACCTGGCTCCGTTGTATGCCGCACAGGATCAGGACGACGGTGTCGGACAGGTGTTTCGCGCCGGTTACGCCGAGTACGTGCAGCTCAAACAGCGCCCCGGAGCAGAGCCCGAAGCGGTGTTGTCCGGTGTCGAGCGTTCATTGCAGGTGGCGATCAGCGAGCAAGAGCTGCAACTGGAAAAAGGGCTGCAATTTCTCGCCACGGTCGGCTCGGTCAGCCCTTACATCGGGCTATTCGGTACGGTCTGGGGGATCATGAACGCCTTCATCGGCCTGTCGCAGGTGCAACAGGCGACGCTGTCGACCGTAGCACCCGGCATCGCCGAAGCCCTGATCGCAACGGCCATTGGCCTGTTCGCCGCGATTCCTGCCGTGATCGCCTATAACCGTTTCGCCGCGCGCGGTCACACGCTGACGGCCCGTTACTACAGCTTTGGCAACGAATTGCAGGTGCGCCTGAACCGCGTTCTGCAGGCCACGCCACGCACCATGGCCGCCGCGGCCTGAGGAGTTGCCATGCTGGTCAAACCGCAACGCAAACACGGCCCGAAAGCCGAAATGAACGTGGTGCCCTATATCGACGTGATGCTGGTGCTGCTGGTGATTTTCATGGTCACCGCGCCGATGCTGACGCAGGGCGTCAAGATCGAGCTGCCCAAGGTCGCGAGCGAGGCGCTGGCCAGCGATACCCAACGGCGCATCGTGACCTTGTCGGTCAAAGCGGAAGGTGGCTACTACTGGAATCTGGGCGACACCGTCGACACCCATGCGCAGACCGACACCGCCGCCAGCCTCGAAGACATGCAGGGACGCATCGGACGACTGGTGACCGAGCGACCGGACACTCAGGTGTTCATTCGCGCTGATGACAAGGCCGATTACGGGCGTGTGGTCGCGGCCATGGCGGCCTTGCAGCACAGTGGCGTCACGCAGTTGGGGCTGGTGACAGAGGCGCCGCAATGACTGCCATGACCCCGATGCCCTTTCACTGGACCGAATCCCGGCCCGAGACCTTGAACAGGTCCCGGTTACGCAGCCATGGGCTGGCGGTGGCGATTGCATTGACCCTGCACGGCGTCGTGCTGACGGCGCTGATGCAAGGCTGGGTTGCCGAGCAGAAACTGCCGGAACCGGTGAAAACCCTGACCACCCGGTTGCTGATTCTGCCGCCTGCACCTGTCGCGTCGTCACCGGAGCCGGTTGTCGAGCCTGTTCAGGAAGCAGCGCCTGCCCCCGAACCTGCACCGATCGCCAGGCCAGTCGAAGCGCCCGTGCCGCAGCCGGACATGCAGCGTCAGGCGCGGCAGATCGAACAGGCAGCCTTGGCGCGCAAGCGGGTCGAAGAGCAGAAGCGCGAACTTGATCAGCGCCGCAACGAGCAGCAGAAGAGGGTGCTCGAGCAGCAAAGGCAAGTCGAGCAACAAAAGCTGCTGGACCAGCAGCGAGTGGCCGAACAGCAGCGCCTGCAGGCCGAACAGGCCCGGCAGTCCGCTGACCGCGCCCGCCCGTCACAACAGGCGGCCGTTGCCGACAACAGCCAATATCAGCCTCTGAGCAAAGAAGCCCCAGACTATCCCGAGCGTGCGCTGGACAAAGGCATCGAAGGCGACTGTACCGTGGTCTACGACGTTTCGCCCCAGGGTCGCGTCGTCAACCCGCAAGTGCAGGGCGCCTGCCATCCACTGTTCATACGCCCTTCAGTGGCGGCGGCCGAGACGTTTCGCTATCAGCCACGCATCGTCGACGGCAAACCGGTAACGGTGTCCGGGGTGAAGAACACGTTTCATTATCGGATCAAGTGACGGAAAGGGGCCGGCTCCCGCAGTCTGCGTTCAATGGGCAGGCTGTATTTTGTCTGGTTAGGAGCGGCAAAGCGCGAAGCGCACGTCAAGCGTCAACGTGAGCCCAGAGTGCTTCGCCTGATCGCGAAGACACTCTGAGCATATTCCGGATCAACTCACTTTGAAGCGCCTTACCAGCGCAATCAGTCGCGTATTGGACTCGGCCAGCGCCGCCGTACTGCGTTCGTTGCTGGAGCCGCCTTCGACCAGTTCTTCGACGATGTGTTTGACTGCAATGATGTTGCGGCTGATTTCCTCGGAGACCGCGCTCTGCTCTTCGGCTGCCGTGGCGATCTGGGTGCTGAGGTCGTTGATGCGCAGAACCGAACTGGTCATGTCATCCAGCCCGGCGGTGACGGCCGTGGTCTTACCCGCCGTGGCCTGACAGCTCTGACGGGTTTTTTCCATGGCCGCAACGGCAGCGCTGACGCCCTGTTGCAGGCTGCCAAG
This sequence comes from Pseudomonas floridensis, assembly GCF_002087235.1. Lineage (GTDB taxonomy): Bacteria > Pseudomonadota > Gammaproteobacteria > Pseudomonadales > Pseudomonadaceae > Aquipseudomonas > Aquipseudomonas floridensis. Next base: position 46,408 of record NZ_MUIO01000043.1, on the reverse strand, counting down.
CATCTCGTTGATTTCTGACGTGCTGGCCTGAGTGCGAGCGGCGAGGGCGCGTACCTCATCGGCAACCACCGCGAAGCCGCGACCCTGTTCACCGGCGCGTGCTGCTTCGATCGCGGCGTTGAGCGCCAGCAGGTTGGTCTGCCCGGCGATTTCACCGATCACGGCCAGCACTGCGTTGATGCGCTTGGCGTCCTGCTCCATCGACTGCACTTTGCTGGTCGCCGAATCGACTTCGCTGATCAGCGCGTTGACGCTGTCCGAGGCGTCGGCGACCACGGTCTTCGAGACCTGGGCGTTTTCGTTGGCCGACTGGGTAAAGCTAGCGGTTTGTGCTGCGCTGCGGGCCACTTCGTCGGCTGTCGAAGACATCTCGGTGATTGCGGTCACCGCCTGATCAGTCTCATTGGCATGGCGCACCAGAATCGCATTGGTTGTGCCTGCCTGACTGCGCAGTTGCTCGATGCCGATGGCGATGTCGCTGGTGGAACTGCTGACTTCGACCATCATGCGTTGCAGGTAGGCAATGAAACGGTTGACCGATTCGCCCACCTGATCGACTTCGTCGTGGCCTTTGACGGCGATGCGCCGTGTGAGGTCGGCGTCGCCTGCCGACAGGGTGTCAATGTTGGTCTTGAGCACGGCAAGGCGCTTCATCAGCGCACCGAGGGCGATGATCATCAGCACCAGCAATACCAGCACCATCGGGATCTGCAGCCATGCCAGCGTCTTGAGCACGGTTTCGCTCTGGGTCTTGAGCAGCGCGGTGTTCTGCGACACGGCCAGCAGCCAGGGCGTGCCGGCCACCGGCATCAGGAACAGAGTCGATTCTTCGCCATCGCTGTTGTCGTAGGTCAAGCGCGAGGTGCCATTAGCCTTGACGGCCAGTGCCGATTTGATGGCGTTGACGAAGGGCGACTGGGCGGCCAGTTCGGAAATATTGCGCAGCACGATCTTGTCGCTGCTGCCCGGCACGTTGGACAGAATCTTGCCGTCGGCTTCGATGATCATGATCCGGCCGTTGACTTCGCGCTCCTTGGCTTCGACCAGTTTATTGAAGAAGCCCAGCGTGACGTCGATGGTCGACACGCCCCATGGCTTGCCGTCCTTGGTGATGGCCATCGCGCAGTTGGTGCGCGGTTCGGGACTGGCCGCGTCCTGATAGGCCGGGGCCCAGGCGCATTGACCGGCCGGCGAGTTCAAGCCGCCCTTGTGCCAGCCCTGCTCGAAGTAGTTGAGCGATTCAGGCGAGTTCCAGTGGGTATTGACGATCAGCTTGCCGGACGCGTCGCGGTGGTAAAAGGTGCTGTGTTTGGCACGACCGGGCGTTCGCGCATCCGGCAACGGCCAGATGCCACCACCAAATACTTTGGCCTCGCCGTACTGATTGACCATGAAGGGCAGCAACCGGTCGATGTCATCACTGGACAATTGCGGCACGATTTCAGTGATCACGCGTGCCTGAGCCTGGACGCGGGCCAGTTCTGTCCTGATCTCGTTGCTGATGTCGGCTGCCTTGACGGTCAACATGTTTTCGTCGTTGGCGGTCAGTTTCGGGGTTACGAACTGATTGATGCCGTACACGGTGAGGACGATGACCAGCGCCATGAATCCCACGAATGTTGCGGTGTAGCGTGCCTGAACGGTCTTGAGCGTGGCCATTATTCTTATACCTGCGCGTGAGAAGGGTGCTGTATTGCCGAGCTTTCGGCTTCGCGCGGTATTTCTTGATAGGGTGAAAGTGCCATATTCCGGTGTCCCGACGGCCGGCCAGGGCTTGCGCGGCTGACCGCTCAACGGCGCGGGGTTTACCGTGTCAGCACTTGCAGCCAGGGTGTCCAGCTTTCGACGTGCGCACCGTGGGGTTGGGCCATGGCCTGCAACGCCGCTTGCGGGTTGCGCGTGTCATAGACACCGGTGACGCGCAGTTCAGCCAATTGCGGATCCTTGAGCCAGACTTTGCCGGGCAAGTAGCGCTGTAGCTCGTCGACCACATCGGCCAGGCGCGCGTTGTCGGCGATCAGGCGGTCGTTGCGCCAGGTCGCGATGCGGCTGGCGGGCTGGCTCAGCAGTCGGGCCTGGCCGCTGTAGCGATCGACGGTCAGACGCTGGCCGGCAGTGACGCCGGGGTTGAGCAGGCGCTGGGCGTCACGCTCGCTGACTTTGACCGAGCCGTGCTGAACCGCCACATCGATAGCGCCGGATTTCAGGTCCACGTTGAATGCAGTGCCGGTCACCGTGACGTCGAGACTCTGGACCCGGACGTTGAACGGTTTACCGTGATCGGGTTTGACCTCGAAGAAGGCCTGGCCTTGCAACAGACGAACCTCCCTGTGTGCGTCTGAAAAATCCACGGCAATGGCGCTATCGCGATCGAGGGTGGCGCGGCTGCCATCGGGCAACTGGACCTCGCGTCGTTCATTGCTGGCGGTGGCAAAGTCGGCCTGCAACAAGGTCGTGAAGGTCGGGTTGAGTGCCAGCACCAGACAGGCTGCGAGGGCGCCGCCCAAGGCCCAGCTCAGGGTGCGGCGTCTTGCCGGGTGCGTTTTGACTTGGGGGCGCGCAACTGGCGCCTCGTGGGCGGACGGGATCGGCGGCCATTTATGGGCCGTGGTCGGCGTGAGCTGGCCGGTTAACTGCCAGACCCGCTCAGCCCGGCGCAGCGCTTCGGCGTTCTGCGGGTCGGCCTCCTGCCACTGGCGCATCTCGTCGTGCAGGCGGGCGTCGTCGGGTGCCTGTCGGGCACGCATCAACCACTCCAGAGCAATGTTCAGAAGGGCCTGACGAGGTTCGGCCTGCGGCATGTCCGGCAAGTCTCCAGCGACGGAAAAGGTGAGCAAGGGTCGCACAGGATCGCGCCCTTCAGCAAAAGACGTAGGGGCGACGACTTTTTTCAGCTTGTTTCGATTGTTTTTTTCGTCGCCAGCCTTAGTCATTGCCACGGTCCAGCCACGTAGCGCAGTGACTCAAGGCTTCATGCACCAGATGATGGGTCAATCCAACCGAAATCCCCAGGGCGCTGGCCACTTGCTGCAGGGTGTAGCCGCCCAGACGATGCATCTCGAAAGCCATGCGCGTGCGCTCCGGCAAGCGGGCCAGTGCGTCGGCGACTTGCTGCAGTTCATCCTGGCCAACCACTTCCTGCTCGGGTGACGCATTGACCGCGGGCAGTTCGGCCAACAGCGCGTCACTGTCGGGCTGGCGCTTTTCGGTGGCCATGCTGCGCGTAAGGTCCAGCGACAGGTTGCGCACAATCCGGTACAGGTAGCCGACCGGGTTGTTGATCTCGAGGTTCTGGTCCTGGCGCCCGCTGAATCGCAGCCAGGCTTCCTGAACCACATCTTCGGCACGCGCACGGCAACCTACGATCGGCGTGGCGTAATCCACCAGGGCCGAGCGGTGTGCAAGATAGAGGTCGAGTTTGCTGGCGGACGAATCCACGGAGGTTGGTGCTCGTTTCGTAGGGGACGGAGCGATATGTCCTACCCGAAAGCGTGCATGTTAGCTGTTTTCGATAATCGTTATCAAATGCGATTTCAGTGCGTTATCGCGTGGGCAGGTGCGCTGCAAAGTGCAGCGCACGCATGCGTCCGAAGTGTCAGAAAATGTAGTCCGTGGTCAGGAAACTCGACTCGCGGTTGCGAATGATGTCGCTGACCAGTTGTTTGTTGCTTTCCTGAAACTTCGTTGCGACCAGGGTGCGGATCGAGAACACGCGCAGCGCATCATGGACCGACAGGGTGCCCTCGGCCGAGTTCTTGCGCCCGTTAAACGGGTATTTGTCCGGGCCGCGCTGGCACTGGGCGTTGAGGTTGATCCGGCCCACCTGATTGGCGAACGCGTCCACCAATCGCCCGACCTGGGCAGAGTCGTTGCCGAAGATGCTCAACTGCTGGCCGAAGTCGGAGTCCAGCACGTAGTCGATCACGGTTTTCAGGTTTCGGTAGGGAACCACCGGGACCACCGGGCCGAACTGTTCTTCGTGATAGACACGCATCTGGGGCGTGACCGGGTACAGCAGGGCAGGGTAGAAGAACGATTCACTGACCTGCGCGCCGCCGTGATTGATGATCTTCGCGCCTTTACCCAGTGCGTCAGCCACCAGACCTTGCAGATAATCGGTCTTGCCAGGCTCGGGCAGCGGTGTCAGCGATACGCCGGGTTCCCAAGGCATGCCCGGCTTGAGTTGTGCCAGCTTCTGCTGGAATTTTTCCAGGAAACTGTCGACCACGTCTTCGTGCACAAAGAAGATCTTCAACGCCGTGCAGCGCTGACCGTTGAAGGACAGCGAGCCGGTCACCGCTTCGCTGACTGCGTTGTCCAGGTCCACGTCGGGCAGGACGATGCCGGGGTTCTTGGCGTCCAGACCCAGCGCCGCACGCAGGCGGTGCGGGCGCGGGTGCAGCTTTTTCAGGTCGCTGGCCGCTTTGTTGGTGCCGATGAAGGCGAACACATCGATCATCCCGCTGGCCATCAGTGCGCTGACCGTGTCGCGACCGCTGCCGTAGATGACGTTAATGACGCCAGCCGGGAAGCTGTCACGAAACGCCTCGAGCAGCGGGCGGATCAGCAGCACGCCAAACTTGGCCGGTTTGAACACCACGGTGTTACCCATGATCAACGCGGGAATGAGCGTGGTGAACGTCTCGTTCAGCGGATAGTTGTAGGGGCCCATGCACAGCGTGACGCCTAATGGCACACGGCGAATCTGGCCCAGCGTGTCCTGTTCCAGCTCAAAGCGGCTGGAGCGGCGGTCAAGTTCCTTCAGTGCATTGATGGTGTCGACAATGTAATCACAGGTCCTGTCGAATTCTTTCTCCGAATCCTTGAGGTTCTTGCCGATCTCCCACATCAGCAGATTGACCACCGCCGTGCGCTGTTCGCGCATGCGCTTGAGAAACGCTTCGACGTGCTGGATACGCTCTGCAACGCGCATCGTCGGCCAGCGACCCTGGCCTCTGTCCCAGGCGCTGACTGCTGCGTCCAGCGCAGTCATGGCGGTGGCGGCATCGAGTAACGGCGTACTGCCCAGAATGACGTGTTCCAGCCCCTTGCTGCCGTGTACGCACACCGGGCTGCGCACGGGGGCCAATGGACCGTCCCAGGTCTGCAGGACGCCGTCCACCAGATAATCGCGCTGTTCGATGGCCGGGCCGGGTCGGTACTGTTCGGGAATGTCATCGGCACTGGGGAATAGCGTTTCAAGATGACTATTCAGGGGCATCTGATTTACCTCGGATAGGGTTGGGTCGGGGGAAGGGCAAATACACTACGCCACCTTGGGCACGGTCATGAACCCGTCTCACGACGAGCGAGCGTTCTTTCATCGGACTTTTAGTGAAAAAATTTGCGGGGCTCGCTTGACTTCGTTTTGCGAATCAGTAACATAGCGCTCATTCCGCGATAGCTCAGTTGGTAGAGCAAGTGACTGTTAATCACTGGGTCCCTGGTTCGAGTCCAGGTCGTGGAGCCAGATCAGGTTCCAGAGAAAAAAAGTCTTTGGAATCACTCAAGAAACCCGCCTGACTGGCGGGTTTTTTTGTGCCTTTTTTGTTTGGCGGTCACCGCGCGCGAGACCCTGATTGGCAGGAATTGCCTGGCTTTAGCAGAGCGTAGATCCGACCAAGTGACTCGCATTCATCGGTTCTAAGCTGTGTACGAAAAGTGGCTGCGCTCGATGATGCTGCGTTAAAAACAGGCGCGCAATAATCATTCACAACACGCAGACTCCGCTTCCCTGCCTGTTTTTGCCTTGCCTGACCTTCCTCGCCGACTGTTCGCATAGAGCCAGGCTTTCCTGTGATAGCCGCAGCTCGGAATCGATTGGCTTCGGGTCTTCCTTTCGATCCCGCCCCGCCTTGGCTGACTTGCGATGATTTCTGCAAGATCAACAGATCTTGGAAAGGTATTGCACCCTGCGCCAAAATTTCCCTGCTATTTGCCCTCCAAACCCGACTAGAATCGCCGCCTCGCTGAGCCTTCGCCAGAAGCGCTCGGCTCCAGTCTGTTCAGGGGAGCGTAATGGCTGAAGCCAGCGCGACATTTACCGAAGGTCCTGTCTCGCGTCACGTCATGGTCACCGCCAGTACCAGCGCCTTGAGTCTGTTCGCCGTGTTTCTGGTCGACATCCTCACGCTGGTCTACGTTTCCATGCTGCACGACCCGGTGTTGCTGGCGGCGGTTGGTATCGCCAAGGTGATGATGTTCATCAACATGTCGCTGGCAAGCGGTTTCATCATTGCCGCCACTGCAGTGTTGTCGGCACGTATTGGCCACCGGGTGACGAAGTCGGTGGCGCGGCTTTGTGGCAGTCTGATGCTGATGATTCTGCTGGTGTCCAGCCTTGCTGCGGCGCTGCAGTTAGCGCTTGCGGTGCCGATTACCCATTGGCTTGGCGCTGAAGCCGCGGTTTACGAGGCGGCGCGCGGGTTTATCTGGCTGGCGTTGCCCGCGACGGTTTTACAGGCCGTGATGCAGATGGCCGCGCAAATGCTCAGGACGGTCGGCGATAACCGCCGTGCGCTGGGTGTAGTGCTGTCAGGTGCCGCGACGCTTGCGGTGGCGGATCCGTTCTTTATCTTCGGGCTTGGTCTGGGGCTGGAAGGGGCCGGGCTGGCGTTCGCGCTGTCCGGCGGTGTGTCGGCCTGCCTGGGCGTCTACTGGGTGCGTAGGCGAATCGGCCTGACGTTCTCCCGCAACCTGAACTTGCTGCGCAATCACGCAGGTCGGACCTTCAAGCTGGCGCTGCCAGCCATGGCCGCCAATCTGGCGACTCCGGTCGGGCTGGCCTATCTGGTCGCCTCGCTGGCAGCGTTCGGCACTTCGGCGCTGGCCGCCATGAGCGTCATGGATCGCGTGCTGCAATTTTCCTACTGCGCCTTTTTTGCACTGCCGGGCGCGCTGGCGCCGATACTGGGGCAGAATATCGGTGCCCAGCGTGACGACCGGGTCCGTTCGGCCATTGTCTTTACCCGCAGGCTGGTGGTCGGTTACGGATTGGCCGTCTGGCTGGTGCTGCTATTGTTCAGTGGCACCATCGCCGATCTGTATCAGCTCGAAGGCGAGGTTCGCACGGTCTTTTTGAATTACTGCAGGCTGGGTGGTGGACTCTGGGTGATCATTGGCCTGGACTTCGTGGCCATCGCGGTGTTCATGACCATGAATCGCTCGTGGCTGGTCGCTGTGTTCGCCTGGCTTCGTGCCACGGCCGGAACGGTGCCGTTCGTGTACGCAGGCGCTCACTGGTTCGGCGGCAGTGGCGCAGTGCCTGGCATGTTTGCGGGCAACGCGGTGATCGCATCGGTTTCGATCGTCACGGCATCGCTGACTGCCAGGCGCTTTTACAGAAGCCGGGTTCAGGCGTCGGTCGCCGGAAAATATTGAAAACTCATCGAATCAAGGCGTGATCAGGTTTTTATGTCAGTTGACGAATCAGGGAATGAAGCAGCAGAGGTGACGGCACCCAAACGCCGCCGAGCGCCCAAGGGCGACCTGCGCAAAAAAGCGTTGCTGGATGCAGCCACGATCATCTTCGCCCGCAATGGTTATTCGAGCGCGTCGATGCGTGACGTGGCGACGCTGGCTGGCATCACGACGGTAGGACTGCTGCATCACTTCCCCAACAAGGAAGCCTTGCTGAACGCGTTGCTGGAGCGTCGCGATCAGCGTGTGGTGTCCCGCTTTCAGGACCTGGTCACCGAGCCGACGCTTGAAGGTTTTATCAAGTTCATCAAGTTGAGCATGAGTTTCAGCATCGAGGATGCGGCCGAATGCCAGGCCGCGTTGCTGATGAACACCGAAAGCCTTTCACCTGCGCATCCTGCCTGGTCCTGGCACAAAGAGCGTTTTCATCTGACCCACCAGCATGCACGCGGTCATCTGAATGCGTTGAAGGAAGCGGGGGAGATTCGTGCGGATGTAGACGTGCAAGCTCTTGCCCAAGAGATCTTTTCGGTCATGGACGGCTTGCAGATTCAGTGGCTCAGGTGCCCTGAAGAAGTGGACGTGATGGCGGTTTTCGACGTTTACGCGCAACGACTGGGACGGGATATCCAGGCTCGTCCTTGAGCGTGGATAGTTGCAGCCTTTTTACATCAGTATCGCTGCGACGCTGACACCTGCACCGCCTTGCGCAGTGGCAACGGCAGCGGATTGCTGTCGCGGGTGGTCAGCTTTTCCGGGAACAGGGTCGTCAGGGTCCGGTTGAGCGTCAGATTTTCCGAATCCGCACCGACCAGAATCTTGTACTTGCCTGCGTCGACATCCCAGCTTGCGGTCTTGTCCACGTAGTAAGCCAGCGAACGCGAGTCCAGCGGAATGCTGACGGTCTTGCTCTCGCCTGGCTGCAGGTACACCTTGGTGAAGCCCTTGAGTTCTTTCTCCGGACGATCGACCGCAGGTTTTACAGGTTGCACGTAAAGCTGTGCCACTTCGAAGCCTGCCTTGTCACCGGTGTTGGTCAGGGTGAACTTCACGTCGATCGTGGCGCCTGGTGTCAGCACGTTGGTCGACAGTTTCAAGTCGCTGTAGGCGAAAGTGGTGTACGACAAACCGTAACCGAACGGGTACAGGGGCTTGGCGTGCCTCTGGTCATAACCGCGATAACCCATGTACAGGCCTTCGCTGTAGGTCATTTCGGTCAGGGCCTTGTCGCCACGGTAAGCAGCCGGATCCGGGTAGGAAGCGTAGCTCGGGTTGTCCTCGATCTTCTTGTCGATGGTGACCGGCAACTTGCCCGACGGGTTGACCTTGCCGAACAGAATCTCCGCAAGCGCCTGACCGCCTTGCTGACCGGGGAACCAGGCTTGCAGGGTTGCGCCGACCTTGTTGGCCCACGGCTGCATGTTGGCCACGCCGCCGCCGTGCATCACGACGATAGTATTGGGGTTGGCCTTGGTCACGTAGCTGACCAGTTCAGCCTGCTGATCAGGCAGATCGAAGCCGTGGTCGGAGCCTTCACCTTCGTTCTCGAACGTGGTACCAGTGGCGACGACCACTGCATCGTACTTCGACAGATCCTTGGGCGGACGCAACGAAGCCCAGCTCATCTGTACGCCGGTAACGCCGCCGAGTGCCGGAATGAAGTTACCCTGCACGCGCTTGTATTCAAGCTTGACGGTGTACGACTTGCCTGCGGTCAGGGCGGCGGTCTTGCCTGACGTGGTCAGCGCGTTGACCACGTCCGATGAGTACGGAACGCCGTCGCTTTCCACGATCAGTTCGTCATTGACCCACAACTTGTAAGGGCCATCCGCACGGACCTTGAACACTTGCGGGCCGGACACCACCGGTTTGATGACCGAGGTGAAGCGTGCCGAGAACGAACCGGGCGAAGGGCTGAAACCTGCAACGGCGGTGGTGCCGGCGTCGGTGACGTTGGTGCCGGTGGTCCAGTTCAGGTTCACGCCGGGCTCGACACGGGTCACGGCCGGGTCGCCGGACAAGCTGGCGTTGGAGAAGTACTCGGCCTTGACCCCCGAATTATTGATGCCGTTGTTGCCGGTGGCAGGCTGATACCAGGCTGAACTGGCCGGATTCAGGCTCAGTTCCGAAAGGTAGGTCACGTTGGCGCTGCTGGACGCCAGTTGCTGCAAGCCGCTCAGTTCGGTCACGTAGCTGTTGGGCGGCGAGTTGGCGGTGCCGAACGGCGATGCCGGTACGTCGTGAGCCCAATTGCCAATGACCGCAATCTTCGCAGTGCGCGCCAGCGGCAACAATGGTTTGCCCGCGGCGGTGTTCTCATTGCGCAGCAGCACGATGGATTCACGCGCCGTGTTCAGCGCGGCACGCATGCCGTACTCAGGGTGATCCAGGGTCTTGGCGGTGTTGAGGTTCTCCTGGAAGTCGTAACTGACGATCGCCCGCAGGTTGCGCTTGACCTTGTCATCGATGACGTTCTGGGTCAGCTGACCGCTCCACAGATAAGGCAGCAGTTTGGCTTCGGTAAATTGCAGACCCGACGGCATGTCGATATCAGTGCCGGCCCACGCGCCCTTGAACGCGTCATGAATGGCGTTGAAATCGCTGATGACCGTGCCCTGATAACCCCATTCGCCCTTGAGCACTTCGGTGATCAGGTGATGGTTTTCACAAGCGTAATCGCCGTTGACCTTGTTGAAACCGCACATGATCGACGCGACGTTGGCGTTCTTGACCATCGACTCAAAGCCCGGCAGGTACAGCTCGCGCAGGGTGCGTTCGTCAGCGATGACGTTGACCGCCTGGCGATTGGCTTCCTGTTCGTTGGCCAGGTAATGCTTGCCGCTGGCCTGGATGCCTTGCACCTGAATGCCGTTGACCACGGCTGGCGCGAGCACGGCGCCGAGGAACGGGTCTTCACCACTGAGGTACTCGGCGGAACGACCGTTGTACGGGGTGCGATAAAGATTCACGCCGGGCGAGAGCATTTGCTGGCCGCCTGAAATGCGCGTTTCGTAGGCAATCGCCAAGCCGAATTCCTTGGCGCGGTTGATGCTCCAGGTCGCGGCCAGTGCCGATTGCGATGGGTATTGCGCACCGAAGGTGGCGTTGTTGACGTGCACGCCCATGGACGAGTCATAAGCAACCGTGCCCTTGATGCCCCACTTGAGCAGAGGCGGGATCATGTGGCCGTCGTTGACGCGTGTGAAGTTGATCTTCTCCGACTGACTCATGTTGTCGAGGATGGAGCTGACGCGCGCTTCGACTTCATTGCCGGTCGCGGGTGTGACAGCGGCAAGCGCCAGGTTGGCCTGCATGACGCTGAAGGTCAGCAGGCTGAGGCCCAGAGTCTGTTTGAAGACTGACAAGGAAAGGGTCCTTTTCACGGAAAGCGGCGGGTACTGGTCGGACAGGATCATGGGCGTTGCTCCTGTGGCGGCGAGTCAGCGGTTTCCACTGGCGCGTCGAGCAGGGCGGCGGTGCCTTTCTGCACCGGTGTGTTGATGTTGTCGGCGCCCGAAATCTGGTCGCGCCTGGACTCGACCTGCAACCGGACTTGCGCGTCGGACCTTCCGGTAGTTGCGGTAGAAGTTGAATCCGCGGCCAGGGCGGAAAAACTCTGCGCGCACAGAAGTACAGCGCCTAAAACAGGCAGCATGGATCTGATCATCAATGGCATCTCGATTGATGGTTACGAAAAATATAGGGGGCTGTCGAAGCGTCCTGCCGATCAGCGAACATAAGTCCGGCAATCAATACAGAAGTTCAGCTGCTTTATAAAATATTCTGGAAAGGGATTTTATTAAATGATGCCACTTGGCCATCCCTTAGATTTGAGGTCGTTTTTCAGTCGGTCCTGATCGCATGCAATGAGCTTTAAGTGATTTTCATGATATAAATTCTCACTATTATGCTAAAAATTATGTAACTTTGCTAAATAAATCAAATTAAAAGCTATATTTCACCAATTCAATAAACCTAACTGTGATTAGGTTTAGTGCTCTGCTACCATGTGCTACCTCGCTGAAAACACCCGTACTGATGATCCGTTACGGCGAGGGCTTGAATGTATTGAGGGGATTTTTTGCATGAGGCTCAGAATGTTTTTAGTGCCTTGATACCGTCTCGCACAAAACGGAATAACGTTTTATTTTTGGCGTTACAGCAAGTTTTAATCATTATCTGGCCTGGATTTTATAAGAAGGTCCTGATAAGCATGTGCCTGTTTATTTATCGGTTTACTTCCTATAACGGCGTTGATCGTTATCACACGGTGTGTGCGTCATCATGATGGCGTGCGCTCACAGCGGTGAGGCCGGGCGAGTCGACGTGGCCATTCTGAGGGTGGTCAGGCGCTTGAGCCCTGATCGCTCCCGCAAGCTCACCTTTGGACAGATCTACATGGAGTTGCTCAGGACCTCTGCACGCGTTTGCTCTATCGTCGACTGCGTACAGGCCGTGGACGTTCTGGCAAGCGAAGGGCTGCTGATCTCGGAGCGGGTGCTGGACGTCGACCCTTCTTTTCCCTACACCCAGCACATCATCAGCGGCCTGACAGACATCGGCGCGGCCTCGCTGGACGAGCGTGAAACACTGCTCGTCAGGAGCCGCCAATACAACTGAACAGGATCGCGCCGATGATTCGTAATGCTGCGGGTTACCGGATCATTCGCCGTAGGGCAGGGACAGGTAGTACTGACCCAGTTCAGTCAGCCTGCCCTCGTCATCGAGCAAGCTTGAGAAGTGCGGATCAGGTGCCATGCGCCCGGTGAACCAGGCGTAGCGGAACACATCTGCACGCCGTTCCAGCACGGCGACCATCTCGGCCATCTGCTGCTTCTGCTTTTCCAGTGAGTCGATTTGCAGCCCGTCATCCAGTGTGTGCCAATTGGCAAATTCGGTTACCCAGAACGGCTTGCCATATCTGGACAGTCGATCAAGCATGCTGGCCATGCCGTAGTCGTACCAATGAAACGCAAGGTAATCGATCTGGGGATCCCGTCCGTGATTCGCTGACGCATAGGCTGCATAAAACGCGTCAAGCCACGCCACCGGGTCCCCGTATCCGGTCATGGTTCCCCAGTTCATCGCGGGGCCGACCAGTTTGACCCCGGTCTGCGCGGCGATCTGTTCAAGGCGTGGCCAGAACTGCGCAACCGCCTGAGGTGTCAGGTTGGCCTGATCGACCAGATTGGGTTCGTTGATGACCAGCAGGTAGCGAATCGACGGATGCGCCAGCAAATAGAGCTTCAGTTGCCCGTCGTCGAGGTTGGCGTTCCAGACCATGGGAATGAAATCGACGTCGTACAGCGAGGCATAGTCGTAGGACGCTATGCGGTCGTGCGGCCGTGGGCTCCAGTTGTACCACCAGCTCACGCCTGGCGCCAAAGCGCTCAGATCTGCAGACGAGGCGACATCGTATGCGACACCGCGCTTGACGCTTTTGGCAGCGGTCCAGGCCAGGTCGGAGAACGTGCCCAGCAGCAGCGCCAGGGCAAACAGTGTGAAGAGTCTTGCAGGGGCCTTTTTCAGAATCATGATTCGCACATCCCTGGAATCGGTGGCTGATGATCTGGCAGTCCCTTTCGTGACGAGATAGGCGTTATTGGCGTTGTGGATGCTTCCCGGATGGCTGGCGACAGCCATCACAACGATTGGGTGACGGGAGGGAACGTTAGCGCAACCTGCGGCGAAAGTCTTCGCTAAGGCGGGACGAGCAGGTGCTTCAGCCGGACTCGCCGCCCGCGTTCAAGCGCTGCACACTGATCTCCCGCATTCGGAATTTCTGCACTTTACCGGTGACGGTCATGGGAAATTCATCGACGAAAAAGAAGTGCCTTGGCACCTTGAAATGCGCCACGCGAGGGCGAAAGAAGTCCCGCAGCGCCAGATCGTCACAACGGTGGCCGGGATGCAGCCTGACCCAGGCCACCAGTTCCTCGCCGTATCGCTGACAGGGAACGCCGACGACATAGGCCTCGGCGATACCGGCGTGCTGCAACAACAGCTCTTCGATCTCGCGTGGGTAGATGTTCTCGCCGCCACGAATGATCATGTCCTTGCTGCGGCCCACGATCGTCACGTAGCCGTCGGCGTCCATCCGCACCAGATCTGCGGTGTGCATCCAGCCATCGGCATCAATGTCCCTCGCGGTGGCGTCGGGGTCTTGCCAGTACCCGAGCATCACGCTGTAGCCCCGCGTGCAGAGCTCGCCAACTTCACCACGCTCGAGCGTATTGCCGTCAGTGTCGATGACCTTGTGTTCCAGATGCGGCTGAGTGCGGCCGACACTGGTCACGCGCAACTCCAACGGGTCGTCGTTGGCGGTTTGCAGCGACACCGGGCTGGTTTCGGTCATGCCGTAGGCGATCTGGACACCCTTCATGTGCATCTGATCGATGACCTGGCGCATCACTTCGATAGGGCAGATGCTGCCCGCCATGATTCCGCCCTTGAGGCTCGACAGGTCCAGCGTTTGCCGTTCGGGCAGGTCGAGTTCCTTGATGAACATGGTCGGCACGCCATACAGAAACGTCGCGTGCTCGCTGGCAACCGCCTGCAGTGTCGCCAGAGGCTCGAACGAAGGCGCCGGGTAGATCATCGTCGCGCCCAGGGTGAGGCAGGCCAGGTTGCCCATTACCATGCCGAAACAGTGATAAAGCGGCACCGGGATGACAAGACGGTCCGAAGGCCCCAGCCCCAGGTTGTGGCCGACCATGTAGCCATTGTTGAGAATGTTGCGATGGCTCAGCGTGGCACCTTTGGGAAAGCCGGTGGTGCCGGAGGTGTACTGAATGTTGATCGGGTCATTGGCGTCGAGGCTGGCGGCGCGCTGATCGAGGTCACTCTGGCTTACCGACTCGGCAAGCGGGTACAGCGTACGCCAGGGCAGCATGCCTGACGGCGGATCCTCGGCCAGGCTGATTACACCGCGCAACATGGGCAGTTCGTCGCAAGACCAACCGTTTGCGTCGTGCGTCAACAGGTGCGGAACGATCTGCCCGAGCATCGCGTGATAATCCGAATCCTTGAAACGATCGGCTGTTACCAGCCACGAGCAGCCTGAGCGCTGCAACGCGTAAGTCAGTTCCGAGGTGCGATAGGCAGGATTGATATTGACCAGCACCGCGCCGATCTTCGCGCTGGCCAGTTGGGTGATGCACCACTGAGCACAGTTGGGTGCCCAGAGGCCGATCCGCTGGCCTTTGTCGATGCCCAGTGCAAGCAGCGCGCGGGCCAGCGTATCGACCTCGTGCCCGAGTTCCCGCCAGCTGTAGCGCAACTGCTGAAAAGGCACGATCAAGGCGTCCTGCTCTGGCCAGCGCGCGACGGCCTCGGTCAGTGCAGCGCCAAGGGTCTGATCGAGCAGGGGCGGGTGTTGTAATCCAGCGGAATAACTCAGCATGTCGCATCCTCAGTATTTTTATTGTCGAGATGTGATGACTGCGATTTTGGTTGCCGCTTACGTTAACGTCATGCCGAAGGGCTGTCCAGTTCCTGTCGGCGGCCCGTCTTCAGACGCTGCTTCAGCGACTTTCCTACGGCAGGTTAACCAGACGTTTACCGCATGGGTTGCCTGGTCCGAGGGCATGAATGCCTGTTCCGATGAGCTCGCTTGAGGTAGGTTCTTGAAACGTTTCCAATCACGCTCAAGGACTGACTCCGCATGCGCTCATTTTCCCGCTCGCCACTGGCCGTTCGACTCGGACTCGCTCTCACGCTGACGGCACTTCCTTTACTGACACCCATGGCCGTGGCCGAACCGCATCAGAAGATTCAAACCGGTTCCGAGCAGTACAAGGACGACGCCCTCAAGTTGCTCGAACGGCTGGTGAATATCGATTCAGGTTCGGGCTACACCCAAGGCCTGGGTCAGGTCAGCGACATTGCGATCGAGGAATTGAAAAAGCTCGGCGCAACCATCGAGCTGGTGCCCAATGCACCGGAAGCCAGCAACCACGTTCTGGCCACGCTCAAAGGCACTGGCAAGAAGAAGATTCTGCTGATGGCGCACATGGACACGGTGTTCAAGGAAGGCACTGCCGCCGAGCGCCCGTTTCACATCAAGGATGGCCGAGCCTACGGTCCTGGCGTGATGGACGACAAGGGCGGCATCGTTGCGGCAATCTATGCACTCAAGGTACTGCATGACCTTGATTTCAAGGACTACGCGCAGATCACCGTGCTGCTCGATGCAAGCGAAGAGACCGGTTCTTCAGTCGGCACCGAACTGATCAAGAAAACCGCCAGGGCGCATGATGTCACGCTCAACCTGGAACCTGGCCGACCTGCCGATGGTTTGGTGGTGTGGCGCAAAGGCGTTGCCACGGCGCTGGTCGAAGTCAAGGGCAAAGCCTCGCACGCAGGGGTAGCGCCTGAACTGGGACGCAATGCCGCCAGCGAGGTGGCTCATCAGATTCTGCAATTGGGCAAACTCGGCGACCAAGAGAAGAAGACCACCATCAATTTCACCGTGCTCAAGGCGGGCGACCGGACCAATGTGATTCCCGATCAGGCCAGCGCCAAGGGCGATGTGCGTGCGGTGCTTCCGGAAGAGTTCGACCGCATCGAGCAGGACATGGCCAAGGTGTCGGCGAACAAGCTGATTCCCGACACCGAAGTCAAGACCAGTCTGGTGCGGGGCCTGCCGCCCATGCCGCAGACGCCCGAGTCGGACGCGCTGGTGGCGCTGGCGCAGGGCATCTACGGCGAGTTGGGACGCACACTGACCATCGAAGGCAGCGGCGGGGCGGCGGACTCCAGTCTGTCGGCCAGTGTCGGCACACCGACGCTGGATGGCTTCGGCATCGTCGGCGGCAACATTCACACCCCCGAGGAATACGCCGAAGTGGCCAGCGTGGCACCGCGCATCTATCTGCTGTCGCGGATGATCATGAAGGTCGCCGGCGCTCAGTAGGAGGGTGGGATCAGACCGGGATCAACAGGCGGATCACCGAACCGCCGCCCGGTCGGTTCTGTGCGCCGATGGTCGCATCATGCGCCTGACAGACGGCTCGTGCGATGGACAACCCAAGCCCGCTACCACCCGAGTAGCGGGCCCGGGAGCGCTCTGCGCGCCAGAAACGATCGAACACCTGCTCGAGGTTTTCGGCGCCAAAGCCCGGCCCTCTGTCGGCGAAGGTCAGTTGCACATGGCGGTCATCCACTGTGGCGGCAATGCGTAGCTCGCGGCCCTGCGCCGAATAGCGCAGCGCGTTATCGACCAGGATGTTGACGACCTGACCGAGTCGATCGCGATCCGCCGTCAGGCACAGTGCCGCCGGTATCTCCAGGCTGACATCGATGCCTGCGTCCTCAAGCTGGGCGGCAAACCAGTCCAGCCGCTCGGTCACCAGGGTTTTCAACGCAAACAGCGTCTTGTTCAGGACCAGTTGACCCGCGCTGGCCAGCGACAGCAGGTGCAGGTCATTGACCAGGTTATTCAGTTGATGGAGCTGGCGGCTGACCATTTCCAGTTGCGTCAGGTCACGCGGGAATACCTCGTCGATCATGCCCTGAACCCGGCCCATGGCGGCATTCAGAGGGGTGCGCAACTCATGGGCAATCATGGCGCTGGATTCGCTCACTTCGAGTTCATAACGCTCGAGCTGCGTGGTCATGCTATTGAAGTCGCTGACCAGTGATTGCAGTTCATCCGGCCCGTGCTCACTGGCGGGCAGGCGGGTCTTGAAATCACCCTGGGCGACCTGACGCGCGCCCTTGGCAATCGAGGAAAACTGGCTCGACAAGGGGCGCGAAAACAGAAACCCGAAAAAGATGATAACCGGTATCGCTACCCCGACCAGCCCGGCGAGCAGCCACCACTCCTGATTGGCAATGCCCGGCAGCATGTATTCGGTCGGGTAGTACTGCATGAACAATTCACGCAGCCGTGCGATGTTCAGGTCCGGCTCGGCCTGCAACTGCTGCAATTCCGTGCGCACGTTCTCGGGCACGGCTTGCAGCGTGAGCCAGTCGGTTACCGTGACATGTAGCCACATGCTGAATGCGATCACGATGACGGCACCGATTGCCAGCATGCTCATGCGCATCCCGACCCAGTGCCACAGCGGTCTTGGTTTCGAACTGGATCGAGGCGACATGGCGATCACCTGAACCGGTAGCCGACGGAGCGAACGGTGACCAGCACGTTATCGATGCCGTGCACCTCCAGCTTGCGCCGCAGATTATGCACATGCGCATCCACCACGCGCGCCAGCGCCTCGCTTTCCGGCAGGCAGATCTCGAGCAGTTCCTCGCGCGTGAAGGCTTTCGACGGGGTTCTCAGCAGAGTGGACAGAATCTTGAATTCGGTGGGCGTCAGATCCAGCAGCGTGTCGTCGCCTTCAAGCCCTTCGATACTGGCCGTCACTGCTTCCAGATCGACCAGCAGATCCTTATAGCGCAAGTGCCGCTCGTTACCGCCGCCGGGTTGCGAACGACGCAAGACCGCGTGCACGCGTGCGACCACTTCCTTGGGGTTGTAGGGCTTGACCACGTAGTCATCCGCACCGTAGCGCAACGCACCGAGTTTCTCCGGTTCATCGCCCATGGCGGTGACCATGATGACCGGGGTATTGCTGCAGCGCCTGACGGTCGACAGCACGTCGGTGCCGCTGACCAGCGGCAACATCACATCCAGCAGAATCAGATCGGGTTTCCATTGGCGGTGCATGTCGATGCCACGCTGGCCATTTTCCGCGAGGCCGACGATGAACCCGTCGCGTAGCAGGTAAGCCTCCAGAATGCTGGCGCTGTCGGCATCGTCTTCGACAACCAGAATACGTTTTCCTGACACAGAGCCGCCTCTTGATCAAATCTTGATAATTCACGAACGGTTTATTGAAAGTCGACGTTCAGGATTGCGTTCAGACCCCATTGTCGCGAACAGATCCTATGCCGATGACCCTTGCGCTGTCCAAACCTATCCGATGCTGCCGACGCGGGTATCTGGGTGTGTTGTTGACGCTGCTCGTTTCGGGGTGTTCGCTGGCGCCCGATTACCAGCGGCCAGCCATGCCGGTCCCGGACAGACAGTCTTCCAGTCTGGCGGCGAGCGAGCAAACTGCCACGCACGCAACGCTGACGCCTGAAGAGGCAAGCCTGATCGCCGAGCTGGCACCGCAGGGTGATCTGCGCACGCTGGTGCTGTCGGCACTGGCCTTCAATCGTGATTTTCGTATAACCGGACTGCGCGTCGAGGAAGCCCGTGCGATGCGCGGTGTGACGGTTGCGGATCGCTGGCCAACAGTCGCTGCGGGGCTTGAGCGGGACCGACAGCATTTCGACAGCAAGGCCGCCGATGAGCGTTACGGCCAGGACATTACGTTGGCCTCGCTGGGCGTCTCCAGCTTTGAACTGGATTTCTTCGGCCGGGTGCGCAGCTTGTCCGACGCCGCGCGTCACGATTATCTGGCCACGGTCTATGGGCAGCAGGCCGCACGCAGCGCTGTGATCGCCGAGGTTGCCCAAGCCTTTCTGAACGAGCGTCTGGCTGCGGCACTTCAGCGCGATGCGCAGTCGATTCATGATTCACGCCGGTTGCTGGTGAGCCTTGCCGAAGAGCAACAACGTTGTGGCGCCATCTCGCTCGATGAGGTTGCCGTGCAGCGCGTTGAGGCACTGACTGCGCAGCAGCAGTTGCAGGATGCGATCAGTGATCACGCCAGGGCAGCGCAGGCATTGCTGCTGTTGACCGGCTATTCGGCGCCCTTGCCGACACCCTCACTGGAGTCGCCGCAACTGATGGCGGCTGCGCTACAGACGCCTTCCGCATTGCTCAACCTGCCATCCGAGCGTCTGCTGGAGCGCTTCGACGTTCGTCAGCGCGAAGAAGACTTGAAGGCCAGTAACGCAAATATCGGTGCGGCGCGTGCGGCATTCTTTCCATCCATCATGCTCAGCACCGGCATCGGTGTCCAGAGCGACAGCCTGCGCACGCTGTTCAGTCACGCAAGCGGAGCCTGGCTGTTTACCCCGCAACTGAACCTGCCGCTGTTCGACGGCGGACGCAATCGCGCCAACCTGGACCTGGCTCAGGTGCGCAAACAGATCGCAGTGGCCGAATACGAAAAGACCATTCAGCGTGCCTTTCGCGAGACCGCCGACGTGCTGACCCGTCGCCAGCAGGCGCTGGATCATGTTCGTGACGATGTCGAGCGTGTCGCGCTGGTTCAGGAAAAGGTACGGCGCATGACCTTCGAACTGGACGCTGGCAACGCTGACCGCAGTACGCCGCTGACAGCTGCCATCCGCGTCGCTCGGGCAGACGCGACCTTTCACACATCCCTGAACGAGCTGCAGCAGAACCGCATTGACCTCTACCGGGTGCTGCGTGGCGCAGAGCCCGTCGCTTCATCCTCTTTCACTGAAACCGGAGTTTCCCCATGAATGTTTTGAAGACTTCATCCGTAGCACGATTGTCGTTGCTTCCTGTGTTGATCGCCTCGGCGGCGTTCGCCTGGGGCGGTGAGGTGCAGGCTCAGGACGTGAGTTCTGCGCAGGCCCCGTCGCTGCTGGGTGACAAGGTCGATGTGAGTCTGGGGCTGGGTGTGGCGGTTCTGCCGCGTTACATGGGGTCGGATCACTATCGAAGCCAGCCACTGCCGATGTTCACGGTGCAGAGCGGGATTCTGTTCGCTGACAGCATGAGAGGTCTGGGCGTGCAATATCAGACCTCTTCGGGGTTTGGTGCCAGTGCCGCGCTCAACTACGATTTTGGTCGCAACGAGAAAAACGGTGGCAGCCGTCCGGGCTCCACCGAGCTCAAGGGTATGGGCACGGTGGAGGGTGCAACCGTCGCCGACCTGATGCTTTCCCAAGAGCTTCTGCCCTGGCTGACCCTGAGTGGCGAAGCGGAATTGCGTATGGCGGGTGAAAAGCGCGGCAACCGCTATCGCCTGGGGTTTGAAGGAATTGCTTACCACAGCCAGTCGGACACCTTGACGCTGGATATCGATGCACACGCCGGCGACGGTCGTTACAACCAGACGTATTTCGGTGTCGGTCCTGTCCAGAGCCAGCGCACCGGGTTCTCGCGATTCACGGCAGACAGCGGCATCTATGCATATTCCGCAGCGCTGAGCTGGCAACACCGTTTTGACGCGCACTGGTCGACGGTGGCGAGCGTCGGTGTCACGCATTACACCGACCAGACGCGTGGCAGCCCGCTGATCGAAACCGACGCCGAAGCGAGCGGCCTGCTCGCATTGAACTACGGTTTCTGACCGCCAGAGGCCTGTCATGGGATTTCATTCGATAACCTTGCATGTCGCCATTCGGCGCTTTGCCAAAGGCTGCGTGCCCGCTCTGCTGGTCTTGATGATTGGCGGCTGCGGCGACAAGCCTGTCGGCGTCGCCAGCGCCGTTCGTGCGGTAAAGGTCGAAACGGTCAGCGCATCAGGCGGCGAAGGCCCGCGTTTCATCGGCATCGTGCGACAGCAGGAGAGCGCCAGTCTGGCGTTCGAATCGGCGGGTGTGCTGAGCCAATTGCATATAGATGTTGGTGACACATTTGAAAAAGGCCAGGTGCTGGCTGCCCTTGATCGACAACCTGCCACGCTGCACGAGCAGCAGGCGCAGGCCGGTTTGGCGTCAGCGACTGCTCAAGCAGCAGAGCGCGGGCTCAACCTTCAACGTCAAAAAAGCCTGTTCGCGGCCGGCAGCGTCGCTCAGGGCGTGGTCGAGGCAGCTCAGGCGTCTCACGCCCAGGCCGAGGCCGAAAAGAAGAGGGCGCAGGCCGAATGGGCATTGGCACGTCGCGAGCTCGATCACAGTCAGTTGATCGCACCGTTCGCTGGGCGAGTGGTGGCACGTCGCGTGGATCCTTACAACTCGTTGAGTGCCGGGCAGTTTGTACTGGAAGTCGAGTCTCGCTCTGGGCAACAGGTGATGGCTGCCGTCACGACTGCCCAGAGCGATCGCCTTCGACCGGGCGATAAGGCCCGGGCCTGGAGCACTTCAGATCCGTCGGTCATTCTGGACTTGGTGCTTGAAGGGATTTCGCCACGCGCCGAAGACGGCCTGACGAGGGTTTGCAGATTCCGGGTGCTGAATCCCGCCGATCCCGTCGCCAGTGGCATCACGCTGTTGATGCAGATGAGTGCGCAGAGTACGCCGCAACCCTTGTCGATTCCTGTGCAGGCGCTGTGGATGGGGACCGGCAGAAACACCGCTCAGGTGTTCGTTTATCAGTCCGCTGGCACCGTCGTGATCAGAAACGTCTCACTGGGCGCGATCAGTGACGGGCGTGCCGTCGTCAACGAAGGGCTTTCTGCGGGCGAGCAGATCGTGACCGCCGGTGCCGCCTTTCTGCAGGACGGACAGACCGTCAGCCTGTTCCAGCCTGCAACCCGCCTGAGCGAGACCACCCCATGAATATTACCCGCCGCGCCATGGGCGCCAGTCGCCTGACCCTGTTCGCCGCCTGCCTCGTGCTGATGGCCGGTGTCTTTACGTTCCTGAATTTTCCCTCGCAGGAAGAGCCTTCCGTGACAGTACGCGATGCGTTGGTCAGCGTTGCCTTGCCCGGCCTGTCGGTGGACCGCACCGAGGAGCTGCTGGCTAAGCCGCTCGAGGAAAAGCTTCGTGAACTGGCGGACATCAAGGACATCGTCACGACGATAAAACCTGGACGGGTAATCGTTCAGGTCACCGCCTATGACAGCGTCAGTCACCTGGCCGAGGTGTGGCAGCGTCTGCGGGCCAAAGTCAGTGAGTTGAGCCGTGTGTTTCCGCCAGATACCCAAGGGCCTTTCGTGAACGATGATTTTGGCCGCGTGGCAGTGGCGTCGATCGCGGTGACGGCACCGGGATTCAGCATGAGCGAGATGCGCGGGCCGATCAAAAGCCTGCGCACCCGGTTATACGGCCTGAACGGTGTGGATCAGGTCGAGTTGTACGGTTTGCTGGACGAACGTATCTACCTTGACTTTGATCGTCAGACGCTCGGCGCGGCTGGTCTTGCGCTGCAACAGGTGACACAGCAGTTGCAAGCGCAGAATGTCATCGCCCTGGGCGGCACGCCCATTGTGGGTCAACAGAGCACCACGCTCACCGTGAGCGGGGAAATTCTGTCGCTGGAACGGTTGCGCCAGTTTCCGGTCCGGTTACCGGGTGGGCAACGGGTTCCGTTGCAGACGTTGGCGAGACTTTCGGTAGCGCCTGTCGACCCACCTGAAACGGCGGCGATCTATCAGGGACAACCAGCGGTGGTGCTGGCCGTGTCCATGCAGCCCGGGCTCAATGTGCAGGCATTCGGCAGCGCGCTGCGCAAACGCCTGGGCGAACTCGAGCAGCAGCTCCCTGCAGGCTTCAGCCTGCACATCGTGACGTTTCAATCCGATGTGGTGCGTCATGAAATGGACAAGATGTACCACGTCATGGCGGAAACGGTGGTGATCGTGATGGGCGTGGTCATGCTGTTTCTGGGCTGGCGCACCGGTCTGGTGGTCGGGGCGATAGTGCCGCTGACAATCCTGGCGACGCTGATTGTGATGCGCGCACTGGGAATCGAACTGCAGACGGTGTCGATAGCCGCGATCATTCTGGCGCTGGGGTTGTTGGTGGACAACGGCATCGTCATCGCCGAGGACATCGAGCGCCGGTTGCACGCTGGTGAGGACCGGCGGCGTGCCTGTGAGGACGCGGGGCGTACCCTGATGATTCCGTTGTTGACCTCATCACTGGTCATCGTGCTGGCCTTCTCGCCGTTCTTCCTGGGACAGACCAGCACCAACGAATACCTGCGCTCGCTGGCCGTCGTGTTGGCGACCACGCTGATCAGTTCCTGGCTGCTGAGCATTACCGTGACGCCGCTGCTGTGCTTTTACTTTGCCAAGGTGCCCACCGTTCATGAGGACGTGACCGATTGCGGCGACTACACCTCGGGCTTCTACCGCGGCTATCGTAGAATCATCGAGCGCCTGCTCGGTTACCCGTTTGTCTTCCTGGGCAGCATGCTCGGCTTGCTTGCAGGCGCGGTTGTGGTGCTGACGCACGTACCTTACGATTTCCTGCCCAAGTCAGACCGTCTGCAGTTTCAGATCCCGATGACACTGCAACCGGGCACCGGCTCACGTGCGACGTTGCAGACGGTGCGAGAGGTCAGTCAGTGGCTGAGCGACGATCAGGACGTCGTCGACAGTATTGGCTAC
Organism: Pseudomonas floridensis; assembly: GCF_002087235.1. GTDB lineage: Bacteria > Pseudomonadota > Gammaproteobacteria > Pseudomonadales > Pseudomonadaceae > Aquipseudomonas > Aquipseudomonas floridensis. The sequence goes on along the minus strand of NZ_MUIO01000043.1, from coordinate 22,838 downwards.
GTCGCCGATGGCGGTCCGAGGATCGTTCTGGGGCTCAATCCTCCGTTGCCAGCGCCGGACGTTGCCTATTTCACGGTCAGTGTCCGGGAAGGGGCTGACGTCGATGCGGTCATTGGCCGAACCCGGCGTTACCTGCTGTCCCGGCATCCGGAAGTGCAGGCACAACCCAAGCGCTTTTCGATGGGCACCACCGAGGCCGGCATCGCCATCTATCGGGTCATCGGCCCTGACGAAACAGTGCTTCGCAGCCTGGCCGGTCGTATCGAGCAGGCCTTGTCGGCGCTGCCCGGCACCCTGGATGTGCAGGATGACTGGCGCACCCGCGTGTTGCGTTACGATGTGGTTGTCGACCCTTACAAGATGCGCCGCGCCGGTCTAGGCAGCCAGGAAGTCGCGCAAGCGCTGCAAGTGAGAAATGGCGGTTTGCCGATCTCATCGATACAGGATGGCGAAACGGCCGTTGCAGTGGTGGCTCGTGAATCCCATGGCACGAATGACGTGGGCACCGGGCTGGACAATACGCTGATTTACCCGTCGTCAGGTGCAGCGCCCATCGCCTTGTCTGCAGTGGCCAGCATCGAGGCCCGGCCGGAAGCGTCGACCGTTGAACGGCGCAATCTGGAGCGCGCCATTACGGTGACTGGCCATAACCCGTCGATGACCGCGACGTCGATTGTCGAGTCCCTTGCCCCACAGATCGCGGCAATTCGTCTGCCGGAGGGTTATCGCATCGAACCGGGTGGTGAAATCGAGGATTCGGCAGAGGCCAATCAGGCGCTGCTGCAGTACATGCCGCATGCGCTGATCGCGATGCTGCTGTTGTTTGTCTGGCAGTTCAACTCGTTCCGCAAACTGCTGATCGTGCTTGCGAGCGTGCCCTTCGTGTTGATCGGAGTGGCCGCGGCCCTGCTGATCACCGCTTACCCGTTCGGCTTCATGGCCACGTTCGGCCTGCTGTCGCTGGCGGGCATTATCGTCAATAACGCAGTGTTGTTGCTGGAGCGCATCGATGTGGAACGCCAGCAGGGATTGGGTGTGCGCGAAGCGGTGATCAATGCCGCGGTCAAACGCCTGCGGCCGATCGTGATGACCAAGCTGACCTGCATCATCGGCCTGATCCCGCTGATGCTGTTTGCAGGTCCGCTCTGGAAGGGCATGGCCATTACGATCATGGGCGGACTGGCGCTGGGCACGCTGGCTACCCTGGGCCTGATCCCGACGCTGTATTGGCTGTTGTTCGAGCGGTTCGCGCCTGCCAGGCGAGCGGTCCAGGCCTGAAACCTCTGATGCCTTCGGCACGTCGCTTGCGTGCGTGCCGGGCATCAGCGTGTCGGGCATCAGGATGGTGGAATCGTGCCGAGCAAGCCAACTGCAATCGTGAATGCCAGAAAAGCCAGTAAACCCAGTGCCATCTTGCCCATGAGAACCTCTAAATTGGTCAGTGTGGATCGCCGGGCTATTATCGGGTTTGCGCAAAATCTGGTACAGATTCAGAAACGATAAAAAAACAGAGATCAGTTACGAAGCCTGTCTTAGAACGACGCGAGCATTCGCCCCAATGTCGCCATCGCCTGCTCACAACGTTCGTCCCAAGGGCTGCCGTGATTCAGGCGGGCACAATGGCGAAATCGCTGCGAGGGCGAAAAAATAGGCCCCGGGGCCAGGCTGATACCTTGCGCCAGCGCTTCTTGAAACAGCTGCAGCGAATCAACCCGCTCAGGGAATTCAAACCACAGGAAATAGCCTCCGACCGGTTTGGTCACGCGGGTGCCTGCCGGAAAATAGCGGGCCGCTGCCGCAAGCATCGCGCCCTGTTGAATTTCCAGCGTATCGCGCAGCTTGCGCAGGTGCCGGTCATAACCGCCATGGCTCAGGTAGTCGGCAATCGCGGCCTGTGCGGGGACTGACGGCGATAGGGTCGTCATCAGTTTCAGACGGTTGATCTGCTCGGTGTAACGGCCACCAGCCACCCAGCCGATCCGGTAGCCCGGGGCCAGGGTCTTGGAAAACGAGCCGCAGTGCATGACTCGGCCGCTGCGGTCCAGACTCTTGAGCGGTTGCGGCGCAGTGGCTCCGTAATACAGCTCTGCGTAAACGTCGTCTTCGATCAGCGGGACATCGTGCGTCTCCAACAACGCGTACAGGCGGTTTTTCTTGTCTTGGGTCAGGCTGGCGCCGAGCGGGTTCTGGAAGCTGCTCATGAACCAGCAAGCCTTGATCGGCAAGCGGCTCAGGCTGTCCTGCAGCGAGTCCAGATCCACGCCGTCACGCGGGTGCACCGGAATTTCCACGGCTTTGAGCTTTAGCCGCTCCAGCACTTGCAGGCAGGCGTAGAAGGCCGGCGCTTCGATGGCAACCAGATCACCAGGTTCAGTGACGCATTGCAGGCACAGGTTCAGCGCTTCCATGGCCCCATTGGTAATCACCAGTTCCTGCGCCGGCAGCCGCACGCCGCTGATCATGTAGCGCAATGCGATCTGTCTGCGCAGTTCGTCGTTACCGGTGGTCATGTCGCTGACAATCGCGGCAGGCGTCAGGCTGCGTAAGGCGATCCCCATGGATTTGGCCAGACGCGGCAAGGGGTAAAGATGCGGACTGGGAAACGCCGAACCGAACGGCACCGTGTCAGGGTCTTTCAGTGAGGCCAGCACGGAAAAAATCAGATCGCTGACGCTGACTTCGGTCCCTTCACTGACATGCCGGACCAGCTCGGGCTCGGTCATGGTCTGCGGCCCATATTCACGAACGTAGTAACCCGAGCGTGGCCTGGCCTGAATCAGCCCTTTGTCTTCCAGCAGGTAGTAGGCCTTGAACACCGTCGTCGGACTGACCGAATAGGTACGGCTCGCCACCCTGACCGACGGGACCTTTTCGCCGGGTGGCAGGATTCCGTTGCGGATCATTTCAGCGATGTCGGCGGCAAATTTTTCGTAGCGTTTCATGACAGGCATCAGCAAGGGTGCGGCGGCATGATGCGCGAAGGAGGGCGTTGGCGACAATGGCCGGATGCCTTGGGCATCTGCCGACCGGTCTGATGCATGGGTCAGACGTTACTAGACTGAAACCTTTTCAGAGGAGCACCCGACATGTACACCCTGTTTGGCACCGAAGGCTCCGGCGCAGCAGCCATCGAAATGGCGCTGTCGCTGTGCGAGGCACCCTACACGCTGACCAACGCCTGCTCATGGGAGGAAGGGCCCGGGAAAGAAGCGCTCGAGCACGTCAACCCTTTGCTGCAAGTGCCCACGCTGGTTCTACCGGATGGCAACGTCGTCACCGAGAGCGCTGCCATCCTGATTCACCTGGGGCTTGAGTTTCCCGACTCGGGCCTTTTGCCACAGCGTTCATCCGAACGATCACAGGCACTGCGGGCATTGGTTTATATCGCGGCCAATTGTTACGCCGCCATCGGCGTGATCGACTTTCCCGAGCGCTGGCTGCCGGACGCGGACAAAGCGTTGCAGACGACGCTTGAACAGGGCGCGCGGTTGCGTCTGCACGAGCATTGGCAAACATTCAGCGATCTGTTCTTCACCCCCGATACCTGGAACCCCGAAGCACCCGCTGCGGTTGAGATACTGGCCAGTGTCGTGACGCGATGGAGCGGGGCACGCGAACACCTGCGCGATGTCCGTCCGGATTTTCATGAGTCGCTGTTGCAGATTGATGTGCATCCGGTGGTAAGTGAGGTAGCTCGGCGACACTGGCCGTGAAAGGGTTGGAGGACAGATGCAGGCACAATGTGGAGAGGTAGGGGGGCAGGTAGCAAGTTCAACACAAAGAGCATACAAATATTTGACGCCGGTTTGATGGCGAACTAATATCGCGCCGTTTTAATATCAATGTGATATTGCAGGGACGCGTCGTGAACTTTTTTTCCTCAAGATCGGCCCTGCTGGCACTGCTTGCTCTGGCTCCACTGTTCGCCTTCGCCGCCACCACGCCCGGCGAGCAAGACCTCATTCGTGATCGTCAGGATCGTCTGCTCGAGGAGCAACGCCGTCGCCTCGAAGATCTCAAGGATCTGCCCGGCAAGCAGGCTGAGCCGGTTGCACCGAGTGCGCCTGCCGACACTCGCTGCTTCACGATCAACCGCATCGAACTCAAGGGGGCCGACTCGCTGTCGTCTACCGAACGCGACGCCTTGATCAAGCCTTACCTGGGTCAATGTCTGGGTGTTGCGCAGCTCAACGAGCTGCTCAAAGTCATTACCGATCACTACATTGAAAAAGGTCTGGTCACGACTCGCGCCTACCTGCCGCAGCAGGATTTGTCCAACGGCGACCTGCAAGTACTGGTCATCGAAGGCAAGCTGGAAAAATTGCGCAGCGCCACTGACAGCGGGTTGTCGGATCGTGAACTGGCCATGACCTTTCCGGGGCGCGAAGGCGAGATGGTCAATCTGCGCGAGATCGAGCAGATGGTCGATCAGCTCAATCGGCTACCGTCCAATCAGGCACAGATGGAGCTCACGCCCGGTCAGGCGGTCGGTGGCAGCGACGTAGTGGTCAAGAACACCGCGCAAAAGCCATGGCGCGCCAACCTCACCCGCACCAATGAAGGTCAGCGCAGCACCGGCGAGCAGCAATGGAACGCCGGACTTGAGTGGGACAATCCTCTGGGGCTGGCCGATCAGTTCAGTTTTCGCGGCGGTCACGATGCGATCAGTGACCGTCAAAAAGCTTCCCGCAACGCCACGCTGTCCTACAGCCTGCCGTGGGGCTGGTGGACCTTCAGCTATCTGTACAGCACCAGTGAATATCGCTCGGTGGCTCAGGCATCCAATATTGATTTCAAGCAGGATGGCGACAGCCAGAATCACCAGTTTCGCGCCGAGCGCGTCATTCACCGTGATGCGCTGAGCAAAACCTCGCTCAACGCCGGGCTGGCTTACCTGCGCACCAATAACTACGTCGAAGACAGCAAGCTGGCGCTCAGCAGCAACCGCATCACCGAAGCACAGTTCGGCATTAACCACGGACGGCGTATCGGTTCGGCCTTTCTCAACATCGATCTGGGCATGCAACAGGGCATTGGCGCACTGGATGCGCAGGGCAGCCATGATCCGGGCCCTGGCGAAGCCGATTCGCGCTATCGCAAGTACACCGGCACCGTCAGTTACCTGCACCCGTTTCAGTTGTGGGGTGAAAAACTGAGTTTCACCAGCCTGGCCACCGGTCAGCGCAGTGAAGACGTGCTGTTCAGCCCGCAGCGTCAGAGCCTGGGCGGATCCTCTTCAGTGCGTGGTTACAAAGACCAGTTTCTGTCGGGGGACAGCGGTGGCTATTGGCGCAATGAAGTGCGTCTGACCCGCCCGGTCACGTTCGACTGGCTGCGTCCGGTGTTTGCCGAGTATGGCGTAGCCGCCGGCTACGACCAGGGCGTGATCCGAGGCGACCGGTACAACGGTGACCAGTATGGCCGGTTATCCAGCAACTCGTTTGAGCTGTTTACCCGTGGCCAGCATGTCGCTGCGTCCGTGACCTTTGCCCACTCCCTGGAACGTCCCGACGTGATCGAGCGTGAATCGCCGATCTATTTGCGCGTGGATTTCTTCCTGTAACTCAGCCTTTTTTCATCTTTTCCGTTTCGAGGTCACTAACATGGACGTTCACCAGTTGGCTCTGCTCGCCCGTCAGCCTTCCGCGGCGTTGACCGAGCGTCAGCATTTCTGGGGAATGCCCAAGCGTGGCCTTGCGCTGATTCTGGCCAACGCGCTGTTCTGGCAGCCACTGCTGGTCCAGGCCGAAGGCATTGCAGTGAGCGGGCCGGGAACCACGCTGGGCCAGGCGGGCAATGGCGTGCCGATCATCAACATCGCCACGCCCAATGCCAGTGGCCTCTCGCACAACCAGTTCCAGCAGTACAACGTCGAGAGTCAGGGCGTCATCCTCAACAACTCGACGAACCAAACCCAGAGTACCCAACTGGGCGGCATCATTGTCGGCAACTCCAACCTGCGTGGCACGGCAGCCAGCACGATTCTCAACGAAGTGGTCGGCGCTCATGCCAGTCAGTTGAGGGGGTATACGGAAGTAGCGGGACAGACGGCGCGAGTCATCGTCGCCAACCCGTATGGCATCAGTTGCAACGGTTGCGGTTTCATCAATACGCCGCAGGTCACGTTGACTACCGGCAAGCCGGTTCTGGACGCCAACGGTCAACTGCAGCGCTTCAACGTTCAGGGCGGCAGCATCTCGATTGACGGCGCGGGGCTGAACGCCGACAACGTCGACCAGTTCGACATCATCACCCGCAGCGCGAAGATCAATGCCGAACTGCACGCCAAGCGCCTCAACGTCATCACCGGTCGCAACGACGTCGATGCACAGACCCTGAACCCGACGGCACTGGCAGACGACGGCAGCAGCAAGCCGGAACTGGCGATCGATAGCTCGGCCCTTGGCGGCATGTACGCCGGTGCCATTCGACTGGTGGGTACTGAGGCGGGCGTCGGCGTCAGGCTCGCCGGTAATCTGGCGGCCAGTGGCGGCGATATCCAGATCGATGCCAATGGCCATCTGAACGTGATGCAGGCGGCGGCCAGCGGTGCGGTCAACGTCAAAGCGAACACGGCCGAGGTCAACGGCTCCGTGTACGCAGGGTCTTCCCTGGCGATGACCACTGCCGGGGATCTCACCACCCGGCAGAACGTCGCCGCACGTGATGCACTGAGCCTTTCAGCAGGTGGTCAACTGCGCAACTCGGCCGTTATCGAAGCCGGCGTCAATGCCGACAACAGCCGCAACGCGTCGGGTGATATCACGCTGTCGGCCAACGGCCTCACCAACAGCGCAAGCATCACTGCCAGCCGTGCCCTGCAAGCCACCATCACCCAGACCCTGAGCAACCAGGGCGCCACACTGAACGGGCAGGCCAGCACGCGTATCGCAGCCGCTGTCGTCGATAACCGCCAGTCCGGCCGGATTCTTAGCCAGGGTGGCAGCGCAGATATCAATGCCTCTCAGGTGCTCAACGCACAGAATGGCCTGATCAGCAGCAGCGGCAACCTGACCGTTACCGCCAATGCGCTGGACAACAGCCAGCAGGGCAAGCTGTCCAGCGGCGCAGTGCTGACTGCGCGTATCCCCGAACAGTTGCTCAATCAGCTGGGCATCATCAGTTCTTCCGGTGATCTATTGCTCAGTGCTGCCACGCTGGACAACCGCACGGCGGAGATTTCCAGCCTGGGCAACCTGACGGCCACGGTTGGCCGGTTCGACAACAGCAGCAGTGGCCGCTTTCTGGCCAACGGTATTCTGCAACTGACTGCGGACACGCTGGACAACCAGAACACCGGATCGGTTGCCGGACAGCAAAATGTACAGCTGACACTGGGGCAACTGACCAACACCAGTGGAGGCAGTGTTTACGGCAAAAACAGTCTGGGTCTGAACGTTACCGGGGCCGTGAACAACAATCAGGGCGTATTGCGCAGCGATGGGACGCTCGAGTTGCATGCCGCCTCACTGGCCAGCACTGGCGGCAGCGTCATCAGCGCCGGTATGGGCTCAATCACCAGCGGTGGTGCAGTCGTCAATCAGGGTGGGCAAATTCTGAGCGATGCCAGCCTGACGCTGAACAGCGGTTCGCTGGATAACAGTCAGAGCGGCCGGATTGCTGGCAGAGATGTCGTCGTGAACACCGGCGCCTTCGACAACCAGCGCAGCGGAAATCTGTCGAGCACCGGCACGCTCCAGCTCAACGCGGCTCAGGTCAACAACGGTGAAGCGGGACGCATCGCCAGCGCCATGGCCTTGACCGCCGTGGTCACCGGACTTGATCAGACCAATGATGGCCGTTTGTATGGCAACAGTGATGTCAGCCTTGATCTGCGCAATGGTGTGCTGAACAACCAGGGAGGTCTGATCAGCGCTCCCGGTCAGTTGCTGCTGGAAAACCTCAACGTCATCAACAACCAGAGCGGCAAGATATCCAGCGCCAACGGCTTTACGCTGGCAGCCACTTTACTGGATAACACTGACGGTTCGGTAATCAGCGACAAAGCGCTGATCGTGCGTATCAATCAGTTGCTGACCAACCTGCGCGGGCTGGTATCCGCGACCGGTCTTGAACTGACAGCCGCCTCACTGAACAACCGCAATGCTGAAATCTCCAGCCTCGGCAGCCTGACAGCCAACATCGGCCAGTTCGATAACCGTGAAAAAGGCCGGCTGCTGGCCAACGGCGCTTTGCTGTTGACTGCGGATAGCCTGAATAACCTGAGCGGGATTGTGTCCGGGCAGCAGGGCGTGCAACTGAACCTGGGGCAACTGACCAATACCGGCGGTGGCAGCCTTTACGCCAAAGACGCGTTGAATCTGACGCTTGGCGGCGTGTTGGCAAACGATCAGGGCGTGGTGCGCAGTGACGGCACCATTGACCTTAAAGCAGCCGGTCTGGCCAACACCAATGGCAGTGTGACCAGCGCCGGAACAGGCATGCTCAACTTCAACGGCGCAGTCGTCAATCAGGGCGGGCAGATTGTCACTGATGCACAACTGACGCTCAGCAGTGGAAGTCTCGACAACAGCCAGCGCGGTCGTATCGCGGGCAATGGTGTGGTGCTGAACACCGGCACGTTCACTAACCAGCAGGGCGGTAGCCTGTCCAGTACCGGGGCCATGCGCCTGACGGCGGGGCCGGTCGACAACAGCGCTGCCGGGCGTATTGCCAGCGCAATGGCTTTGACCGCTGCGGTGACCGGTCTCAACCAGACTAACGATGGCCGCCTGTACAGCAACAGTGACGTCAGCCTCGACATGAACAATGGTCTGCTGAACAACCAGAGCGGGCAAATAACCGCGCCCGGTCAGTTGCTGCTGAAAAACCTCAACGTCGTCAACAACCAGAGCGGCAAGATCTCCAGCGCCAACGGCTTTACGCTGGCGGCCACTTCGCTGGATAACACTGACGGGGCGCTAATCAGCGACAAAGCGCTGGTCGTGCGCATCAATCAATTGCTGACCAACCTGCGCGGGCAGATTTCCGCCAATGGCGTCAATTTGAGCGCCGCAACGCTGGACAACCGCAATGCCGAGTTGTCCAGCCTTGGCAGTCTGACGGCCAACATCGGCCAGTTCGATAACCGCGAAAAAGGCCACCTGCTGGCCAACGGCGCGCTGCTGTTGACTGCGGATGGCTTGAATAACCTGAGCGGGATTGTGTCCGGGCAGCAGGGTGTACAACTGAATCTGGGGCAACTGACCAATACCGCTGGCGGCAGCGTTTACGCTAAAAACAGTCTCGACCTGACCCTAAGCGGGACGTTGAACAATGATCAGGGCGTGCTGCGCAGCGACGGTTCACTGACCACCGCTGCAGCCTCACTGGCCAACCGCACGGGCAGTATCAGCAGCGCCGGGGTCGCGTCGATCAGGATTAATGACGGGGTGATCAACCGGGGCGGGCAGATCCTCAGCGATGCACAACTGACGCTTATCAGTGGCAGCCTCGATAACAGTCATAGCGGACGCATCGCCAGTAAGGGGCTGGTGCTCAGCACTGGCACCTTTGACAACCAGCAGGACGGTCGCCTGACCAGTACCGGTGCTCTCCAGCTGAATGCGGGGCTGGTCAACAATAGCGATGCCGGTCGAATCGCCAGCGCCATGGCGCTGACCGCTGTCGTCACCGGACTGAATCAAACCCGCGACGGCCAGTTGTACAGCAACAGCGATGTCAGCCTCGACCTGAGTAACGGCGTACTGATCAATCAGGGCGGCCTGATCAACGCGCCGGGCCAGTTGCTGCTGAAAAATCTTACCTCGGTCAATAACCAGAGCGGCGAAATCTCCAGCGCCAATGGCTTCACGCTCGCAGCCACATCGCTGGACAACACCAAGGGTTCGCTGCTCAGCGACAAAGCGCTCGTCGTGCGCATCAATCAGTGGCTGACCAACCTGCGCGGCAAGATCTCCGCCAACGGCGTGAACCTGAGTGCCGCAACGCTCGACAACCGTAACGCCGAGCTATCCAGCCTGAGCACCCTGACCGCCACCCTCGGCGATTTCGACAACCGCGAAGAAGGCCGCCTGCTGGCCAACGGCGCTCTGCTGCTGACAGCCGATACCCTGAATAACCAGAGCGGTGTGGTGTCCGGGCAGCAGGACGTGCAGCTGAATCTGGGCCAACTGAGCAATACGGGCGCTGGCAGTGTTTACGCGAAAAGTACGCTGGGCCTGACCCTGACCGGGGCGCTTGACAACAATCAGGGTGGGCTGCGCAGTGATGGCACGCTGAACCTGAAGGCCGCTTCTCTGGCCAATACCGGTGGTAGCGTGACCAGTGCTAGCGTTTCAGTTCTGAAAAGTGATGCTGCCGTGGTCAACCAGGGTGGGCAAATCCTAAGTGATGCAACCCTTACGGTCACCAGCGCCAGTCTCGACAACAGTCAGAGCGGGCGTATCGCCAGCAAAGGTCTGGTGCTGAATACCGGTGCCTTCGACAACCATCAGGACGGGCGTCTGATCAGCACCGGTACGCTTGAACTCAACGCCGGACTGGTCAACAACAGTGATGCGGGCCGTATTGCCAGCGCCATGGCGCTGACCGCTGTAGTAACAGGTCTGGACCAGACCAACGACGGCCGGTTGTACGGTAACGGTGACGTCAGTCTCGACCTGAGCAATGGCGTACTGACTAACCAGGGCGGTCAGATATCAGCCCCCGGCCAGTTGCTGCTGAAAAACCTCACGTCAGTCAGTAACCGCGGCGGCAAAATCTCCAGCGCCAATGGCTTCACGATGGCCGCGACCACGCTGGATAACACCGCCGGTTCGGTGATCAGCGATAAAACCTTGATCGTGCGCATCGACCGGTTGCTGACCAACGTTCGCGGGCTGATTTCCGCCACCGGTGTTGAACTGAGTGCCGCGACGCTGGACAACCGCAACGCAGAACTCTCCAGCCTGGGCAACCTGACCGCAACCGTCGGCCAGTTCGATAACAGCGGCAAGGGCCGTTTGCTGGCCAACGGCGCGTTGCTGTTGACGGCCGACAACCTGGATAACCAAGGCGCTGGCGCCGTTTCCGGTCAGCAGGAGGTGCAGCTAACTCTGGGTCAACTGACCAACACCGGCAGCGGCAGCGTCTACGCCAAAAACAAACTGGGTCTGACGGTCAGCGGCGCACTGAACAACAATCAGGGTCTCGTGCGCAGCGCTGGCACACTTGATGTGAACGCCGCTTCTCTGGCCAACACGGTGGGTAGCATCACCAGTTCCGGCGTGTCGGTCCTGAACGTCGATGGCGCTGTGGTGAACCGTGGCGGGCAGATGCTCAGTGACTCAACCCTGTCGCTCACCAGTGCCAGCCTGGACAACAGCCAGAACGGTCGTATCGCCGGTGAGGGTGTGAAACTCGACACCGGCACGTTCGACAACCAGCAAGGCGGTCGCCTGACCAGCACCGGCACCTTGAAAATCAATGCCGGGCTGGTCAACAACGGTGACGCTGGGCGAATTGCCAGCGCCATGGCCCTGACCGCAGTGGTCACAGGCCTTGATCAGAGCAACGATGGCCGACTGTATGGTAACGCTGACGTCAGCCTCGACCTCAGCAAGGGTGTGCTGAACAACCAGGGTGGTCTGATCACAGCACCCGGTCAATTGCTGCTCAAGAACCTCACCTCGGTCGATAACCAGAACGGCGAAATCTCCAGCGCCCATGGGTTCACGCTGGCCGCGACGTCGCTGGACAACACCGCGGGCTCGGTGCTTAGCGACAATGCACTGGTCGTGCGTGTCGACCGGTTGCTGAGCAACCTGCGTGGCCTGGTGTCTAGCAACGGTATCGATCTGGCCGCAGGCGAACTGAGCAATAACAGTGGCAGCGTGAGCAGCGATGCTGATCTGCTGCTGAACGTCACCGGCACGCTTTCGAACCAGAATGGTGAGCTGACCAGTGCTGGTACCACCACGCTCAACGCGCTCAGCCTGAGCAATGCCAAAGGCCAAGTCATGGCGGACCGGTTTCTGAAACTGGTGATTATCGACGCCATCGATAATCAGGCAGGAACACTGGGCGCAGGGAAGGGTGCCGACATTCGAGCGGTGAGTCTGGACAACCGGCAAGCCGGTGCGCTGGTCACCGATGGTCAACTGGACCTCAAGCTGACCGGCGCACTGGACAATCGCGCCAGTGGCAGCCTGCAAGCCAAGGGTTTGATGAACCTGACCAGCCAGACGCTGGATAACCGTGGCGGCCGTATTGCAGCGCAGAACCTGCTGGTGTTGCGCAGTTCCAGCGTGGACAACCGTGGCGGTGCGATTCGTGCCGAGAACGGTATGCAACTGTTTGTCGATGCACTCGACAACAGCCAGACAGGCCTGAGCACTGCTCAAAAGGGGCTGATCAACAGTAATGCGGGTCTTGAGCTGGTCGGCACGCGTCTGGATAACCAGAACGGCCTGCTCAATGCCGCTGGCCTGATGCAGTTGCAGGCCGACAGCGTTCTCAATGGTAGCGGCCGTATCGCCAGCCAGGCTGACATGGTCGCCACTATCGGCGCTCTGACTCAGCAAGGTGGCGAGCTGGTTGCGCAGGGCAATCTGACCCTGACCGGTAACACGCTCGACAACCAGTCCGGTGGCCTGGTGGGCTCGACAAAAGCGCTGAAAATCGATGTGGCCGACATCGACAACAAGGCCGGTGAACTGTCCAGCCAGATCGGCGTGGAGATCATCGCCCAGACCCTCGACAATAGTAACGCTGGCAAGGTGCTGGCGGGCACGGCGCTGGGGTTGAAAGTGGCGCGGGTGATCAACCTGACCAAGGGCCTGTTGTTCGGTAACACCCTGCGGCTGGACGGTACGCGTCTGGATAACGCAGGCGGTACGCTGGCCAGCCAGCAGGACCTGAACATAATTTTGTCTGACGCGCTCGATAACAGCGGCGGCCTGCTCAGCAGTGAATCGGCCATGACCGTCAGCGCTGCTTCGTTGCAAAACGCCTCGGGCAGCGTTTCCAGTGCCGATGCCTTGAACGTCATCACCACCGGCGCCTTGAGCAACCAGGCGGGTTCGATCACCACCGATGCGGCGCTCACGCTGACCAGCGCAAGTATGGATAACAGCAAGGCCGGCAAACTGTCCGGCAAGGGCGCTACGCAGGTCACCACCGGTACGTTCGACAACAGTCAGGGTGGTCGCCTGACCAGCAGCGACACCCTGCGATTGACGGCAGGCAAGGTCATCAACCAGAACGCCGGGCGCATTGCCAGCGCGCTGGCCCTGACCGCCAGCGTCACCAGCCTTGATCAGCAGGCTGGCGAATTGTTCAGCAACACCTCGCTGAGCCTCGACCTGAACAACGGCCAGTTGAACAATCAGGGCGGTCTGATCAACGCCCCTGGCGTACTGCTGCTTAAAAATCTTAACGGCGTTGCCAACCAGAACGGCGAAATCTCCAGCGCACAGGCGTTCACTGTGAACGCTAGCAGCCTCGACAACAGCGGCGGCAAACTGCTCAGCAGCCAGGCCCTGACGCTGGTTGTGAACAAAGCGCTGAACAATATCAAAGGCAATATTTCCAGCGCGGCACTGAGTATCAACAGTGACAGTCTGGACAACACCGAAGGCATGATCAGCAGCCGCGCAGGGCTGGACGTGACGGTAAATACTGCCCTGACCAACGCCAAAGGCACGCTGATCGGCGACGGCAATGTGAATCTGAGCGCCGCAACAGCAGACAACCGTCTTGGCCAACTGGCAAGCAAGCAAAACCTCGACGCGCGGATCGGCAACCTTCAGCAACAGAGCGGCCAGATGCTCGCCCAAGGCACATTGACCTTGCGCGGCGACGCGCTGGACAACCGTCAGAACGGTTTTATCGGCGCCACCCAAGCCCTTGCTATCACTGTCACCAACATCGACAACCGCGGCGGTGAACTGTCCAGCCAGGACACGATGACCCTGACCGGCCAGCAACTGAACAACAGCGATAAAGGTCAGGTTCTGGCGCAAAAAGCGCTGAATCTGAACATTGCGCAGACCACTAACCGTGGTACCGGTCTGCTCTCGAGCCAAGCGGGCCTGACACTGATCGGCAGCAGCCTGGACAACACCGCAGGCGCAATGAGCGCCCTTAAGGCGTTGAGTATCGACCTGTCGGCAGCGCTCGATAACAGCCAGGGCCTGATCAGCGGTGAGGACATCCTGACATTGAAGGCCGGCAGCCTGACCAACACCGCAGGCAGCGTTTCCAGTGCTGGAACCCTGACCCTCGACAGCACCGGTGCAATCGGCAACCAGGGCGGCAAGCTGGTGACCGATGGCGCCCTCGCTCTTAAAAGCGCCAGCCTCGACAACAGCCAGCGCGGCAACATCAGTGGCAAAGGTCTACTGACCCTCAAGACCGGGAATTTCGATAACAGCCAGAACGGTCGCGTGAGCAGCAGCGATCGACTGGAGCTGACCAGCGAACAACTGACCAACAGCGGCGGCAGCATTGGCAGCAGCCAGGCACTGACCGCCAGCGTCAGCCGCCTGAGTCAGTTGGGCGGCAAGCTGTTCAGCAATACGTCCTTGAGCCTGGACCTGAATAACGGCCAACTGGACAACCAGAACGGCTTGATCAACGCGCCAGGCGCACTGGTGCTGAACAACGTCAACGAAGTCCTGAACCAGAACGGCGAAATTTCCAGCGCCCAGGCGTTTACCGTCAACGCTCAACAACTTAATAACAACGGCGGCAAACTGCTCAGCAACCAATTGCTGACCCTGCGCATTGCCCGAGCATTGAGCAACGTCAAAGGCCTGATCGCCGCCGCTGGTGTCGACGCTGTCGTCAACACCCTCGATAACACGGGCGCCACGCTGACCAGCCGCAACGACCTGGGCTTGACTGTCACCGGCTTGCTCACCAACCGTGACAATGGGTTGATCAATGCGGCCCAAGCGCTCAAGGTCGGCGCGGCCAGCCTCGACAACCAGAACGGTCAGGTATTGGGCGGCACCAGCCTTACCCTCAATGCAACGTCGATCAACAACACCGCCAGAGGCCTGATCAACAGCACCGGCGCCCTGAACCTGACGGCAGGCAGTCTGGATTCCGGCACCGGCGGCGAAGTGTCGGCCGCACGCGACATGACCCTGGTTCTCAACGCATTGTCGCTCAATGGCGGACGGGTGATGGGTGACGCCGGGCTGTCCATCGACATGGTGGGCAACGACCTCAATAACTTTGGTGGCCTGATCACTGCCGATGGTTCGCTGACCTTCAGCCGTATTCGCGATTTGAATAACCAGTCCGGCGAGGTGTCTAGCGCAAAGAGCTTCACCTTCAGTGGCCGTACCCTCGACAACAGCAGCGGCAAGCTGATCAGCAGCAACGTGCTGACCCTCAGCGCCATTAACCTGCTCAACTACAACGGCTTGATTTCCGGCTGGCAGGGCCTGAACGTCTCCGGCAACCGACTCGATAACCGCAACAGCGGCACATTATCCAGCCGCAGTGGCAGCCTCGTTACAACGCTGACCGGCGAGCTGCTCAATGGCGGCAACGGCGCACTGGTCAGTCAGAACGCCATGACCGTAACCGCTGACAGTCTCGACAACAGCGGCGGCATCCTGTCCAGCGGCACGGGCCAGACCCTTAGCGTGGCGGGCCTGCTGAACAACAGCCAGAACGGCCTGATCGATAGCGGCGCAGGGCTGGCCATCAAAGCCAGTGCCCTGAGCAATGCGGCCGGTAATCTGACGGCTCAGCAGGATTTCAGTTTTGAAGGCAGCAGCCTCGACAACAGCGCTGGCAACCTGAGCAGCAGGGGCGCGATGACCCTCGACCTGCTGGGCAGCCTGACCAACACCAGTGGCAAGCTGGCCAGCGGCGGCACCCTGCTGTTGCGGCGCAGCGCCGCGATCAACAACCAGGCCGGGCAACTGATCAGCCAGAGCCTGATGACCCTCAACACATCGGGACAACTGGACAACCGTAACCGCGGCACCGTTGCGTCCAACAACACACTGGCGGTCGCCGCGAGCGGCAGCGTCCTTAACGACGCCGATGGCCTGATCTACAGCCAGAACGCCGATGCGCGAGTACAGACGGCGAGCCTGTCCAACGTTCGCGGCACGGTACAGAGCGTCGGTGCCCTTAGTGTTGATGTCGCGAGCACCGTCGACAACCAGAACGGCCGAATCATTGCGCAGAACGGTGACCTGAATCTGAGCGCCGTCAACCTCTACAGTCAGGGCGGGGTGCTGTCCAGTCTGCAAGGCCTGTTCACCGCGAATGTGGTCGGTGTGCTGAAAAACGGCTATGACGCCAATCGTCAGGGCGGTGTGATCCAGGCTCAGCGCCTCAACCTGACGGCGCTGAGCAGCTTCGACAACTACGGCGGACGAGTCTCCGCACGCACCGGCGAAGCGCTGATCAATACCGCAAGCTTCGACAACCGCAACGGCGGCCTTTACGGCAAAGGCCTGGTACGCGTCACCGGCGGCAATTTCGACAACAGCGGCGACAACGACGGCCAGATCGCAGGCGGTCAGGTCGAGTTGAACCTGAGCGGCGCACTGAACAACCGCTTCGGCATCATCGAAAGCGACAGCACACTGGCTGTAACCGCTGCAAGTCTGGACAACCAGACCGGGCAACTGCGCGCGCTGGGTGGTGGCGGTGCGACGAACTTCCAGATCGGCAACCTGTTCGACAACCGTAACGGCACGCTGGAAAGCGCCAACAGCGACCTGATACTCAACGCTGGCAGCTTCTTCAATGGGGGTGGGTCGCTGCTGCATACGGGGAATGGGACGTTTGATGTTGCGACGGCCAACGTTTCAGGTGCCGGTGGTTCGATCGTCACTCGTGGCGGCTTGACCCTCAACGCCGACAGCTGGAGCAACAGCAACGTCATTCAGGCCGGACGCCTGAACATAAACGTCAATAATTTCAGCCAGACCGCCAGCGGCCAGTTGCTTGCTTCCAGCAGCTTCGTTGGTAACGGCGGCACTTGGAGCAACGAAGGACTGATTGCCAGTGACGGCTCGCTAAGCCTCAACCTCGGTGGTACCTACGGTGGCAACGGCCGGCTCAGCAGCGCCGGGACGCTCGGACTGAGCGCCGCGCAAGTGAACCTTAACGCCGCTTCGACTATCGCTGGCGGCGGTGACACTTCGGTTTCGGTGGGAGGCCAGTTGAGCAATATCGGTCGCCTGACCTCGGCGACCAACCTTACCGTCAATGCGGGGAGTATCAACAACCAGGGCACGCTGGGCAGCGGTCAAGCGCTGACCGTGACCACCGGCTCGCTGGTCAATGATCGCGGGCTGATCTTCAGCGGCAACAACATGAGCCTGCGGGTCAGTTCGCTGAACAACAGTTACGCCAACATCTACAGCCTGGGCAATCTCTCGATTGACCGTAACGGGCAGGGCGCCCTGGCCGACAGCCTCGTCAACAGTTCAGCGACGATACAAAGCGACGGCGGCATGAGTCTGGCGGCGAGCACGATACAGAACATCCGTGCGATTTTGACTACCAGCAACGGCGGTATCTATACCGCCATGATTGTAGAGGGTGCGTGCAACCGGGAATTCTACAACAACGACTGCAGCGGCAAGGCAACTCATACCTGGGACATTACTCAGCGTGAAAAACTGGAAGTGACCGCTGCAAGCGCAGCGTCCGGCATTATCGCTGGCGGTAATCTGAGCATCAGCGGTGGCGATCTGTTCAACCAGAGCAGCACCATTGCCACCAGCGGCAACTTCACCGCGACACTGAACAACCTGAACAACACCGGCGTAGAGGCCAGCGATACTGAAACTATGCGTTCCTTCCGCAGCGCTCGTACCAGCAACGCCGGTTCCTGGACCAATGCCGCTCGCGAATTCACTGAGCAGTACTGGTTTACCAGCAGCGGTTATGACGCCAACAACATCAGCGGCCTTGAAGCGGCAATGGCCGAATTTATCGCTACCACCGAAACCGAGATGCCCGAGTTCCGCAAGGTTACCCAGTTGTCCAATGGCGATCAGAGCTATGCCGCCATTATCCAGGCAGGCGGTGCAGTCAACGTCAACGCCAGTAACAACATCGGCAACAACGTTGTACGCGCTGGCTACAGCTACGTAAGCGGTGGTTCGCGTACTGATACCAGTGCTCCGGGCAGTCAGTTTTCCACGCGCATTACCGTCAATCAGCAATTGCCGCCAGACCTGGCCCAGCAACAAGTCAATCCTCTAAGCCTGCCAGGCTTCAGTCTGCCCACCGGCCAGAACGGTCTGTTCCGCCTGAGCGGCCAGAGCGGCACCGCTGCTACTGTCGCCCAACCCGTCGGCCTTCCACAAAGCTGGACGATGGGCAGCGCAGCGGTCTCCGTCGCGCAGCGCGAGCGAACCGTTTCTGATGCGCAGGCAAGCACCATCCAGATCGGCTCTGTCGGCCAGATAGCTAACGCCACGCGCGAGCTCGCTTCGGTGACACGGCAAAGCGCAGGCGTAAGCGCCAATGCCTCTGCTTTCGATACCAGCACACCAGGCGCCCCACCCATTGGCGGGCTTGTACTGCCGGGCCATACCTCTGATTCCGCAGGTGTCACCAGCGTCGACAGCGTAACCGGCATTGCAACGGGCAATCAGGGCAGCGGTGCGTTGCTGCCTGTACAGAACTCAGGCTCGACTGTCGGCTTGCCGGCCATCACGTCTGTTTCTTCCGGTAATTCGGCAGTCCAGAACGCGGGGATGGTGCAGGGCACTCAAGTCTACAAGACTGGGCAGGTTGTAAAGGGTACCCAGGGTAGTTTGCTCAATGCTGTGAATCAGGCTACGACAGGTGCCCAGTCAGGCACGACTGCCGCCGTGACTCAAGTGGTCGTCAACGCTCAAGGCGGTCCGGTTATTGCCCCTGTTCGTAGCCCTGTGGCGACTCAAGGCAGTCCTGTCACTGCTGCTGTTATAAACCCGGTGGTCACTCAGACCAACCCTGTTGGTACCGCCACCCCAACCGCCAGCATTCAGCCCGCCACCGCAGCTCAAGCCAGCGCCATTACGCCAGTCGTTTCTGCCGCAGCGCAAACGGTGACCCGAGTTGAAGGGCTGCCCAGCAGCAACTTCGTTTCCAAACCGCAGAAATACCTGATCGAAACCAACCCGGTCCTCACCGAACTCAAGCAGTTCATGAGTTCGGATTACCTGCTGGCGGGTCTGGGCTATGACCCGGAAGTCAGCGCCAAGCGTCTGGGCGATGGTCTGTATGAACAACGCCTCGTTCAGCAAGCCGTTGTGGCCAGAACCGGTCAGGCGTTCATCGATGGCCAGACCTCCAACGAGGCCCAGTTCAAGTACCTGATGAACAACGCCATCGCCAGCAAGCAGCAACTGAATCTGGCGGTCGGCGTGTCACTGAGCTCACAGCAAGTCGCCGCATTGACCCATGACATTGTCTGGCTCGAAGAGCACGAAGTGAATGGTGAGAAAGTGCTGGTGCCAGTGCTGTACATGGCCCAGGCCGACAACCGGCTTGGCCCGACCGGGGCATTGATTGCGGGTAACGACGTCTCGCTGATCGCGGGGCAAAACCTCGACAACGTCGGCACCTTGCGAGCGGCCAACAACTTGTCGGCGGCTGCTGGAAACGACCTGGTCAACTCCGGCCTGATAGAAGCTGGCAACCGTCTGGACTTGCTGGCAGGTAACGACCTGATCAACAAGTCCGGTGGCATTATCGCCGGACGTGATGTGACATTGACCGCGCTGCGCGGCGATGTCATCAACGAACGCACGGTGACCAGCCATCAGAGCGCTGCCGATGATGCGACCTGGCGTAAGGACTTCGCTGACAGCGCTGCACGTATCGAAGCGGCCAACGACATGACCCTGCAAGCGGGTCGCGACGTGGAGAACACCGGCGGCGTGTTGCAGGCCGGTCGTGATTTGAGCATCTCTGCGGGTCGCGATGTCGCTATCGACTCGGCCCAGACCGAGAAAGGCCAGACACGCGGCGCGAATTCCAGTAATTCCACCATCACGCAACTGGGCTCCACAGTCAGCGCCGGACGTGACCTGACGGCCCAGGCTGGCCGCGACATCAATGTGATCGCCAGCAGCATCGACGCCAAGCGCGACATTGCCATGGCCGCGACGGAAAACCTGACCCTGTCCTCGGCAGCTGATGAGCAGCATTCCTACGGCAAAAGCAAGAAGGTGACCGAGCAGGAAGATCATGTCGGCCAAGTGTCTGCGGACCTGAAGGCGGGTGGCAGTGTGGCTTTGCAGGCCGGGCAGAATCTCGATGTTATCGCCAGCCGCATCAGTGCAAGCAGCAACATTGCGCTTGATGCTGCGCAAGATTTGACCATTGCATCCGCTCAGGATGAGAGCTCGTACTTCTATGCCAAAAAGAGCAAAGGTTCGTTTGGCCGCAGTAGCAGTAAGCAGCAGGAAGGCTATGACAGCACCAACGTTGCATCGGTAATCAATGCAGGGCAAGACCTCACGATCAATGCCACTAAAGCTGCCGATGGTAGTGTCGGCATTAACGGTGGGCATGACGTCAGTGTTATTGGCAGCCGTCTGCTGGCAGGCAATGACCTGATTCTCGGTGCCACCAATGACATCACTGTGCTTTCGGGTGTCGATGAGCAGGGTGCTTACAGCAAGAAAAGTAAATCCGGCTCTTTTGGCTTGTCCAAAAGCGGAAAAACCGAGCTGAAGACCAGCTCTACTCAAGTCGCCAGTGAACTGAGTGCGGGCAACGACGTGGTGGTGGCTTCAGGCAAGGACATCACTCTGCGTGCCAGCAACATCGGCGCAGGCAATGATGTGGACCTCAGAGCCGGGCTGGTGGACAAAACCGGCGACATCAATCTGCTCTCGGCCAACGACGAAGCTTCCAGCCACAGCGAAGAGTACAAGAAGAAAACCGGTCTTTCAGCGTCTGGTGGATTCCTGTCGATTTCGTCGGCTAGAGAAGCTGGCGGCCAAGCGCAGAGCAGCACCAGCATAGGCAGCCAGATCAATGCTGCAGGCGATGTAAGTCTGCAGACCGAGCGCGACATCAACATTGTCGGCAGCAGCGTTAACGCAGGCGCGAACGTCAGTCTGAATGCGGGTCAGGACGTCAACATTCTGGCCGCCCAGAGTACCCAGTCCAATCAGGACTGGGAGAAGAATAGGCAGTCGGGTATCGGCGTGTCCTCTAACGCCAATGGCGTGACCTTCTTTGCAGGCGTTGATCGCACCAAAGAAAAGAACCGTCTTGAGCAACAGAGCGCAGCCGCCAGCCAGGTACGCGCAGGCGAAGATCTTATAGTCAACGCCACGCGCGACATCAATCAGGTAGGTTCTGACCTTCAGGCGCTCAATGACATCAATCTGACTGCCGGGCGCAACATCAAGATTGATGCTGCGCGTGAATCTCAGACGGTCGAGCAACAGCGCGAAAACTCGCGTAATGGTCTGAGTGCCAGCATCGATCACAACTATGGCAGCACCAAAGATGCCATCAGCGGCGCAGGCAAGGGCGAGGACGCCACGAGCAAGGGATCAAGCACGCTCAAGGCAGTAGACAGCACCTCACAGTTCCTGTCCGGCCCGACGGGCGATGGGAAATTCGGCAACAGCAAGCAGGGCACCAGCCAGCAAGTGGTCGAAACGACCAACCGCGCCTCAACGCTGGACGCAGGCAACAATCTGAACATGTCCGCGAGCAATGATGTTCAGATCAGCGGTGGCCAATTGCAGGTCGGCCGCGATATCAACATCAAGGGCCGTGACATCACGCTTGATGCCGCCAAAGGCAGCTACAGCCAGGAAACAAGCGAACAGAAAAGCTGGAGTGGTATTCATGGCAGCAGCAGTGGCGGGTTCAAACTCGGCGTGGGCGGCAGTAGCGGTGTTGCCCGCGGTGATCAGAGCCAAGGGTCCTCTACTGTAACCGTGTTGCAAGCAGGCCGTGACGTCAACCTCAACGCCAGCAATGACCTCAACCTGATCGGCACTCAGGCTCAGGCAGAGCGAAACATCAATCTGACTGCTGGCAACACCCTCGACATCAAGGCAGCCCAGAACGACAGCTCCACCGAGAACACCCGTAAAAATGGTGGCGGGGAAGCCGGTATCGCCATCGGTCCGGGAGGCATCGGTGTTTACGCTAGCGTCAACATCGGCAAAGGTGACCTGGAACGCGAAGGCAAACAGCAGCAGGAAGCTTACCTGTACGCTGGTAATCACCTTGGTTTCACCAGCGGTCAGGACACCAACATTGCCGGTGCTACGCTGCGCGGCAACGACGTGGTTGGGCGCGTAGGTCGCGACCTCAATGTCACTTCCCTGCCGGATACAGGCAGAGCACAAGGTAAGGAATTCGACCTCAGCGCGACCGTAGTGGTTGGTTTTGGCGGCAGTGTCAGCGGCTCGGTCGGGTACGGTCAGACCAACGGCTCCAAGAACTGGATCGAGGAACAGACCCGCATCACCGCCAAAGACAAAGTCGACATCCGCACCGAGAACCACACCCAGCTTGACGGCGCATTGATCGCTTCCGACAGCGGTAATCTCAAGCTGGATACCAACACGCTTGGCTACAGCGACATCGCGGGCAAGGACAAGGAGCACGGTTACTACCTGAACGTGGGCGGTTCGTACGGTACTGGCAGCAGTACCACGCAGGACTCGACTCAAGTAGGCAAAGGCGATAACAACAAAAACGGCTGGAGCGTCGAGGGCTGGAACTACAACAAGGACCGCGAGCAGATCGTCCGGGGCACCGTCGGCGCAGGCGATGTGGTGGTGCGCAGCGATACGGCTGGCAAGGACTCGACGGCAGGTTTTTTTCTGAAGCCGACGACGGCATACGAGATCACGCGTGATGATGAACACCGGACTGATTTGTAT
>NZ_MUIO01000042.1 GCF_002087235.1 Pseudomonas floridensis | reverse complement strand
GACAGTTGGCTCCCACGGGAAGATCACGTCGTGGGAGCCAACTTGTCCGCGAAGGCAGGGTGTCAGGCGCCGCAGTTCAAGCGACGAACGCTACTGCCGAAACGCCTCGAGCCCTTTGATCTGCTCGCCATCGCTGAAGTTATCCACCGCCAGCCAGCCTTCGAAAGCGGTTTGCAGGGCAGGCCATTCGCCGTCGATGATCGAGTACCACGCGGTGTCTCGGCTTTTACCTTTAACCACCATGTGCTGGCGGAAGGTGCCTTCGTAGCGGAAACCGAAGCGCTCGGCGGCGCGTTTTGAGCGGGCGTTGTTGGCGTTGCATTTCCATTCCAGGCGGCGATTGCCCAGTCGAAACGCTTCCCTGGCCAGCAGGTAAATCGCCTCGGTGCCTTTGGGTGTGCGTTGCATGGAGGCGCTGAAGGTTACGTGGCCTATTTCTATCCGGCCATGGGCCGCGAAGATCGACAGAAAACTGATGATCCCCTCGGCTTTGCCAGTCTGCTGATTGATCACGCTGTAAAACCATGGATCTGTCGCTGCCTGATGCCCGGCCAGCCAGGTATCGAAGGCATCGCGCTGGCTGAACGGCCCGTAAGGCAGATAATCCCACAGCGCCGGGTCGGCATTCGGCCCCTGCAAGACTGACCACAAGTCGTCGGCATGACGGGATGTGTCCAGCTTTTCCAGCCGAATGAACCGACCGTTCAACGTCTCTGGCCCAGGCAGCGTCGCCGGTTGCCAATCCAATGCGGTCTCAGACATCAATCACTTCCTCAAAGAGCCTTGCGAAATTGAATGTAACCGCCACGCTCGGCGATGCGCTCATACAACTGAATGGCCGTGGCATTGGTTTCATGGGTCAGCCAATGCACCTTGTCACAGTCATCGGCCTTCGCAGTCGCGTAGACATGCTCGATCAACAACCTGCCGATCCCGCTGCCGCGCTGTTGCGGCGCAACGATCAGGTCCTGCAAATAACAGGCATTTTTGATGCTCCAGTTGGAGCGGTGATAGATGAAGTTCACCATGCCCACCGCTTCGCCGTCCAGCCAGGCCAGGGCCGAATGGGTCGGTTCGCTCGGGTCGAGCAGGCGTTGCCAGGTCACCTCACTGACGCCTTCGGCCAGCTCGGTCTTGTAGAAACGCAGGTAGGCCTGCCAGAGCGGCAGCCACGCTGAATGATCGTCGGCTGTCACCGGGCGAATATGCACATTGCTCATGGCTGTCATCCTTGGCCCATCAACCGGGCCAGTTGCTGTTCGTTGGGTTTTTGGCTGGCGGCAAGACCGTTTTTTACTCCGTCCATGTCCGATGCGCTGCGGTTCTGGCTGAGTTTGCGTTTGCCTTCCAGCCGCTGGACGGGCAGGGCGAAGCCGACGATGGCGCCGAGCATCCGGGCGATGTAATCGGCGGGTGCGTCATCAATCGACCAGGGCTGAGCGCGATCGGATTCGTGCTTGATCGTCAGCTCGTTCAGCAGACCACGCAGACGCTGCGTGTCGGTGAAGGTCTCGGCTTTGCCGCAGGCATGCACGGCCAGGTAATTCCAGGTGGGTACGACCTGACCGTGCTCGGCTTTGCTCGGGTAATACGACGGGCTTACGTAGGCGTCGCCGCCAGGGAAGATCACCAGCGTTTCGCTGCAAGTGTCCAGGTGTCGCCATTGCGGATTGGCTTTGGCCAGATGACCGTAAAGCGTGCCACGGGAGCCTTGATCACGACGCAGCACCAACGGCAAGTGACTGGCCTGCATGCCGTCCTCATCCCACGTGACCAGAATCGCCAGACGGGTCTGATCCATTTGCTCATGGAGTCTGGCGATATCGGTGTCGTTGAAGGCGGCAGGTGTGTACATGGCAATGCTCCCGTTTCGGTGAACCCATCCTAGGTAGGTCATTGGTCTGTTGTAAGATCCATTTTTCAGAGATTTCATAGGGCCAATACGATGGTGTCCGACCCGTCTGCGTTTCCGTCCACGCTCACCGGCATCCGGCTGGACAGGCGTCAGGGCCTGAGCAAGCAGCTTTATCGAGCGCTGCGTCAGCAGATTCTGGACACCCGACTGCCCAGCGGCACGCGTCTGCCTGCCAGTCGTGAACTGGCCGACCTGCTGGCGATTTCCCGCAACAGCGTCCTGCGCGCCTACGATCAGTTGTATGCCGAGGGTTTTACCGAAACCCGCGTGGGTGACGGGACCTACGTGGCGCATTTACCGAGCCGCACCGCAGCGCTGGATCAGCGGCACGACGTAAAACTATCCACCGACTTGTCCACAGGTTTGCCCACAACTTTGTCCACAGGTTTATCCACAGTTCGCCCGGGGTTTTCAAACAATCTGGACGCCGAAGTTATCCACAGTTCGGCGCTGAATCTGCTCAGAACCCATCAGCTTCCTGTTCCTTCAGGCGAAGCCCCCAGAGCGTTTCGCGTCGGCGTGCCAGCCTTCGATCTGTTTCCGTTCGCCCTGTGGGGCAAGCTTTACGCGGCTTTCTGGCGTCGGCCGGATCCGGCCCGGTTGGGTTATGGCGATGCGGCGGGAGAGCTGCGTCTGAGAGAGCTGATCGCGGCATATCTGCGGTCCTCTCGAGGCCTCTACTGCATGGCTGAACAAATTGTGATCACCAGCGGCGCGCAGCACGCGATCAGCCTTTGTGCACAGTTGCTGATTGATCCCGGCGATCGGGTCGCGGTAGAAAATCCGGGCTATCGCGCAGCGGGACATGCCTTTGCGGTGGCCGGCGCTCGATTGCAGGGTGTGGCGGTGGATGGCGAAGGTCTGTGCTGCGCCGAACTGGCACGCTCCGATTGCAGGCTGGCGTATGTCACGCCGTCGCACCAATACCCCACCGGTGTGGTGATGAGCCTGGCCAGACGCCTCGACTTGCTCGCGTGGGCCGAGCAGCATCAGGCCTGGATCGTGGAGGACGACTACGACGGCGAATACCGATACAGCGGCGCACCGCTGGCACCACTGGCTGCGCTGGATCGAAGCGGGCGAGTGTTGTACGTGGGCACCTTCGGCAAAATTGCCTTTCCGGCTTTGCGCCTGGGTTATCTGGTGCTGCCGCAAGAACTGGTGCAGCCGTTCAGCCAGCGCAAGGCGTTGGACATGCGGCATACCGAGGTCAGCACTCAGGCGGTCATGGCGCAGTTCATTGCCGCCGGGCACTTCCAGCGGCACATTCGTCGCATGCGGCGGGCTGCGTTGAGCCGGCGCAATGCATTGCTCGCAGGCTGGCCTGCCGATATCGCGGGTTGCGCCGCCATGCCCACGGTCTCGGCGGGGTTGCACGTGATGGTCAAGGTCCAGAGCCTGGCCCGCGAGCGTGAGTTGATCGAGCAGGCCGCCAGTGTCGGTGTCGAAATCACGCCGTTGAGCAGCTACTGGCTGCCCGATTCGCCCCAGTCCATGGATGAACGGGCCGGGCTGGTGCTGGGTTTTGCGGCGGTGCCGCAAGCGCATATCAACGATGCGCTGAACAGGCTGCGCACGGTCTGGTCCGAGTAGGCCTGCGGTACACGTATAATCGCCTCTTTCTGCTATTCGTCGTCGAGAGACTCATGAACACTTCCCTTTCTGCAACACCCGGCCGCACTTACGGCGCACCGCTGGCGGCGTTGTTTCTGTTATTGATGGGCGCGCAGTTTCTGCTGCTCAGCGTCGGCACCCGTCAGGTTCTGCTCTGGATTCTCGGTGCAGCGTTGGGCGTCACCCTGTATCACGCCGCGTTTGGATTCACCTCTGCCTGGCGAGTGTTCATTCGTGAACGGCGCGGTGCGGGTCTGCGCGCGCAGATGGTGATGCTCGCCGTTGCCGTGGTGCTGTTCTTCCCGGCGCTGGGTGCCGGCACGCTATTCGGGCAGCCGGTCACGGGTCTGGTCGCGCCCGCTGGCGTTTCGGTGGTGGTCGGAGCCTTCATCTTCGGCATCGGTATGCAACTGGGCGGAGGCTGTGCGTCCGGGACGCTGTTCACGGCGGGCGGCGGTAATGCGCGGGTGCTGATCACGCTGCTGTTCTTCATCCTTGGGTCGCTGATTGCCACGCACCACGTTGACTGGTGGTTCGCTCTGCCTTCGTTTCCGGCCACCTCGCTAGTAAAGAGCTTTGGCGTGATCCCGGCGCTGCTGGGCAACCTGGCATTGTTCGCCCTGATTGCGTTCGTCACCGTACGCCTCGAAAGGCGCCGTCACGGTCAGCTTGAAGCGCCTGTCACCAGCGAGCATCGCGGCCTGCGCCGACTGCTGCGCGGTCCCTGGATCCTGGTCTGGGGCGCTGTGGCGCTGGCGATTCTCAACTATGCAACGCTGGCACTGGCCGGTCGGCCCTGGGGCATCACCTCGGCATTCGCCTTGTGGGGTGCCAAAGTGGCGAGCGGTCTGGGCGTGGATGTCGGCAGTTGGGTGTTCTGGCAAAGCGCGGCGAATGCCAAGGCTCTGGCCGCGCCGGTCTGGGAAGACATCACCAGCGTCATGGACATCGGCATCATGCTCGGCGCTTTGCTTGCCGCAGGACTGGCCGGACGTTTTGCGCCGAACCTCGACATCCCGACACGCTCGATCGTGGCGGCCGTGATCGGTGGCCTGCTGCTCGGTTACGGCTCGCGTCTGGCCTACGGCTGCAACATCGGTGCGTATTTCAGCGGTATCGCTTCCGGCAGCCTGCACGGCTGGCTGTGGTTGGTTGCGGCCTATGCGGGTAACGTCATCGGCGTCCGGCTGCGTCCGTTTTTCTTTGCCGCAGAGCGTCCGCAGGTCGCGTTGAGCGGTTGCTGAAAAACGATTGAACCCTTGAGATAAAGCGGGCCGTTGGCGAACCATCTGCCATTTTGGCATTCAAACCCCGTGCAGTAGCGAGGATGTCCGAATGCGGTCTCGCTTATTTATCGATGGGGTAGTCCTTTGCAGCAGACGATCATGGGAAAAATCCGATTTCTGGGCAAGACAATCGGTTATGTGGGCTGGTCGCTTTTCTGGCTGCTGATTTGGGACGTGATTGTCACGGTCGATTTCATGCTGTACCTGGAGCGCAAGATCACCTTGCCATCCATGCCGCTGACCCTGCTGGGTTCGGCGCTGGTGGTGCTGACCAGCTTCCGTAACTCCAGCGCTTACAACCGATGGTGGGAAGCCCGCACGCTGTGGGGCTCGCTGGTCAACAGTTCGCGCAGCTTCGCCCGTCAGGTGCTGACGCTGGTCGAGGACGATGACGGCATCAACCCGGTGAAGGCGACCTTGTTGCGCCGCCACGTCGCCTACGTCAAATGCCTGTCTGCGCACTTGAAGGGCGCGCATTGCGGCGACGAGGTGCAAGCCTTGATCCCCCGTGAAGAGTTCGAACGCCGTTTCGACACCAACAACTTCCCCAACGACCTGCTCAACACCTCGGCTGCGCTGTTGGCCAAGGAATACCAGTGCGGTCGCCTGGACAGTATCCGTCTGGCACGTCTGGAATCGACGATGGTGGATATCTCCAACTGCCAGGGCGGCATGGAGCGCATTGCCAACACACCGTTGCCTTATCCGTACGTGGCGTTTCCGCGTCTGTTCATCACCCTGTTCTGCCTGATCGTCCCCATCGGTCTGGTCGAAACCCTTGGCTGGTTCACGCCGCTGGCGTCCACTGTGGTGGGCTTCATGCTGCTGGCGATCGAGAAGATCGGCACTGACCTGCAGAGCCCGTTCAAGGCCAGCGAGCACGAAATCCAGATGACGGCGCTGTGCGCGAACATCGAGCGCAATCTTGAGTCGATGCTCCGTGGTGCACAGGAAGAAAGCAAGGCGTCCTGAATCGGCCTCTACAAAAGAAATGGCATGGACGCCATTTCTCTTGTGCCGCAATGAGCGGTCGGGCTATCAGTTCTGTCAGGTTACGAGGGCTGTCATCATCTTTAAGCTGGCGATAACGTTTCCTGCCCAGGGACTATCGCCATGCACTTCTTCCGGTTCATCGCGCTGCCGATTCTGGTTCTAACCTGTCAGATTGCTCTTGCTGAAGACTTGCGTGGCAATACCGCGCGAGGCCTGCGTAATGACGGCGGTGACGAAATCCTGCTTCAGGGCTTTCACTGGAACTCCAGCCGCTCAACACCTCAAAGCTGGTACAGCATGCTCAAGGACAAGGCTCCGCAAATCCGTGCCGATGGATTCACCTCGGTCTGGATGCCGGTGCCGTGGCGCGACACTTCTCACTGGAGCGATGCGAACACTCAGGCGTCGGGGGGCGGAGAAGGCTATTTCTGGCAGGACTTCGACAAGAACAGCGCCTATGGCAATGCCGACACGTTCAAGCAGGCTGTCGACGCATTGAGCGCTGCCGGGGTCAAACTTGTGTACGACGTAGTACCTAATCACATGGATCGGCAGCACATCGGCCCACAACTCAAAGAGCGGCTGAGTGACAAGGAAGACTGGCGCGACGGCTGTACGCAGTGCGACGACGGCGATCCGTTCATGGGCGGAGAAGCTGACCTCAACACCGCAAAACCTGAGGTCTTCGCTCTGTTCGGTGAGGAATTCGCCAGGTTGCGCGACAGTCATTCGGCAGACGGTTTGCGTTTCGACTTCGTGAAGGGCTATAGCGCCGCCACGGTCAATCGCTGGATGGAAGCGTTTGGGGATCAGCAATTCTGTGTCGGGGAACTCTGGAAAGCGCCTGGCGAGTACCCGCCCGAAGACAGTCGGCATATTGCCAGCTGGCAAGACGCGTTGAAGCAATGGTCCGATCAGTCCCGCTGCACTGTCTTCGACTTTGCGCTCAAAGAACGTATGCAGAACGGCGATATCACGCAGTGGAAATACGGACTGAACGCCAACCCGGACGCCAACTGGCGTGCCGCTGCGGTGACCTTTGTGGATAACCATGACACCGGTTATTCGCCTGGAGCCAACGGTGGGCAGCACCACTGGGCGTTGCCTGAGCATCTTCGCGATCAGGCTTACGCTTATATTCTCAGCAGCCCGGGAACGCCGACAGTGTACTGGCCGGACATGTACGACTGGCCACGCGGTTCCTTGCTGCGGCAATTGATACAGATTCGACGCAGTGCCGGTATCAGGGCCGATTCGCCGATCAGCTTCCTGAAAACCGCTACAGGCCTGGTCGCAGAAGTGACCGGCACCCGACAACTGCTCCTGATCGCACTGGGTTCTGATTACAGAAACGAACAGGTTCCGGCCAGTTTCAAGCCAGCACTGAGTTCGGGTGCCAATGAGGCAATAAGGATTTGGCGAGCCAATGCCGTTGAGGTCCAGCTGACCTGCACAAATGGTCAGACCCGCTGGGGCGAGGGCGTTTATGCCATCGGTTCTGGTCTGGAGCTTGGTGAGTGGGATCCGGCGCGGGCGGTTCGTCTGGATGAAACCGGTGAGTATCCAGACTGGCGGCAGCGGATTCGCGTCGCCGACAATGCGGCCTATGAATGGAAATGCATCGTGCGCAGCGATGCCGAGCCCGAAAAGGTCATCAAATGGCAGGAGGGCGCCAATACACGTTTTGTTGCGAAGGAGGGCGGTGACAGCAAGGGCGGATTATGAGGGGTGTTTCGGCAGGATTCGGCTCAGTCTTGAACCCTGCCAAAACAGCTTGGGACTTAGCGAAGTTCCCCGCACAGATCCAGCTCGACCAGCCGCCGGATATCTTCGATCACAAGGTCTGCGCCGAGCAGAGTGTGCAGCTTGCCGAATGCCGCTTCGCGCGTCATTCCGCCACCTGACAGCACGCCGGCCCCACGCAGACGGCTGCCCGCTTCGTATACATCCAGCTCGACGCCGCCTTCGTGGCACTGCGTGATTGCAACCACGCAGATGCCTCGCGCCCTTGCGTTTTCCAGGCTGGCGACGAACCGGGGATCGTCGCTTGGACCTGTGCCGTTGCCGAAGCATTCCAGGACCAGGCCCTGAATGCCACTGTCGACCAGACCGTCCAGCTGCGCGGCGCCGATACCCGGAAACAGCGGCATCACGGCGACGTTGGCCAGGGTTCTGGGCTGACGATAATCCAGCGCGTCGGGTAATGACACGGCGGCATGACCGCCTCGCGATCGCTGCAGCGGCGCGAACGGGTGGCGTCCGAAACTGCGGATTTTGGCGCAGCGGGTCGGTGCCATCAGATCGCCGTGGAAATACAGATGAACACCTGAAGCCAGCCCGCTGCCCAGCGCAAGCAACGCGCCATTGACGTTTTCCCAGGCATCGCTGTCCGGCACGCCAGCAGGCAGCATGGAGCCTGTGAATACCACCGGTGCATCAAACCCCAGCAACTGAAAGCTCATCGCTGCGGCGCTGTAGGCCAGGGTATCGGTGCCATGCAGCACCAGCACCGAATCGCAGCCGTCCACATCCACCGCTTCGATCACCGCTTCACGCAGACGCAGCCAGTAGGCTGGCGTCATGTTGGCACTGTCGATCAGGGGCGACATCTCGCGAAAACGCCATTGCGGCACGATCAGTTCGGGGTGCTCGGCCAGTTGCGCGGCCATTCGTGCCTCGAAACCCGACGCAGGTGCAAGGCCGTTGGCGCTGGCCTGCATACCGATGGTGCCGCCGGTGTAGAGAACCATTACTCGCTTGGCGGGTTGATGTGCGTCGTGAGTCATGGCTCTCTCCTTTCAGGGCGTTGTACGTTTATCGCGCTTGTGGAGCAGGTTTGCCTGCCACTTCAGCGTCGTGAACCGGTGTCTGGGCAGGGTTGGCCGGCCAGGCATTTCGATCCAGATCCAGGTCCGGGAATTGGCTGGAATCGAAGACCGGAGTCTTGATGCCCGCACGACGCTGGGCATCGTAATCATTCAGGATGCGTTTGACGACTTTGAACAGCATCGCCAGCGCGATCAGGTTGACGAAGGCCAGCATGGTCATGGTGATGTCAGCGAAGGCCAGTACGTCTTTGAGGTCAACGACCGCGCCCCACAGAATCAGCACCAATACCGCGACGCGATAACCGATGATTGCCTTCTTCTTCTCGCCGAAGAGGAAGCGCAGGCTGTTTTCACCCAGGTAGTAGTTGTAAAGGATCGAGGTGAACACGAACAGCGCCAATGCCACGCTGATGAAGATCCGGCCCCAGTCACCCACCACGGCAGCCAGCGAGTTCTGTGCAAGCACGATACCGTTGCCGTCGTAGCCAACGTCGTAGATACCGGAGAGCAGAATCAGCAGGGCGGTGCAGGTGCAGATCACGAACGTGTCGAGGAACACGCTGAATGCCTGAACCACGCCTTGGGCAACCGGGTGCTCGACCTGAGCCACCGCCGCCACGTTCGGGGCGCTGCCCAGACCGGCTTCGTTGGCGAACACGCCGCGCTTGACGCCCATGACGATCGCGCTGCCGATCAAGCCGCCGAACACCGGGTCAAGACCGAAGGCGCTTCTGACGATGGTCATCAGCATGGCCGGAACGTGGTCGATCTGCAGGACGATAACGTAGACAGTGACCGCGATGTAGATCAGGGTCTTGACCGGCACCAGCAGG
The DNA here is from genome assembly GCF_002087235.1 of Pseudomonas floridensis. Taxonomy (GTDB): domain Bacteria; phylum Pseudomonadota; class Gammaproteobacteria; order Pseudomonadales; family Pseudomonadaceae; genus Aquipseudomonas; species Aquipseudomonas floridensis. The sequence continues at coordinate 41,251 of NZ_MUIO01000042.1, read as the reverse complement.
TCGGAGATCGCAGCAATGCGCTTGATGCCGCCGATGAATGCCAGGCCCAGCAGCACGACCAGACAGATGCCGGTGGTCATGGTGTTAACGCCGAAGGCGCTTTTCAGCGAGTCGGTCACCGCGTGCGATTGCAGGCCGTTGAAGGCGAAGCCGAAGGTCACCAGCAGCAGAACCGCCATGACCATGCCCAGCCAGCGTTTGCCCAGACCGTGCTGGATGTAGAACGCCGGACCGCCACGGAACTGGCCTTCGGAGTCCTTGCGTTTGTAGAGCTGAGCGAGGGAACACTCTATGAAGCTGCTGGACATGCCGACCAGCGCGGTCACCCACATCCAGAACACGGCACCCGGGCCACCGAGCGTCACGGCAATGCCGACACCTGCAATGTTGCCCGCACCGACGCGGCCGGCAAGGCTGAGCATCAGGGCCTGAAACGAACTCAGCTGACCCGCGCTGCTACGCAAGCTGTCGCGAAATACCGAGAACATGTGGAAAAAGTGTCGAAACTGAACGAAACGTGAGCGGATCGTGAAGTAACTACCCAGGCCTACGATAAGTACGATCAGTACTTTACCGGAGAGAAAGTCGTTAATCATTTCCAGCATTTTTGTTATTCCTCGCTACTTTTGAGGGGGCGCACTATACCGGTGCAAAGTTTTTACGTCTGTAGCCGCTTTCTTGTGGGACTGATTCTTCATTTACGGCGCTAAATGAATGCGCTGTGGATAAACTCCGCAGAGCGTTGTGCCAGAGGCTCGGGGCCGTTATCGGATCCCGTTTGGCCAGCAGGCAAAAAAAAGGGTCTGGAGAATCACTCCCAGACCCTCAAAAAATTGAGGGGTGTCTAGGCCCTCAATCTGGTGAGCTTGTTGCGCAGGTCATTCCCTGTCAGGCCTTCAGTGGAGCCAGACGTGGAGCAATCATGTTTTCGGGGCGCAGGATGTCGTCGAGCATGGCGTCGTCGAGCAAGCCTTCTTCGCGAACCAGTTCCAGAACGCCGCGGCCGGTTTCCAGCGCGATGCGGGCGATACGGGTCGAGTTCTCGTAGCCGATGTAAGGGTTCAGTGCGGTGACCAGACCGATCGAGTGCTCGACCAGTTCACGGCAGCGCTGTTCGTTGGCGGTGATGCCGACGATGCAGTGCTCGCGCAGCATGTCCATGGCGCGCTGCAGCAGGCGGATCGAGTCGAAAATCTTGTAGGCGATCAGCGGCTCCATGACGTTGAGCTGCAATTGGCCACCTTCGGCCGCCATGGTCAGCGCCAGATCATTGCCGATGATTTCGAAGGCCACCTGATTGACCGCTTCCGGGATCACTGGATTGACCTTGCCGGGCATGATCGAGCTGCCTGGCTGACGAGCTGGCAGGTTGATTTCGTTGATGCCGGTGCGCGGACCGCTGGACAGCAGGCGCAGGTCGTTGCAGATCTTCGACAGCTTGACCGCGGTGCGCTTGAGCATGCCGGAGAACAGCACGAAGGCGCCCATGTCGGAAGTCGCTTCGATCAGGTCGGCGGCTGGCACCAGCGGCTGGCCGCTGATGGTCGCCAGACGCTCGACCGCAAGCTTCTGATAGCCAGGGTCTGCGTTGATGCCGGTGCCGATGGCGGTGCCGCCGAGATTGACTTCGGTCAGCAGCTCTGGCGCCAGGCTGTGCAGACGGTTCAGGTCTTCCGTAAGCGTGGTGGCAAAGGCACGGAATTCCTGACCCAGGGTCATCGGAACGGCGTCCTGCAATTGGGTACGACCCATTTTCAGGACGTGGTTGAATTCTTCACCCTTGGCGGCGAAGGCCTGAATCAGGCTGTCGAGGCTGGCCAGCAATGCATCGTGACCGAGCAGCAGACCCAGGCGAATGGCCGTCGGGTAGGCGTCGTTGGTCGACTGAGCCATGTTCACGTCATTGTTGGGGTGCAGATGCTTGTATTCGCCCTTCTCGAAACCCATGGTTTCCAGCGCAATGTTGGCGATGACTTCGTTGGCATTCATGTTGGTCGAAGTGCCAGCGCCGCCCTGAATCATGTCCACCACGAACTGATCGTGGAAGTCGCCACGGATCAGGCGGGCACAGGCCTCGCTGATGGCGGCGTATTTGGCATCGTTGAGGTGTCCGAGCTGATGGTTCGCGTCGGCTGCGGCCTGCTTGACCATGGCCAGGGCCACGACCAGTTTAGGGTAGTGCGAAAGCGGCACGCCAGACAGGTGAAAATTGTTGACCGCGCGCAGGGTCTGAATGCCGTAGTAGGCGTTTGCAGGGACTTCTAGAACACCAAGCAGGTCTTTTTCGATGCGCGATGATGCAGGCGAGGACATGATAGAAAAAGTCTCAAAAAAAGCACGGACGATGCCGGAACGCAGCGGATAGTGGGCTTTGCGTTTAAAGTTGACCAATGCTGTTAAACGCTGGGCTATGCATAAACGGCATAACAGGTGTGTAACCTGGGTTTTTTGTCATGCGTAAAGGGGACAAAATGTCGCACCTGTACATGTTCCTGTCGCTCACGGGACGGAAAGGTTTTTGTAACTGCATCGCGTCAGGCATCGTCTCTACCGCAGTCGCCTGCTGACGCAGTCAACCATTGTCCGGGAGGACCTGATGAATCTGGAAAGCAAATGGTTGGAGGATTTCAGCGCTTTGGCGGCCACTCGCAGTTTTTCCCAGGCCGCCGAGCGTCGCTTCGTGACGCAACCTGCGTTCAGTCGGCGTATTCGCAGCCTCGAAGCGGCGCTTGGGCTGACCCTGGTCAATCGGTCGCGCACGCCCGTTGAACTGACCGCCGCCGGGCAGCTGTTTCTGGTCACCGCCCGTACCGTCGTCGAGCAACTGGGCGAGGTGGTGCGTCATCTGCATCATCTGGAAGGCGGGCAGGGTGAGGTCATGCAGGTTGCGGCAGCGCATTCGCTGGCGCTTGGTTTCTTCCCGCGCTGGATTGCCCAACTACGCAACGAAGGCCTGAACATCGCGACCCGCCTGGTCGCGACCAACGTGGGCGATGCGGTGCACGCGTTGCGCGAGGGTGGCTGTGACCTGATGCTGGCGTTCTATGACCCGGACGCGGCGTTACAGATGGACGCGGAAATTTTCCCGTCTCTGCACCTCGGGCAGACTCAGATGTTGCCGGTCTGTGCCGCCGATGCACACGGACAGCCGCTGTTCGACATGGACGGCGAGGCCAGCGTGCCGCTGCTGGCTTACAGCGCGGGTGCTTTTCTGGGGCGGTCGGTGAACATGTTGCTGCGTCAGCGCAATCTACGGTTCACCACGGTGTACGAGACCGCCATGGCCGACAGCCTGAAAAGCATGGCGCTGGAAGGGCTTGGGATTGCGTGGGTGCCACAGCTGAGCGTGCGTGCCGAGCTGGCGCGAGGCGAGCTGGTGGTCTGTGGCGGTCCTGAGTGGCACGTTCCGCTGGAAATCCGTCTGTACCGCTGCGCGCTGGTGCGCAAGGCCAACGTTCGCCTTTTGTGGCGCAAGCTCGAAAGTGCGGCGGCGCAGGAATAGCGGCAGAACGGGCCGCCGGGATGGGCGGCCCGCGTCTGGGTCAAGGGTACTGGCTCAGATCCTCGGCGATACGGCGCTTGTTCTCGTCGCTGTAGACTTTACAGTACTGGCGATAGGATTGATGGACCGCCACCAGATTGGTTTCACACCACCAGGCTCCCCGATACAGAATTTCCGCAGATTCGTGGGTGCCGCCCAGCATATGGCCCAGCTCATGGGCCGCAGTCGACACATATCCCAGCGAGGCCATGCCCGTATGGCTGCCTGGAGCCGACAGGCCCAAGGTGTTCGAATCCATTGCCTCCTGAGTCAACAGCAGGTACTTGGTCGTGCCGTTTCGCGGCAGGTTCCTGGCATTGATGTACTGATCGGCCCGCTGCCTCCATGCGTTGTAGATCGCATCGGAATCAGTGCTCTTGTAGGCAAAATCCGTAACGCCCGGGACGTCGCTGATGAACTGCAACTGAACGCGCCGACCTGTGAAACTCTCCAGGTCTTTCACGAGCCAGATAAGATAATCCTCGGCAATGCGGGCGGTGCTGGTTTCCTCGATGTCATTGTGCAGCAGCAGAAAGAGGAACAGCGGGCGTCTGGATGGCGAGTCTTCGGCCTGGGCCACCTGGCCAGACAACAGTGCGGCGATCAGCAGGGCGCCGGTAAAGATTTTCAACATGGGTACTCATCCTTGAGTAAGTAATTCGAGATCTGCCCGGAGCGGGTCAGACCTCACGTAATAAATAGCAATACGTTGCGGCAGTCAGCCGGACCTGGCTGCTGTAGCTGTGGTCCTGTGATATTGAATGTGCAGGACTTGCACGTGTCCTGCTGTGGGAAGGGAAGTCGCCCTGCGGACCGTTTACAAAAACCTTGTACGGATGGTCGTGGAAGGGGCTGTCATCCTGCTGCTTTACGGTATACTGCGCGGCCTTTGGCCGGTTCGATCGGTCATTATTCGTACAACGAGCCACGCCGGTCCTCCCGCGTGGCTTGTTGTTTTTAGACGCGCCTGCGGGCGCCCGATGAGAGGCACGACGATGAGCGTACTGGTTGGCGTGATCATGGGCTCCAAGTCCGATTGGTCCACCCTTAGCCACACCGCTGACATGCTGGAAAAGCTCGGCATTCCCTACGAGGTCAAAGTGGTGTCAGCGCACCGCACGCCGGACTTGCTGTTCCAGTACGCCGACGAGGCGGAGAGCCGTGGTATCGAGGTCATCATCGCGGGCGCCGGTGGTGCCGCTCATTTGCCGGGCATGTGTGCAGCCAAGACCCACCTGCCGGTGCTGGGAGTGCCGGTGCAGTCCTCGATGCTGTCGGGCGTCGACTCCCTGCTGTCCATCGTGCAGATGCCTGCCGGTATCCCGGTCGCCACACTGGCCATCGGCAAGGCCGGTGCGATCAATGCGGCGCTCTTGTCGGCGAGCATCCTGGGCGCCAAACACCCGCAATTTCACGCAGCGCTGAAGAAATTCCGCGCCGAACAGACAGACAGCGTTCTGGACAATCCAGACCCACGTCACGCCTGAGGTTTTTTCATGAAAATCGGTGTAATCGGTGGCGGCCAGCTGGGCCGCATGTTGGCACTGGCGGGTACACCGCTGGGCATGAATTTCGCCTTTCTCGACCCTGCGCCGGACGCCTGCGCAGCGGCACTGGGCGAGCCCCTGCGTGCCGATTATGGCGATCTCGATCCCCTGCGCCAGCTGGCGGATGAGGTCGATCTGGTGCCCTTCGAGTTCGAAAGCGTCCCCGCCGAAACCGTGGCCTTCCTGTCGCAGTTCGTACCGGTCTACCCGAGCGCCGAAGCGTTGCGCATTGCGCGTGACCGCTGGTTCGAGAAAAGCATGTTCAAGGACCTGGGCATTCCGACGCCAGCCTTCGCCGATATCCAGTCGCAAGCCGACCTGGATGCGGCGGTGGCCAGCATCGGTCTGCCTGCCGTTCTGAAAACCCGCACGCTGGGGTATGACGGCAAGGGCCAGAAAGTGCTGCGCACCGCTGCCGACGTAGTGGATACCTTTGCCGAACTGGGCAGCGTGCCGTGCCTGCTGGAAGGCTTCGTACCCTTCACGGGCGAAGTGTCGCTGATTGCCGTGCGTGCGCGTGACGGAGAAACCCGTTTCTACCCGCTGGTGCACAACACTCATGACAGCGGCATCCTGCGCCTCTCCATTGCCAGTACCGATCACCCTTTGCAGGCGCTGGCCGAGGGTTACGCCGGTCGTGTGCTCAAGCAACTGGATTATGTGGGTGTGCTGGCCTTCGAGTTCTTCGAAGTCGATGGCGGCCTGAAAGCCAACGAAATCGCGCCGCGTGTGCACAACTCCGGTCACTGGACCACCGAAGGCGCCGAATGCAGCCAGTTCGAAAACCACCTGCGTGCCGTTGCCGGCCTGCCGTTGGGTTCGACAGCCAAAGTGGGCGAGAGCGCGATGCTGAACTTCATCGGCGAAGTCCCTGCGGTAGACCAGGTCATCGCGGTCGAAGACTGCCATCTGCATCACTACGGCAAGGCGTTCAAGGCAGGCCGCAAAGTTGGCCACGCGACCGTTCGCAGCCACGACCGCGCCACGCTGGACCGTCAGGTCGGTCTGGTCGAGGCGCTGATCAAGGGCTGAGCCTTCGCTGCCCTGCCTGGGCATCCCGTCAGGGCGAGCGTGCTCGTCCCTGAACGGTCTGTTCAGGCACATCGTGCGTGGAGTCAATCCGCGCCAGGCGGTTCTTTCCGCCAATCTTCATTTCCGCCGGAACCATTCCCCACTGCCGTTCTCAGATAGCAGTAAGCCAAGGCTGCTATGGGTCGTGGCACGTTCAATTCAGACAGAGGGAAATGGCATGGGTATCATCGGAACCATCTTCATCGGCTTGATCGTCGGCCTGCTGGCGCGCTTCCTCAAGCCGGGCGATGACAGCATGGGCTGGATCATGACCATCCTGTTGGGCATCGCCGGTTCGCTGGCTGCGACCTACGGTGGCCAGGCTCTGGGCATCTATCAGGCGGGCGAAGGCGCAGGCTTCCTGGGCGCACTGGTCGGCGCAATCATTCTGCTGGTCATCTACGGCATGATCAAAAAGCGCTAAGCATTAGCGTCAGCCCTCTGTTTTGCACTGCGCAGAGGGCTAGAATGCGCGGCAATTCTTTCTTTCCTGCCGAGCACTGTTCATGCGTCGCTTTCTCGTAATGACTTTACTGCTGGTATCCGGGCTTGCACACGCCCAGTTGCCGGAAACCGACTGGCTGGAACTCATGCCCAAGTCGGATCAAAAGGCCCTTGAGGCCATGCCTGAAATCGACCACAACTCTCCTGAAGCGATGGGCACCTTTGACAGCAAGGGCGGGCTCAAGCAGAGCAAAGGGTTGCCGGCGGTGATGTATTCCGCCAAGACGGTCCCGGCGATGAACAACAAGACCATTCGGCTGGGTGGTTATCCGGTCCCGCTGGAAACCGACGCCAAGGGGCACAGCACGCTGTTCTTTCTCGTGCCGTATCCGGGCGCCTGCATCCATGTTCCGCCTCCGCCGCCCAATCAACTGGTGCTGGTGCGTTACCCCAAAGGCCTGAAACTGGATGATATCTACACACCGCTGTGGGTCGAAGGCACCCTGAAAATCGAGAAGATCAGTAACGATCTGGCCGATGCGGCCTACGCTATGGACGCATCCAAGGTCCGGATCGTCGTCGAATCGGACCTTTGATGCAGGCTTGAATCAGAGCGGCTCGCTCCAGATGCTCACGTTCAGAATGTGCATGTCGTCCGGGGCCAGGGTCACCACGTCACTCAGCACGTTGGCGGTTTCGACGCAGACCATGCGCTGCCAGCCGTCCGCTGCCATGTCGGTGAACCGGCTGGTCTTTTCAATCCACGGGTTCCACAGAATGGCCGAGTTCGACCCGCTGCTGTGAATCTGGATGCGGCGTTGCCAGTGTGGGTCGACAATGCTCAGCAGGCCCGGCGTGTCCAGGTAGATGCGGTCGGTTTCGCCGGTAAACGTCAGATCGCCGCTCTGCTCGCGCTCTTCCCAGTTTTCCAGCGTTTCGATGTAGCGCAGGCCGTCCAGCCCTTCGACGCTTACCTGACGTGAGTCGCTGACCGCAAAATACGTGTGCAGCGCCTGGCTGATCGTGACCGCTTCAGTGCCGCAGTTATAGCTGACCAGGCTGACGTTCAATGCGTCGTCCAGGCGAATGCTCAGCTTGAGCGCGACGTTGTGCGGCCAGCCCGGCAGTTTGCCTTCGGCCTGCGGCAGGACGAACTCCACCAGCAGGGCCGCGCCGTCTTCGCCGACACCCAGCATTTCCCAGTCCAGCGCGCGAACCTCACCGTGGGCCTTGGCCGGCTCGGCGCTCTGACGCATGGCCTGCACGCTTTCAGGGTTACGTTCCAGATTGCCAAACCATGGCCAGCAGATCGGCATACCGGCGCGGATGGGCTTGCCTTGCTTGAAGACCGCTTCTTCGTTCAGCCAGATCAGCGGCTGCTGTCCGTCGCGCTGATAGCTGAGAATGTGCGCGCCTTGCTGTGCGACGAGCAGTTCTGCGTCGCCGTGGCGAATGCGCCAGCAATTCAATTCATCGTACTGGACGGGTTCGACGCTGGATTCAACCGGGGATGTGGACATGCGAAATCTCTCACTCAATGGCCGTGACGAAAGTAGACCGTGCTGGACGGAATGAGTTTACCCGGGGGCATGGCCGTTTCTGGTCTCAGCCCCAGGCAGGACAAGGATCAGCGTCGCGCGGGGACCGAACGGGTGCGGCCGGCGGCATCGATGGCGACGAACACGAAAACCGCTTCGGTGACCTTGCGCCATTCGCTGGTCAACGGGTCATCGCTCCACACCTCGACCATCATCTTGATCGAGGTGCGGCCGACTTCTAGGGTTCGCGTATAAAAGGAAAGCTGTTCGCCGACCGCCACCGGGACCAGAAAGGCCATGCGGTCGATCGCCACCGTTGCGACGCGTCCGCCTGCCACTTTGCTGGCCATCGCGGTGCCTGCAAGGTCCATCTGGGACACCAGCCAGCCGCCGAATATATCGCCAAAGCCATTGGTTTCACGGGGAAGTGCCGTGATTTGCAACGCAAGATCGCCTTGCGGAGTTGGATCTTCTTGTTCGAGCTCGATCATGCCTAGGGTGCCTCTGACCCATGACTCTATTATTTTTTGCCGCGGTTAACAGGGTCATTGAAAACCTGAAACATGAACATTGTATGTTCTGATTCAGGCATGGCCCTTGAGGGAAACTCTGCGAAAACCGCTGATTCAGACGTTTTCGCACAAATTCCCAGTGCCGCTGACAGCCTGCGAGTATATCGGGCGTTGCGTCATAGAACGACCGTCGGGTTCTCATTTTGTGTCCACGACGTTCTCGCCAGGTTTTTTTTAAGACAATTTGTTATCTTGCTGGACCTCTACAGGTGACAAGACTGCCTGTACACGCAATTTTGGTGCCTATCTGCACAGTTGCTCCGGACAATCGCTTCTGCACGCCACCCCGCCGCAGCCAGCGTAGCTGTCGCATGCCTATTTCAGAACAAGCAAAGAGAAGCCTTGTCATGTCATCTGTTTCTTCAAGTACCGCGCAGCCAGCGCGACCGTTGACCCGTAGCGACTACAAGACGTTGTCGCTTTCCGCCTTGGGTGGAGCGCTGGAGTTTTACGACTTCATCATTTTCGTGTTTTTTGCGGCAGTGGTCGGCAAGCTGTTCTTCCCGGTAGACATGCCTGACTGGCTGCGCATGATGCAGACATTCGGCATTTTCGCCGCCGGTTATCTGGCACGTCCGCTGGGCGGCATCATCATGGCGCACTTCGGCGATCTGCTGGGGCGCAAGAAAATGTTCACACTGAGCATCTTCATGATGGCGGTGCCGACCCTGATCATGGGTCTGCTGCCGACCTATGCCCAGATTGGCATGTGGGCGCCGATCCTGCTGCTGTTGATGCGCGTCATTCAAGGCGCGGCCATCGGTGGTGAAGTCCCGGGCGCCTGGGTATTCGTGTCCGAGCACGTTCCCGCGCGTTACATCGGTTATGCCTGTGGCACGCTGACCGCGGGCCTGACGGCAGGCATTCTGCTGGGCTCGCTGGTCGCCACGGCGATCAACAGCATCTACAGCCCCGTCGAAGTAGCCGATTACGCCTGGCGTATCCCGTTCCTGCTGGGGGGTGTGTTCGGCTTGATGTCGGTGTACCTGCGTCGTCTGCTGCACGAAACCCCGGTCTTTGCCGAGCTGCAACTGCGCAAGGCGCTGGCCGAAGAAGTGCCGCTCAAGGCCGTACTGCGTGATCATCGCGGCGCCGTCGCGCTGTCGATGCTGATGACCTGGCTGTTGTCGGCCGGCATCATCGTCGTGATTCTGATGACACCGACCATTCTGCAGACCATTTACGGCTTCCCGGCTGCCACGGCATTGAAGGCCAACAGTCTGGCCATCGTCTTTCTGAGCATTGGCTGCATCGCCGCCGGTGCACTGGCCGACCGGTTCGGCGCGGGCTGGGTGTTCCTGCTCGGCAGCGCCGGTCTGCTGGCCAGTTCGTGGACCTTCTATCACATCCTTGCCGACAACCCGGGCGTGCTGTTTCCGTTGTACGCGCTCACCGGCCTGTTCGTCGGCACCATCGGTGCCGTGCCGTATGTGATGGTCAAGGCGTTCCCGCCAGTGGTGCGTTTTTCGGGTCTGTCGTTCTCGTACAACCTGGCGTACGCCATCTTCGGCGGCCTGACCCCTATGGTCGTGACCTTCATGCTCAAGAGCAGCCCGATGGGCCCGGCCTGGTATGTCGCGGCGCTGTGCGGCATGGGCATGGCAATCGGCATCTACCTGCTGTCCCGCAAGCGCTGATCACGATTCACCGAAACGCGCATTCGTAGATTGTGCCAAAAGGCCATCACCTGATCCGGGGGATGGCCTTTTCATCTTATTGTCACAATCAGTTCATAGAGTAGTCACACGACCGGCGAAAGCGGGTCATGGACCCCTACATACCCTGCCAGGAGCGCAAGGAATGACACTCAAGAGTCTGATGACTGCACTGACATTTGTGGCAGCCGGAGTCGCTGCTGCAAATTCATTCGCCGCCGTAGATCCGGCCATCAAGTCCTACACCAAGACCTCCGGTGTATCGGGCAATCTCTCCAGTGTCGGCTCCGATACCCTGGCCAACCTGATGACCTTGTGGGCCGAGGCCTATAAGAAAGAATACCCGAGCGTGAACATTCAGATTCAGGCCGCCGGATCGTCGACCGCGCCACCCGCGCTGACCGAAGGCACTGCCAATCTGGGGCCGATGAGCCGCAGGATGAAAGACGGCGAGTTGTCAGCGTTCGAGCAGAAGCACGGCTACAAGCCGACGGCCATTCCGGTGGCAGTCGATGCGTTGGCGGTGTTCGTGCACAAGGACAACCCGATCAAGGGCCTGACCCTGCAACAGGTTGACGCGATCTTTTCCGTGACTCGCCTGTGCGGTGCGAAGACGGATGCCAAAACCTGGGGCGACGTCGGTGTGACGGGTGACCTGGCAGGCAAGCCGATCCAGCTGTTTGGTCGCAACTCGGTGTCCGGCACTTATGGCTACTTCAAAGAAGAGGCCTTGTGCAAAGGCGACTTCAAGCCCAACGTCAACGAGCAGCCAGGCTCGGCCTCGGTGGTCAGCTCCATCAGCAACTCGCTGAACGGCATCGGTTACTCCGGGATTGGCTACAAGACCTCCAACGTCCGTACCGTCCCGCTGGCGAAAAAAGAGGGCGGTGAGTTCGTCGAAGATAACGAAGCCAATACCTTGAACGGCACTTATCCGCTGTCCCGCTTCCTGTATGTCTACGTGAACAAGGCGCCCAATCAGCCACTGGCACCGCTGGAAGCAGAATTCGTCAAACTGGTGCTCTCGAAACAGGGCCAGGAAGTGGTCATGAAAGATGGTTATATCCCGTTGCCTGCTCGCGTGGTCGAGAAGGCATTGACCGACCTGGGCCTGCAAAACGCCACGGGCGTGGCGGCAAAGTAACAGACGCAATAGCGAGGCTGAATGGACTTGCCTTGTCACAGGCTGAACAGTCCGCCGCCGGATTTTCTGGGCAGCGGGCTTTTTTGCGTCACTCTTCTGTAATGTTTCTGTAATACAAGGCCGCTACGGTGTGTGCGCATGAATGAGTTGGCTAAAGCCGCGATGAATCAGGACTCTGCCCCGGAGCGTATTGACTTCAATACGCCCGCGATGCTGCGCAAGCGTCGTATTCGTGCGTTCAAGGATCGTCTGACTCACTGGTACGTGGCCATTGGCGGTCTGGCGGTGCTGGCTGCCATTACCCTGATTTTCTTTTACCTGGCCTACGTCGTTGCGCCGTTGTTCAAGGGAGCGAGCCTGACGGCTGCGGCGCCCCTGAACGCCACCTGGCTGCAGGACGCCGGCAAGCCGCTGATGATCGCCATCGAAGAACAGAACCAGATCGGCATGCGGATTTCCGACAAGGGCGACGTGGTGTTCTTCGACATCAAGGACGGCACCGAGCTGCAACGTGTCGCGTTACCGATTCCGGCGGGGACAACCGTCACGTCCATCGGCAAGGACCAGCCGGGTGCGCCGCTGATTGCACTGGGCCTGTCCAATGGTCAAGTGTTGATCTTCAGGCATTCGTACCTGACCACTTATCCGAACAATCAGAAAACCATCACGCCCAGTGTCGCCTGGCCTTACGGCGAGACGCCGCTGGTGCTGGACGAAGCGGGCCGTGCCGTCGAACACGTGACCGTCAGCGTCGACGGTGAAAACCTGAAAGTGGCGGGCTCCACCGGCACGCAGTTGCATGTCATCGCGCTTGAGCAGACCGAGAACCTGATGACCGGCGAAATGACCCGCGAGCAGAGCCGTATCGAATTGCCGCAGATGTCCGCCACGGTCAAAGCCATCTACATCGATCCGCGCCAGCAATGGCTGTACGTCATCAACGGCCGGGCGCAGGCTGACGTGTTCAGCCTGCGCGACCGCTCGCTCAATGGCCGCTATAAATTGCTGGAAGACGGCAATGCCGAGATCACGGCCAGTGCTCAACTGGTCGGCGGCATATCGTTGATCATGGGTAATTCCAAAGGCGGCATGACCCAGTGGTTCATGGCTCGGGATACCGATGGCGAACAACGCTTGATGCACATTCGCGATTTCAGGATGGGCAACGCGCCGATCGTGCAGGTCAAGCCGGAGCAGCGTCGCAAAGGCTTCATCGCTCTGGATGCCTCAGGCAAGCTGGGCGTGTTCCACAGCACGGCGCATCGCACATTGCTGGTCGATCAGGTCGTGGACGGTCCCGGCATCCTGGCGTTGTCGCCACGCGCCAATCAGGTGCTGGTCGAAAGTGGCAGCACGCTGTTGCCGTTGAGACTGGACAACCCGCATCCCGAAGTGTCATGGAGTTCGCTGTGGGGCAAGGTCTGGTATGAAAACTACGACGAGCCCAAGTACGTCTGGCAGTCCACGGCGTCCAACAGTGACTTCGAACCCAAACTGAGCCTGGCGCCGTTGACGTACGGCACGCTCAAGGCCGCGTTCTACGCCATGCTGCTGGCCGCGCCGCTGGCGGTTGCCGCCGCGATCTACACCGCCTACTTCATGGCACCGGGCATGCGCCGCAAGGTCAAGCCGGTGATCGAGCTGATGGAGGCGATGCCAACGGTGATTCTCGGTTTCTTCGCCGGGCTGTTCCTGGCTCCGTATCTGGAAGGCCATTTGCCGGGGATTTTCAGCCTGCTGTTGCTGACGCCCATCGGCATTTTGCTGGCGGGTTTTTTCTGGACGCGTCTGCCCGATTCGATCCGCCTGCGTGTACCGGACGGTTGGGAAAGCGCGATTCTGATTCCGGTCATCCTGCTGGTGGGCTGGTTCTCGCTGAGCATGAGCCCGCATCTGGAGAACTGGTTCTTTGATGGCGACATGCGCATGTGGATCAGTAATGATCTGGGCATCACCTACGATCAGCGCAACGCGCTGGTGGTCGGGCTCGCGATGGGCTTTGCGGTGATCCCGAACATTTATTCGATTGCCGAAGACGCCGTGTTCAGTGTGCCGCGCAGCCTGACGCTGGGATCGTTGGCGCTGGGCGCCACAGCCTGGCAGACCCTGACGCGGGTGGTGATCCTGACCGCCAGCCCCGGTATTTTCTCGGCCCTGATGATCGGCATGGGCCGTGCGGTAGGTGAAACCATGATCGTGCTGATGGCCACCGGCAATACGCCGATCATGGACATGAACCTGTTCGAAGGCATGCGCACGCTGGCGGCCAATGTCGCTGTGGAGATGCCGGAATCGGAAGTGGGCGGCAGTCATTATCGGGTGTTGTTCCTGGCGGCGTTGGTGTTGCTGATGTTCACCTTTGTCATGAACACCGTTGCAGAGCTGATTCGTCAGCGCCTGCGCAAGAAATACTCGTCGCTTTAAGGAAGGTAGAAGTTCGTGAAAAGGAACTCCCTCAAAGGCTGGTTCAAAAGCGGCGCTCCTGGCGTATGGATGAGTGCGGGTGCCGTTTCCATCGCCGTGATCATGACCATCGGTTTGCTGGCCGTGATTGCCGTGCGCGGCCTTGGACATTTCTGGCCCGCCGATGTGGTTGCGGCACAGTACGACGTCCCCGGTCAGGCAAGGCATGTGCTGATGGGGGAACTGGTCGAGAAGGAGCAGGTGCCGCGCGCCCGCTTACAAGGCGCAGGTTTGCCAGTCCCTGCCGAAGGGCCCGAGTTCATGACCCGCGAGCTGTTCAAGGTCGGAAACCGGGACATCAATCCCAGCGATTTCACGTGGGTGATCGGTGAGTGGCTGACCGGGGAGAGTCGGCCGGCCGAGTTGATGACCCTCGAGCGTCGCGAGTGGGGCAACTTCTACGGCTATCTGGTCAACGTCAAGGAAAGCGGCAAGGTCGTCGCGCAAGGCGAAGCAGCGTGGCCGACCTTGCAGGAACGCATCAAGCGAGTCGAGCGGTTGGCTGACGAACTGTATGCGCTGGAGAAGAAAGACATCGGCGCCATCAATCATGGTATCGAGCGGCTGCGTCTCCAGGCCCGCAAGCTGGAGCTCGATGGCAGGCTCGATGCCGCCGCGCAGGCCGACATGGCTGTCGAGCGCGCCGAACTCGATGCCCGTTACGTGGCCATCGAAGAGCGTCTTGGCGCGCTGCATCAGGCATTCGACCGCGACAGCCTTACGGCCCGTGATGCCAACGGCAAGGAAATCGAGATCAGCCTGGGCAAGGTGGTGCATGCCTACCAGCCCAATGCGATGGGCACGGTCACCAAACTGACTTTCTATTTCAAGAAACTGTGGGAATTCCTGAGCGACGACCCGCGTGAGGCCAATACCGAGGGCGGGATCTTCCCGGCGATTTTCGGGACCGTGATGATGACCTTGATCATGGCGATCATCGTCACGCCGTTCGGCGTACTGGCGGCGGTGTACCTGCGCGAGTATGCGCGCCAGGGCCCGTTGACCCGGCTGATTCGCATTGCGGTCAATAACCTGGCCGGCGTCCCCGCCATCGTCTATGGCGTGTTCGGTCTGGGTTTCTTTGTCTATGTGCTGGGCGGTTCGGTGGACCGGCTGTTCTTCCCCGAGGCCTTGCCTGCACCAACGTTTGGTACGCCGGGTCTGTTGTGGGCATCGTTGACCCTGGCGCTGCTCGCCGTTCCGGTGGTGATCGTGGCGACTGAAGAGGGGCTGGCGCGGATTCCGCTGACACTGCGTGAGGGCTCGCTCGCACTGGGTGCGACCAAGGCCGAAACGCTGTGGAAAATCGTCTTGCCGATGGCCAGCCCGGCCATGATGACCGGCCTGATTCTGGCCGTGGCCCGCGCCGCGGGTGAGGTTGCGCCGTTGATGCTGGTCGGCGTGGTCAAGCTGGCACCGTCGTTGCCGCTGGATGGCAACTACCCGTACCTGCACCTCGATCAGAAGATCATGCACCTGGGTTTTCACATTTACGACGTGGGCTTCCAGAGCCCCAATGTCGAGGCGGCTCGCCCGCTGGTCTACGCCACGGCCTTGTTGCTGGTACTGGTCATCGCCTTGCTCAACCTGTCGGCGGTCAGCATTCGCAACCACCTGCGGGAAAAGTACAAGGCGCTCGACAACTGATCCAAGAGTGCCGCCCCTCATGCGAGGCGGGCGGCCCTATGAAACGAATGGTTCGCACAGGAGCAATCCATGCAGCACGAAAGCCCGACTCACGGCATGAACATGTCGGCTCTGAGACGTCACAAGCAAGGCCTGCATCTGGCCGACGAAACCGTGGCGATCGAAGTGCCGGGGCTGAACCTGTTCTATGGCGAAAAACAGGCGCTGTTCGACATCGCCCTGAACATTCCCAAGCAGAAGGTGACCTCGTTCATCGGCCCGTCGGGATGTGGCAAGTCCACGCTGCTGCGCACCTTCAACCGCATGAATGATCTGGTCGATGGCTGCCGCGTCGAGGGCGCGATCAATCTGTACGGCCACAACATCTACACCAAGGGCGAAGAAGTCGCCGAATTGCGCCGCCGTGTCGGCATGGTGTTCCAGAAGCCGAACCCGTTTCCCAAGACGATCTATGAAAACGTGGTCTACGGACTGCGCATTCAGGGGATCAACAAAAAGCGCGTACTCGACGAAGCTGTCGAGTGGGCCTTGAAAGGCGCTGCACTGTGGGATGAGGTCAAGGATCGACTGCATGAGTCGGCACTGGGCTTGTCCGGTGGTCAGCAACAGCGTCTGGTCATTGCCAGAACCATCGCCGTGGAGCCGGAAGTCCTGCTGCTCGACGAACCCTGCTCGGCACTTGACCCCATTTCGACCCTTAAAGTCGAAGAGCTGATCTACGAACTGAAATCCAAATACACCATTGTGATCGTTACCCACAACATGCAGCAGGCGGCTCGGGTGTCGGATTACACCGCGTTTATGTACATGGGCAAGCTCGTCGAGTTTGGTGATACCGACACATTATTCACCAATCCGGCCAAAAAACAGACCGAAGACTACATCACCGGTCGTTACGGCTAGGACGTGCTTCGTCAGACCTGAACCACCGCTGCGTTTTCGCAATTAACCGGACGTTCCAAGGACACCCAGCATGATCCACAAAGACAGCCACACGCATCACATTTCCCAACAGTTCAACGCGGAACTCGAAGATGTTCGCAGCCATTTGCTCGAAATGGGTGGCCTGGTCGAGAAGCAGGTGAATGACTCGGTAACCGCACTGATCGAGGCCGATTCGGGCCTGGCCCAGCGCGTTCGGGAAGTCGACGACCGGATCAACCAGATGGAGCGCAATATCGATGAAGAATGCCTGCGCATTCTGGCACGTCGTCAGCCTGCGGCTTCCGATCTGCGATTGATCATCAGCATTTCCAAGTCGGTAATCGACCTGGAGCGCATCGGCGACGAGGCCACCAAGATCGCCCGTCGCGCGATCCAGCTGTGCGAGGAGGGCGAGTCGCCGCGTGGTTACGTCGAGGTGCGACACATCGGTGATCAGGTGCGCAACATGGTGCGTGACGCGCTGGACTCGTTCGCCCGCTTCGACGCCGAACTGGCTCTGTCCGTCGCCCAGTACGACAAGGTCATCGACCGTGAGTACAAGACCGCGCTGCGCGAGCTGGCGACCTACATGATGGAAGACCCGCGTTCGATCTCACGCGTTCTGAACGTCATCTGGGTGCTGCGTTCGCTTGAGCGTATCGGTGACCATGCGCGCAATATCTCCGAGCTGGTGATCTACCTGGTGCGCGGCACCGACGTTCGCCACATGGGCCTCAAACGCATGAAAGAAGAAGTGCAGGGTATATCCGCAAGCAAAACCGCTAATGTTCCGGGTGAAGCTGACGATAAGTAAGATTGCCTGCAAGAAAACGCCCGGCCTGTGTCGGGCGTTTTTCATTGTGCAGATGAACATTTCCAGCCGCCTGCGGATTAAATCTCATGGCGCAGTCAATCAATATGGCAGTTGGCTATTGGTCAACGCTATGCTTGCCGAAACAAAGGGCGTGTTGGCATATCGCAGTTCGCCTCCAGGGTGAACACGTCCGCAGGAGCGTCGATGAGTAAGGTCAGTGTATTGGTGGTGGATGACGCGACTTTCATTCGCGACTTGGTTAAGAAAGGGCTGCGCAATTATTTTCCCGGGATTCACACCGAGGACGCAGTCAACGGCCGCAAGGCCCAGGCGTTGCTGAGCAAAGAGTCGTTCGATCTGATTCTGTGCGACTGGGAAATGCCTGAGATGTCCGGTCTTGAGCTGCTGGCCTGGTGCCGTTCGCAAGACAACTACCTGAAAACCGTGCCGTTCATCATGGTGACCAGCCGTGGCGATAAGGAAAACGTGGTGCAGGCGATCCAGGCCGGTGTCAGCGATTTCGTCGGCAAGCCGTTCACCAACGAACAACTGCTCACCAAGGTCAAGAAAGCCCTGGCCAAGGTTGGCAAGCTGGACGCCGTCATGTCTTCGGCACCGGCCCGCATGAATTCGCCGCTCAATGATTCGCTGAGCGCGCTGACCGGTGGCAAGGCCGAGGTGGTGCGTTCCGCGCCTGCAGCCGCGCCTGCAGCCGCGCCTGTCGCCAGTGGCATCGCCAAGGCACCTCCGGTGGTCGCCAAATCGGCAGAGCCTGCCGGTCGTGGACAAGGCCAGCTGCGCCTGCCCAATGGCATTCAGTCCTGCGTGATCAAGGCGCTGAGCCTGAAGGAAGCTTCGCTGGTGGTACGTCGCAGTGACAACCTCCCGCAAGTCCTGGACAGCGCCGTGCTGGACCTGGAGCAGGGCGAGAGCAATGAAACCGCACGTTTGAACGGCTACCTGCATTCAGTGGCTGCGTTTGAGCAGAAACCGGACAGCGACTGGTTGCAAGTGATCTTCCGTTTCGTCGACCAGGACGCGCAGAAGATGGATTACCTGTCCCGCCTGATCGCACGCGGCACGGCGCAGAAGCACTTCGTTCCCGGCGCCTGATCGCCGATCCCGCGCGGCGCGGTGTGCCGGTCACACATTGCCGCGACCTATGGCGCGTGTTTCTTGACGCTCGCTTTGTTGCCAATTGAAAGCGCTGTGTCCTTTTCCGGGCACAACGCTGCTAGGCTTGGCAACCATCGTCAATGAACCAGACCCTTTCTGATGCTCGAGCGCCTGCTGATTCTGATTGCCCTGACCATGACCACTCCTGTGGCCTGGGCGATCACGATCTATAAAACCACCGATGCCGATGGCGTTGTCTCGTTTTCCGACCGGGCCTCACCAGGGGCCTCGGTGCTCGTGTTCCGCGACCGGATGGTCGAGCACATCGAACAGCAGGTGCACCTGAGCATCAGGCGCGAAAAGGGCGTGCACAGTCTCTATGTGCGTAACGACCTGTATGCGCCGGTCGAGGTCGAACTGAAGCTGTCTGGAGTCAAGAACGTGTTGGGAGTCTCGGGCTCATCAGCCACGCTGCGCCGCACAATTGCCGCGCGCAGCAATGAGCGCGTGGTGGTGTTGAGCCCGAAGGTGCCGGACAAGGCGATGAATTACGCCTCGATGCTGAGCTCGACCCTGGGCGACCCAAAGAGTACCGCGCAGGCTTACCGCTATCCGCTGCCCTGGGTCGGCGGCCCGTTTCGCCTGACGCAGGGGCCGGGTGGCAAATACAGCCATTACGGGATCAAGGGGCGCTACGCGATGGACATCGCCATGCCTGAAGGCACGCCGATCATCGCGGCACGCGGCGGTACGGTGATAAAGATCGAGAACAGTCAGTCTGGCCGGGGCTCGAACGCTTCAGGCAATTTCGTGCGCATTCTGCACGACGACGGCACCATGGGCGTCTACCTGCATTTGATGCGCGGCTCGGTCGCGGTCAACGAAGGCCAGCGCGTGCATGTGGGAAGTCCGCTGGCGCGCTCCGGCAATACCGGCAACAGCACCGGGCCGCATTTGCACTTTGTCGTGCAGCGCAACACCGGCAATGAACTGGTTTCCATCCCTTACGAATTCGCCCAGCCGGTTCAAAGCCTGCCCAACTTCGCAGTAGGCGGAAACTGACGGTTGATCGATCCCGGCTCTGCGTTCAGGTCTGCACGCGGAGCATGGGCACGATCAACCGCTGAGTCAGGTGCGCAGCGGGTTCAATCCAGCTTCAATACCTTGGCCAGGACAATCTTGGGGCCTTTCATCTTCTTGATGATGATCCGCAGTCCTTCGACTTCCATCTGCTCTTCTTCTTCCGGCACCCGCTTGAGGGTCTCGTAGATCAGGCCCGCCAGGGTTTCGGCCTCGATGTGGTCAAGGTCGATCCCCAGCAGCCGCTCGATCTTGAACAGCGGGGTGTCGCCGCGTACCAGCAGTTTGCCCGGCTGGTAAGCCAGAATGCCGCGTTCGACCTTGCGGTGTTCGTCCTGAATGTCGCCCACCAGCACTTCAAGCACGTCTTCCATGGTCAGGTAGCCGATGATCTTGCCGTCGGCTTCTTCGACCACCGCGAAGTGTGCCCCGCCCTTGCGGAATTGCTCCAGCAGCTGCGAGAGCGGCATGTGCCGCGACACGCGTTCCAGCGGACGGGTTAGCTCGGCCAGGTTGAACGACTCGGGCAGGTGGTCCAGATCGGCCAGTTCGAGCAACAGATCCTTGATGTGCAGCAGGCCGACGAACTCGCCACGCTCCGCGTCATAGACCGGGTAGCGGCTGAACTTGTGGCGGCGGAACAGCGCAAGGATTTCCTTGAGCGGTGCGTTGAAGTCCAGCGTCACCATGTCTTCGCGGGAGTTGGCCCAGTCGACGACTTCCAGCTCGCCCATTTCCACGGCCGACGCCAGCACACGCATGCCCTGATCGCTCGGGTCCTGGCCACGGCTGGAGTGCAGAATCAGTTTCAGTTCGTCGCGGCTGTAGCTGTGTTCGTGATGCGGACCGGGCTCGCCTTGACCGGCGATGCGCAGGATCGCGTTGGCGCTGGCGTTGAGCAGGTAGATCGCCGGGTACATGAGCCAGTAAAACAGGTACAGCGGCGCGGCGGTCCACAGCGACAGCAGCTCCGGCTTGCGGATCGCCCAGGATTTGGGGGCCAGCTCGCCGATCACGATGTGCAGGTACGAAATGATGAAGAACGCGGTGAAGAACGAGATGCCCTTGATCAGCTCGGGAGTGTCCACGCCCATCGCGCTGAGTACAGGCTCCAGCAGGTGGGCGAACGCCGGTTCACCGACCCAGCCCAGCCCGAGGGAGGCGAGGGTGATACCCAGCTGGCAGGCGGACAGGTAAGCGTCGAGCTGGCCATGCACCTTGCGCAGAATGTGCCCGCGCCAGCCGTTCTTGTCGGCGATGGCCTCGACCCGGGTCGAGCGCAGTTTGACCATGGCGAATTCCGCCGCAACGAAAAAGCCGTTGAGCAGAACCAGGAACAGAGCAAAAAGAATCATGCCGAAGTCGGCAAAGAGTGAAGACAGGTTGAAACTAGGGGAAGGGTCCATGGTGGAGTTTTACGGGGTCCGTTCTAACAGAAAAGGGTGATGCTGCGCCGAAAAAGCGCCATGAACCCGGCAATGTAGCGGCTGTGTGAGCGATTGCCTAGTAGTCTGACTCGTCGCTTTCGGGTTTGGACATCTGGCTGGTGGCAAAATGGCAGGTGAAAACGCTGCCCTTGTTCGGAACGCTGTTGATTTCAAGGGTTGCGCGATGCCGCAGCAGCACATGCTTGACGATCGCAAGCCCCAGCCCAGTACCGCCGGTATTGGACGCACGGCTGGTATCGACGCGGTAGAAACGTTCGGTCAGGCGCGGCAGGTGTTTGGTTTCGATACCGATCCCCGAATCCTGCACGCTCAGGTGCGCGCCGCGTTCGTCCGTCCACCAGCGGATGCGAATGGTGCCCTTTGCCGGCGTGTATTTGACCGCGTTGAAGATCAGGTTGGAAAACGCGCTACGCAGCTCGGTTTCGCTGCCTTTGAGGCGCATCTCGCTTTCGATGCTGAGATCGATCTGTTGATTCTTGCTGCCTGACAGGGCGTTGGCGTCGGCCGTGATTGTCTTGAGCAGGCTGCTGATGACCACCGGATGGTTATCCGACGGGTAGTCGGTGGCTTCCAGCTTGGCCAGCAACAGCAAGTCGTTGAGCAGCGTCTGCATGCGTCCGCCTTGCTGATGCATTTGCTGCAGCGCACGCACCCAGCGCGGATTTACTTCATCGACATTGTCGAGCAGGGTTTCCAGATAGCCGAAGATCACCGTCAGCGGCGTACGTAATTCATGGGAAACGTTGGCGACGAAATCTTTGCGCATCTGCTCCAGTTGATGGATTCGCGTCACATCGCGCACCAGCATCAGGTGCTCGTTGTTGCCGTAGCGGGTGATCAGCAATTGAATATGCAGGCGATCATTGGTGGGCGAGGGGATCTCCAGCGGCTCGGCGTAGTTGCCCAGCGCGAAGTATTCCTTGAAGCGCGGATGACGCACCAGGTTGGTCACCGGCTGTCCGCTGTCCTGCGGCGTCTTGAGCCCCAGCAAGGTTTCAGAGGCGCGGTTCCACCATTCCAGGTTGCCTTCGCTGTCGAGCATGATCACCGCATCCTTGAGGGCGGCGGTGGACTCCTGGACGCGATCGATGACGGCTTGCAGGCGCCCGCGAACGCGCTGGTCACGGCGCTGCAGGTGATAAATGCTGTCGAAGACTTCGCCCCACAGACCGTAGCCGTCCGGTGGCGGCTCGTCAGCCTTGTGGCTGCTCAGCCATTCATGCAGGCGCAGCAGTTGCTTGAGGGTCCAGGCCAGATAGAGGCCCAGCCCGATGGACAGGCTCCAGCCATACTGTCCACTGATCAGGCCGACCAGCAGGCAGGCCGTGATCAGCAGCAACATGTGGCGTATCAGCGTGCCGTGCCAGTTTTGGTTCAATTAAGGGTACATCCTAGTCTGGTGCACGCTGTGGGTGCCCTGTGTCTGCGAAAGCGGCTGTCAGCTTTTCGTGGAAAAGCGGTAGCCGGTGCCGCGCACGGTTTGTACCAGATTTTCATAAGCGTCACCCAAGGCTTTGCGCAGACGGCGAATGTGAACATCCACTGTGCGTTCTTCGACGTACACGTTGCCGCCCCAGACCTGATCGAGCAATTGGCCGCGCGTGTAGGCGCGCTCCTGATGGGTCATGAAGAATTGCAGCAGGCGGTATTCGGTGGGGCCCATCTCTGCCGGTTTGCCGTCGATGGTGACGCGATGGCTGATCGGATCGAGTAACAGGCCGCCGACCTCGATAGGCGCCTCGCCGTCCGTTGGACCGGCGCGACGCAGTACAGCCTTGAGGCGCGCAACCAGCTCACGGGGCGAGAAAGGCTTGGTGATGTAATCGTCAGCGCCCACTTCCAGGCCCTGGATCTTGTTGTCTTCTTCGCCCTTGGCGGTAAGCATGATGATCGGGATGTCCCCGGTCAGCTCATCGCGCTTGAGACGGCGCGCCAGTTCGATACCCGAAGTGCCGGGCAGCATCCAGTCGAGCAGAATCAGGTCCGGCTTGCGATCAACGATGATCGCGTGGGCCTGCTGAGAGTTTTCGGCTTCAATACAGTCGTAGCCAGCCATTTCCAACGCAACGGCGATCATTTCGCGAATAGGCGCTTCGTCGTCAACGATCAGAATGCTCCTGCCAGCCATGCTTGAACCTCGTGTCATTTAACTGTCTTGGGGCGCATTAGATAACGGAATTATTGCAGTCGTGTGACAGGTTGGAATGAGGCTATCACGCATGCCCTCTGCCGACTAAGCTGGGGTGGCTATCTCGAACTCAAATCAACGATAAAAAGAGGATGTATCCGATGGCTAACCTCTCTTCTGCATTCACGTGCCTGCTGGCTGCCGCTGCCCTGGCGTCGTCTACGCTGAGCCTCGCTGCCGAGCCTGCCATGACTCAGGACGGCAAACTGGTCGATCACAAAGGCATGACCCTGTACACGTTCGACAAGGACAGCACCGGCAAATCGGTCTGCAATGATCAGTGCGCGGTCAACTGGCCACCGCTCGCTGCCGAAGCCGACAGCTCTGCCGAGGGCAAGTGGACCGTCATCACCCGTGATGACAAGACGCGGCAATGGGCTTACGACGGCAAGCCGCTCTATACCTTCAAAAGCGACACGAAGGCTGGCGATGTCACGGGCGAAGGCGGCGTCTGGCACATCGCCAAACCCTGACGCGTCATCCCGCTGACCGGTCAGCGCACTGCGTAATCAGCGACGATTCCCAGGAATATCGCCAGACCGGCCCAGTGGTTATGCAGAAACGCCTTGAAGCACGCGTCTCGCTCACGCTGGCGCGTGCTCCAGAACTCCCAGGCAAAACAGGCGGCGGCTACCAGCAGGCCCAAGAAAAAGCACAGACCGAGTTCGAACCGTGCACCCGCCAGCATCAAACATCCCAGCGCCAGGCTCTGTAGCGTCAGAATGATCACACGATCGGCGTCACCGAACAGTACGGCAGTGGATTTCACACCGATCTTCAAGTCATCGTCGCGATCCACCATCGCGTAGTAGGTGTCGTAACCGACGGTCCAGAGCAGATTGGCGATGTACAGTAGCCAGGCGGCGGCAGGCAGTTCGCCGGTTTCGGCGGTGAACGCCATCGGCATTCCCCATGAGAACGCCGCGCCCAGCACCACTTGCGGGTAGTACGTGTAGCGCTTCATGAACGGATAACAGGCTGCCAGCGCCAGGCCGCCGAAGGACAGCCAGATGGTTGTCGCATTGGTGAACAGCACCAGCACGAAGCTCAGCCCTACCAGCACCGCGAACAGAATCAGTGCCTCGCGACTGCTAACCTTGCCGCTGACCAGCGGGCGCTGCTCGGTGCGTTTCACATGACCATCCACCTTGCGGTCGGCGTAGTCGTTGATCACGCAACCCGCCGCCCGCATCAGGAACACGCCGACCACGAAGATCAGCACGTTCGCCACCGATGGCGAACCCTTGCCGGCGATCCACACTGCCCACAGGGTCGGCCACAGCAACAGATAAATACCGATCGGCTTGTCGATTCGCGTTAGCTGGATGAAGTCCCAGATACGCGGATTCAGACGATTCAACGATTTGAGCAGCGACAGGTACATCAGGCTTGTTCCTCTTTCTGGATCACGCTCATGAACGACGGCAGGAAAACTTCGGCAACCAGCACGCTCAACGGACCGCGACTGAAGCGTGAGCGACGCGCCCAGAGGCCTTCGGTTGAATCGGCGGGAGGCAGCCGGTTTTCAGGGTAGCGACACACTTCAAGCTGGCCCCGGTCGAACGCAGGGTCACTGAATAGCAGTTCGCCCAGTGAGCGCGAACCCAGCGCGTCCATCTGCAGGCCACCTTTGCTGAGGGCACTGCGGTCTGCCACGCTGCGAGCAAAGACCCAGCGGTTGCCGTTGCCCAGCAGATAGACTTCGCGCACCCAACCCTCGCTGGCCTTGGGCAGCGCCAATGCCACGCATTCATCATCGCGTAATGGCTGCCAGCCTTCGAACAGGGGAATGACGCTGAATCCTCCGTCGGACAGACGGTCCAACCGACGGGTCAGGGAATCCTGATTGAACAGCCAGTCGAGAATTACCGGCTCGGGCGCATCGATCAACCGGTCGCGCTCAAGCCAGACTGGCGTCGTAAAGGCGGGGTTTTGCTGGGTCACGGTAAGCATGCGTCGGCAGTTAACGGGGGCGCGAGCTTATCATGATTGCCCGGCTCGACAGACGCGGGGCAAACAGTCGGTGATATAAACGGACTTGCATCCGGGCCTGTCGATCAGTACAACGCCCGTTCAAGCGGCAACGACCGCTGCGCCAACATCCAGCCTGATTAACGAGAGTACCGAACCATGAAAAAGTGGCAATGCATTGTCTGCGGCCTGATCTACAACGAGGCCGATGGCTGGCCGGATGACGGTATCGCGCCGGGTACGCTCTGGCAGGACGTGCCTGAGGATTGGCTATGCCCCGACTGTGGCGTCGGCAAGATGGACTTTGAAATGATCGAAATCGGTTGATTCACCTGACTCGGGAAACCGTCATGAGCGCACCTGTCGTCATCATCGGCACTGGCCTTGCGGGCTATAACCTCGCACGGGAATTTCGCAAGCTGGACGGGGAAACGCCCCTGTTGTTGATAACCGCCGATGACGGCCGGTCTTACTCCAAGCCCATGCTGTCTACCGGATTCGGCAAGAACAAGGAAGCCGACGGTCTGAGCATGGCCGAGCCGGGTGCCATGGCCGACCAGCTCAAGGCCGAAGTACGTACACACACGCGCATCAGCGGCATCGATCCGGGCCACAAGCGTCTGTGGATCGGTGAAGAGGCTGTCTACTATCGGGATCTGGTCCTGGCCTGGGGGGCCGAGACGATTCGGGTGCCTGTCGAAGGCGACGCCGGTGATGCGGTGTTCCCGATCAATGACCTCAAGGATTACGCACGCTTTCGCGCTGCCGCTGCGGGCAAGCGTCGGGTACTGATCCTCGGTGCCGGACTGATCGGCTGCGAGTTTGCCAATGACCTGATGCTGGGTGGCTACGAAGTGGACCTGGTCGCGCCTTGCGAGCATGTCATGCCGACCCTGCTGCCAGCCGCTGCTGCGGCCGCAGTGCAGAGCGGGCTTGAAGGGTTGGGTGCACGGTTTCACCTCGGACCGGTGCTCACGCGTCTGCAACGCAGCGCTGAGGGGCTGCAGGCGCAGTTGTCCGATGGTCAGACGATCGAATGCGACCTGGTGGTGTCCGCCATCGGCCTGCGTCCGCGAATCGAACTGGCCGCCGCCGCCGGATTGCAGACCGGGCGTGGCGTGCTGGTCGACCGCTATCTGCAAACGTCTCACCAGAACATTCACGCCTTGGGTGACTGCGCGGAAGTCGATGGCCTGAACCTGCTTTACGTCATGCCGCTGATGAGCTGCGCACGGGCCCTGGCTCAGACGCTGGCCGGCACACCGACCGCGGTGAAGTACGGTCCGATGCCGATTACCGTCAAGACGCCGGCTTGTCCGCTGGTGGTTTCGCCACCGCCACGCGGAATGGAAGGGACCTGGAGCGTCGAAGGCCAGGGCGCGGATATCAAGGCGTTGTGTCACGACGCTGACGGCCAGTTGCTGGGTTATGCGCTGACCGGTGCCGCCGTTATGGAAAAACTGGCCTTGAACAAGGTTTTACCTGCGTTATTGGCATAATTTCGCGTCGTTTTGTCGGATAGAGCACTTATTTGTACTCATAAAGGTTGTTCATGTACTGGCGCGCCTTACGTCGGCGTGCCATCCTCGCTCTCGTCTGCCGCTACGTAGAGCCGTCGCGGCGCCTTGTTACTGTTTGCCATAAGCAGTGCGGGACATAAAAACAAAAACCGTAAAAGAGGCTTCATATGCGTAAACCTGATATTGCAGCCGCCATTGCTGAAAAGGCGGACCTGACCAAAGAGCAATCCAACCGCGTTCTCAATGCCATTCTTGAAGAAATCACCGGCGCACTGCACCGCAAGGACAGTGTCACTCTGGTGGGTTTCGGCACGTTCCTGCAACGTCACCGTGGGGCCCGCACTGGCAAGAATCCGCAAACGGGTGAGCCGGTGAAGATCAAGGCCAGCAACACCGTTGCCTTCAAACCGGGAAAAGCGTTGAAAGACAGTGTAAATCCTTGATACCGGCGGTTCGCCCCGGCGGGTGGCGAACGGTCAAAGCACGGGCACACCGAGCGTATCGGGTGCCCGTTTTTTCATGGGTAGCCTCGGCAGCGTCGTGAACCCTGTCGTTGTGTTTGCAGTACGAATCTTCCTACCTGATTTCGGTTATTTACCTTCTCAACGTCCAGTTTTGCCTGACTTCTTCTTCCTGTTCATTCCCTTAAAGTCCTGCCCCCGCGGCCCTTTCCGGTTTGCGGTGTTGAACATCAACTTTGGGAAGATATAAATGAACAAGCTATGGAAGTCTGCTGCCGTCGCAACCCTGATCGCCACCACGGCAGGATGCGTGAGCTATAACGTAAGTCAGCCGACGGCACCGCTGGAAGGTTCGGTCAAAACCGACCTGAAGGCTGACGTCAAAGTGGGCGGAGTCATCAGCGGTGAATCCTCCACCAACATTCTGTTCAACTTCCTCAGCTTCGGGGGCGACACCCGTTTCGCAGACGGCGTGGCCTACGGCGGTACGAGTGGCGGCGGCCTGGGCCTGGCGCTGCCGGACCCTGTCTCCACCACCAAGGCTGCAGCAGCTTACAAGGCTGTGAAGTCTTCCGGTGCCGACCTGATCGTCGCGCCTCGTTATGAAGTCAGCGTCAAGGACTACTTCATCTTCAAGCAAGTGGGCGTGAAAGTTACAGGTAACAAAGGCAGCATCAACAGCATTCGCTGATCCGCCTGTCCAGACGCTGTCCATAAAATGGGCAGCGTTCATGCTCTCTGAACTCTGCAGTGATATGCGTCGAAAACAGGAAGTTTCCTACAGAACCAAAGCGAATAACCCGTTACACTCCCGCGCCGATTCAAATGATCGGTTCAAACTATCGCTGAGGCTGTTGCATGAAATTTCGCTTTCTACTCTGGATGCTGGGTCTGTTGATGGGCCGCGCCAGTCGCAGCAATCCTGCTTTCCAGCAACAACTGGCGGGCAAGGATCTGACCTTCCAGTTGCAAACCGCCGATGGAAAGGTGGCTCGTCATTTTATCGTCCGCGATCAGCGTATCAGCAGCCTCAAGGGTCTGGTCGCCGAGCCTGCCTTTGCCATTTCATTTCGTGACGCCGCGTTCGGTTTCGAGACTCTCCAGGCCAAGAACAAACAACTGGCATTCATGAAGGGCATCCAGGACAAGGACATTCAGATCAAGGGCAATCCGGCTCTGGTGATCTGGTTCCAGGGCCTGACCAAGTACCTCAAGCCCAAGAAGAAAAGCCACTGATCAAGGCAGTTGCAGTCCACCCGACGCCTTGTGAAGAACGCGTAGGTGATCGCCCATCTGCTTGAGGTTGGCTTCGTTCGCGGCGATCTCCCTGGCGCGCTCGGGGTCCAGCAAGGCGCGCACTTCCTTATCCAGATCACCCGTCAGGCGCTTGAGTTGCTTCTGGCGCTGGCTGCTTTCGCTTTCAAGCATTTGCCACTCGGCTGTCTGCGGCAGACCGTAACCTCTGCTGCCTAGCAACTCGGCGGGGCGGCTGAGAAATCCGCTGCTGGCGAGCAATTCCTGTAACGTGCCAGTCGCTTTCGAAACGCGCCCGTCCTTCTGTTCACGGGCACCCAGATAACTCTGCTTCACCTCATCCTGTGCCAATAGCAACTGGCGGCGCAGGCTGGCCTGTTCCAGCAACAAAATGGCGGCGCTGGTGCGCAGGTCGGCTTTGTCGAACCACTGGCTGCGCTCGCTGGCCGGCAGGCTCATCCAGTCTTCCACTGTGGTCTGTTTGATCGGCAGGTGCTTTTTCAGCACCTCGAACATCGCTTGATAGCGGTCGCGATAAGAATCGAACCGGTAACCCAGGCGCAACGCTTCCTTTGGGTCATCCAGCACGCTGGTGTCGGCGAGACCGCGTCCCTTGAGCACTTCCAGCAGGCCGTTGGGCAAGATGCTGTCCAGACCGACCAGCTTCGGGTTGTGCGTACCGCTGCGCAGCAGCTTGAGGTTTTCAACCGCGCAATTGTTCGACAGGAAGTAGTAGTTGCCGTCGTAGCTCCAGTGCATTTCGGCGGCGTGCTGAACCAGTCCTTCGATTTCAGGACGCGACAGCTTGATCGGCACCGACGCCAGGCTGCGCAATTCAGTCTTGGTGTATTCGTCGATCACCTGCGCCAGCGGCAGTACGAACAGTCGCGACGGGTAGGCGCCCATCAGGCCATCCCAACTGGACAGTTGCACGTCGCCGACAAATGCTCGGTAGGACAGGACCAGATGCTGGTCCAGATCGAGACGGCAATCCGGGCCACGAGGACGGCCTGGCTTGCAGATCACCAGACGCAGCATGCTGTGCCCCCAGCGGCTCACCCAGTTCTGGTTAGCCTCGGCCAGCAGGTAATCGACCGCGTAGACCCGCTCCGGATCCAGCTTGCCCAGCGGTTCGCGACCGAAATCGCTGCCGGCGTTCAGGTACGGGTAAAAGGTCGGGCAGGTGTCCTTTGCAGCAGGTGCCCAGCCGAAACGTTCTTTGTAATAGGCATATAACGCTGGGCGACGACAGGCATAGGCCGGGTCGAGCAGGAAATATTCCATATTTACGGCGACGAATTCGAGCGGGCTGGTGGTTTCGTAGATGTCCGGACTGCGTGCCACCTGGCCATTGTGTTCTTCTCGTTCGCCACGTCGCCCTACGTACTGAGGCCAGCCGGCAAGGTCCAGCAGGCGAGGGTCATCGCTCAGGGTAAAGCGGCGTTCGGTCTGACCCCGACAATCGTCGGGCAGCCCGATATTGCCCAGCGAGCTGTTACGGCGCGAACAACGCACGAGGGTGGCTCGTTCGGCGTCGGACCACAGGCGGGCGCGGTCATAAATGTGCGTCAGTTCATGCAGAACCGTGGCGAGCATCTCCCGGCGCACGGTGCCATGCGGGCGACCGGTCTGCGTGGTTGCGGCAGTGCCGTCGGTCAACGAAGCCAGCAGGTGGGTGTTGAGATACAACTGATAAGGCCCGGCGGCCTGGCCATAGGCGTTTTGCGGCATGTCGCTGGACCAGCTCACGGCGACGCGGCGATCCAGCGATTCAATGAAACGTGGCGGCAGAGCACGCATGGCTTCATCGATCAGCGTCTGGCTGGCCTGCCGTTGGACTGCATCGAGGCCGTCGGTCTGCAGTTCAAGCTTCAGGCTGGCTGAAGCATATGTCCCGACCAGCGACAACGCGCCAGCAAGCAGCCAGACGCCAAGGCGCCTCACAATGCGAGGATTGCTTCAGCCAGCGTCTGGTCGCTGGCATTGCGTGCTTCCGGCAGGCGGGTGCGCAGCGTATCGAAGGCGGCATCGAGTTGCGCGCCATGAATATCGCCACCGCTGGCAACGTAGCTGGCGGCATCGTCCTTGGCCTGAATCACGACCTTGGAGTCGCGAATCGATGTGGTGGTGTCAGAAGTGAAGTCGATGGAGCGACCGAACGCACGGACAATGATGTTGCTCGTTGCGACAACGGTCTGGGCCTGGGCAAGGTCGGCCATCAACAGCAGGCCAAGAGAAACAGCAATCAGCGGCGTACGCATTTTAATAACGTCTCCAGTTACGCAGAGGGGGCAAAGTGGCTATTGGACGAGGATTGCCTGCGCCAGTTCAAGGTCGCTGGCACGAAGTTTTACGTGGGACTGGCGCAAAATGCGCAACGCTGACTCGAGCCGGGCACCCCGGAT
This sequence comes from Pseudomonas floridensis, assembly GCF_002087235.1. GTDB lineage: Bacteria > Pseudomonadota > Gammaproteobacteria > Pseudomonadales > Pseudomonadaceae > Aquipseudomonas > Aquipseudomonas floridensis. Next base: position 10,448 of record NZ_MUIO01000042.1, on the reverse strand, counting down.
CTGACCTTCCGTGGCGACAAATACCGCGGCATCGTCCCGGGCCGCCATGACCAGCTTGTTATCGAACGGCGAACTGCTGACCTGACTGGTCGCATACCCGGTCTTCACCAGGCCTTGCGTGGTGCTATCGAACGCATGAGCCGGGTTGGTCCAGATCAGACTGGTGAGGAGAACAATCAGAAAAGAGTGCAATGAACGCATGGCTTTCACGAACCGGCAAAACAGGCGTCAAGGCTAGCGCAATGCTCTAGCCAGAGCTACCCCGGCCTGCCCGCTGCCGGGGCGTTGCTCATCAGATCGCCAGAATGGCTTGAGCCAGTTGGGTGTCGGTGGCATGCAGCTCAGGCATCTGCTGGCGAATGTGCTGGAGCGCGCCCTCAAGTTGAGCGCCACGGATATCGCCCGCACTGGCCACGAAGCTGGCGGCATCGTCACGTGCTGCGCGGACGATCTTGTCGTCCTTGAACGAGGAGGAGACATCCGACGTGGCATCGGTGGAAGCCGCCACAGCGCCGACCACTGTGTCGGTGGTTACGATGAAGCTGGAAGCCTGGGCGCTTGCGGCAGCGGCGGTCAGCAGAACGGCTGCACCAAAGGTACGTAGCAGAGACATGGTCGAATTCCGTCAGAGTAGGGTGGTAGCTGAAGTTGCGGTTGGCACAGGCTGTCTGCGAGGCCGGTCTGGCGCCCAGCCTATATCAGCGCTGACCGGCTTGCTATTGCGATAAGGTACCGAAGCGCTGCACGGTGTACATGAAATGGTAACTGTACTTGCCATTCTCTGTAACATTTAAACTGTACTTGTTCAGCGTCCAGATCTGTCTCGCAGAAATGACAAAACCCGATTCAGTCTCCTGAGTCGGGTCTTGTATGAAGCAATTCGGGTTGCTGGCGGGGACTTCAGCAGTCTGGGGCCAGCGGGCGCGCAATTAGCGCCAGAACGGCTTGCTCAGCTCTTCGTAACGCTGGGCTTCGCTGATACCTGCATCGGCCAGCAAACGTGCGTCAAGGCGAGCCAGTTGATGGCGGCTGGAAAGGCGACGCTGCCAGAGCATCAGGTTGGCGAACATGCGCAGAGGCAAAGAAGCTTTTGCGGTGGTGGCGGTGCTTTCGCTGAACAGATCGGAACTGATTGTACGTTCCATGGTGTGACTTCCTTCCGCTTGTGGCGGGATAAGTGAGTTGCTTGACTGGTGCCCATTCTCCTCTCGATTGGCCAGCCCCTACAGACACAGTTCATTTGTATTGTGAGGGTTCAGTTAACTGTTTATAGGCACTGTTTTGTTCGTTATTGGGGCAACTGTACCGGTCAGCACCTTAATGGTGCATTTCGGGCGGTGAGTCGATGGTTTTCACCTTTCAAGACGCTTTTATGACCGGTACAGCAGTACAGTTTTTTCAAGTAAAGGGTTTGCTTGGCGACAGTAGGCAAGAAAGTGCCTTGCTCACTGTTAACTGTCCTATTCAGATCGGCAGCATTCGACCGGTTTCCTCCATATTAATGTGCCAACTCAGAGCTTCGCGCAGGAGATGAGGTGTATGTCCGCCTTTCTCGCAAGCGGCGTCGAAGTAGGTGTTCAGTGCTTCCTGATAATCCGGATGGACACAGTTGTCGATGATCACTCGCGCACGCTCTCTCGGCGCCAGGCCACGAAGATCCGCCAGGCCCTGCTCGGTCACCAGAATGTCGACGTCGTGCTCGGTGTGATCGACATGACTCACCATCGGCACGACGCTGGAAATCGAGCCACCTTTGGCGATCGATTTGGTTACGAAGATGGCCAGATGAGCGTTGCGCGAAAAGTCTCCCGAGCCACCGATCCCGTTCATCATTCGTGTGCCGCACACATGGGTCGAGTTGACGTTGCCGTACAGATCGAACTCCAGTGCGGTGTTGATCCCGATGATGCCCAGCCGGCGAATGACTTCCGGATGATTGGATATTTCCTGCGGGCGCAGCACCAGCCTGGATTTGTAACGGTCGAGGTCGGCGAACACCTGAGCATGTTTGGATGCCGACAGCGTCATGGAACTGCCCGAAGCGAAGCTCAGCTTGCCGGCGTCGAACAGATCGAAGGTAGAGTCCTGCAAGACCTCGGAATACATGGTCATGTCATGGAAGGGGGAGTCCAGCAGACCGTGCATCACCGCGTTGGCGATGGTGCCGATACCTGCCTGCAGCGGCATCAAGGTGTTGGTGAGTCGTTCTTCGCGCACTTCCTGCTTGAAGAACTCCACCAGATGCTGAGCAATGGCCTGGGTTTCCACATCCGGCGGCAGTACCGTTGACGGCGAGTCGGGCTGATTGCTGATGACGATGCCGACAATCTTGGCCGGGTCGATTTTCACCGCGTGACTGCCGATACGCGAATCGGCTTCCAGCACCGGAATCGGCAGGCGTGTGGGGCGATAGCTGGGAATGTAAACGTCGTGCAGTCCTTCCAGCTCCAGCGGCTGGGCCAGGTTGATTTCGACGATCACCTGTTTGGCGAGGATGGCAAAGCTGGCCGAGTTGCCCACCGATGTGCTCAACACCAGATGGCCTTCCTCGGTGATGGCAACGCACTCGATGACGGCCAGGTCCACGGCCTTGATCTGTCGGTTACGCAATTGCTCGACGGTATCGGACAAATGTTGATCGATGAACATGACCGTGCCGTCGTTGATGGCGCGACGTAGTGTGCTGTCGACCTGAAACGGCATGCGCCTGGAAAGCACGCCGGATTCGGTCAGTTGCTTGTCCAGGTCGTTGCCCAGGCTGGCCCCGGTCATCAGGCTGATCTTGAGCGGCGTGAGCTTCGCTCGTTCAGCCAGTGCATGGGGAACGGCTTTGGCTTCACCTGCACGGGTGAAACCACTCATGCCGACGGTCATGCCATCTTCGATCAGGGCGGCGGCGTCGGCGGCGCTCATTACCTTGCTCATCAGGGAGGGCAGGCGGATACGGTCACGGTACATGGATTCTTTCTCGGAGGTTGAGACGAGCGACAAGTCTAGAGAGTCGGACTGTGTTCGTCCCGCTACCATGGTCGCATTGGAGGGCTCTAATTAGCGGGTCTCGGTGCAAAACACTGTTACGCGAAATGCAAAAAGCCCCGGTCGCAGCGCGAGCGGGGCTGTGCTGAGGCAGGTCAGGCTAGGCGTTATCGACCGCCTTCACCATGTCCTCGATCACCTTTTTGGCGTCTCCGAACACCATCATGGTTTTATCCAGATAGAACAGTTCGTTATCCAGGCCCGCATAGCCACTGGCCATGGAGCGCTTGTTGACGATGACGGTCTTGGCCTTGAACGCTTCGAGAATCGGCATCCCGGCGATCGGCGATTTAGGATCGTTCTTGGCTGCCGGATTGACCACATCGTTGGCACCGAGCACCAGCACGACGTCTGCCTGGCCGAACTCGGAGTTGATGTCGTCCATCTCGAACACCTGGTCGTAAGGCACTTCGGCTTCGGCCAGCAGTACGTTCATATGACCGGGCATCCGTCCTGCCACCGGGTGGATGGCGTACTTCACGGTCACGCCATGGTGCACCAGCTTTTCCGTCAGCTCCTTGAGCGCATGCTGCGCTCGGGCTACCGCCAGACCGTAACCCGGTACGATGATCACAGTGTCGGCGTTGGTCAGCAGGAACGTCGCATCGTCGGCAGAGCCAGACTTGACCGGGCGTGCTTCCTTGGCGCCTGCAGGACCGGCTGTATCGGTCGCACCGCCAAAGCCACCGCCAATCACGTTGAAGAACGAGCGGTTCATGGCTTTGCACATGATGTACGACAGGATCGCGCCGGAAGAGCCGACCAGCGAACCGGCGATGATCAGCATCGAGTTGTTCAGCGAGAAGCCGATACCTGCCGCCGCCCAGCCTGAATAGCTGTTGAGCATCGACACCACGACAGGCATATCGGCCCCGCCGATCGGAATGATCAGCAGCACACCGATCACGAAAGCCAGCGCAAGCATGATGGCGAAGGCCGCAAGGCTGCCGGTGAACATGAAGGTCAGGCCGAAGAACAGTGTGGCCAGACCCAGAATCAGGTTCAGCTTGTGCTGCCCGGCGAACTGTACCGGCGCGCCCTGAAACAGACGGAATTTGTATTTGCCCGAGAGTTTGCCGAACGCAATGACCGAGCCTGAAAAAGTGATCGCACCAATCGCTGCGCCCAGGAACAGCTCCAGACGATTGCCTGCCGGAATGGCGTCGCCTAGATGAGCAACGATGCCCAGCGACTGCGGCTCCACCACCGCTGCAATGGCAATGAAGACCGCAGCCAGACCGATCATGCTGTGCATGAAGGCCACCAGCTCCGGCATCTTGGTCATCTCGACGCGCTTGGCCATCATCGAGCCAGCCGTACCGCCGATCAGCAGGCCGACCACGATGTAGCCAATGCCTGCGCTGGTGCCTTCAGCCGTCGACAGCGCTGCCAGTTTGAACACCAGGCCGATCGTGGTGATGATGGCCAGCCCCATGCCGAGCATGCCGAACAGGTTGCCGCGACGCGATGTGGTGGGATGGGAAAGCCCTTTGAGCGCTTGAATGAAGCAGATCGAAGCGATCAGATACAGCAGGGTAACCAGGTTCATGCTCATGGTTTCTGCACCTCATCCTTTGCCTTGGGCGCTTTCTTCTTGAACATTTCCAGCATGCGTCGGGTGACGAGAAACCCGCCGAACACGTTGACGGCTGCCAGTGCTACGGCCAGCGTGCCCATGGTTTTACCCAGCGGCGTGACAGTCAGGGCCGCGGCCAGCATCGCGCCTACGATCACGATGGCGGAGATGGCGTTGGTAACGGCCATCAAGGGTGTGTGCAGCGCGGGTGTCACGTTCCACACCACGTGGTAGCCAACATAGATGGCCAGCACGAAAATGATCAGGTTGTAGATGCCGGGGGAGATCAACTCTTCCATTGGTGTTTCCTCAGCCGTTCTTGCGGATGACGTTGCCGTCGCGGCACATCAGGCACGCGGCGACGATGTCGTCTTCGAGGTTGATCGAGAAAGTGCCGTCCTTGTCGAACAGCAGTTTCATGAAGTCCAGCAGGTTGCGGGCATAGAGTGCCGAGGCATCGGCTGCAACCAGTGCGGGCAGATTGGTGTGGCCGACGATGGTCACGCCATGCTCGACCGTCACCTGATCGGCCGCGGTGAGTGGGCAGTTGCCACCTTGCGCGGCCGCGAGGTCGATGACCACCGAGCCGGGTTTCATCTGTGCCACGGTCTCGGCGCTGAGCAGCACCGGTGCCTTGCGGCCTGGGATCAGCGCGGTGGTGATCACGATATCCGCCAGTCTGGCGCGCTCATGCACCGCCACGGCCTGCCGCTGCATCCAGCTGGCAGGCATGGGGCGCGCATAGCCGCCGACACCTTCGGCGCATTCGCGCTCCTCATCGGTCTCGTAGGGAACATCGATGAATTTGGCGCCCAGCGACTCGATCTGCTCCTTGACCGCCGGACGCACGTCGGACGCTTCAACCACCGCGCCCAGTCGTTTGGCCGTGGCAATGGCCTGCAGTCCGGCAACGCCAGCCCCGAGAATCAGTACGCGCGCAGCTTTGACCGTGCCGGCGGCTGTCATCAGCATCGGCATGAAGCGCGGGTAATGATGAGCGGCAAGCAGAACTGCCTTGTAACCGGCGATGTTGGCTTGCGAGGACAGCACATCGAGACTTTGCGCCCGTGAGGTGCGCGGAGCTGCCTCAAGCGCAAAGGCGGTAATACCGCGCTCGGCCATTCTGGCGATGTTCTCGCTGTTGAAAGGGTTGAGCATCCCGATCACGACTGTGCCGCTCTTTATCAGCGAGAGCTCGTTGACGTCGGGGGCGACGACTTTGAGGATCAGCTCGCTCGCGAACGTATCGCTTGCTCCGCCGATGCTGGCGCCTGCGGCTTCATAGGCACTGTCCGGAACGCTGGCATGAATGCCCGCCCCGCTTTGCACCGTGACCCTGTGCCCTTGGCTGATCAGCTTCTTGATGGTTTCCGGGGTGGCAGCTACCCGGCTTTCACCTGACTGGGTTTCGAGAGGAACACCAATGTGCACGACAGAATCTCCTGCGCGATCTTTATCGTTCGTAAATAGGCCAGTGCACTACGGCTGGTGCAACTGGGATGGCCGATCAGCACGCGCCCTGAATACAGGGAGCGCCGCATTTTGCAGGCGAAGCCGAGGGGCTTCAATAGATTCTGTAACGAGACTGAAAATTAACTACAAGTCATCCTGTGACCTAATGTCGCAGTTTTTCAGTTAAGACCAATGAATACGGTGCTCTTGGCGAAATCCCTGTGGAAAACAAGGGGATCCGGATTTTTGAGCCGACATCGTGTGTCAGGTGCATAAAACCCTAAAAGTCCCATGGATAAAGGCCTTCAGGCGAATTTCATCGAACATGGCAAGTTTCGTTTTAAGCGACATAAGCTTACATCTGTAGGTAATACGCAGCCTAGACTACTTTTTAGGCGCGTGGCTCAAGGCCTTGCGGTAGGCAGCCTGTAGCCATTTGCTTGCTCGATGAGCCAGTCGCGAAAAGCGCGCAGCGAAGCTGATTCGATTTTTCGCTCCGGAATCATCAGGTGATAAGCCTTGTCTCCTGGTAACGAATGGGCGTTGGCAATCACCAGGCGCTTTTCATGCAGTTCACGCTGAATCAGAAAGGGCGGAATGAGCGCGATGCCCATGTCATGCATCGCAGCCTGCGCCAGCATCGAGAACAGCTCGTACCGAGGCCCCGTCATGTCGCGCGCCACGTTCAGGCTTTGGGCATTGAACCACTGCCGCCACGCGTAAGGGCGGGTGGTTTGCTGGAGCAGCGGCAGCTGTGCCAGTTCGTCCGCAGCAAGGATCTCACGACCGTCCATGAAAGAAGGGCTGCACACCGGCATGGAATTCTCGCTCATCAGTCGATGGGCCTGAGTGCCGGACCACTCGGCATCACCGAAGTAGATGGCGGCATCGAAATCGGTATCGGCGAAAAGAAACGGTCGCGTGCGGTTGGTGAGATTCACCGTGACCTCGGGGTGCTTGTGCTGGAAATCCTTCAGGCGAGGCAGCAACCATTGCGTACCGAACGTCGGCACGACGGCCAGCTCAATCACGTTCACGCCTTGTTGACCCATGATCGAAAGGGTATCGCGTTCTACTGCATCCAGTTGCAGGGCAACGCGACGGCTGTAGGAAAGCCCGGCTTCTGTCAGCTTGACTCCACGTCTTGAGCGTCGGAAAAGCTCCACGCCCAGAAACGCTTCCAGGCCACCGATCTGTCGGCATACCGCGCCTTGGGTCAGTGACAGTTCCTGCGCGGCTTTGGTGAAGCTCTCATGGCGGGCGGCCGATTCGAAGCTGATCAGAGCGGTCGTGCCAGGGATTTTGCGCCTCATGTACCGTGTCCTCACTGATTGTGGCTTTAATCGGCCGGATATCGCATTACGGAGTGAGAAATTAGCACAACAGCTTGAGGATTCCTCGTTTGTCGGTGGGTCGATCCGAGTCTAGGATCAACGGCACAACATTCAGGTATACGTGAGGGCGAGTTATGAGCGGCAAGGCGAGTTTCAACTGGATCGATCCTCTTTTGCTGGATCAGCAACTCACAGAAGAAGAGCGCATGGTTCGTGACAGCGCCGAGCAGTTCGCCCAAAGCAAGCTTGCCCCGCGCGTACTCGAAGCCTTTCGTCACGAACAAACCGATCCGGCCATTTTCCGCGAGATGGGTGAGATGGGGTTGTTGGGTGCCACGATTCCGGAGGCATTTGGTGGCAGCGGCCTGAATTACGTTTGCTATGGCCTTATCGCGCGGGAGGTTGAGCGTATCGACTCTGGTTACCGCTCGATGATGAGTGTGCAATCGTCGCTGGTCATGGTGCCCATCAATGAATTCGGCACTCAGGCCCAGAAGGAGAAGTACCTGCCCAAACTGGCTTCTGGTGAATGGATTGGCTGTTTCGGCCTGACCGAGCCCAATCACGGTTCCGATCCTGGCGCCATGATCACCCGTGCCAAGCGAGTAGAAGGTGGTTATCGCCTGACCGGCAGCAAGATGTGGATTACCAACAGCCCGATCGCCGACGTATTTGTAGTGTGGGCCAAGGATGATGCCGGTGACATTCGAGGCTTCGTTCTGGAGAAGGGGTGGGCAGGGCTGAGCGCTCCGGCGATTCACGGCAAGGTCGGACTGCGTGCGTCCATCACCGGCGAGATCGTCATGGATAACGTGTTTGTGCCTGAAGAGAACATCTTCCCCGATGTGCGCGGGCTGAAAGGGCCGTTCACCTGCCTGAACTCGGCACGCTACGGGATTTCCTGGGGTGCGCTCGGAGCCGCCGAGTTCTGCTGGCACACGGCTCGTCAGTACACGCTGGATCGTCAGCAATTCGGTCGGCCTTTGGCGGCCAATCAATTGATCCAGAAAAAGCTCGCCGATATGCAGACCGAGATTACTCTGGCACTGCAAGGTTGCCTGCGTCTGGGGCGCATGAAGGATGAAGGCACTGCAGCTGTGGAAATCACCTCGATCATGAAGCGCAATTCGTGCGGCAAGTCTCTGGATATCGCACGCATGGCGCGGGACATGCTCGGCGGTAACGGAATCTCCGATGAATTCGGCATCGCTCGCCATCTGGTCAATCTGGAAGTGGTGAACACTTACGAAGGAACGCATGACGTGCATGCACTGATTCTCGGGCGTGCGCAGACCGGCATTCAGGCCTTCTATTAAGGAGGGCGGAACATGGGCGCGCTTTCTCATATTCGGGTGCTGGATTTGTCGCGTGTACTGGCCGGTCCGTGGGCGGGGCAGATCCTTGCCGATCTTGGTGCGGACGTCATCAAGGTCGAGCGCCCGGTGTGTGGTGATGACACCCGTTCGTGGGGGCCGCCGTTCCTTCGCGACCTTGCTGGAGAAAACACGACCGAGGCAGCGTATTACCTGTCTGCCAATCGCAACAAGCAATCGGTCACCATCGACTTCACGCGTCCTGAAGGGCAGAAGCTGGTACGAGAACTGGTGGCCAAGTCCGATATCGTCATCGAGAACTTCAAGGTCGGCGGGCTGGCGGCTTATGGTCTGGATTACGAGGCACTCAAGTCCGCCAATCCCCGGCTGATCTACTGCTCCATTACCGGATTCGGTCAGACGGGGCCCTACGCAAGGCGAGCGGGTTACGACTTCATGATCCAGGGGCTGGGCGGATTGATGAGCCTGACAGGTCGGCCCGATGGCGACGAGGGCGCTGGACCGGTGAAAGTCGGTGTAGCGTTGACCGACATTCTGACCGGGTTGTATTCGACTACGGCCATTCTTGCTGCGCTGGCCCATCGTGATCAAAGCGGCGTGGGGCAGTACATCGATATGGCGCTACTGGATGTGCAGGTTGCCTGTCTGGCCAATCAGGCGATGAACTACCTTACAACGGGCGTGGCGCCCAAGCGCCTGGGCAATGCTCATCCCAACATCGTCCCTTATCAGGACTTTCCTACCGCCGATGGGGATTTCATTCTCACGGTAGGCAATGACAGTCAGTTCCGAAAGTTTGCCGAAGTGGCAGGGCAGCCGCAGTGGGCAAGTGATCCTCGGTTCCTGACCAATAAGCTGCGGGTGGCCAACCGTGCCGAGTTGATCCCGCTGATTCGTCAGGCGACGGTATTTAAGACAACGGCTCAATGGGTCGACGAATTGGAGGCGGCAGGCGTGCCTTGCGGGCCGGTCAATGACCTGGCGCAGGTGTTTGCCGATCCGCAAGTATTGGCTCGCGGCCTGGCTGTCGAGCTGCCGCATGCGTTGGGCGGGCGTGTCGCTCAGGTGGCAAGCCCTATCCGATTGTCCGAGACGCCGGTGGAATACCGGCGCGCACCTCCTTTATTGGGGGAGCACACTGCTGAGGTTCTGCAGACGCTTCTGGGTATGAGCAGTGATGATGTCAGCGCTTTGCGAAACGCCGGCGTGCTGTAGCTATATAAGAAGCCACCGCTAAAGCTCTCCTCTATATAGCTATAAGGCCCGGATTCACTAATTTCTGCTTATTTGAAAATAACGGTTGACGCGCCCGGTGAGGTGTCTATAATTCGCCCCACTTCCGGCGCAGACGGAAACGAAAAAGCCTTGCGATTCAATGAGTTACAAGGGTTTGGTCGGGTCGGTCAGCGAGGAAGTCGGTCGGTTTTGTTGGAATCGACAGCGGTGAGAAAAAAGAGTTTGACACGCGGTTGTAACGCTGTAGAATTCGCCTCCCGCTGACGAGCAACGCAGAGTTGGCCGCAGCGCAAGTGATTGAAGTTGATCAGGAAACTTGAAAAACTTCAGAAAATAATCGCTTGACAGATACACAGGGCGCTGTAGAATGCGCGCCTCGGTTGAGACGAAAGGCTCAACCCACCGCTCTTTAACAACTGAATCAAGCAATTCGTGTGGGTGCTTGTGGTGTCAGACTGAAGTCAACAGATTATCAGCAAC
>NZ_MUIO01000041.1 GCF_002087235.1 Pseudomonas floridensis | reverse complement strand
ATTCAACAGCCCGGACAGTTTGAGTCCGTTCGGCAAAGGCGGCTTGAATGCGTATGCGTACTGCCTGGGTGATCCGGTCAATCGCAAGGATCCAACGGGGCGTGGGGCGGTCATACCAGGGTTGTATGATTTTCTTTTGAATACAGTAAGCCGCTTCAAAAACCCCTTCCAAGAACCGCGCAATTTTGCACCCCTGCGTTTACATAACTACAGAAAAGACGGAGCGCTCGGTTTATATGATCAGGTGAAGAAAAATGGAACCATCTCTTTGGTTATTGATACGCATGGAGACGACCCAGGGCCGGAAGGCAAACCCGCCATCTTTGTGCAAGAAGACCTGGCCGTGGGACCTAAACGCTTCGCCAGGCACGTCAAAAAATATGACATTGCCCGATACAAAGGTATTCATCTCGTCGCATGCTATTCGGCAAACCTTGGTGAAAAATCCATTGCAGCGGTGCTGGCGAAGCAAACAGGTCTACCGGTCAAAGGCTATGAAGGAAAGGTAATGGTTTCGGAGTTGTGGAACAGCGTACATCAAGAAAATAGGCTTGAGGGGATTTACAAAGAACTTCCACCCTACCTGTATAACCCAAGAACGTTTTATCCTGACGGCACTCAATCGGCCATCAGAAAATCTTGAGCTCCGCACTGATGCTGCGCTGAAAAAGCGCAAGCATCGACACTCAATCAACGAACGGCAACCGCAGGCTCACCTCAACCCCACCGTGCACATTGCCAATATGCATTTCCCCGTCATGCAGCTGCACGACTTCTTCAACGAAGTTCAGTCCCAGCCCGGTGCTTTTTCGGCCGCTGTCCGGACGCGGCAGTGAATAGAAACGTTCGCTCAACCGAGGCAAGGCATAGTCGGGTATCGGCGCTGCGTCGTTGTAGAGCGTGATGCGAAGGCGCTCGCTTTCCTGCGTGGCGGTCAGTTTCAGTAAACCGCCTGAGGGCGTGAAATCCAGGGCGTTGTCGATGAGATTGCCCAGCGCCTGAATCAACAGAAAACGCTCGCCCAGCAGGCGCAGACCGTGCTCGAGCTGTCTTTCGATGCGCAGGCCATGCTGCTCGATGCGAGCGCTTCGCGCTGACAGCAGATCGTCGAGCACATCTGCCAGGATTATCTCGACCTTTTCTTCCAGTCCTTTGCGCTGCTCCACCATGGCCAGGTTCAGCAGCCGCTCGATCAACTGCTGCAATCGTGCGCTCTCGTCCTCGATGTTGCTGACAAAACGCCGGCGCTGCTCGCCGGGCATATCATCCTGTAGCAGCTCGGCGGCGCCGCGAATCGCGGCCAGCGGGCTTTTAAGCTCGTGGGTCAGCGTGTGCACGTAGCGCTCGACGTAGGCCTTGCCTTCCAGTTGCGTGCGCATGTACTCGACCGCTGTGGATAACTGCTCCAGCTCACCACCCTGGTAATGCGGCAGCTCGGCGCGTCGCCCCTCGCTGACGGCCTGGGCATAACCGGTCAGGCGTCGCAGCGCCGCACCCAGCCACCAGGAAAACAGTGCGCCCAGTAACAGCCCCAGCACTATAAGACCCGCGCCATACCACAGCAGCCGCCGTTCGGCGCGATCGACATAAGGTTGCAACGAGCTGTTGGGTTTGGCGACTGTGACCACACCAATGATGTTGCCGTTGTCGCGAATCGGCGCGCCGACGTGCATCACCGAGGAATTTGGATCGGTCGGATCACTGCGCGTAGAACGAGCGCCATATTCGCCGCGCAGGGTGAGGTAGACGTCGTTCCAGCGCGAATAATCCTGACCTACCGCCAGCCCACTGGAGTCCAGCAGCACGATACCTTTGGCGTCCGTAACGTAAATACGATTGTTGACCTGATTCTTCGGCAGGCCCCAGATGGTCGCAGCAGGCTGACGCAGACCATAGGCCTTGAGCGCTTCCGGCAGGCGGCTCTGGTCCAGCGTGCCGCGGCTGACATCGTCGTGGAGAATCTCGGCCAGCAGGTTGGCCGTGTCCACCAGCGTTTCTTCAGTGGACTGGCGCACGCCGGGGCGCACTTCCTTCATGACCGTGCTGAGCACGAAATAGCCGGTCAGGCCGATGAACACGGCATAGACCAGAAATATCCGCACGCTCAACGGCATCAGCTGTGTCCCGGACTGAAGCTGTACCCGAGGCCGCGATGGGTCTGGATCGGCTCGGCATCGGCCGCGATAAGCCGCAACTTGGCGCGCACGCTCTTGATGTGGCTGTCAATGCTGCGCTCGTAGCCTGCATCGACGGCAACCCCTGTCGCATCGAGCAATTGCTCGCGGCTGAACACACGTTCAGGCTGAGCCAGCAGGCATTGCAGCACGCGGAATTCGTGACGGGTCAGGCTCAGCGGCTGATTGCGATAGCTGATCTGAAAACGTTCGAGATCGACCCTGAACGGCTCGTTTTCCGGTACCGATGCCGGGCGCGGCTGCACACGCTTCAGAATTGCCCTGACCCGGGCAGCCACTTCTCGCGGGCTGAACGGCTTGACCACGTAGTCGTCGGCACCAATCTCCAGCCCCACCACACGATCGATTTCAGCGTCGCGAGCGCTCAGGAATATCACCGGCACCTCGCTGAAGCGTCGCAGCTGCTTGCAGGCTTCGAAACCGGTGATGTCGGGCAGGCCGATATCCAGAATGATCAGGTCGGCGGGCGATGTCCGCTGCTGCTCGACAGCCTCCTGACCGAGGCTCAGCCAGGAAGTGGTGAAACCTTCGCTTTGCAGCACATAGACCAGCGTGTCGGCAATCGCGGCTTCGTCTTCGACAATCAATATGTGCGGCATGGCATCCGAGCGCTGGGAGAGAGGGCGAAACGTTGCGCGATTTCAGCCCTCGTCGTCAATCAGCAATCGGGTTTGTCAGCGGTATAACGGCGTGCCGGATTGACCGCTGCATCGAACTCGCGCAGTGCCTTGGCACCGATGAGCAATGGATAGTTGAAATGGCTGCGGTCAACCAGGTTCACTTCGACGGTGCGTTTCTTGTCGCCCAGGCAAAGCTCCATGTCCACGACCGGTCGCTTGGTCGGATCGATCACTTCGTCGTCCTCGTCATCACCTTCGGAGCGGCCTTTGATCTTGCTGATCCGCGAGACCTTGTGCTCGTACACCTTGCTGTCGGCATCCTTGGTCGCCAGTCGGAAACGCACCCAGTCATCGCCGTCACGCTTAAACAGCTCGATGTCTTTGGCCGACAGCGAGGCGGTCAGCGCGCCGGTGTCCATCTTGGCTCTGAAGGTCTGCCCGACGTCCACCACTTTGATGTTTTCATAGCGACCATACAATGTCGGTTCGGCTGCCATCACAGGCAGAGCAAGCAGGGACAACAGTGCCAGAATCGGTTTCACGTGGGAGGTTCCTCGCAATGGACAACGCCTGATTGGCGCCCGTTTTTAGACAGCGAACCGGCCGTTGGTTCGGCGGTTCAAGATTCGGCGAGCATAATCGCCCGCACATGAAACATTTGTAAGCACCTGTGTAATTGGCGTAAAACGCGGGGGTCTTTATCATTGCCAGCCCTGAACGTTCAAGAGTCTCTTATGCGCCGTGTGCTCACCGGCTGTCTAGTCGCCACGCTCCTGCTGATCAACACGCTGGTGCTGATTGGTCCGTTACTGGTTTTCGCCCTGCTCAAACTGCTGTTCAGAGGCAGAATGCGCGACCGCTGCTCCCATGCCGTGATGTGGATCGCCGAAACCTGGGCCGAGATCGACAAAGTCATTTTCGCGGCCTGCATCCCCACGCAATGGGACATTCGCGGTGACGAAGGTCTGCGCAGCGACACTTCATACCTGGTCATCAGCAACCATCAATCATGGGTCGACATTCCCGCACTGATTCAGGCGCTCAACCGGCGCACGCCGTTCTTCAAGTTTTTCCTGAAAAAAGAGTTGATCTGGGTGCCGCTGCTGGGCCTGGCGTGGTGGGCGCTGGATTACCCGTTCATGAAACGCTACACCAAAGCCTTTCTCGCCAAAAATCCGGAGCTCAAGGGCAAGGATCTTGAGATCACCAAGGCGGCCTGCGAGTTGTTCAAGCGTCAGCCGGTGACCATCGTCAATTATCTGGAAGGCACGCGCTTCACATCAGCCAAACACTCGGCCCAGGCCTCGCCCTACACCAGACTGCTCAAGCCCAAGGCCGGTGGCGTGGCATTCGTGCTGGCGGCCATGGGTGAACAGCTCGATGCCATTCTGGATGTGACCGTGGTGTATCCCGGCTCACGCATTCCGGGCTTCTGGGACATGCTCTGCGGACAGGTGCCCAAAGTGATCGTGGATATCCGGACACGCCCGATGGACCCCGCGTTGTGGCAGGGCGACTACGAAAACGATCCGGTATTTCGCGAAAAAATCCAGGGCTGGGTGAACCAGCTCTGGATCGAGAAAGATGCGCGCATCGCAGCGTTGCGGCTGGAGACCGCTCAACGCTAGCTAGCTGTTTCGACAGGTAGACGGGTTGTCACAAGCGGATGAAACTGCTCTGTATAAGACAGGGGAGACTTCCCATGCCCGGTTTAACTTCGCTCGGTGTTTACCGTTATGACGCAATGGATCGCCTGGCATGTTGCATGCCTGCGGTGCGGGAAACCATCAGGCGGTTCTATCGGCAAGGCCATCTGGCTAACGAACTCGAGGGGGCTATCGGCCACACGTTACTGCGCGCCGAGGGTCATCTTCTGGCACTTGCCTGCCAGCCTGTGAACGACACACACAGCGATCTGTTGGCCACAGACCGCGCAAATTCGGTGTCGCACAGCGTCAATGCTCAAACGCATCAAGCCTTTTCCTACACGCCTTACGGCTCCTCAGCGACAGAGCGTCCGTCTGGCATGCCAGCGTTTACAGGCCTGATAACCGATCCAGTCACGGGCCATTACCTGCTGGGCAATGGCACCCGTGCCTTCAATCCCGTCCTGAGGCGCTTCAACAGCCCGGACCCCTTCAGTCCGTTCGGTGAGGGCGGCCTCAACGCTTATGCTTATTGCCAGGGTGATCCTGTCAATTACACCGATCCCTCCGGGCGATTTCCCATAGGCGCCTTGGGAGTGGCTGCCGTGTGGCTGAAAAAGACGTTGTTTATGCCGATCGCCAAAAAAAACGGCATGACCGATGAAGACGGCATTGCACAAACCATACGTAAAGCACTGGAAAGAAATAAAGCTGCACCCAGAAAGATGACACCAGCCAGAACTTACCTTGACAACGCCACCAGGCAGTTGGACAGAAACTCCCCGTTTGTCCAGAAGCTCGTGTCGGTCAACCTGAACCTCGCCAGCCACGGCGATACCAACCTGACGTATCAGCAGGCTGTGAACTATGCTGCGCTGGCGAAACAGGTGAGCAGAGGAAAGATAAGTAATGCAACCGC
This sequence comes from Pseudomonas floridensis, assembly GCF_002087235.1. Taxonomy (GTDB): domain Bacteria; phylum Pseudomonadota; class Gammaproteobacteria; order Pseudomonadales; family Pseudomonadaceae; genus Aquipseudomonas; species Aquipseudomonas floridensis. Next base: position 12,670 of record NZ_MUIO01000041.1, on the reverse strand, counting down.
TCACATTTACGCTGCATCCATGTGGGCTCACAAGCTGCGCACCGAGGGCCAGAGCCCCAGTTCTCTGGTCGGCCTGGCTTTCAACCTTGCAGGCGCCATGGCATCAGGAACTATAGATCACGCGCTCCTGAAAACCGGCGCCGCAATTCGAAAAGGATCAGGGCACTGAAGCAGGACCAGAGCCTGATCAGCTACCCGCGCCCCACAGTCCGCTCAGGCTTTGCAATGCCGAACCGCTGGCCCCTTGCTGACCGAGGTACTGCAGAATCACCGGGACAAACTGGCTGACCATTGTGCTGTCCATGCCCAGAGCCTTGAACGCGTTATTCACGTCACCCATGCTTTGGACATTGCCCAACGCACTGTCCAGCATCGAACTGCCGCCCGATGTGTTCCCACCCAGCAGCTTGCCAAGGCCATTGGTGCCGCCCAGGCTGTCCAGCGCCGAAACACCCGACAGTTGCTCCAGTCCCGGTACCGATCGGGCCAATTGCGAGTAATCGTTGCCTGCCAGCTTGTTCTTCGCCAACCCCAGCAACGCACCTGTGCCGCCAACCGCCTGCTCAGGAGTAACGTTGAGCTGAGAGCCCAAGGCATTGAGCAAACCGGCAGCTTCGGGAGCTGCCGTGGCTTTCTGATTACCGTTGGTGGCGTTGGAAACCGCATTCGCTGCGTCATTCAGGTTGAAGGCAAACACCGGGCTTGCTGCCAGGCTCATCATTGTCGCCAGTACCATCACGCGTGCAGTCTTCATTCGGTCAACCTCATCAAACCTGAACCGCCCGTAGTGGACGGTAAAACAGACGATTTGACTGAGCGGGCCAAGCCTTGTTCCCGCAGCCACCGACGGGATGGCGGTTATTTCCTACACGACCGTCAGGAAAGGCTTTGGGGTCGCCGGCGCTGACACTTATGACAGCTAGGCAGTAAAAGGAGCCAGGCACACACTTACCTTTGGATGGTTGACCTTCAACAGGAGAAATCCGATGACATCTGAGGAACCTGTAACGCTTTGCCGTTACTTTTATGACGCCCTTGACCGCCTGGCTAGCAACGCCCCCGCGGGTCTGGACAGCGTACTGCGGTTCTATCAAAAGAACCGGCTGACCACGCAAATCCATGGGCTTATCCAAAGCTCGCTACTGCACGCGGACGATCATCTGCTGGGCTGGCATGAGAAGACGGGCAGCGCGATTCTGGCGACCGACCACCAGAATTCCGTAATGGCCAGTCAGGCACAAACATTTACCTACACCCCTTACGGTATCCGCCATTCGTCAATCGACCCGATGAGCCTGCCGGGCTTCACCGGTCAGCCAGTCGAACCGGTGACCGGCCATTACCTGCTGGGGAACGGCTATCGAGCGTTCAATCCGGTACTGATGAGGTTTAACAGTCCGGACAATTTGAGTCCATTTGGAAAGGGCGGTTTGAATGCTTATGCATACTGTACGGGGGATCCGGTTAATCGGATTGATCCAGAGGGAGAATGGGGGGTAAAGGAGATGATTCTTCGTAACGTAACACGCTCTCCCGTCAATCGATCGTCCGCTCCGATTAATCAGCCGTCCTCTCCGGTCAATCGAAGATCCATATCGCCACCTAGACGAACCGCTTCGCGCACCCAGGAACTCGAGCTGTTCCTTAATTCACCGCATTCAGCCCGACGGGGCGCCTTTTCTCGCTCAGTAGCTGACACCTACGCTACTCAGCCCTCAATCAACAGAAATACGAATCCTGTGGGCTCTGTCAATCAACCGAGAAGGGAGCCAACGGCTTCACGCACACATGCGAGCGACACAACGAATGCTGGCACTCGCAGAAGAACAATACCAAGAACTCCTACAGCAAGCTCCTCCACGCCCGACACTGTTCCAGACCGGGCTGTCATTCAGGCTGAATCAATAACCTTGCAGGATATGCAATACACTCGCGTGACAATTGAAGTGCCCAACAATATGGATGCCTTGGCAATGATCCGCAGTGGGCCAGATAACCAGCCTGACGTTCAAGTTGGGTTTCGTCACCGCCCAAGACAGTAATCACCGTACATAACTCAATACGATGACCCGAACCCTGAGAAATATTTCACCGATACACAAGCGGGCTCATCATTGATTCAGGAGCGACTGGCGTCGCTCCTGAATTCATTCACCACGCTCGAAACACACTTCGAACTTCACGCCGCACTGAACAGCTTGTGCGGATCGATCACAAACTTCTTCGGCACGCCCGCATCGAATTCGCCGTAGCCGCGCGGTGCGTCGTCGAGGCTGATGACTTCGACGCCCACCACATCGGCAATCTTGATGCGGTCCCACATGATGGCCTGCATCAACTGACGGTTGTACTTCATGACCGGGGTCTGCCCGGTGTGGAAGCTGTGGGATTTGGCCCAGCCCAGGCCGAAGCGGATGCTCAGGCTGCCCATTTTCGCGGCTGCATCCACAGCCCCTGGGTCTTCAGTGACATACAACCCCGGAATGCCGATCTTGCCTGCCACACGCACCACGCCCATGAGCGAGTTGAGTACGGTGGCGGGTGCTTCCGACCGGGCGCCGGCATGACCATGCCCCCGCGCTTCGAAGCCCACGGCGTCGATGGCGCAATCCACTTCAGGCTCGCCCAGCAACGCAGCGATCTGTTCGTGCAGGGGCGTGTCCTGTGACAGGTCGGCAATCTCGAAGCCCTGCGCCTTGGCATGCACCAGACGGGTCGGGTTGACGTCGCCGACGATGACCACCGCCGCGCCCAGCAGTCGGGCGGATGCCGCCGCCGCAAGGCCAACCGGCCCGGCACCTGCCACGTACACAGTGCTGCCTGGACCAACGCCCGCCGTCACTGCACCGTGATAGCCGGTGGGCAGGATGTCGGACAGGCAGGTCAGGTCGCGGATCTTCTCCATTGCAGCGTCGCGATCCGGCAGTTTGAGCAGGTTGAAGTCGGCGTACGGCACAAGCACGTATTCCGCCTGACCGCCGACCCAGTCGCCCATGTCGACATACCCGTAAGCACCGCCAGCGCGGGCCGGGTTGACGGTCAGGCATACGCCGGTGTGTTGCTCTTTGCAACTGCGGCAGCGACCGCAGGCCACGTTGAACGGCACGGACACCAGATCGCCGACCTTGAGGTGCTCCACGTCGCGTCCGGCTTCCAGCACTTCGCCAGTGATTTCATGGCCCAGTACCAGACCGGTCTGGGCCGTGGTGCGGCCACGCACCATGTGTTGGTCCGAGCCGCAGATGTTGGTGGAGACCACGCGCAGAATCACGCCGTGTTCGATACGCTTGCCGCGTGGGTCTTCCATTTTCGGGAAAGGAATGCTTTGCACTTCGACCTTGCCAGCGCCGAGATACACTACACCGCGATTACCAGACATGCTTTCACCTCGCTTTTATTGTGTTGTAGCGGAGAAATGCGCTGCTTTGAGTGGCTGTTGCGGCAACGCACCGATTGCTCTGGGTTGCTTGTGTCGATTGATGGATTTGCCAGGGAGCTGAAATAGCTACAGCACTACTGTCCTGTTGGCGTTGAGAAACACCCGCCGTTCAATGTGATACCCCACCGCCCGGGCCAGTGTCAGCCCTTCGATGTCCCGACCCTTGGCAATCAGGTCTTCGGGATAATGACTGTGATCGACCACTTCCACACCCTGGGCAATGATCGGACCTTCGTCCAGGTCGTTGTTGATGTAATGCGCCGTGGCGCCCACCAGTTTCACGCCCTTGTTGTAGGCCTGATGGTAAGGCTTGGCGCCTTTGAAACCGGGCAACAACGAGTGATGAATGTTGATCGCCTTGCCATCGAGCTTGCGGCACAGGTCCGGCGACAGCACCTGCATGTAACGGGCAAGGATCACCAGTTCGGCACCGGACGCCTCGATAACCTGCCAGACCCTGGCCTCTTGCGCCGGTTTGTCGTTCGGGTCGAGAGGGAAATGGTAGTACGCAATTCCGTGCCACGCTGCCAGCGGCTCTAGATCGGGATGATTGGACACCACGGCGACCACGTCCATCGACAGCTGATTGATGCGCTGGCGATACAACAAGTCATTCAGGCAGTGGTCGGCCTTGGACACCATGATGACGACTTTCGGCCGGTAGTTGGGTGCGGTCAGTTCGAAGATCATGCCGAACGCGCTGCCCCGCTCGGCCAGGCCTGCGCGGAAACCTTCTTCGTCGAAGCCTTCAGGCTGACGAAACTCGACACGAATGAAAAAACGGCCTGACAGACGATCATCGAACGAGTGGTGTTCGGTCACGTAGCAACTCTGCTCGAACAGAAAGCGGGTCACCGCATCGACCGTGCCCAAAACGCTGGGGCAGTCGGCAGTCAAAATCCATGTATCGGGGGCGCGACTCATTAAGCGAATACTCCTGAATTTCTATGGTCTGCCCATGCTTCGCCACCGCTCACTGGCAGCGGTGCGGCCTGGCCGGGAGCGAGCTTGCTCGCAAAGACGCTGGATCAGACGCCACTCACTTCAAGCCTGAATACTCAAGCCATACTCGGCCGACGCATCCTGCAACCACAGCCACCAGTAATCGGCGAAGCTGCGACGGATGAGCAATTCCCAGGTTTCTTCGCCAGTGCGACGGATCACCAGTTGCGACTTGGCAAACACCGTACCGACTGCCTTGCCCACCGGAAAGGTGTCCGGGTGTACATCGTAGCTGGTGGACTTCATCAGAACCTGGCGCACCTTGGGGCCGGTCAGTTCGAGAATCGACTGGCCGCCGCTGACGTTGACGATCGCGATGTGCAAACCGGTCAGTGCTTCGCGCAGTTGCTGTTCTGCCGCCAGTTCTTCACCGCTCGGCACGATCAGCAGCCACTCATCCGGCCCCATCCACTGCAACGAACGTTCACCGCTGGTGACCAGCATGAGCGCAGCGGGCAGTTCCATGCCGAGCGCCTTGTGCACGCCCGCAGCAAACGCTGGATCGTGGGCATCTCCGCGCAGGGTCAAATGACCCAGCAGTTTCTTCTCGCGTAAAAACACACCCGGACTGGCCCGGCCCTTGCCGACGAGGCTTTCCAGACTCGCGTGAAACAAAGGCGATTCGGCCTTGATGTCGGTGCCCGGGCGCTGTGAGTAAACGTTGACTGTAGTCATGGATCACCTGTTTTGAATTCTGTTGTACCGCAACGCACATCACTCCACGTTCTGGCGCTCGCCCTTCGGATCGAAGAACACCGATGACACGATTTCGGCTTCGATCACGCTGCCATCGGCCAGCGGCGCGAAGACTCGCTCGCCCATGCGGTTCAAGCCGCCTTTGACCACGCCCATCGCAAACGAATAGCCCAGTGAGTTATGCGCGTAGCTGGAGGTCACGTGACCGACCATGCTCATCGGAATCGCCTGTTTGGTGTCGAACACCAGTTGCGCGCCTTCCGGCAGCCACTGGGTCGGATCGACCGGCTTGAGGCCGACCAGTTGCTTGCGTTGCTCACGCACGCAATCTTCGCGGTTCATGCCACGCCAGCCGATCCACGAGAACGGTTTGGTGCGACCGACACACCAGCCCATGTTCAGGTCATCCGGGGTCATCGAGCCGTCGGTGTCCTGACCGACGATGATGAAGCCTTTCTCGGCCCGCAGTACGTGCATGGTTTCAGTACCATACGGCGTCAGGTTGTACTGCTTGCCTGCCTCGACGATCTTTTCCAGTACGCCCATCGCGTAGTCGGCCTGGATGTTGACCTCGTAGGACAGCTCGCCAGTGAAGGAAATACGGAACACCCGGGCCGGCACGCCTGCGACCAGCCCTTCTTTCCAGGTCATGAACGGAAACGCGTCACGGCCCAGGTCGATGTCGGTGACCTGACTGAGCAGCTTGCGGCTGTTGGGGCCGGACAGGGTCAGGGTCGCCCAGTGATCGGTCACGGATGTGAAGTAAACCTTCAGGTCTGGCCACTCGGTCTGCTGATAGATTTCCAGCCATTGCAGAACGCGTGCAGCGCCGCCCGTGGTGGTGGTCATCAGGAAGTGGTTGTCGGCGAGACAGGCGGTCACGCCGTCATCGAAGACCATGCCGTCTTCCTTGCACATCAGGCCATAGCGCGCCTTGCCCACGTCCAGCCTGGTCCAGGCGTTGGTGTAGATGCGGTTCAGGAACTCGCGGGCGTCCGGGCCCTGGATGTCGATCTTGCCCAGGGTCGATGCGTCCAGCAGGCCGACGCTGTCACGCACGGCTTTGCACTCGCGGGCGACGGCGGCGTGCATATCTTCACCGTTTTTCGGGAAGTACCACGGCCGCTTCCACTGGCCGACATCTTCGAACTCGGCTCCGTTTCTGACATGCCAGGCATGCAGCGCGGTGAAGCGCACCGGCTCGAAAACGTGACCGCAGTGCCGACCGGCAATCGCGCCGAAGGTCACCGGGGTGTAATTGGGGCGGAACATGGTGGTACCCATTTCCGGGATCGAGACGTTCAGCGACCGGGCGGCGATGGCCAGACCGTTAACGTTGCCCAGCTTGCCCTGATCGGTGCCGAAGCCCAGCGCGGTATAGCGCTTGACGTGCTCGACCGACTCGAAGCCCTCGCGGGTCGCCAGTTCGATGGCCGCTGCGGTGACATCATTCTGCAGATCGACGAATTGCTTGGGGGCACGGGCGGTGCCTTTTTCGTGCGGCACCTGAAACAGCGCCAGGGTTGGCTCTTCGGCGCGGCTCAGGGCTTTGGGCATGACGCCTTCGACCACGTTGAACCCGGCTTCGCTGGCAGCGCGCACGCCACCCTCGAAGCCATCGGCCAGGCTGTCAGCCAGGCTGTAGACACCGTTTACACCACCGACGCAGACGCGTTTCTGCGGGGCTTCGCCGGGGACGAAACCCAGGATCTCTTCGCGCCACACCGGTTTGCCACCCAAGTGCGAAGCGAGGTGAACGATCGGGCTATAGCCGCCGGAACTGGCGACCAGATCGCACTCGAGCCATTCGCCGGGACTGGTCACGCTGTGGGATTTGATGTCGATCGCGGCAACGCGTGCCGCCGTAACCCGCTTGCTGCCTCGGGCCTCGATCACCGCACTGCCGGTCAGGATGCGAATGCCCTTGGCACGCGCCTCTTCCACCAGCGGGCCACGCGGATTGTGGCGCGCATCGGCAATCGCCACCACGGGCAGGCTGGCGTCGAGCCAGTCCAGCGCCACGCGGTAGGCATGGTCGTTGTTGGTGGACAGGACAAGCTTCTTGCCCGGCGCAACCCCATAACGACGCACGTACGTGGACACCGCACCGGCCAGCATGTTGCCGGGCACGTCGTTGTTGCCGTAGACCAGAGGACGCTCGTGGGTGCCGGTCGCCAGCACCACACGCTTGGCACGGACGCGGTGCATGCGCTGGCGCACCATGCCGATCGGTGCACGATCACCAAGGTGATCGGTCAGGCGTTCGTGAATGGTCAGGAAATTGTGGTCGTGGTAGCCGTTGACCGTGGCACGAGGCAGCAGGGTCACGTTACGCAGGCCTTTGAGTTCGGTAACCACTGTGGTCACCCATTCGACCGCCGGTTTGCCGTCCAGGCTTTCACGGCTGTCGAGCAGGCTGCCGCCGAACTCTTCCTGTTCATCGGCAATGATTACCCGTGCACCACTGCGCGCAGCAGCCAGCGCCGCCGCCAGACCGGCCGGGCCTGCACCGACGATCAGCACGTCACAGTGCTGGTTCATCGCATCGTAGCTGTCCGGGTCGTTCTCGGTCGGCGAGCGACCCAGACCTGCGGCCTTGCGGATGTATTTTTCGTAAGTCATCCAGAATGACTGCGGGTACATGAACGTCTTGTAGTAGAAGCCTGGCGGCATCAGCTTGCCGCCAACCTTGCCAAGAATGCCCATCACATCGTTGTTCACACTCGGCCAGCCGTTGGTGCTGGTCGCGACCAGCCCGGAATACAGCGCTTGCTGAGTGGCGCGGACATTGGGGATCTGCGTGGCTTCGGTCGCGCCGATCTGCAAGACGGCGTTCGGTTCTTCGGAACCGGCCGCGAAGATGCCGCGTGGACGCGAATACTTGAAACTGCGACCAATGATGTCAACGCCGTTGGCCAGCAAGGCGGACGCCAGAGAGTCGCCCTCGAAGCCCTGGTAGGTCTGACCGTTGAAGGTGAAATTCAGCACCTTGCTGCGGTTGATGCGGCCGCCGTTGGGCAAGCGGTTGTTCTGGCTCATACCTTGTCTCCCTTGTCCGTGAACTGCGGCCTGGCGCCAATCGGATAGGTTTCGAGAATCTCGTAGGTCACGGTGTTGCGGGTGGCGTTGAAGTACTGACGGCAACCGGCGGCGTGAATCCACAGCTCGTGGTGCAGACCACGAGGGTTGTCACGGAAAAACATGTAGTCGCCCCACTCCTCATCGGTGCAGGCGCCCGGGTCCAGCGGACGCGGAATATGTGCCTGTCCGGCCGGATGAAATTCCTCTTCGGAGCGCAGTTCGCCACAGTGAGGACAGAAGATATGCAGCATGGGTGTTTCTCCTGTTAGTGGGCGACCGCGGCAGCGCCGTGCTCATCGATGAGTGCGCCGTTATGAAAACGGTCAATGGAGAAAGGCTTGGCCAGCGGGTGCATTTCGCCCTTGGCCAGACTGGCGGCAAACACGTTGCCCGAGCCGGGAGTGGCCTTGAAGCCGCCCGTGCCCCAGCCGCAGTTGAAGAACATGTTCGGAACCGGCGTCTTGGAGATGATCGGGCAAGCGTCCGGCGTGGTGTCGACGATGCCGCCCCACTGGCGGTTCATGCGCACGCGGGACAACACCGGGAACATCTCGACGATGGCCTGGATAGTGTGTTCGATCACCGGATACGAGCCGCGCTGGCCGTAGCCGACCCAACTGTCGATACCGGCGCCGATGACCAGGTCGCCCTTGTCCGACTGGCTGATGTAACCGTGTACGGCATTGGACATGATCACGCTATCGATGATGGGCTTGATCGGCTCGGACACCAGCGCTTGCAGCGGATGAGATTCAATCGGCAAGCGAAAGCCTGCCAGCCTGGCCATGTGACCGGAGTTGCCTGCGGTCACCACGCCAACGCGCTTGGCACCGATGAAACCCTTGTTGGTTTCAACGCCAATGCACACACCGTTTTCCTTACGGAAACCGATGACCTCGGTCTGCTGGATCAGGTCAACGCCCAGCGCGTCGGCGGCACGGGCAAAACCCCAGGCCACGGCATCGTGACGCGCTACGCCGCCACGGCGTTGAACGGTCGCGCCGATAATCGGGTAACGGGTGTTCTTCGAGCAGTCCAGATAGGGAATTTCTTCCGCCACTTGCTTGCCATTGAGCAACTCGCCGTCCACCCCGTTAAGGCGGTTGGCGCTGACGCGACGCTCCGAATCCCGCATGTCCTGCAGGGTGTGGCACAGGTTGTAGACGCCACGCTGAGAAAACATGACGTTGTAGTTAAGGTCCTGCGACAGGCCTTCCCACAGTTTCATCGCGTGCTCGTACAAATGAGCCGACTCATCCCACAAATAGTTAGAGCGCACGATGGTGGTGTTACGGGCGGTGTTACCACCACCCAGCCAACCCTTTTCGACCACCGCAACGTTGGTAATGCCATGCTCCTTGGCCAGGTAGTAGGCCGTGGCGAGACCATGCCCGCCGCCACCGACGATCACGACGTCGTAGACCTTTTTAGGAGTCGGCGTGCGCCACATGCGCTGCCAGTTCTCGTGGTGGCTGAGGGAGTGCTTGAGAAGGCCGAAGCCTGAGTAATGCTGCATGTAGGGCTACTCCTGACTCAGCGATAAACCGGGAAATCGGCACACAGTGCGGCGACCTGACCTGCAACATCGGCCTCGACATCGGCATCGCCGAGGTTATCGAGAATGTCGCAGATCCAGCCGGCCAGTTCGACGCACTGGGTGACCTTGAAGCCGCGCGTGGTAACGGCCGGGGTGCCGATGCGCAGGCCGGACGTCACGAACGGCGATTGCGGATCATTCGGCACCGAATTCTTGTTGACGGTGATGTGCGCACGCCCCAGCGCGGCGTCGGCATCCTTGCCGGTCAGGCCCTGACGGATCAGGCTGACCAGAAACAGGTGGTTGTCGGTGCCGCCGGAGACAACATCGAAACCGCGATCGATGAACACTTGCGCCATTGCCTGGGCGTTATCGATCACTTGTTGTTGATAGGCCTTGAAGCCTGGCTCCATCGCTTCCTTGAAGCACACGGCCTTGCCGGCGATGACATGCATCAGCGGGCCGCCCTGACCGCCGGGGAACACGGCGGAATTGAGTTTCTTCTCGAGCTCTTCGTTGGCCCGGGCCAGAATCAGCCCGCCACGCGGACCGCGCAGGGTTTTGTGTGTGGTGGTGGTGACCACATCGGCGTAAGGCAGCGGATTGGGATACAGACCGGCGGCGACCAGACCGGCCACGTGAGCCATGTCGACGAACAGATAAGCGCCCACCTTGTCGGCGATTTCACGGAAACGCGGGAAATCCAGCGTCTTCGAATACGCCGAGAAACCGGCAATGATCATCTTCGGCTTGCTCTCCAGCGCAATGCGCTCGACTTCGTCGTAGTCGATCAGGCCGGTCTGGGTGTCGATGCCGTACTGCACGGCGTTGTACAGCTTGCCGGAAAAACTGACTTTTGCACCGTGGGTCAGGTGACCGCCATGGGCCAGACTCATGCCCAACACGGTGTCGCCCGCCTGCAACAGCGCCAGATAGACCGCCGCGTTGGCCTGGCTGCCGGAGTGGGGCTGAACGTTGGCGTAATCTGCACCGAACAATTGTTTGGCTCGCTCGATGGCCAGTTGCTCGACCTTGTCGACGTGCTCGCAACCGCCGTAATAGCGCTTGCCGGGATAGCCCTCGGCGTACTTGTTGGTCAGGCCGCTGCCCTGGGCCTGCATCACGCGCTTGCTGGTGTAGTTTTCCGAAGCGATCAGCTCGATATGGTCTTCCTGACGCTGCTCCTCGGCATTCATTGCCGCCAACAATGCGTCGTCATAACCCTGGATCTGGTCTTGCTTGCTGAACATCGCGGTTCTCCCAGCGGCGGCGCTGCGCCTGACTTATCGGTAAGACAGGTGAACTGTCCTTTGAGAGCGATGGTATGGCCGACACCGACTGACCAGATGCCTACGGACGCCACACAAAGGTGCGTTTACGACATGGATGCGTGAGCGGCAGGAAATGCCTGATTCCAGCGCGGAAGCGGCTTTGTCCACGAAGGCTGACTGACAGCCACTCGCTACGGGCGCAAGACAGCGCTGCTGTGGCTTCCTTGACTTGAGACGACCTTTCAGCAGGCAAAAAAAATCCCCCGGTAGCACTCGGGGGATTTTGTTCAGCCGTGTCGCAATCAGACCGCCTTGCCCGGCAGTTGCCCGTCGGCGCGGAACATGCCACGAATACCGCGCACTGCCTGGCGAATCCGGTCCTGATTCTCGATCAGGGCAAAACGCACGTGATCGTCGCCGTACTCACCGAAACCGATTCCCGGCGAAACACAGACCTTGGCTTCGAGCAGCAGCTTCTTGGCGAATTCCAGCGACCCTAGGTGCGCGTACGCTTCCGGAATTTTGGCCCAGACATACATCGACGCCTTGGGGTTCTCGACCATCCAGCCCAGTTCGTGCAGCCCTTTGACCAGCACGTTGCGGCGCTGGCGATACTGTTCGGCGATGTCGAGCACACATTGCTGATCGCCTTCCAGCGCGGCGATGGCCGCGACCTGCAGCGGCGTGAAGGTGCCGTAATCGTGGTAGCTCTTGATACGCGCCAGGGCGTTGACCAGTTCCGGGTTGCCGACCATGAAGCCGATTCGCCAGCCCGCCATGTTGTAGCTCTTGGACAGGGTGAAGAACTCCACCGCAATGTCCTTGGCACCCGGAACCTGCATGATCGACGGCGCTTTCCAGCCGTCGTAGACGATGTCGGCGTAGGCCAGATCGTGCACGACCAGAACGTCGTATTGCTTGGCCAGCGCCACCACACGCTCGAAAAAATCCAGCTCGACACACTGCGCAGTGGGGTTGGATGGAAAGCCGAGAATCATCATCTTCGGCTTGGGGATCGAGCCACGAATGGCTTTTTCCAGCTCGGCAAAGAAATCCACACCCGGCACCAACGGCACCGAGCGCACCTGAGCGCCCGCAATCACGGCACCGTAGATGTGAATCGGATAGCTCGGGTTCGGCACCAGCACGGTGTCGCCCTGATCGAGCGTGGCCAGCATCAGGTGCGCCAGGCCTTCCTTGGAGCCGATGGTGACGATGGCTTCGCTCTCGGGATCGATATCGACCTCGTAGCGCTTCTTGTACCAGTTGGAAATCGCCCGACGCAGACGCGGAATGCCACGCGAAGTCGAGTAGCCGTGAGTGTCTTCACGTTGGGCGACGGTCACCAGTTTTTCAACGATGTGCGGCGGCGTGGCCCCATCGGGGTTGCCCATGCTCAGGTCAATGATGTCTTCACCACGGCGTCGAGCAGCCATCTTGAGCTCGGCGGTGATGTTGAACACGTAAGGGGGGAGTCGATCGATGCGCGCAAAGCGGCGCGGCGAACCTTGGTCAGCCATGAGAATCTCGCAGACGTAAGCGCCCGGAACCGTCCGAGCGACGTTGGCCACATGAGGCGGCCTGCTGCGGAAGATAAATGCAGTAATGGCGTTTTGTCTATAGCGGTGGGAGCCAACTGTCTTT
>NZ_MUIO01000040.1 GCF_002087235.1 Pseudomonas floridensis | reverse complement strand
TCCAGACGTTTCCTTGCCCGGCTCTTTTATCGTCGGATCGAAAACGTCGATGTAGTCGTCCAGCTTGCGTTTGGCCTTGCGCAGCGCCGCCTGCGGGTCCTGGGCGTCGACCGCGTCATCTGCCGGGAAATCTGCGTCCGCATCCACCCATTCGCAGTCCGGGTGATGGTCGTAATGCGAGTTGGCGCGAAAGTGCGCAGCGACGAAAGTCGGGTTGTCCTGCGGCTTCACGTCATAGCGAACCCCGGTTACCTTCGCCCCCAAGGCCCGACAGGCTTCGTTCGAGCACAGAAACTCGAAGCGCTTGCGCGGCGGCTCCTGGGAAAAGTATTCGCGACGGGCGGCCGCGATGGACAGTTCCTGCTGCAGCTCGACGCAGAACGCGCGGGTGATGGGTCTGTTGGGCTTCATGCTCAGCGTAGCCTTCCTGAAAGGGTATTCTGCAACACGCTATTTCAGCCGACCCCGCCATGCAACTGTTGCCTGACGGGAATCGGCCGATGAAGGCTTATTGCGCAGGGACGGCCAGCCACTCACTGAGGGCCTGCTGATAAATGCCCGTGGCTTTGCTCAGGTGCAGCCATTGATCCACGTAAGCTTTCCAGGCCACGTCGTCGCGCGGCAACAGGTAGGCTTTTTCGCCGTACTGCATATAACGCGCAGGGTTCACTGCACACAATCCGGGCATGCGCTTTTGCTGATACAGCGCTTCGGAGGCGTCGGTGATCATCACGTCGGCTTTCTTGTCGAGCAGTTCCTGAAAGATGGTCTTGTTGTCGTGGAAGGCGATGGGCGCCTTGGGCAGATAGGCGCGTGCGAACGCTTCGTTGGTGCCACCGGCAGGTTCGATCAGGCGAACCGACGGCTGATTGATCTGCTCGACGGTCTGATACAGCGCCTGATCTTCACATCGCACCAGCGGAATTTTGCCGTCGACATCCAGCGTGCTGCTGAAGAAGGCTTTCTTCTGACGTTCAAGCGTGACCGAAATGCCGCCCATGCCGATGTCACACTTGCCCGCGATCATGTCCGGCATCAACGTTTTCCAGGTGGTAGGCACCCACTGCACGTTCACGCCCAGGCTTTTGGCCAGCGAGCGAGCCATGGTGATGTCGATGCCTTCGTACTCACCGTCTTCGCGCAGAGACGTGTAAGGCTTGTAATCGCCCGTGGTGCACACCGACAAATGACCGGCCTGGATCACCTTGTCCAGATGCGAGGGCGACTCCTGAGCCTGTGCCATTGTGGCCAGACTCAACAGAAGGGCGGCCGTGACGCTGTAGTTCGGTTTCATCATGAGGGTGGGTGCTCGTGAGGTCGTTGGTCTTGTTGGAAGCGCTAGAGTGCTTCATTTGCCGACGTGATGTGAAGCAGGAACGACGCCATGTCGCAGATCGGCATTGATCATGAAAAATGAAGGGTTGAACATTTCGTAAAAAAGCGTAACGTTGTGCCCCATGATACTTGAGCAGATCAAAGCGGTCGGTAATTACACACGCATGACGATCATGCAGTGGCTGAAAGACCCGCAAGCGCATTTCCCGCCCCAGGACCACGGTGATCCTGCGATAGGGGTGTGCGTCTCGCATATTCAGGCGAAGGCCAGCCTGTCGGCGTCCACCGCATCCGCTCATCTGGCGATCCTGCAACGCGCCGGGCTGGTCCAGGCGACCCGCATCGGCAAATGGACGTACTTTCGGCGTGATGAACAGGCCATTGACCGGTTCGCCGATCGGCTCAAGAAAGAGCTGTGAGTTTTACCCATACATTTCGTCATTTTGCGTAATGTTGAATTGATAGGAGATTTACCATGAGCAACACGACCATTTATGTGCAAGCCGGTGGCGGTTACGACCGCGTGATGGTGGGTGACAGTGAGGTGCTGGCACCCAAGGCCGGAGAAATCACCGTACGTTTGCACGCCAACTCGCTCAACTACCATGATTTCGCTGTGGTCAGCGGCATGTGGGGGCCTTCCGAATCGCGCATTCCCATGGCCGACGGCGCGGGTGTGGTGACGGCGGTAGGCGAGGGCGTCAGCGAGTTCAAGGTCGGCGACAGCGTGGTCAGCACCTTCTTCCCCGAGTGGCTGAGCGGTGAGCCGCTGGTCGAGGGGTTTGTCACTGTTCCGGGTGATGGCGTCGATGGCTATGCACGCGAGCAGGTCACGGCCCGTGCCACCTCATTCACCCTGGCGCCGCTGGGTTATACCCACGCAGAAGCCTCGACCCTGACGACTGCCGGTCTGACCGCCTGGCGTGCACTGATGGCCGATGACAATCTGAAGCCTGGCGACACCGTGCTGGTTCAAGGCACTGGTGGCGTGTCGATCTTCGCCTTGCAGTTTGCCAAGATGGCAGGTGCAACAGTGATCGCGACCTCGTCCAGCGACGAAAAACTGGAACGTCTGCAGGCCATGGGCGCCGATCACCTGATCAACTACCGCAAGGACAGCAACTGGGGCGAGACCGCCCGCAAACTGACCGGTGGACGCGGTGTGGACCACATCATTGACGTCGGCGGTCCTTCGACGCTGCAGCATTCGATGACCGCCGCACGAGTGGCTGGTCATATCTCGGTCATCGGCATCCTCAGCGGTGTGGCCGGCCAAATGGAATTCGTGCCGGCGCTGGTCAAGCAGTTGCGCATGCAGGGCGTGCTGGTCGGCAGCCGTGCCCAGCAGCAGGACATGATTCGCGCCATCGACGCCAACGGCATGCGTCCGGTCATGGACCGTTCGTTCCCGATGACCGATATCGTCGAAGCGTTCCGCTATCAGGAAACCAACCAGCATTTTGGCAAGATCTGCCTGGATATCTGAGGCGCACCGCTCGTTGCAAGCCCCCTGGATCAGGCTCCCGGTCGCCTGATCCAGGGGGCCGCATCGACGTTCAGCGGATCATGTATACAGCTCTTCGAGCGACGCCAATTGCTCTTCGATGAGCGTCATCTGCGATTCCCAGTCAGCCTGGGTTCTTTTCCAGGTTTCACCTTCGTGGGCATAGAGAAAGTCGACGATGGTGTGGGTGACCTTGCCTTTGCCAACGGCCCCGAAGGCTTCGGCGCTCAGCGCGCGGGCAAGCATGTCGAGCTGAGCGGCATGGTTCAGCCAGTGCCAGTGATCCTTGATCACCACTTTGTCGAGCAGGATGCATTGCTTCTTGAAGGCTTTGAGCGCCGTTCCCAGCGGGCTTGCTGCCAGCAGTGAGTCGATCCTGGCGGGATCGTGGCCGGATGTCTGATTGGCCGCGGGGCCGAAAAACCATTCGTTGAAGCCAATCTCGATTTCCCGAAACGCCACATTTGCGTCCCAGATGATACTCAGGGCTTTTTGCTGACGGGTTTCGCGCTTCCATGAGCCATAGGCCTTGAATACCACGCCGGCGATGCCGATCACCGCCAGCGCTTCACTCAGTGACGACGCCGCTTCGACGATGTAATAGGCATTGGCCGCACTGCCCGGCGATGTGCTGACGGCGGCGCTGTAAAAAACTGCGGCTACAACGACCACCAGCGCAAAACAGGCACTGTAGAACCCGAACGCGTAGGGGTCTTTCATTTGTCGTTTCAGCCTCATCGAAGAGGGTGATGCAGGGACACGATGTGTTTCAGGTTAGCCGAGGCCGGGCGTGTTTGCAGGACTGCCGGGCGGAGCACGCAAGGCGGTCGATTTATTTGCATCAAAACCCGCCTGGCTGTGGTCACACCCTTTGTCGTATCCATGGCGTTGTCAGGTAGCGCGCAGACGCGGGCGATAAACGGTCACTCTTTCGACCTGGACAGCGTTCACTTTCGATTTCCAGATCAAGGACGCATTGAATCCTATGAAACCCTATCTTTGGCTAGGCCTGCTGGGCATGTTTTCTGTCAGTGTTCAGGCAGCATCGCTGGACGTTCCCATTAATCTGGTCAGCGCAGACGGCGCGCCAAAACCCATCGGCACCGTAACGGTCAGCGAGACCGAGTACGGTCTGCTGTTCACCCCTAAACTCAGCGGTTTGCCTGCGGGTATTCATGGTTTCCATGTGCATGAAAACGGCAGTTGCGAGGCGGGCACTAAAGATGGCGTGAAGGTCGCTGCGCTGGCGGCAGGCGGTCATTTCGATCCGGCCAAGACCGGCAAGCACTTGGGGCCTTATGCCAATGGACATTTGGGCGACCTGCCTGCGCTGTACGTGATGGCCGACGGCACGGCGGATTATCCGGTGCTGGCGCCCCGTTTGAAGAAGCTTTCGCAAATCAAAGGCCATGCGCTGATGGTGCATGCCGGCGGCGATAACCATTCCGATCATCCGAAACCTCTGGGCGGTGGCGGTGATCGTGCGGCCTGTGGCGTGATTTAAGGTTGCAGTCTTCAGACTGACGATCAATCGACGGTCGGGCCGGCGGCGGCTTCTGACGCCGTACGGCCCGTAAAAAACCAGAGCGCAGAGCCGCCGATAAGGACGCTCAGCAGCCCCAGCGCCAGAATCACCCAGCGCGTTCCAAACGGCCCGGCGAGCAGGGCCACCATCAGACCCGCGAAGGGTTGCGACAGATTATTGAGCAGGGTCATGACGCCTACTGTCTTGCCAAAATCCTGTCGAGGGATTACCCGCTGGCGGATGCTGCGCAGGTAGACGTTGAACATTTTGTCGAAGCCCGCAATCAGCAGAAAGCCTGCCGCGTAACCACCAAGAGACGGGCTCAGTGCGCAGATCAGAGCCCCGGCGGCGATCATCGCGTATGACATCAGGCCCATTACGCGCATTGGCAGCGCCACACGCGCGAGAAAAAACAGGATCAGGATCGTTGCACCGGCAGCGGCCATCTGTAGGGTTGCGTAGCCATTCTTGTCGGCATGGTGTTCGCCGATCATCATGACCGCCGAGGTGGCCAGGGTCACGCCGACGATCAGGTTCACGCCCACTGCCAGCGTGACGACTTTTTTCAGCTCCGTCAGCCTGAGCAGATGCCCGACGGCGGTTTTCAGCGATTGCAGCGCGCTGGCGTGTGAGGGCTGGAACCCTTCAGCCAAGGATTCTCGGGTGCGATGCCAGATTCGCGTGGCTGCATCAGCCAGCACAAACAGACCGGCGCAGGCGATCACCACCCAATGCCATGCCCAGACGTCGAGCAGCAAGACCGCTACCAGTGGACCCACGACCAGCCCGGTCTGGTCCGCTATCTGCGAATACGACAGAGTACGCGTGTAGGTGTAACGCCGGAAAATGTGCGGCATCAACACTTCGCGGGCCATGACCCCTTGAGTGGTCAGCACGCCGCAGAGGGCCGAAAGCAGGATCAGCCAGACAAGACCGCCGAACAGTCCATACAGGGCCATCGCGATCACGCACAGCAGCGCCCGATATGCCTGACTGATATGTAGAAGTCTGACGGGAGAAAATCTGTCGCACAGCGCCCCGCAGATCGGAAACGCCAGAAAACGTGGCAGCGACTCGGCGAAAAAGGCCAGTCCCGCCCATGACACGCTGTTGGTGGTTTGAAACACGACCAGTGGAACGATAAAAAGAAGAATCTGGTCTGCCAGCCGTGACAGAAACAGAGCACTGAAAAACGCCAGATAATCCTTGCTCACGCAACGCTCCTGTTGGCGTGTGATCGGGTCCTCATGCTGCCTTCCTGTTCAAGGGAGGCGCAATCCTTGCGCTTGGATCTGTCCGGACTCAATCGTTGACGCGAGCAAACATCAGACGTCGAAGAAATCGACCTTACCGTTTTCCAGGGTGTAGTAAGCGCCGACGACCTTGACCTTGCCTTCCTTGATCGGGTTCATCAGGGCGGGTTCGGAGGCGGAGCGCAGGCGCGCTACGGTACGCTGGATGTTGCTCTTGACCGAATCCTCGAGCAGGCTCTTGCTCTTTTTCGACTTGGCGGTCAGTACTGCCGGGATAATCGGCTCGATCATCTGGCCAATCGCGCCCTGGTAAATCGTGTTGTCCTCGACCACCGAAACGGCCGCAGCGACAGCACCGCATTTTTCGTGGCCCATAACGACCACTAACGGCACGCCCAACTGGCTGACGCCGTATTCGATCGAACCCAAGGCCGCGGTATCGACGGTGTTGCCGGCGTTACGCACGATGAACAGCTCGCCCAGACCGCGGCCGAACAGCAGCTCTGGCGGAACGCGCGAATCCGAGCAGGAGATCAGGATGCAGAACGGCGTCTGCCCTTTGGCGATTTCCAGACGACGGTCGCGGTTACGTTCAACGTCAATGGTCTTGTCTGTCATGAACGCGTCGTTACCGTCGCGCAAAGCTTTCAACGCCTGGTCGGCGGTCAGGTTGGTACGCGGTGAAGCAGGGGATGCGGCGTTGGCGATGGACGGCATTTCCATCAGGGCGGCAGCTACCGGAAGGCAGCAGGCACCTTGAAGAATCTTGCGGCGGGACAAGGACGAATTCATATAAAGCCTCGGGCTTGATAACTGTCGATAGGAGGTGAGAATCCTGTACCTGAGATGCTCGAAATCCGGGTACAGAATCCGTTCACTTCATACAGTTAATGGAATTTATTTTCCAATTGTATTTATGTTTTTCCGATACAAATGATTCGCACTGGCCAGCTCTGCCAGCGCCATGCGCCGACAGAGCGGTTTGCAACAATCGCTGCCTAGCGGTGCCACACGGGCTGGTTATGGGCGTCAATCGCCCAGTGGGGCTGGCCCGGACGGATACACACACCGCCGATCCAGCGCGTGTGTACGGCGTGATCCGGCCAGTAATCTTTGGCTTCCAGCACACGCTGGCCCAGAGCGGTGAGCGTTAACGAGCGGTGCGGCCATTGCAGATGTGTTTCTATTTCTTTCAGCAGCGGGTTTGGCGAATCGATCAATGGGCGCAACAGAGCGTGAAACATCAAGTCGCCGAGAAACGGTAATGGCTCGCGCTTGCCGGTCAGTTCTGCAAACACCCGCCCAAACGTTGCCTGACCGGTTTCGCTGAGGTACTGCAATGAAAGCCGCTCGGTAAGCGACAGGCCGTCGTCACACCCTGGTAATTCCTGAAGTTGACGCAACAGCGCTGGCGCCAGTAACGACAACGGCATGTGCGTATTGTGGGCCAGCGCGGCCAGTTCAACCGGTGAGGCATCGCAGTAAGCCAGCCATACCTGGCGTGCGCAGGTCAGCATGGCTTGGGTCACCGGTTTGCGCTGCGGCCACAGCCAGGCCAGTACGTCAGGCGCAAGCTGTCCAATGCCGATGAACCGTTCGACGCCTGGCACCTCAGCCACCTCGATCAGTTCCAGGCGCGGCGGTAACCGGTCGATACCGGCCAGCGCCCGCACCAGGAACAGTTGATCGTAGGCATCCGCTTCGCACCACAACACGTTGTGATGATCACTGCTCAGTCGTTGCAGGCGGTTGTACTCATCATCCATTCGGCGTGCCGCCTCAGCAGGCTCCAGGCCAAACGCTTGATGGATGAAGCTACTGCGCAATGCCCGATAATCTGCGTCAGGCAGGTTCTGCACCGGCCCCATGCACAGCGGATCGCTGAGCATCTGAAGCGATCCTTTGAAACCGGCCAGTTGCAGGCTGTGGGCAATGTCGTTGCCGCACCGCCAGTGCAGGGTCCGGGCTTCATCGCTGGCGTCGAAATCCGGATGTTGCGCGGCAAAGGCGATGGCATCGACATGGGCTTTGAGCCTGGGCCAACTGCTGAAGCCCAGTTCCCGAGCGATCAGCCATTGAGCGTCTGACAACGTCGACGCGGGCGGGCGGCCTGGTACAGCGAACAGCGCGAGTTGCTCGTCAGCGGTGCCTTGCTTCATGCGCCGCAACAGCTCTTTGGCGCGCTTGCGTTGCTGTTCGAGGTTGATACGGCCGTCGTGGGACGAAGACGTGGTATTGCTGGACATACGATCTCCTTGCATACCTTGTCCGCCTGAAGGTTGGGAGTCGTAGTGACAAGAGGGTGAATCAGTGTCCTGGGCGCAGCCCTTTCCGCGGATGGAGGCGTGGAGGCGCCGAGCGGAAATATAGACGAACGCCGTTCTGCGCACAAACCTTCTAGACTTTGTGGCGCCATGGCGCGATAACGACAGGCAACGTCATTCATCATGTCAATCAAGCGGCCCGCTCAGGTCACCCATGAAGTCAGCCAACTGGATCGATCTCGCTCAAGACCACGACACCGGCATCGAGACGTTGCGTGCGCATTTTCGCGGTCATGCCTACGACCCTCACTGGCATGACAGCTATCTGGTGGGTGTAACCGAACAGGGCGTGCAGCAGTTTCATTGTCGGCGCAAGCGGCACGCCAGTACGTCAGGCCAGGTGTTCATGCTCGAACCCGGCGAAGTGCATGACGGCGATGCGCCCGATGCCGAGGGCTTCACCTATCGCATGCTGTATCTCGATCCGCACTGGATCGCCCTTGAGTTGAGCTCGATGTTCGAGGATGCGCCTGCCAATTATCAGCCCGGCTTTGCCCGCACACTGGTACGCGATCCCCAACTGGCGCAGGCTACTTTGTTCGCATTTTCGGCGCTGCACAGCCATGAGCCGCGTATCGTTCGGCAGAGTGCACTCGATGGGTTGCTGGAACGGTTGACCGCTCAGGTGCACTGGCGCGTCAGGCACGAGCATGACCCGCGCCTGCCGCAGATCGCCTTGCGCGCCCGCGATTACCTGCACGCGCATTTTCGACGTGATCTGGGGCTGGATGAGTTGGCAGTGGCCTGTGGCGTGGACCGCTTTCGGCTGACCCGCGCATTCAAGGCCGCCTTTGGCCTGCCGCCGCACGCGTATCTGGTGCAACTGCGGCTGTCGATGGCGCGAAGGCTGCTGGCACGCGGCGCTCAGCCCGTTACGGTGGCCAGCGATCTGGGGTTTGCCGATCAGAGCCATCTTGGACGCTGGTTTCTGCGCGCCTACGGCCTGACCCCGGCGGCGTATCGCACGCGGTGCACAGACCTTCCAGACTGATACGGCACAGTGCGCGAGCATGAGGACCTGTCATTCTGGAGGTCTTGAGTCATGCTGTCCTTTCTGCTGTTCGCGTTCGTGGCATCGATCACACCCGGTCCTACCAACTTGCTGGTGCTGAGCAACAGCGCCCGTTATGGCTTGAAAGCCAGTCTGCCGATCATTCTCGGTGCCTGCATGGGCGCCGCAGCGCTGGTGTTGCTGGTGTTGCTGGTGGGCACCGGCGTCGGCCGATCGCTGATGCAGTTGCCCGCTGTGCAGCCCGTGATGTCGGCCGTCGGGGTCGGCTGGTTGACCTGGCTGGCCTGGAAGATCTTCAGCAGTCCTGTCGGGCCGATCAAGCAAGACGACAGCCGACCGCGTCTGGGATTCGTCGGTGCGGCGGGCCTGCAGGTGGTCAACCCCAAGACGTGGATGATGGCGCTGGCCGTGGTCAGTGTGTTCAGTCAGGGCACGGTACCCCATCTGGCGCTGGCGTTCCTTCTGGTGTCGCTGCCATGTATGGCGTGCTGGGCGCTGCTCGGCGTGGGGTCGGCACGGCTGCTGGGGGCGGGGCAGGCCATGCAGTGGCTGAACAGAGGGATGGCGGTCTTGCTGCTGGTGTCGGCCTGGGCCGCATATTTGCGCTGAAAGACGGATGCGTCCGGCTATAACGTCAGACGCCTCCTTTTTTCAGGCGTGAAAGGTCCGGTCGAGCTGTTCGCGCACGCTGCCAAGCAAGTCCGAGTAGGTGAACGGTTTGGCCAGCGACGGCCAGTCGATTTCCAGCGTCGCGTAACCAGTGATGACCAGCACGGGCATGTCCTTGACCAGAGTCATGGCACGTGTCGCCAGTTCCGAACCGTCGATGCCGGGCATCTTGAAGTCGGTCAGCAACAGGTCGGGGCGCAAGCCCTGCCGCATCAGTTCGAGTGCCTGCTCGCCGGAAGACGCTTCGGTCAGCGTGTAGCCTTCGTCCACGAGCATCTCCATGATGGTCATACGCACCAGGTCTTCATCGTCGACGACCAGAATCGAGGCGGCCCTGGAGGCGGACTGCGGGCCGGATAGGGGCGGGTGCTCATCGCCCGTCACTGCGTCGCTGGCTTGCAGGAACATATGAACCTGGGTGCCGACACCCGGTTCGCTGTCGATCTGCAGGTAGCCGCCCATTTGCGCCACGACGCCATGGACCATCGACAAGCCAAGGCCCGTTCCCTTGCTGCCCTTGGTGGAGAAGAACGGCTCGATGGCGCGAGTCCGTGTCTCTTCATCCATGCCAATGCCCTCGTCGATCACGCTGATCTTCAGGTAGTTACCTGTCGGAATATCGCCCTGTGCCCGCGATTCGGACAGCTTGACGTGCAGCACGCCACCTTCGGGCATGGCATCGCGAGCGTTGAGGCAGAGATTGAGCAGGGCCAGTTCCACTTGATTGCCGTCGATCAACGCCAGTTGCCGGACCGGCTCCAGTTCCAGAAACAGCTCGACATGCGGCTCGATCGACTGCTTGAGCAGGTCCTGCATGTTCAGCACAAGCTGGCTCAAATCGGTCGGACGCGGTGTCAGCGTCTGCTTGCGGGCAAAGGCCAGCAGACGGCTGACCAATACCTTGGCGCGCTCGGCGGACTGCAGACCCGCATTGGCCATACGAACCGCACGCGGATCGCCTTCGACCCGACGCCTGAGAATATCCAGGCTGGTGAAGATCGGGGTCAGCAGGTTGTTGAAATCATGCGCCACGCCGCCAGTCAACTGGCCGATGGTTTCCATTTTCTGCATCTGGTGGAACTGCACGATCAGCGCTTCGCGTTCGCGGCTGGCTTTTTCCAGCAGGTCGCGCTCGCGCTGTTCGGCGTCCTGACGCTGTCTTGCCAGCCTCACCGCGCCATCGATTCGGGCGCGCAGTTCACGTGCGTTGAAGGGCTTGACCAGATAGTCGTCTGCGCCAGCCTTGAGACCCTCCACGCGCGCTTCTTCACCCGCCCGCGCAGACAGCAGAATGAAGACCGAATTGCTCAGGACGGGATCGTTGCGCACTGCGTCGAGGAGGGCGAAACCGTCCAGCCCCGGCATCATGACATCGCTCAGGAACAGGTCCGGCCTGATCGCTCTGGCCGCTTCCAGCGCCTTGAGCCCGTTATCGACCGCGATGACTTCATAGCCGCCATCTTCCAGAATGCGTTTGATGTAGCCGCGCATGTCGGCGTTGTCATCGGCCAGCAGAATTTTCGCCGGAGTGCGTTCGCCGATCTCGCCGGGCGTGAGCGCTGTGTGTTGGTCGATGTCGAACCCATCGGCTAGCCAGCGCAGGGCTTCCTCGACATAGGCCTGGGTTCTGATGCCGGTCGACAGTAACGTGTGCTCGGCGTCGATGCGGTCTTTGGGTAAATGTTCGCAGCCCAGAGGAATTGTCACCGTGAAGGTCGTGCCGACGCCGGACTCGCTGTCCAGGGTAATCGTCCCGCCGTGCAGCCTGACCAGTTCGTCCACCAGCGACAGGCCGATGCCGGTGCCTTCGAAGGTGCGGCCTTCCTGATTTTCGATGCGGTGGAAACGCTGGAACACCAGCGCCTGCTGATCCTGCGCGATCCCCACGCCGGTGTCGCTGACCTTCAGCACCGCCGCGTTGGTGCCCCGGTCCATGCCGATTCGAATACGGCCGCTGAGCGTGTATTTGAAGGCATTGGACACCAGGTTGAGGACGATCTTTTCCCACATTTCCCGATCCACATACACCGGTTCGGACAAGGGGCTGCAGTCGATTTCAAATGTCAGCCCGGCGCGCTCGCAGGCCGAGCGGAAGTTACTGGCCAGCTCCGCGGTCAGGCTGCCCAGATCGACGGGCTGAAAGCTGGCTTCGGTGCGGCCCGACTCCAGCCGGGCGAAGTCGAGCAGCGAGTTGACCAGCTTGAGCAGTCGCAGCGCGTTGCGGTGGGCGACGGTCAGGCGTTCCTGCTGGGTGTCGGATAACCCGTCAGGCTGCATCAGCGCGTCTTCGAGCGGGCCGAGCATCAACGTCAGTGGGGTTCTGAACTCATGGCTGACATTGGAGAAGAAGTTGATTTTGGCCTTGTCGAGGGCTGCCAGCGCTTCGACACGATCGCGCTCCTCCTGATAGGTTTTCGCGTTGGCGTAACCCGCTGCCAGCGTCGCCATCAACAGGCTGTAGAACACGCGATACGCATCGTTCATCGGCAGTCTGGCGCTTGCGCCTGCCACCACCATCGCGATGGGCCGTTCAACACCTGGAACACGCACCGGCAGCAGGAAGGCCTGGTCAGGTGCTTCGTCATACGGACCACAGGTCACGCCTTTGAACAACCTGCTCAAATCGCTGACGCCGAGTGCTTCCGAGGCTTCCATGGCCTGCTGAAAGGGCAGCGGCGCTCGCGTCTGAGCGCTGATCCGGGTCGGCATGACCTGCGTGTCGGCGATTCCGCGCTGGGCCGCGCATGTGTAGCTGTCGTCTTCCGGATTCAGTTGATAAAACACCAGAAACGGCAGGTCCAGGTCATAGGCTTGCAGTGACGCCAGCGCGACGGCGGCGATGTCGGCCGTGGATTTCACTTCCGCCATGTCAGCGTTTAGATCACGCAGCGCCCTGGTGCGGCGTTCGCTGAGGATCGTTGCCGTGGTTTCGGTCACTGGATGAAACAGGCCGCCGATGCCGCCGCTTTCGTCGCGGATCGGGCTGGTGGAAAAGGTAAAGAAGGTTTCCTCCAGATAGCCATTGCGCGACAGGAACATGCGCTGGTTTTCCAGAAACGAGGTATTGCCCGCCAGCGCATTGGCGAAAGGCTCGCCGATGGCCGGCCATGCGGATGCCCAGGTTACCGTATACGGCTCGCCCAGCGCCTGAGGGTGCGAGGCGCCGCAGAGCAGCAGATACCCGTCGTTGTAGATCTGGACGTGTTCGGGTCCCCAAATGATGTTGATCGGGAAGTTCGACGCCAGGCACAGGCTGACAGTGGTCTTCAGGCTCTGCGGCCAGTGTTCGATTGGCCCGAGTGGCGTGAGGGACCAGTCCTTGTTGCGAATCAGAGTGGCCATCTCTCCGTCCCCTACAAGAAAGGCTGCAGGGCCTTTGGGGTCGACAGGGGAATTCATGGGTGAGGGCGACTCCACAAAATAGATGCGCAATGAATAGGAATATTCTGGCTCATTGGCTGGGGTTCTACCACTCATTCGATGGGATTGGTCGTATTGACTTCGTTTTAAACGGATTGAGTCATTTTGACTGAGTCATTTTGACTTTTAGTTTTATTAGCATTCTGATTTAAAAGGGTTTTTAAGGTGGCACGCGGGTTGCGTAAGTCCGTTCAATCTCATTGCACATACTGGAGTGACCCCATGCTTGGCACTGCTCAACGCGACATCGTCAAAGCAACCGTTCCGATCCTGGAAACCGGCGGCGAGGCGCTTACCACGCACTTCTACCAGCTCATGTTGCGCAACTATCCCGAAGTGCGTCCGTTGTTCAATCAGGCCAACCAGGCCAACGGCGCTCAACCCCGCGCACTGGCCAACGCGGTGTTGATGTACGCACGCAACATCGACCGTCTGGAAAACCTCGGTCCGCTCGCCAGCCAGATCATTAACAAACACGTCGCATTGCAGATCTTGCCCGAACATTACCCTATCGTCGGAACGTGCCTGTTGCAGGCGATACGCGAAGTGTTGGGTGCCGAAACGGCTACTGACGAAGTGATCGCTGCATGGGGCGCGGCGTATCAGCAACTCGCTGACATCCTTATCGGCGCCGAGCACGAAGTGTACGAAAGCATCGCCGCCGCTCCAGGCGGCTGGCGTGGCGGGCGGGCGTTCAAAGTGAAAGCGAAAACCCCGGAAAGCGACGAGATCACCTCGTTCTATCTCGAGCCCGTGGACGGTCAGCCTGTCATTGCGCATAAGGCCGGTCAGTACATCGGCCTGCGTCTGATCGTGAATGGTCAGGAAGTCCGTCGTAATTACTCGCTGTCGGCCGCATCGACAGGCACTGGCTATCGCATCAGCGTCAAGAAAGAAGTGGGCGGGGTGGCTTCGAATTACCTGCATGAGCAGGTTAAAGCGGGTGATGAACTGGAGCTGTTTCCGCCGTCCGGCGAGTTCACGCTGATCGAAGGCAGCAAGCCGCTGGTGTTGATCAGTGGCGGTGTCGGCATCACGCCCACCCTGGCGATGGCCGAAGCGGCTTTGGAGGCTGGCGGTCGGGATGTGGTGTTCATCCACTACGCGCGCAATGCCGGGGCGCATGCATTTCAGGCCGTGCTCAAGGATTGGCAGGCACGCTATCGGCAGTTCCGCGCCCATGTTGTCTACAACGATACGGTTGCTGATCCTGCCCAGCCCACTGCTGTTGGCCTGCCTGCCGTCGAGCATCTGCAACAGTGGCTTCCTGCGGACCGGGACGTCGAAGCTTACTTCCTCGGCCCCAAACCGTTCATGGCGTTCATCAAGCGGGCGCTGCACGATCTGGGTATCCCGGACGAGCAGAGTCATTACGAATTCTTCGGCCCGGCTGAAGCGCTGATTTAGTGGCTACAACGTGCCCTTGTCTGCGCACAGGCAGGCGAGGGCGCGGGTGATGTCCTGTTTTAGCTGCCTGGTCTGGCGGCCCGGATACTGATCGAACATGTGCGGCACGCCGGGGTACATGTGCAACTCCACCGGCACGCCGGATCTGGAAAGCTTGAGTGCGAAGGCGACGTTTTCTTCCAGAAACAGATCGAGCGCGCCGACGCTGATGAAGCTTGGCGGCAGACCTGTCAGGTCATTGGCCAATGCGGGTGAAAACAGCGCTGTTCGATCATCGTTCAGTGCGTACGCACCTTGCAGGCATTCCCAGCAGAACCGGTTCGCTTCACGGGTCCAGCTCAGGGTTCCGGTGGTCGGGTTGCTATCTGACGAAGCGGCCGTGCCGGTGCGGTGGTCCAGCATCGGATAAACCATCAACAGCCCGGCCAGCCGATACTGGTTTCTGTCCCGCGCCATGATCGACACGGCAGCAGCCAGGCCGCCGCCTGCGCTGTGGCCCATGACCATTACCTGTCGCGTATCAACGCCGAGTGCCAGCCCTTCGTTGAATATCCAGGCCAACGCCGCGTAGCAATCTTCCAGAGGTAGGGGGAAAGGGTGTTCGGGGGCGAGGCGATAATCGACGGCCACGATCAGGACGTTCAGCTCACTGGCCAGATCGGCCAGATAATCGTCAGCCATCTCAGGACGGCCCAGCACGAAACCGCCGCCGTGGATGTACAGCAGCGTTGCACGTTTTTGTGCAGGGTCGAGGCTGTGCGCCGGGCGATAGATGCACAGCCTGATCCGGTCGTTCTGCGTCCAGTGCTGCTCGTGCCGGGCCTCGTCAGGTTGTTTCCAGGCGGCCTCGATACGGCGTCTGATCGCTGGCAGGTTATCGAGCGTCCAGACACTTGAAGGCTCATCGAGAAAAGCGTTGTAGGCGGGGTCGAGCAGGTGGTGGGTATTCATCGCTCAGTCTCTTCAAAAAGCGCAGCAGACATCGGGGTGTGGAAGATGCCCCTATGTCTTTGACACGGCGCTGTCTTGCAGCAAAGCTGGCAGGAGCGGACCTGTCCGCGAAAAGGCCTGTACATCCGACGAATATTCACCGACTGAAATACAGTATTCGCGGATAAGTTGGCTCCCACCCGTCAGGTTTCTTCAGTGGGTTATGTGTTTTTGACAAGGGGCTGCTGTGAGAGGGCGCTGTCCCTCACAGTCCAGCACAGTCCAGTATCCGACCGCTACAGCCACGCCTTTATTTGCGCACAGACGGCTGGCGTGGAAATGCCATAGCGATCGTGCAGTGTCGGCAGGGTACCCGCATCCAGAAATGCGTCTGGCAGTGCGATCTGTCTGAAGGTCGGCGTGACGCCATTGCGCAGCAGCACGGTCGCCACCGCTTCGCCCAATCCGCCGATGACCGAATGGTTTTCCGCCGTCACCACCAGCCGCCCCGGCTTTCTCGCTTCGGCCAGAATGGTCTGTTCGTCGAGCGGCTTGATGGTCGGCACATGCAGCACCGCCACATCGACGCCATCGGCCTGCAATGCCTTGGCCGCTTCAAGTGCACGCATGGTCATCAGGCCGGTGGCGATGATCAGCACATCGTTGCCGGTGCGCAGGGTCTTGGCCTTGCCGATCTCGAATTGATAGCCGTATTCGTCGAGCACCAATGGAACGTTGCCACGCAACAGGCGCATATACACCGGCCCCTGATGCGCCGCGATGGCCGGTACGGCCTGTTCGATTTCCAGCGCATCACACGGGTCAACGATCATGAGGTTGGGCATGGCGCGAAAGATCGCCAGGTCGTCCGTGGCCTGATGGCTGGGGCCATAACCGGTGGTCAGGCCTGGCAAGCCGCAGACGATCTTGACGTTGAGGTTTTCCTCGGCAATCGCCATGCAGATGAAGTCGTAGGCCCGACGCGACGCGAACACCGCGTAGGTCGTCGCAAACGGCACGCAGCCTTCACGAGCCATACCGGCAGCGGCACTCATCAGCAATTGCTCGGCCATGCCCATCTGGTAGAAGCGATCGGGATGGGTTTTGGCGAAGATGTGCAGGTCGGTGTATTTGGACAAGTCCGCCGACAGCCCGACAATGTCTGGCCGTTGATCCGCCAGTGCCGCGAGCGCATGGCCGAACGGGGCAGGGCGAGTCGCCTGACCTTCGGCGGCAATCGAGGCAATCATCGCCGAGGTGGTGAGTTTTTTCTTCACGGCCGGTGCCGGGTTTTGGTTGGCAGCGCTCATAGGGTTTTTTCCTCGTCGAGGTTGTTCAGTGCAAGGTCCCATTCGTGTTCGTCGACGCGGATGAAATGGGTCTTTTCGCGGGTTTCCAGAAAGGGCACGCCTTTACCCATTTTCGTGTCGCAGATGATCACCCGGGGCTGCGCACCTCGATGCTGACGCGCCGCGTCGAAAGCGGCGACCAGTGCGGTGAGGTCGTTGCCATCGACCCGTTGGGTGAACCAGCCGAACGCCTGCCAGCGATCGACGATGGGCTCAAAGGCCAGCACTTCGCTGGAATGGCCGTCGGCTTGCTGGTTGTTCACGTCGATGATCGCGATCAGGTTGTCCAGCTTCCAGTGCGAAGCCGACATCGCCGCCTCCCATGTCGAACCTTCGTTCAGTTCGCCGTCCGAGAGCAGGTTGTAGACGAACGACTCCGAGCCTTTGCGCTTGAGCCCCAGGCAGGCGCCCACCGCGATGCCCAGGCCATGGCCGAGCGAGCCGCCGGTGATTTCCATGCCTGGCGTGTAGGCCGCCATCCCCGACATAGGCAGGCGACTGTCATCCGAACCGTAGGTTTCCAGCTCGTCCAGCGGGATGATTTCAGCTTCGATCAAGGCCGCATACAGGGCGATAGCGTAGTGGCCGATCGACAGGTAGAAGCGGTCGCGCTGTTCCCATTCCGGGGTGTCCGGCTGGTAGCTCATGGCGTGGAAATAGGACACCGCCAGCAGATCGGCCGCGCCCAGCGCCTGACCAACGTAGCCTTGGCCCTGAACCTGGCCCATGCGCAACGCATGGCGGCGAATGTTATGGGCACGTTGTGCCAGTGACGTGGATGAGGCAGATAACGTTTGGGTTGTCATGGTGATGACTCCGAGAACTCAACGATTGACCGAAGCGGCAGGAATACGCAGGACCAGGCACGCGCCCATGAGCAGCACACCGGTGATCAGGTACATGCCGATGGCGCTGGAGCCGGTGCTGGTCGTGATCCAGCCGATCAGGTAGGGCGAGCAGAAACCCGCCAGGTTGGCGAAGCTGTTGATGCCGGCGATACCGGCGGCTGCGGACACGCCGCCGAGCAGCGTGGTGGGCAGCATCCAGAACAGCGAAGACGCCGAGAGCACGCCCGCGGCCGCCAGACACAGGCTCAGCACCGAAAGCAGCAGACTGCCGCCGAAAGCCGCCGCCAGGCTAAGGCCCAGTGCACCGGCAATCATCGGGGCGACGAGGTGCCAGCGGCGCTCGCGGTGCTTGTCGCCGCTGCGGCCCATCAACAGCATGGCGACGATGGCGCACAGGTAAGGCACGCTGGTCATCAGGCCGATGTGCAGCGGATCGGCAAGCCCGGCGTTGCGGATCAGGGTCGGCAGCCAGAAGGTAATGGCGTACTGGCCCATCACGACGCAGAAGTAGATGCAGGCCAGCAGCCATAAACGACGGTCACGAATGAACGCACCGACCGAGGCGTGTACGACCTTCTGGCTGTTATCTTCAGCCAGCTCCTTGTTGATCAGTTCTTTCTCGTCATCGGTGAGCCAGGTCGCCTGATGCACGCCGTCTTTCAGGTAAGCCAGCACCATCAGGCCGACGATCACCGTAGGAATGGCTTCGATCACGAACATCCACTGCCAGCCCGCCCAGCCGTGAAAGCCTGCGAACCTGGCCATGATGAAGCCCGACAGCGGACCGCCGATCATCCCGGACAATGGAATGGCGATGAACCACAGCACGGTCATGCGCGCACGGCGATAGGACGGAAACCAGTAAGTCAGGTAAAGCAGCAGGCCCGGCGCCAGACCGGCTTCGGCGACCCCGAGCAGAAAGCGCAGGGCGTAGAACTGCCAGGCGGTTTCGACGAAGGCGAAGAGGGCGGAAATGATGCCCCAGGAAATCATGATGCGGGCGATCCAGCGGCGCGCGCCGACGCGATGCAGGATCAGGTTGCTGGGCACTTCGCAGAGAAAATAGCCGATGAAGAACATGCCGGCGCCCAGGCCATAGACGGCTTCGCTGAAGGCCAGGTCATTCATCATGGTCAGCTTGGCGAAACCGACATTGACCCGATCCAGGTAGGCACACAGGTAGCACAACATCAGGAACGGCATCAGTCGCCAGGCCGTCTTGCGGTAGGCATTGGCACGGGCAGTCGAGACCGCGTCGAGAGTCATGGTGGTTATCATGATGGTCTGATCTCTTGTTTTTATAGACCGCCAGGCAAACCGCCCTGGCGTGTCATCGATACAGAACAGATGGGGCCGCGCACGGCCCGCCGATGAGCAATCAGTGAATCAGCATGCCGCCGTTCACATCCAGCGTGACGCCGGTGAGGTACGAAGACAGGTCGCTGGCCAGAAACAGCGCGGCGTTCGCCACGTCCTGAGCCGCGCCCAACCGGCCGAGCGGAATGCCTTCGATGATCGCGTGGCGCCGCTCATCCTGCATCAGGCCGCCGGTGATATCGGTGTGAATCAGACCGGGGGCGATGGAGTTGACGCGCACCTGGTCCGGGCCGAACTCACGTGCCATCGCCTTGCCCAGCCCCAGCACGCCGGCTTTCGCCGCGCTGTAGTGAGGGCCGCCAAAAATGCCGCCGCCACGCTGAGCCGATACCGACGACATGCACACGATGCTGCCACCGCCCTGACTGCGCATGCCGGGAATGACCGCCTGCGACATGAGCAACGTGCCGCGCAGGCTGACGTCCAGCACCTTGTCGTAATCGCTCGGGCGGATGTCCAGGGTTTTTATCGGTTGGGTGATGCCAGCGTTGTTGACCAGCACGTCGATGCGACCGAAATGCTCGATGACCCTGGCGACGGCCTGCTTGACCTGGGCTTCGTCAGCGACGTTGGCTGCCAGGCCCATGTGGCCTTCGCCCAGCGCGGCGGCGGCGTCGCGTGCCGCGGCTTCGTCGAGGTCCAGAATGACTACGCGGGCGCCGTGCCGGGCGAAGGTGATGGCCGTTGCACGACCGATTCCACGTTCCGAGGCAGCGCCGGTGATGAGTGCGATTTTGCCTTGAAGCAGCATGAGGGGAGTCCTCTGATTGTTTTTATGGGTTCGATTCAAGTGATCGATGGGCTCAGAGTGTTCCCCGGACCGGCAGTGAGCAATAACGCAAAAATCACTGGTTGATGAAAAAAATTCACCTCTCGTCAATGCGCTCTACCAGTGCTTGAATGTCGCGAATTCACTATGAACGATGCCTCGGAGCCTTCATGCGTGCCGATGACGATGCCCCCCAGAACCTGCCACCCCTGAAAGCCATTCAGGCCTTCGAGCAGACCGCACGCTTCGGCAACCTGGCGCGCGCCGCCGAGGTGCTGGACCTGACACCGTCGGCGGTCAGTCATCAACTGACCCGGCTGGAGGCGATGATCGGTCGTCAGTTGTTCGTGCGTGCGGCACGCGGCGTCACGCTGACGCCGGTGGGCGAGCAATACCTGAAGGACGTATCCGGGTTGTTGCACAGTCTGGCCGTGGCCACTGAGCGGGCCAGCAGCGACACAAGCCTCGACTGTCTGCGTCTGCATTCGTCGCCCAGTTTCGGTCTGCTCTGGTTGATGCCGCGCCTGGAAGCGTTTCGCCTCAGTCATCCGGATATCCAGATCAACCTGTCCTGCTCCTACGAGTCGCTGCACTTCAGCCGGGACAAGATTGACGTCGATATCCGCCACGGCAGGCCCAACTGGCCCAGCTACGAAGTGCGCACGGTGCGTCACGAAACCTTCGCCGTGCTGGCTTCGCCGAAGCTGCTGTCACGCTGCCCGGTGCACGGCGCAGCGGACTTGTTGGGCAGTGAGCTGATTCTGTCTGAAGCAACCTTGCTGAAGTGGCCGGAGCTGTTCGCTCAGCACGGTCTGGCGCGTCCGCAAAAACCTTATGCGCTGAGCTTCGACCGCTCTTACATGACCCTCGAAGCGGCCAGCCATGGACTGGGCTTCGCGCTGGAAAGTACCTTGTTGGCGCGCAAATACCTGGAAAGCGGCGCGCTGGTGGAAGTTGCGCCGCAGGTGCTGAGTGCCCCTGTGGCGGCGCATCACCTGGTGTTCCCCAAGGCTCATTCCAGCTTTCCGCGGGTCAGACGCTTTCTGGAGTGGATGGAAAGCGAGCTGGGGCACGGGTTCGTGTTTTGAGACGGTCGTCAGATTTTATGCAGGGCGTCTTCATGATGCATCGCCAGATGCCCGGTCTTGTCGCTCTTGACCTCATACTGTGGACTGTTTTTCGAGGCGGGCCGGTGCTTGCCCATGAACTCGACGTCCCTGGTATGCACCTGGGTGACTTTGCCTCGAATCTCGCCTGCCTCCGAGTTCCAGCGCACGGCATCGCCAACCTTGAATGAAGGGGTCATGGAGGTTCTCCTCGGGAACGGTGATCGACGAACCTTTAGAGGCGGGGCGCTGAATGGCGTTCCATTCGAGAGCTGACGGAAGAACCTTGAGGTCTTTAACGCAGCGCACCTGTAGCAATAGACATGCTCACGAAGGCTGTTTTCCTGGCACTGGGGCGTTTATGAACTGTCGCAAATGAGACGGCTCGCCCGCGTGTCCAGCCGCTACGCTTGTCTGAAAAGAGGGAGCCCCATGAACCTGACCGAGCGCTACCGCGCCTACATTGCCTGCCTCAACGAACGCCGTTGGGATGACCTGGGCGACTTTGTCGCTGACAACGTGCATTACAACGGTGAGCCGGTCGGTCTCACCGGCTATCGCGCAATGCTGGAAAACGATGTCAGCACCATTGCAGACCTGCGCTTTGACATCGATTTCCTGGTGGTCGAATCACCCCGGGTCGCGAGCCGGCTGCTGTTCGATTGCTCGCCTCGCGGCCGTTTTCTGGGGCTCGACACTTACGGCAAACGCATCACTTTTTCTGAAAACGTCTTCTACACCTTTCGCGACGGCAGGATCATCAGCGTGTGGTCCGTGATCGACAAGGCGGCAGTCGAGCGCGCCTTGAGTTCCTGACGCATCCTCACGCTTCAGGGGGCTGCGTCACGCGGTTGCCGGTCTGACGGGGCCGCTGATCGGCGCGATCAATGCATTCAGGCGGGTCAGCAGCGGCCCTTGCTCCGGCTCGTTGTACATCGAGCACAGATTCTTTTCGATATTCCTGCACAGGTCCTCCATGCGGATGCGGTGCTGGCTGTTGCCGAAGGGCGCCTGCAGATCGGTGCCGATGCGCTCCATCGCCAGCAGCATGCAGCCCACCACCGTAGAGATGACCGGCGTGAACCAGCCCAGCGTTGTCACCATGCTCAGCGGCATGATCACGCAGAACAGCGCGCTGAATAATCTGGGAAAGTAAACGTAGGGGTAGGGCAGCGGCGTGTTGGCGATGCGCTCCATGCCGCCCTGGCAGTTGGACAGATCGACCAGCGTAGTCTCCAGCCGGGAAAACCGGATGCTGTCGAGGCGGCCCTGTGCGAATTCGTCAGCGATGATCGTCGCTGAACCGCTCAGAATGTCGTTGGGGAAGTTGTTGCTGTCACCTGAACGCTCGATCTCGAACGCGGGCAGCAGCCCATCGAGATCAGCGGTGCTGACGTCACCTTTCAGATGCGCCCGCAATGCTCGCAGATAAGCCACATGGCGACGAAACAGCACGCCTTTCACCGGGTTTTCCCGGCGTGTGCCATCGCCATCGATCAAGGTCAACACCTGCCGACCGTAGCTGCGAGAGGTATTGACCATGGCGCCCCACAGCGTGCGCGCCTCCCACCAGCGGTTGTAAGCGCTGGAGTTGCGAAAGCTGATCAGCACGATCAGCGCCGAGCACAACAGCGTCAGCGGCATCAACGGGAAATCGATACCGATGCCGTCCATCAGCATGAAGTCCACGGTAACGCCAACGTCCCACAGCAACAGCCACAACAGCGACCAACCCACATAGGTGAGCGTCCTTTTGAAGCACTTCCATTTCTTTTCAAAGAGACCGGTCATGACAACACTCCTGCCCAGGTTCGTGGATGACTTCTCACACAGTTGTAACAAGCCGTGACACAAACCTACGGGACGTGGCTTAACGCTCGCTTAATCTGCGCCTCCATAACAGGTTGCCTTGACCATTTTTCATCAAGCGACCCAGAACCGCTCTGCGCTGGATGTCTGGGGGAACCTTCCGCTCGTCCATGACCACCCAGGCGATGTCGATCCGTAAAACGGGGCAAGCCCTTCAATCTGCGCACCATCCATCGCTATCAGGTCGACGCTGCGATCCTGCCACCCAGACAGGCATACGGTTTTGCGCACGCCTGTCTGGCGACGGCACTGCGCAAACTCATGTCAATCCGGAGGAAGAAGATCCAATGCAAACCATTCAGTCATCCATGCGCTCGCCGAGCCTGGAAATCCGTACCCACTCGGAGCCCGAAGCTGCCGGTTCGGTGCAAGCTACAGACGTCGTCAATCAGGTCGAACTGACAGCCATCACTGATCTACTTAAAGACTATTTCGACGCTCACAAAATGCCTGTTCCGGCATCGACTGCCGTACGCGATAGCGAAGAAGCGGATGTCGTCCGGCTGCACAACGAAAAGATCGATGAGTTGATCAGCAGCCGGGCAAAAACTCTGTTACGCCATAATGAGACCCGCAGCTCGATTGCCGACACTTTTGCCAAGGCGCAGAAGCTGGACAGGCTGGCGACCACAGCATCGAGTTCACTGCGCGCCGTGCCGTTCGCGGCGGCTTCGGTGCTTCAGTACATGCAGCCGGCAATTAACAAAGGCGACTGGCTACCCACCTCGCTCAAACCTTTGACGCCGCTGATCTCCGGGGCGTTGTCGGGGGCGATGGATCAGATCGGCACCTCCATGATGAACAGGGCCACGGGCGACATTCATTACCTCAAGACCGCGCCTGAGGATCTTCACGACGTCATCGCCGACTCGGCCAGGCGTCAGGCACCGGGGCTCACCAGGCAATCGGTGGATCTGGGTATTGCGGTGCAGACCTATACGGCGCGCAATGCCCTGCGTACGGTTCTGGCCCCTGCGCTGGCCTCCAATCCCAAGGTTCAGGGTGCCGTGGACATTTCCGTATCGGCGGCAGGCGGGCTGGTTGCCAATGCCGGTCTGGGCAACCGGATGCTCAGCGTGCAGGCCCGAGATCATCAGCGCGGTGCGGCCTTTGTGCTCGGCATCAAGGACAAGGAACCCAAAGCCACGCTGGCTGAGGAAACCGACTGGCTCAAAGTCTATGATGGCATCAAGTCCGCCAGTTATTCCGGTGCGACGATCAACGCTGGCAAGCGTCTGGCCGGCCTGCCACTGGACGTGGCGACCGATGCCGTAAAATCCGTCGCGGGCTATATGACAGCGACCAGCCTGGTTAAGAACGGTCTGGTGCTGGCAGGCGGTTTTGCCGGCGTAGGCAAGCTTCAAGAGTTGGCCACCCAGAACATCTCCAGCCCTGCGACCAAGGCTTTCGTCAGTCAGGCAACCAATCTGGCTGCCTCGGCTCCTGTTTTCGCCGCCTGGACTACCGCTGACGTGGTCGTTGATCCGGCCACCAAAAAAGCCGAAAGCTTTATTCAAGACACCGTCAAATCATCGGCTTCAAGCGCTGCAAGTCAGGTAGCCAGTCAGGTGGCCAGTCAGACTGTCGAACTGGCAAAAAAAGGTGCACACATGGGCGAACAAGCCATCAGTGCAACAGGTGCATCGTTGCGCAATACGTTCGATACCCTGCGCCATCGCAATGTGCGTGAAGCCGATCTCGAAGAGGGCGGCATCCCGGCGGGTTCGCCGAGTGAGTGGCCATTTGCGGAGCACCGTTCGTAGTTTGCGATGACGTCAGACTGGTGGCAAAAGGGCGCGTTCGAAAGAACGCGCCCTTTCATTTTGCCAACACGGTATTTCAGGCTTCGATGTGCTGTGTCGATGGTTTGAGTTTATCGTACGCGTGTTTGACATCCGTCATGGTGACGTTGTTGGTGGTCAGCTTGAGATTATCGCTGTCGCTCTGTACCAGTGCGCTCGAGCCGTGGCTCGCGTTGACGTTACTAAGGCTCACTGCCATGTCACTGAACTGTGTTTCGCCGTTGGTACGTACCAGTTTGCCAAAGTCGTGCGCATCAAAACCATTAACATTCAAATGAGTGTTGGCGTTGAGCTGGATGATTTTGTCGTCGGCATTCTCGGCGCTGCTGTCCAGGATATTCAGGTCGGTGAATTTGGCGCCGCCTTCTCCTTTAACAGTTATCAGGTCTTCACCTACGTTGGCTGAATGGAGATTCTCAATGGTTACCGGCGTTTCGTTCTTGGCAACGACGTGAACGCCGTCGGCTTCGTTTTCACCCAGGTTGACGTTTTTCAGCGTTGCCCCTTCGGCCAGCTCGAACAGAGGCTTCTGGTTCTCGCTCTGGTCCCCGGTGCCCAGTTTGTTGCTGGCGGTAAAGGTCGCGCCGCCGCCGTCGTATGTTTGGCCAGCGGCGACCTTGATGGTCTCGTCCACCACTACGGTGTCTCCAGACGTTCCTGGCCCTTTCACGGTCTTGCCTCCCGGGGTTGCCTCAGTGCCTGGGGCGGTGGTCGGCCCGCTCGATGGATGGGTTACTGACGAAGATTCGCCGCCCCCATTGCCGCTAGCCCATGGAGTGCCACCATCTTCACCGCCTGTATTGGTCGTGGTTTCACCTCCTCCTTCGCCGCCTGAAGCCTGGGGCGCGTAGCCGCTGTCACCACCGCTGGCTTCAGGTGTGCCGCCACCTTCACCCTCTGTCGCATCCGGTGCATATCCGCCGTCGTCCCCGCCGGTAGGCGCGGTCCCCAACCCACCTTGATTCTCGAAATTCTCATAGGGGTCCTGTTCCTGCTCTTGACCCTCTGCCTGGTTTTGCCCGCTGATCAGTTTCGCCAGCATCTGAAACATGGACGTGATCGTGTCCATGAACTTTTGCAGCACGCTCATGAGGTCATCGCTGGTGGTGTTTTCCGTCGAAGGGTCCAATGGATTGGTTTCGGGTTTACCGAAGCTGACGTTGCGCTGATTCCCCGTGTTGAACAGCAGCGCGCCGGGATCTATGGATTGATCACTGCCTTGTTCGGTTAGTGGACTCTGCTGGGGACCGCTACCGTTCAGCGCCGAAAAATCCAGTTTGGGGCCGGGGCTCTGATAGGGCTGTGGCGAAAGACCGATGCTCATGCTGCTTACCTCCTGGATAACGGATCCGCTGGCAGACTTCCTGAATCCATCAGGAATGAGCCGGCATCGCCGTTGGTTCGATTGTGGCTTGAGGACGTTGGGTTGACCTTGCCTGGGGTGAGTGGCCCCTGACGTAAAGGGGGTTCCCGCCCGTCGGTCGATACTTTGCGGGATGGGGCTGGGCGGAAAGGACAGGGAACCTAAATCGCGAATTTCCGACTCAGTGCGGACACGCCGACATCTGGTTGGCGTGCCATTACGCCGAATGAGAGGCCATCCAGTGGACAATTACGTTGAGCAATACAAGGCACTTATCAATGAAATCTGCACGCTCAGTCTGATTTCGTCGCCTGAGCGTTTTTACGAGTCTGCCAATTTTAAAATCGATGACGTTGACTTCACCCTTTTGCACCAGGACCGGGATCAGGGGCAGGCGGTATTGATCTACGGTGACTTGGGGCCACTGCCCGAGCGCAACCGTGACCGTTCGTTGCAGGCATTGATGGATATCAATTTCCATATGTTTTCCGGAGCGCACAGCCCTGCGTTTTCCTTCAATGCGCAGACCGGGCGAGTACTGCTGATGGGGTCTGTGGCGTTGCAGATGGCCAATGCCGAAGGCGTCCTGCTGCTAATGAAGTCGTTTGCCGAACTGGCGAAAGAGTGGCGCGAGCACGGTTTTGCCGACAAGGCTTCCGTGACGCCGGGCAGCATGCCGGTCGCGCCTTCCGGGCAACGTGAGGTGCTCTCTGCGCGGGGGAGATTCCAATGATCAACTCACGAGTAGGCGGTTCTGTCGAGCTACAACGGGTGTCACTGCACAACGACGAGGGGCATGCCTCAACGTCTTCGGTCCACCCGAACGCCGTGACCCCCAGCAACCATCCACCGCTGATGCCTGATCAGCGCGGTTCACGTCTGATGCCGACCCTTGAGTCACATGCGGCGGCCATGGGCGTAGCACTGCGTCACACCGAACTGTTGGCACGGTTCCAGGTTGAACAAGCGAGCGTTGGCCCAAGTAATGCGCCGAAAGTCAGTGAGCATGCGGCCCTGCTGATCGGTGGAATGCTTGAACTGGCCAACAAAGACAAGCCTGAAGCCGATAAGGCAGGTTTTGAGGTGATGGCCGAGCGCTTGTGTGCGCCGCGCTTTGCTCTCAGGCAATTCGAGTCCAGTGAAGTCAGGCAGTTGCTGAACAGATTCGTCAGTAAGGATCAGGTGCCGGACAAGGCCGAAGTTGGCCGGTTGC
Organism: Pseudomonas floridensis; assembly: GCF_002087235.1. Classification (GTDB taxonomy): domain Bacteria; phylum Pseudomonadota; class Gammaproteobacteria; order Pseudomonadales; family Pseudomonadaceae; genus Aquipseudomonas; species Aquipseudomonas floridensis. The sequence continues at coordinate 78,753 of NZ_MUIO01000040.1, read as the reverse complement.
TTGAAGGCCACGCCACTGCAATCGCCGATCAGCTTGAGCATTTTCAGCTCATGCACATCGCTGCAAGGTCAAGCGTTGGAGGGTCGGCGCGCGATCAGAAAACTGTCGAAACCAGTCAGATGGCGCTGGGTGAATACGCTGCCCGCGCCAGCAACGCTGTTTCAGGCGCACTGAGCGAAAAAATCAAAGATCTGGACGAGCGCGTCTCGGTATTGGATCAGCGGATCAAAGGGTTGGGTGAAGGTGATGAAAAATCCAGGCTGATGGCGGATAAAACAGCGATTGTCGAAGCCCGGACCATGCTGGCCAGTATCCAGGACGACTTCTCCAAAACCCCGCAAGCCAAGCGTCTGAAGTCCGTTGCGGCTCATGCGCAACTGGACAAGCAAGTGAAGGAACTGAATGCAGAGCGCGCCTCTATGGGCTTTCTGCAAGCGGCCGGGAGAATAACCGCCGCTGCGATTCCGCAGTTTCTGTCGTCGATGACGCACCTGGGGTTCATTCGTACCTCTACGAGCGATAAAATGACAGACGCCGTACCCAGTGCGAGCAGCGACGCCGACATGCTCAAAGCCACCGTCATCGGGCTGGTCGCCGGTGTGGCCCACGAGGGCGTCACTAACGTGGTCAAGCCCATGGTGCAAGCCGGCATTCAGGCGGCAGGTCTTGATAAACGCCTGGGCATGGTGCCGCTCAAGGGCGTCGATACGGCTACGGTGATTCCGGACCCGCTTGAATACAAAACTCAAGATGGCCGGATGGTCAGAAAGTCGGATGACGAGATGACCGCGCAGAAGGCACAAGTCAAAGAGCAGCGTGCGATTCTGGAGCAACAGAAGGTTCAGGTTTCCTCCACTCATCCTCTTGGCGAGATGATCCCTTACATGAGTTTTGGTGGAGGTCAGGCAATTCGCCAGTTACTGCATGATTTCAATCAAATCAATGGTCAGACGTTGACCGCCCGGGCACTGACTTCCGGGATGGCGGGAGCGGTGTCCGCGTCTGCTCAGACCCTTTATCAGATGAATGCGACCTATACCGATCCGCAAGGACGTAAAATACCGGTCTTCACCCCTGACAAGGCTGGCAGTGACTTGGTCAAGGACCTTGCCAAGGGTCTGGATCCTCGCGATGCAGGTGTGCGGACGTCTTTCTATAGCAAGGCTGTATCGGGTATCCAGAGTGCTGCCTTGACCGCTCAACTGCCGGCAACGGCGAAGGCGGGCGTCAACGGGGCGCTGAGTGCAGGAAAAATCGTGGGTAACATGGCGTTGGCCGGACTGGGCTCGGTGTCGTACCTGTCTACCTTGTACGCCAATCAGTCTGTCACGGGTGAGGCCAAGGCACTCAAGGATTCGGGCGCGGGAGGCGCGACCCCGATGGTGGCACGCACGGAAACCGCATTGAATAACATTCGTCACCCTGACAGGGAATCGCTTCCGCATACGTTTTCTTCAAGTCAGATGGGCGGTGTGCCGCGCGTAGCCGAAAACGCCTACCACATGGCCAGGGGGGCGTTGCAGCTACCCAGCCAGGTCGCTGTCGATCTTCTGCGTGCCGTGGAAGATGGGGCATTGAGTGGCCTTTCTTCGTTGCGTGACAAACTCAAGACCCAACCTCAGAGCCCGACCACGCCACCAAGGCCGTCGAGCGAAGAACCTGTCGAAACCATCCGGGTGAACGACCCCGTCACGCCAGGTAACCCTACTCCGTTGCCGCAAGACCTGTCGCGAACCAGACGGCCCGAATCTGTCGCTCCGCCGGACGATAATACGCTCGAGGCGCTCGAGAACGGCCTCCTGGTCGCTTCACCAACGCCTGTCACTCAGCGTGCATCGTTGCAGGCTAAGGTCAGTACCGGGCACAAATCTGCTCCTGTCCCACCGGTCGATGACGATGCACTGCGGGCGATGGAGGAAGGAAAGGCCAAAGCCTGAAAGCAATCCTGCATTCCCAGTTGAGCCGGTAACCGGCTTCCAGCCACATGGTGCAGACGCCTGCCTTGTTTCAGGACTGCGTCTGCCATTAAAGGACTATGAAGATGAAAACCTCTACACCTGATTTCGCCCGCTTCATCAACGCATTGGGTGCGCAACTGGGGACTTCTCTGCGTGCCCAAAATGGCGTGTGCGCGTTGTATGACGCGCAAGACAATGAGGCGGCGGTGATCGAGTTGCCTGACCACAGTGAGGTGGTGGTGTTTCACTGCCGTGTGGGCCGCTGTCCGGAACGGTCTGCCGATCTTCAGAGACTGCTCAGCCTGAACTTCGATGTCGCTCGGCTGCACGGGTGCTGGTTTGCGCTGGATCAGGGCGATGTGCGCCTGTGCGCCCAGCGTGAACTGGCATCGCTGGATGAGCCGCAATTCTGTGATATGGCGCGTGGCTTCATCGTACAGGCACGTGAGGCCCGTACGTTCCTGCGGGCCTGATGTGAAAAAAGCGCCGCATCACTGCGGCGTTTTTTTTTACACGGGCTTCAGGTCTTGAACTCGAAGCCCTGCTTTTTCAACAGATCGGCTGCTTCTTTAAGCGATTCCGATGGCCGCGATAGCTCTCCGTCAAACGTATAGCCAATGGGCGTGTCCTGGTCTTTGCCGTAGATGAAATTGATACGCCCTAGCGTTTTAGTGATGTTCAGCGCGGAGCCACTGTTGTAACTGACCAATGGCGAGGGCAGCGTGAAATTCTCTGCCTGGCTTGCAGTGTGGAATACCACCAGACGTTTGATGCGCATTTTGGTGCGGTCCTCGAGCAATCCGGACAGGTCTTTCTGGGTCATCGTACCGCTACGGCTTCCCTCATCGATCTCGTCGATCAGCGAGTCCTTGGGTTCCAGACGAACGCGGGCCAGTGTTCCGTCGCTTCCCTGCATCTGCTTGAGCATTGCGCTGAGCTTCGGATCCTTGCGCATGAATTCAGCAACTCTGGCCGCATTGCCGGGTGCGCTTGCGTCCCTGATGCTGCTCATGATTTTGGTGAGCATGCTTTCCGAGTCAAGCCCTGACAGGTTGGTCTTGCTTGTCTCGAAACGGGCATTGTCCAGCACACTGTGTTTTTTGAGCGACGCCTCGTGCTGGATCGTTGCACGCTTCAAGTCGCGCAGTGCCTTGTATTGCTTGTCGTTCTGCGAAGGCATGTCGGCAAAGAGCGCGTTGAGTCCGTCGAGCCGCGTCTGCACTGCAGCTTCCGGAGTGGTTTCGGGATTTGGATCCGTCAGTTTGTCCAGTTCCGCCAACCTGGCTTTGGTGGTGTTGTCTTTGAACGCCGCGCCCAGGCCGGTAGACAGCTTGTCCAGGCTTGCAGCGGTCATTGGGGTCGCCACGTTGTAACGGAATTTCACCCGTTTGACGGTTCGGTCTTCGACGGACAGTGCTACGTTGACGCCCATGTTGTTGGCTGCGGATTGAGTGGCCGGTGTCGGGCCTGGTGCCGAGGCTGGCGTTGATGAAGGGTTGGCGTGAGTGCCGCTGATCTGTGCCCGCGGGTTGAAGGCAATCATCAGGCTGTTAAACCAGCGGGGACGGTTTTTCCCGCCTTCGCGCAGTTCGGTTTTGTCATTCTTCTGGCTCAGGGAGTAGTCGGTATACGACAGCAGGTTAACAGTGACGTTGGCCGCCGCTCCGAGGCGCGCCACGGCAGACAGTGGCGTACTGCCGTCTTCGGAAAGGCCAAAACCTGCGCGCAGATCGGCAGTACCGCCTGCCGTGATATCGAAGTTGAACCGCCGGGCCTGGTAGGTTTCATGATCCACCGCTTTCTTCAGTACTTGCAGCGGGTTCAGTTTGCCCTCGAACAGGTCATCGACAAATTCGTCTATGTTTTCATCGGCAACATTGAATACCACGCCGTTGCGCTGACTGCCTGCAGCTGTAGCCGTCAGCTCGCCGCCCAGACGGAAGTTGGGCGTCAACGTACGATCGTTGCCGATATTGACACTGCGTGCCGGATTGTTTTCGTCGACCCAGACAGGCCAATAGTCTCTGCCGCCGCCAACGCCTCCACTGAGGTTAGCCGCTGCGTCGCTCAGCAGGTACAGAGTGATGCCGCCTTCGGTACGCTCGGCATTGAGGATGTAGTTACGGTTGGCGGTGGTGCCCGCTGTCGGCCAGGGGCCCATCGATTTGTCCGCCAAAATGGCAAACGGGCTGGTGAGGTTGCCGCCATAGGAGCGCGTCAGCCCGATTTCATCGTCGCCATGTTCCAGCTGTTTAAGCATGGACTTGAATTTGTCGGACAGTTCACGCTGATCGTTGCTGCCGGTAGCTGCGCGCATGTTGACGCTGACCGCGTGATCGGGCTTGTTGAAGGCCTTAAGGAATGATTTGACCGAGTCATAGGCGGTCTCAAGCGACCCGTTGTCAGTGAAGCCCATGTCAGTCACCAGTTTGATCGGGTTCTCGCCATAGGTCTTGTCGCGCAATGTCTGCAGTCGGGCTTGCAAAACGGAAAGGTCACTTTGCGGCGTCAGCAGCTCTGCCTGATCAAGCAGCCCTCCCAGCTCGTTCAGCGTGACTATATCCAGCGCGAGACGCGCCTTGCTCAATCCCTGTTTTTCGCCGGCATCGCGACGCTGCCCCAAGGGGATCTCGGTCTTTTGATGGGAGATTTTTACGCCGTTTTTCTTTAGGTTATCGAGCAGTTTGGCGACAGGGCTTTCCTGGGAGGGTGCAGTTCGCTCCAAGGCGTTTTCGAGTTCCTTGACCATATCGTGGCCGGAACTCTTGAAGTTGAGTTGTTCGCCCAGCCTTGCGAGCTTCTTGCCCAGTTGTGTGCGATAGGAGGGTTTCGCCAGTTCGCCGTGCTGATTGAGTACGCCATCCTGTTGGCGCAGGTTTTTCATCTTGCCGTAGTTCTGGCCGATGGCGGTCAGCGAGGTGCAGGCGTGATCTTCCAGTTCCTTGCGCAACGCCTCCAGCTCCTTGACCAGTGTCTCGCCGTTGGGGCCAAGTTTTTTCAGCTGATCAATGCGCGTCTTCAGATCTCTGCCTTGCGCAGGAGCCGTACCTGCCACCTCATGGATCAGCTCAAGTTGTTTGAACACGATCGACTCTTTGCCATACAGCTCTTTAAGCCCTTCGCGGCCGTGGTAACGGTGCTGGAGGTGGTTGCCGGTGTTCTTCATCCAGCGCGGCGCTTCCAGCGTGCTCTTCCAGAGATTGGCACGTATGAACTCGCGGTTGCTGGCACGATGACTTTTCTCCATGCCGCCGCGCCCCCCTATGTTCACATCCAGCTTTGCAGTCAGGCCGGTGCCGGGAATGCGCCAGTTCTTGTGTGAACGCTTGATTCGGGCATGCACATCGTTGAGTCCGTTTTCTTCTACGGGGCGCTGGGTGAATGGCTTCCATTGCCCTTCTGAAAATCGCTTCAGGCTCTTGTCGGGTGGCGCGTCTTCGACCTGAACGCTCAATGAATTGTCATCGTTGCTGAACAAGGCTTTGACCGGCTGACCGTCAGGAGCGGGTACCGCGCTCCATTCGACTTGCAGAGGGTCGGCCATTTTGGTCGTTTGCCAGGCTTGTTTCGGCAGACAGAACAGTCCGCCGGTGTTGGTGAGCGCATAGAGGTTGTGCTTTTCGTCCAGCGCCAAGGTTTTGATATCGCCCTGCAGCCCGTCGAATTCCAGATCAATGGGCTTGCCGTCCTTGCGGTGGGCGGTCAGGTGATTCTGATCGTCCAGGGCGACGAACTGTTTGTCGTTAACCATGGCGAACGCCTTGATGACCCGACCCTCGAGCCCTTCGATCTCCTTGCCCATTCCTACCTTGGTTGAGCGTGCCGTCTGGGCCAGCGAGGTGTGTGCGCCAAAGACCACGTTGGGATGTTCGGGTGTGACGTTCAGCCTGTGCAGTTTTCCGCCTTTGAGGGCATACGCGTTGCTGTCGGCGCCGCGTTGTAGCTGATCGACATCCTTGATGCCTGCGTCTTTCCAGCATTGAGGTGTTGCATCCCAACGCAGGATTCGACCGGCGCTGACCCCCACAAGCCCTGAGCGGTCCAGGTTGAGTCGATTGGCCGGAGCAGGTGCCGGCGCGGTTGGCAAGCCGCTGGTATTTTCCAGCGCCAGTGCTTCGGTCAGATTCCAGCCGCTTTCCATTTGCGAATGGCGCGGGTCAAGTCCATGGGAGTGGACATCGCCCTGTCGATTCTTGATCAATGCGTGAACGCGGCCGTCGTCACCACTGATGAAACCGGTGACGGTGTGATGTCCACCCAGCGGCTCACTCTGCAGTTGATAGTTTTCCCGTTCAGGCTGGAGGCTGATCTGCGGCGCCTCATCCTGCAGGGCATTGCGTGGTGCGCTATAGAGCCTGCCCTGGGTGTCGGCGATGAATAACCGGTCAGCGCCCAAACCGATTGCTGCGGCCTGCGCCTTGCCATCATCGAGGTTCAGCGTCTTTTGATGGCGGGGGCCGCCAATGCCCGGGCTCATGTCCGCCAGTAGAATCGTCTGGGTTTCTTTGCCACTCAGGAAAGCGACGTTGTTGTCTGGCGCGACCGAAAATGATTCGAGGTCGTCGACCTGCACATGCGGCATTTCCTTGCTGGAGAGGTCGACGACCACGTCATCGCTTTTCGCGTAGATCAAACCGTTGCCGCCGGTTGTGAGGCTGTTGAAGGTGTTGTCCTCGTTACCTTCGGGGATTCTCCAGCGCAGGCTGGTGGTGTCGAACTGATACAGCCGGTCTTCATGCACGCGCAGCTGCTCGCCATCGGTGTTCTGGTGCACGCCGGTGACATGAGCGAGATGGGCTTTGCCCGGCAGTTCCTGTGTGGTGATTTCGTCCCCGATCCCGATACGTACATGGCCGTCATTGCGCTGCAGATCGATGTCCACCGGATCACCTGCATGAAGGGGCAGCGTCTGTTGGCTGCTGCGGATCACGGCCAGTGAGACGTCATTCTGCGTCATGTGCAGCAGATGGCCGCTCGACTCCAGCAGCAAGTGATTCTGCGCGCCTGGCTGGCTGTCTTCGGCCAGATAGGTCTGTTCCGGTTTTGCGAGGATGTCGCCCAGCAGCGATGCCATGCCAGGCGTAGTGAACGAGGAGAAGTCGGGTTTACCGTCTGCAGCAAGCTTGATCGCGCTTTGCGATTGAGTAGTGCGCACCAGTTGATCGTCCTGAATGTCGAAATGCCCCGCTTTACTTCGACTCAGACGATGTGGCGACTCTACTGGCGGTTCGCTGGATTCAGCCGCCTGGGTGCCCGAGCTGCCAGCTTCGTTGGTCTCAGGTCGCAACGTCGACTGCCGCCGACTATCCGAACCCTGAAGACGACTGCCGGGCATGCGTGATTCGCGTGCCGCGTTTTTGGCCACCTGTTCATCCGTGGGTCGCTTCAGAGTGGATTTGAGTGGAGCGCCTGTAGAGGCTTGAGGGGAGGGTTGTTGCTTTTGAAACAGCTTGCCGACATTTTTGGCCATTCGCTTACCGATGCTGCTCAGCGAATGGGAACTGCGCTGGCTGGGTTTTTCGGTTTTCTGCCGCAGGTCGGTAGCGGTGCCGGCGTTAACCGTCGGCTGTGACTGCACCTGAGTTCCGGTTGTCCGGTTGATCGACGGTGACTGCATATACATCTCCCTGTCCATGTGGTGGCTCGCCCATGCGTTGGCGAATCCTGATAGTCGTCAGCTATCTGAGTGACCGTGACAGGTAACGGGTTCCATGCTCTCTTTTGAACGCTGAAAGGATTCAGCGGTGTTCTTTGGCAGCGATTATTCCCACGGTTCAGGGAACCGGAATCGCCTGCACGCCACGTAGGGGAACACGATCAGGACGTCGCCGCTCATGCCAGCCCCTCATCCACTCACGAAACGCTGTTCGCTCGCTCGCTCGGTTCAAATCGCTGTCCTTGCGTTGGGAGTCGTGTGTGCGGGCTGTCAGTCGGTGAATTACGTGCAGCCTCGCGGCGAGCGCATGCCACGTCTGATCGCCGGATGGGCTTATGAATCCGATTCCGATGCGCCGACAACCAGGCCGCGACATGGCGAGGTGGTCAGCGATCTGCCCCCTTACACGGGCGACGACGTGTGGCGGCGGGTCGCGCAGCGCTGCACGTTGCTCAATAACCAGGCGATCAACGAGCGTATTGCGCGTCAACGTGACTGGTTGCTGAGCAATCGTGGTTTTCTGCGCGGGGCCAGCGAGCGAGCCAGTCCTTACCTGCATTTTATTGTCGAGCGCCTGGACGAGCGGCAGATGCCCATGGAGCTGGCGCTGCTGCCCATGATTGAAAGCGCTTACAACCCGATGGCCAATTCATCTGCGGCTGCGGCCGGGTTGTGGCAGTTCATCCCGTCCACCGGTCGTGACTTCAATCTTCATCAAAGTGCTTTTTACGACGCGCGCAGGGATGTGGTCGCATCCAGCCGGGCGGCGATGGATTACCTGAAGCGCCTGCACGATCAGTTCGACAATGACTGGTTGTTGGCACTGGCGGCCTATAACTCAGGGGAGGGGACAGTGGGTCGCGCAATCGAGGCCAATCGCCGACGCGGTTTGCCTACCGATTATTGGCACCTGTCCTTGCCCAGGGAAACCCAGGATTACGTCCCGAGACTGTTGGCACTGTCGTTGCTGGTGCGCAACCCGGAGGCCTACGGCGTGAAACTGACCCCGGTCGCCAATACACCCTATTTTGACGTGGTGGAGCTCAAGCGCTCAGTCGACCTTACTCAGCTTGCGGCAACGGCGGGGGTGGGTGAAGGGCAGCTGCTTCGACTCAACTCGGCTTTCGTGCGTAAGAAAACGCCTGATGGCCCGGGTCAGTTGCTGATACCCAAGGCGCAGAGGCAAGTCCTGACGGCGGGCATCACCCGGATCACCGGCGAGACGCCAATCGTTCCGGCTGTGCAGGACAGCAGGGACCTCAAAGTGGCGGAACGCCCGCCAATAAACAAGGTTGAGTTGCCTGTTCAGGTCGCCGAACGGGCTCCTGTGGTCAAGGTGGCTCAGCCCACATCCATCGCTGAAAAGATGCCTGAAGCTGAACCTGCTCCGTCCCCACAAATGGCAGAGCAAGTAACTTCGCCTAGCAACGCTGCTGTCGATCAGCCACCTGCTCCAGTCAAAGCAGGCCAGCCAACAGAAACTGCTGCTCAGGCGCAGGTATTGACTGCGGCGGCAGAGGTTACACGTCCTTCTGTAACAAAGCCGACACGAATCATTCAGACATTCGAAGACCATTCGTCGCCTCGCAAGCGCGACGATAGCGAATATCGCACTGGCCCACGTGAGCTACCCACAGGGCCGAGGGTGGTAGTGCTTGCGAGTGACCCACGTCAATAACCTCTGCTATAGCCTCAGGAAAAAATGAAAAAGACCTGAAAAATGCTCTTTTTTGGTGCTTTTTCGCGTTTCATGACGCTCGCCTTTCACTTCAATTCGACAGATTTCCATTCAAATGAGCAGTTTTTTATTCTGCATCGGTGGCAGGAGGCCATAAAAATTTTTGATTCAGGTCATTAACTTTTTGAACTTTTGTAGCGACGTGTACGTGAGCGGTTACACACATTTAGAAACATTCTCGGTGATGACTGGCTATCAGCCGTATTTATGGATCCAGAAATCATATTGCCTTCACTCGGGCTGGTCGGATTGTCCGACGCTGAATCATTTCCGTTGATTTTTTACCACCCATTTTCTTACCGATTTCGACATCAATAGAACCCGCGTTCGGATTGCCGAATGGACGACCCCGTCCAGGCATGACAAGGAAACCGCCGGAAATCGTGCAGGGCACCTGCTTGCATGCGTCCAATGATCCTCAGCCGTTCGGAAATCCGAATAGGGTCACGTTGTTAGCCTTTAATTAAAAATTCGAAGGGCTAGTGGTCACGGCTAAAGAATTACCATTGGTTTTACTGTCTGTGGTTTCAGTGGTCCGCTAATCGCTTAGTTGTTTTTTAGTGTGAGCAGTGTATCAATGGATTTAATGATTATGCCGGAGAGGGCAGAAGTAGGTTTGTTAGGAGGGTGCTTAACTTTCAGGAGAGGTGTACTAAATTATCTGGAAGTAAATCTGTTAAAGAAGTTGCTCGCTTTTGGGGCGTTAGGAAAAAGTCGTATTCAGGAGATTGTCCTGATTGTCAGCGTTTTTTTTATCATAAGTCATTGATAATAAAAAATTTTTATTAGATTTCAGGCCGTTTTGACGGCGGAGATGAGGCGGCTTATTGGATACGATAATCATTCCTATAGTCATTTTCTATGGTTGGCGTCTGCTTAGTATGATGATGCTACTATGATGCTAATTCTCAAGTTTGTGATCTTTTTCTCACTTGATGGGGAACTAAATTAATATATGTGTGCCTTGTAGGACGTGGTATTAATATTCCGCTTGCCATCAACAGTGAGAGTGAACGATGACCACTACAGCTACTACAGAGGTTCAAGAGCGTTGGGGCGTTACTGCGTTGTCCGCAGGTCATCAAATTGCAATGAATAGCGCTTTTCTGGATATGGATCTGCTGCTGTGTGGGGAGACTGGTACGGGCAAGGACACCTTGGCCAACAGCATTCACGCACTGTCCAGCCGCACGGGCCCGTTCGTAGGTATGAATTGCGCCGCGATACCTGAGTCGCTGGCCGAAAGCCAGTTGTTTGGCGTTGCCAGTGGAGCATTCACTGGCGTGTGTCGCTCTCGCGAGGGCTATATCGAAGCGTCCAGCGGCGGAACGCTGTATCTGGATGAGATCGACAGCATGCCGCTGAGCCTTCAGGCCAAGCTGCTACATGTGCTGGAGAACCGGGGCGTCGAGCGACTTGGCTCGACTGAATTCATTCCCGTGGATTTGCGCGTAATCGCTTCCGCCCAGCGGCCGCTGGATGAACTGGTGGAACAAGGACTTTTTCGTCGCGACCTGTTTTTCAGGCTCAATGCGCTGACGCTGCATTTGCCGGCCTTGCGCGCACGTCGCGAACAGATATTGCCATTGTTCGACCAGTTCACCCAGACCATCGCTGCCGAATTCGGTCGCTCCGTGCCCGTACTCGATAGCGGGCGCGTTCAGATCCTGCTCAGCCACAACTGGTCAGGCAACATCCGCGAGTTGAAGTCCGCCGCCAAGCGATTTGTCCTTGGATTTCCGTTGCTCGGCGCCGAGCCGGTCGAGTCACGCGATCCCGACACTGGTCTGCGCATGCAACTGCGCGTGATCGAGAAACGGCTCATTCAGGACGCTTTCAAGCGGCATCGGCACAACCTCGACGCCGTGCTTCAGGAACTCGAACTGCCGCGGCGCACCTTGTATCACCGTATGAAAGAACTAGGGGTTCCGGCGCAAATCGCCGCAGCACCTTGATCGGCTCTCTGGTATTCGCGCATCACTGCTGTGTAGAGGCTATGGATGATTGTTCAAGATGGACTCGATGATGATTTTGATTTCGAACGTGTGCCAAACCTGGGAATCGTCGCTGAAAGCATTTCTCAGTTGGGAATCGATGTGCTGCTTTCCGGGGAGACGGGGACAGGCAAGGACACCGTCGCCAGGCGTATTCACAAGCTGTCCGGCCGCAAGGGTCGGTTCGTAGCCATGAACTGCGCAGCCATTCCCGAGTCGTTGGCGGAGAGTGAGCTGTTTGGTGTGGTCAGCGGTGCCTATACCGGAGCTGATCGTTCCCGTGCCGGTTACATCGAAGCCGCCCAAGGCGGCACGCTGTATCTGGATGAGATCGATAGCATGTCGCTCAGTCTTCAGGCCAAGCTGCTGCGGGTTCTTGAAACCCGGGCTGTCGAGCGATTGGGCTCGACAGCCTCCATCAAGCTTGATGTCTGCGTGGTGGCGTCGGCCCAGCGATCGCTGGACGATGCGGTTGAAGAGGGCGACTTTAGGCGCGATCTGTACTTTCGTCTCAATGTACTGACCCTGAAGCTGCCACCCTTGCGTGCCCAGCACGAACGCATTGTCCCGTTGTTTTTGCGTTTTGTGGCGGCGTTTGCAGACGAGCTGGATGTAGTCGCTCCAAGGGTTTGTCCACAATTACAGCAAATGCTGCTGGAGCATGAATGGCCCGGTAATGTCCGTGAGCTGAAGGCTGCGGCGAAACGCTTCGTGCTGGGGCTGCCGTTGCTCGGCGTCGGACCCGCCGATCAGGAGCGCCAGGGGTGTGGGCTCAAGGTGCAACTGCGTGCGATTGAAAAAGCACTGATTCAGGAGGCCCTCAAGCGCCACCAGAATTGCGTTGACGCGGTGAGCCAGGAGCTGGATATGCCGCGCCGTACGCTGTACCGACGCCTCAAGGAATTACAAATCTGATTTTTTTGCGTGGGCGCTGGAACCGATTCGCTGGCTGTCACCACCTAGTTGTACCAAGCAATTACGCTGGTACACATTAAACGAAGGGGTGTCAGGCTATGAACGTATCAGGTATCGCTAACAAATTGATCGGTGCAGGCGGCGACGCAGCGCAAGGCATCCAGAACGGCAAAACGCGTATTGATAGCAGCGTTTCCATGGTAAAGAACTCCGGCAGCACCAAGAGCATCGATGCCACTCGCGAGGGTATCGCGAGCGGTGATGCGACGAGCGCCAAACTGGACAAATACGCAGACAGCGAAAACGCCATGTTGCGTGAGACGAGCGCCCAGGCAGGCTTTGAAGGACAAAAAGAAGCCCTTTCAAACCAGATCGTCGGGAGCAAGATCAAAAACGCCCTCGTTAACTTCTGACTTTTGAGTGCCCCTTCGTGATGAAGGGGCTGCCACCTTGAGGGGGAATGCGATGCAGAGTCTCAGTCTTAACAGTTCGTTGCAGAGCCCGAGCATGGCGCTTGTGCTGATACGTCCGGAAGCGAACATGAGTACGTCCAGCAAAGCGCTGCAGGACGTCATCGCGCAACTGGCCGAAGAACTGATGCAGAGTGGTCAGTTGGACCAAAGCTCGCCACTGGGCAAAATGCTTGCCAAGGCGATGGCGGCGGATGGTCTCTCCGGTGGGGGGCTTGAAGACGTCAAGGCCGCGCTGGACAAGCTGATCCATGAAAAGCTGGGCGCTAACTTTGGTGCCTCGGCCGACAGTCTGGCTTCGGGTGAAGGACAGTCTGACCTGATGGCGCAGGTGCTGAACGGTCTGGCGAAGGCCGCCCTCAATGACCTTTTGACCGGTCAGAGCAATGGGGCCAGTTTCTCTCAGGACGACATGCCGATCCTAGAAAAGATCGCCCAATTCATGGACGACAATCCCGCTTTTTTCCCGCCTCCGGACTCCGGCTCCTGGACAAAGGAGCTCACTGAAGACAACTTCCTTGACGGTCGGGAAACCGCTCAGTTTCGTTCGGCTCTGGACATCATCGGCCAGCAGTTGGGCAATCAGCAAAGCGAAGCCAGCGGTTTTGGCGGTGACGGTGGATTGGGCAGTGTTCCTGCGGAAAATCCCGCCAGCGATCTGACGACCAGCACCTTGAATGGCAGCAACGGCAGCCTCGGGCAACTGGTCGGCGAAATGGTCGATCTGGGCCTGGAGTCGGTGTTGTCCGGCGGTGGTCTGGGCACGTCCATCGACAAACTGCAGCAGCCCGGAAACACATCAGGCGGCATCACCGACTTCGAATTGGGGCAACTGTTGGGTGGCCTGTTCGAAAAAGGGCTGGAAGTCTCGCTCCAGGGCGGTCTTAACGGCAATGCGAGCGGCGATTTGAAGAACAGTGCCTCAGGCGTGGCAGACATGATCGTGCAGACGCTGTTGCAGAGTCGTCAGAACTCGCCCGTTGCCTGAACAACATCCGCCTGAAGGAGAGTCCACGTGACCATTTCCCACCTCAGTAACGTTAAAAACATCTCGCCTGAATTCGGGCAGGATTCGCCACAAGGTCTCGTATTGGAGCCTGCTCAGGCGGATGTCGATCTCTTTACCGCTGCCATGCAACCGGAGAAAGTTTCCAAGGGTGCGCCGCTGTCCGAGCATATTGCCAGCGCCATCTCCGGCAGTCTGGGTGAAACCGAGAAGATGTCGCAGCACGCCATGCGTTCTATGAAAAAGGCCGCAGACAGTGCCGACGCCATGGACATCGCGGCGATGACCCGAACGCTGTCGCAGTGTTCACTTCAGACCGCGTTCGCCACCAAGGTCGTAAGCAAGACCGCGCAGGCGGTCGATAAGCTGACCAACCTGCAATAGAGGTTTTTCCGTGAGATTTCTCAGCGCAGGGTTGTTGCTGTTGTGCATGCTGGCGCTCGGAGGGTGCAGTGATGACACCGATCTGTTCACCGGCCTGTCCGAGCAGGATTCCAACGAGGTGGTTGCGCGCCTCGCCGATCAGCACATCGATGCGCGTAAACGTCTGGAGAAAGCCGGTGTTGTCGTAACGGTCGCGACGCGTGACATGAACCGAGCGGTGCGGGTGCTCAATGCCGCCGGTCTGCCACGTCAGTCGCGTACCAGTCTGGGCGAAATTTTTAAAAAGGAGGGCGTCATTTCGACGCCGCTTGAGGAGCGTGCACGTTACATCTATGCGCTTTCTCAGGAACTCGAAGCCACGCTGTCGCAGATCGACGGGGTGATCGTTGCCAGAGTCCATGTGGTTCTTCCCGAACGCATTGCGCCTGGCGAACCGGTCCAGCCCGCGTCAGCAGCGGTATTCATCAAGCATTCCTCGGCGCTTGACCCTGACAGCGTACGTGGGCGGATTCAACAGATGGTGGCCAGCAGCATCCCCGGGATGTCCTCGCAGTCTGCCGAATCGAAGAAATTCTCTATCGTCTTCGTACCCGCCTCGGAATTTCAGGAAACCACGCAGTGGGTGAGTTTCGGTCCATTCAAGCTCGACAGCGTCAATCTGCCGTTCTGGAACCTGATGCTTTGGCTGGTTCCCCTGGTCGCTGCACTGGTGCTCTTGGTCGTGGTCCTGCTGCTGCGTGCCGACTGGCGAGCCACCGCGTTGAACGCCATCGGGCTTGGGGGCGGCCGTAACCGTTCGAACCTGCCGGCACGCACATGACCGGTTCTGCCATCGAAGAGGTTTGGACGCGTTGGTGGTGCAATCCCTGGCAGTGGGCGCATCCGGCCTGGCAGCTCAGGTTCGCCGAGCAGCACGGCCTGGCGATTCAGGCGTGTCACTCGATCATGAACAGCCGCCACAACATGTTCGTGCGTAGCCTTGGCATCCAGCCCAGCCAGCCGCCTGAGCCGTTCGAGCCATTGGCAAGCTGGATCGCACTGACGCCTTCGCAGCGTGACAAAGCGCTGGTTCTGGCAACATTGATCTGCTTTTCGCAAACCGAAACCGAAGGCCCCGACGGGCAGTGGTGTCGGGCGTTGACCAAAGCGCTGAGGCCTGGGGTCTGGCTGGCGCCGGAGGTGGTGGATGTGCGTTTGCTGCTAGGCGCCTGGCTGGGCCGTGAGTATTGGTCGCGGTTGCGTCTGGCATGGCCGCCAGGCGAGGTCGATGACCAGCCTTGCGAAGCGCCCGACAACAAGCTCCAGACGTTGTGGCAAGCCATCCTTTGGCGTGTCACGGCGACTTGAAAACCATCCCGTCCCTAAACATCATCCGCGCCGGAGTTTCCCATGCTCGCCAAACGCAGTATTGCTCTGACGAACGCTGCGCTGCTGCCTGAACCGATCATGCGCCGTGAGGCGATTGCTGACAGCCTGTTGGCTCAGGACATCCTGGCCAACGCACACGTACAGGCCCGTCAGATGCTGTCTCAACAGCAGGAAGAAGCGGATCGCCGTCAGCAGCAGGCGCTGGCTGAATTCTGGACGTCCGCCAACGCTTTTCTGGCCGAGCTGCAGGCGCAGCGTCAAGTATTGCAGCAACAGGTGATGGAAAGCCTGGAGCATCTGTTGACCGACGCCCTGAAACAGCTGTTGGACGAGACTTCGCTCGCCGAGCGTGCGCGGGCGCTTAGCCGCAACCTGGCCGCAAGCCAGCTCAACGAAGTGGGCGCCACGCTGAGTGTCCATCCGGACATCGCCGACAGCGTCGCCGAATGGCTGACAAAAAGCCGCTTCGTCGAGCACTGGCAGCTCAAGCGTGATGCTTCGATGCCCCGTGAAAGCCTGCGCCTGAGTGACGCCAATGGCGCCTTCGATATTGACTGGGTGACGTTGCGCAATGGTCTGACGGGCTGCAATGCGTCTACCTGAAGACACTCTTGCGGCAATGATGGAACCGCTCCAGTCGTTTGCTCCACTCAAGGTCTGAACCTTTCTGGAGCATCTGGACATGATAAATTTCAAATCCCTGCAAAATAACCTCGACAACACGCTGACGAACGCACTATCCGACGTGGACGACGCTCTGGGCAGCGGTAACGGTCCTATTTCCGCAGACGATATCGACGCCTTCAGTGAGGCGAGCCAACAGGCCGCTGTCGCTTCCAACGTCGCTGACCAGTGCCAGCAAGCCGGCTATAAGCTGACCAAAAATGTCATCGATGGATTTCAGTGATTTCGCGCAGGTCGTTGGCCAATGGTGTGACCAACGGCCGGTGACGCCGCTGGACTGCTGGGTCGACGACGCCAACGCACGTCTTGAAGTGGTTGGCGACGGCGTACGTTGCAGCATCGAGTTGCTCGATCCATTCGATGCCAACGACCCCCAGCGTATGGAGGCGTTGCTCAGCCACGGCGGTGCGAGTCTGGCGTGCGCCTGTGATGGCGCGTTTGCCATTGATCCACAGACCCGTTGCATGGTCCTGGTCAGCTGGATCCCCAACCCCTGCAACGTCAACGATCTGCTCGAACGTCTGGAAAGTCTGGCCAATCAGCGTGCGGCCTTGCTCAGCCTGATGCACGTCACCATCGTCGATACCGCGCCCGGTTTCTCCGGACGCACGACCCTCAATTACCGGCAACCGGGAGTGTGAAATGCGCAAGGCTTTGATGTGGTTGCCTTTATTGTTGATCGGGGTGATTCCTGCGACATGGGCGGTCACGCCTGAATCCTGGAAGCACACGGCCTACGCCTATGATGCCCGGGAGACTGAACTGAGTACGGCGCTCAGCGATTTCGCCAAAGAGTTCGGGATGGCACTGGACATGGCGCCCATCTCGGGAAAGCTCGACGGCCGTATCCGTGCCCAGAACCCCGAAGAGTTTCTCGATCGACTGGCTCAGGAGTATCACTTTCAGTGGTTCGTCTATAACGACACCCTGTATGTAAGCCCGGCCAGTGAGCACACCTCGGCACGCATCGAAGTGTCCTCCGATGCCGTGGACGACTTGCAGACAGCGTTGACCGATGTGGGGCTTCTGGACAAACGCTTTGGATGGGGCGCGTTGCCCAACGAAGGCGTCGTGCTGGTTCGCGGTCCGGCGAAGTATGTCGACTTTGTTCGCGACTACAGCAAGAAAGTCGACTCACCGGATAAAGGCGAAAAGCAGGACGTTGTCGTATTTCCCCTCAAGTACGCCAACGCGGCGGATCGCACGATTCGGTATCGCGATCAGGAACTGTCAGTCGCCGGTGTTGCCAGCATCCTTCAGGAGCTTCTGGATACCCGCTCTCGTGGCGACTCCCTCAGCGGGATCAACCTGTTGGGTCACAGTCGCTCGAACGGCGGATTTGAAGAGGGTGGCGGCTCGAGTGAACCGAGTGTGCCTTACAACCTGAATGCCAACGGCATCGACACCGGCGCTCTGCAGCAAGGCCTGGACCGGGTCTTGAGCTACGGCAGCAAGAAGCCTGGAAAAGGCAAGTCTGGAGGCCGTTCGAACATTCGTGTCAGTGCCGACGTTCGTAACAACGCCGTTTTGATCTACGACTTGCCCGATCGCAAGGCGATGTATGAAAAGCTGATCAAAGAGCTGGACGTTCCACGCAACCTGATCGAAATCGATGCGGTGATTCTGGATATCGACCGTAATGAGCTGGCGGAGCTGGCAAGCCGCTGGAACTTCAAATCAGGCGGCTTCAATATGTTTGACGCAGGCACGACGTCGACACTGTTTATCCAGAATGCCGGCAAGTTTTCTGCCGAACTGCATGCCCTGGAAGGTAACGGTTCGGCTTCGGTGATCGGGAACCCCTCGATTCTGACGCTCGAGAACCAGCCTGCCGTGATCGACTTCAGTCGTACGGAATACATTACCGCGACGTCCGAGCGTGTGGCCAATATCGAGCCCATCACGGCCGGGACCAGTCTGCAGG
Source organism: Pseudomonas floridensis (assembly GCF_002087235.1). Classification (GTDB taxonomy): domain Bacteria; phylum Pseudomonadota; class Gammaproteobacteria; order Pseudomonadales; family Pseudomonadaceae; genus Aquipseudomonas; species Aquipseudomonas floridensis. The sequence continues at coordinate 60,656 of NZ_MUIO01000040.1, read as the reverse complement.
TCATCCCGCGTTCACTGGATCACGACGGCAAACCTCAGGTGCAACTGATTGTCGACATCGAGGACGGTCAGATCGACGTGTCAGACATCAACGCCGACCAGCCTAGCGTTCGCAAAGGCAACGTCAGTACCCAAGCGGTGATTGCCGAGCATGGTTCATTGGTCGTCGGCGGATTTCATGGGCTTGAGGCCAACGATAAGGTTCACAAGATCCCGCTGCTGGGCGACATTCCCTACATCGGCAAGCTGCTTTTCCAGTCGCGCAGCCGTGAAATCAATCACCGTGAGCGTTTATTCATCCTTACGCCGCGATTGATCGGCGATCAGGTAAACCCGGCGCGCTATGTGCAAAACGGAAATCCGCACGATATCGATGCCCAGATGAAAACCATTAAGGAGCGTCGTGACGGTGGCGACCTGCCCACCCGTAACGATGTGCAGAATGTCTTCACTCAAATGGTCGACGGCGTTGCGCCGGCCGGCATGCGTACGGGCGAAGCGATGCCGTTCGAAACCGACAGCCTGTGCGATCCTGGCGAGGGGCTGACGCTAGATCAGACGCGCTCGCAGTGGTTCGTCCAGAAAGGTTGGGGGGTTGCAGTGGTCGTAGCACACAACAACACCGACAAGCCGGTACGTATCGATGAAAGCCGATGCGGCGGTCGCTGGGTGATCGGCGTGACAGCCTGGCCTCACGCGTGGGTACAGCCGGGCGAAGAGAGCGAGGTGTACATCGCTGTGCGCCAGCCTCAGATATCGAAAATGGCCAAGGAAAGTAGACCTTCGCTGCTTAGGAGAGCCGCACCATGAAGAGCCGTAGCATTGTCATATTGCTCGTTCTGCTCGCAACCCTGGCAGGGTGCACGACCAATGGCTGCAAGGGATATGCCTGCAAACGACCTGACTCCAGCAACCGTGAGCTGGTGATCTGGTGGCCGCCAGACATGCGTCAAGGTGTGGATGATAGTGATCACGAACAGGACTATACCGTTGTGCAGTTAAAGGATTAGAAATGATAGAGGTAACGGAAAAAGTGGCGTTCTATACACAGGTCGCCGCTCAAAACCCTGCCGTATGGCCCGTGGCCAACGGGGTTGCGTTCGTCAGCCGTCGTGAGTATCACGATTGGGGTATCGCGCTGCACATCGAAGGTCGGGCACTGCGTCCCGAGCAACTGCGTGAAGCATTGCAACTGAGGTTTTCCGAAGCAGAACGGTTCAACAACTACTTTCTGTTCCTGGATATCCAGCGGGATTTCGTTGTGTGGCACGCGGTGAGTGATGCACCGGACTCGGTGACCAACCTGGACGAGATCCGGCGTCATGAGCTGATCCTGGCCGGACTGGATCATCTGGCCTAGTCCTTTCACAACGCTTTGCCAGACTGAAAGATGACCGCTTCCGCAATGTGGAGGCGGTTTTTTTTGCCTTGGCGTTCGCTGCAATGGCTTCGGTTGGCGGTCCTTCCGCTGACGTGAGGGACGACCCATGTGAGCGTCCGCGAATGCCGTGGCGCAACAGCGCTATTAAGCGGGGATGGACAGCCCTTTCGCGGACAAGTCAGCTCCCACGGTTTCGAGCCTACGCCTGCCCGCAGGGCGTGGGAGCTTTCGGAGGTGGCGATGGGCTGCGCAGCAGATCCTGGGTTGCATCGGATATACAGGCTGTGGGATGCGAGTGTGGTTGAGGAGAACGGGGGCTGACCTACAGCTCGACTTCGACCTGGATCACTTCGTCGGTGACTTCGTCCAGTTGACGAACCACTTTGTAGATGTGTCCCACGGCCTGAAGGGTAGGGCGGGGGATATATTTACCTACTTTGACCCGGTACAGCGTGCGTGCCAGCCAGATGCTTTGCACCACGGGAATGCCGGCCTTCTTGGCTCTGGCGATCAGCGCCAGTGCCTCTTCGTCTTCACCTTTGCAATGAATCAGCGGCAGAGGCGTTTCACCCGGTCGATAGTACAGCGCTACAGCGTAATGAGTGGGGTTGACCAGCAGCATGTCGGCATCCTCCACCGGATTGGGCGCCGCAGAGGGTTCCTGGTTGAGAATTTCATGGGCCAGTTGCCGACGATGGCCTTTGACGTGTGGATCGCCCTCTGACTGTTTGTATTCTTTCTTGATGTCTTCGTGGCTCATGCGCAGTTTTTTGGCATGAAAGTATTTCTGCATCGCGAAGTCGACCAGCGCGATTGCCAGCAGCAGGCCCAGAATCACTCGAAGAATGTGCCTGAACAGCTCGACCAGTGCATGCCAGTAAGTCACCAGATCGCTGTTGGCCATTATGATCAAGCTACCCAGCGCCGGCTTTACCTGACTGTACAGCGTTGCCGCAATGGCAACCGCCTTGAGAATACTGAGCAGCAGCGTAGTAATGTTCTGCCCCGAAAACATCTGCTTGGCGTGAGAGAAAGGATTGATTTTGTTGATGTCGATCTTCAATGCCTTGGGCGCAAACAGAAAGCCGATCTGCACCCAACTGCTGACCAGGCGCATGAGCATTGCCAGGCCGACGCTGCACAAGGCGAAGCTGATCAGCACCGACAGACCTTCACTGGCAAGAAGCTCGACCGCCGAAAAGAAAGAGCGGTCGATGCCCTTGAACGAAAGTACCAGCAAGCCCTGCAGGCGATTGACGCTTTCGTCGGCCAGGCCGAGCGTCACTTCGCTCACGGCCATCAGGATCATCAGTTTGCCCAAGTCCTGACTCTGACCGACCTGGCCTTTTTCCCGTGCATCACGTAGTTGCTTGGGCGTGGCCTTTTCCGTTTTTTCACTCACGGCACTTGCACCAGCAGGCCGAACACAGACTTCAGATCGGCCAGTTTCAGCAACTGACCATTGCCCAACTCCAGCAGCGTCGGTAGATAAACCAGCAAAAAGGCAAGGCCAGCCATGCTCTTGGCCGGCATCGACAGGATGGACACATTCAACTGCTGCGCGTAAAGACCGACGATGGCAAACGCAGCCTCGATCAACAGTAGCAGCGCAATGAAGGGCGCGGCGTACAGCATCATGTGTTGCATCGTCTGGTTCAGTTGCTCAAGGAAGACATCCAGGCCTTCGGCTGTCATGCCCGGGAGCCAGGCCGTGGGTGGCCAGATGGTATAGCTGTCCCAGATAACCTGGGTGATCAACGACAGTCCACCGGTAAGGATCACCAGCATGATCATGGTTTCCTGGAACAACTCGCCCAGCGGTGTCGCATCCGGACCCAGGCCGGGGTTTATCTGCCCGCCGCTCAATGCGCCACGTTGGCTGTCGAGCAGCGCGCCGACCGAAGCGAACATCCAGAACGGGGCATACAGCAGCAGCCCCATCAAGGTCCCCAACACCGATTCCTTGATGATCAGGCCGCCGATCTCGAACCAGTTACCGTCCATAGAGGCCAGCGCACGGCTGATGGCGGGTGCAGGGACCATCGAGATCGATGCCAGTACTGCGTAGCGCAAGGGACCTTTGAGGTATTTGAAGCAGAAGGCCGGTACCAGCATCATGCAAGGCAACAGACGTGCCATCGCCAGCGCCATGCCCTGCAAGAGTTCATAAATGTACTGCGCGTCGAAGGGCATCTAGTGACTGACCCCGGACCGTGCAATCAGGTCGAAGGCCATGTTGATGAACTGGATGAGCTCGACACCGATCCAGCGGCCGGTCATGGCCAGCGTCAGCCCGACCGCGCCCAGTTTGATGCCAAATGGCAGTGTCTGGTCCTGAACCTGCATCAGGGCTTGCAGCAGCGAGGTGATCGTCCCCACCAACACCGCCACGGCAAGAGGAGGCGCGGTGAGAATCACCACCAGAAACATGCCTTGCTTGAACAGCGCCAACGCTTCCATGACCGCCTCACATATACGAATAGAAGAGGCTGTCGAGCAGGCGTGACCAGCCCGACACCAGCACGAATAACAGCAGCTTGAGCGGCAGGGAAATGGTCATCGGCGATACCATCTGCATACCCAGGGCCAACAGCAGGTTCGAGACAATCAGATCGATGACGATGAACGGGATATAGATCAGAAAGCCGATTTCGAATCCGGCCTGCAACTCTGAGAGTACAAAAGCGGGGATCGCCAGCAACAGATCTTCCTTGGTTGCCTGATCGGCCAGCTCCTTGGGCCACATGCGCTGGGTGTTTTCCAGCAAGTGGGCGACCACGTCCGGGTCAGTGTTGCGTGTCATGAAGCGTTGCAACGGTTCGATGACGGTTCTCAGGCTGGCTTGCAGCTTATCTGCGCTACCCAGCTCCAGAGGGTGATCATGCACCCGTTGCTGAATCTCATGAGCCACCGGCGCCATCACGAACATCGTTGCCGCCAGCGCAATGCCGTACAGCGCCATGTTCGGCGGAACCTGCTGGACCCCAATGGCGTTACGGGTGATCAGCAGGGTCATGGCAATCTTCAGGAACGCCGTGCAGACGATCAGCAAAAACGGTATCAGCGACAAGGAACCGAGCATCAGCGCCAGCAGGATCGGGTTCACCCCGTCCATGATCATGGCTGGGTCACCATCCGCGTGATCTGCAGACCGAGCCGGCCATCGACATCCACCAGTTCGCCCTCGGCCACGACCCGCTCGCCGTGACATAGCGTGGCATGCCCCGGCGCGATGCCGGCGACCTCCAGGACCGTGCCAGCATCCAGGCGTCGCAATTCGCCCAGGGTCAGCTTGAGCTGGCCGCAACGAAGGGTCAGCTCAAGTGCAAGACTCTCGAACGTGGTCTGTTCGGGTGAGTAATCATTGGCAAATACCGGTTGTGCTTCGTCAGCGGGATCAGCGTCCGGCCATGCCTCGGCATTCGGTTGTGTGTATTGATCGTCATGCGCATACGAGCTTGCGCCGGATCGGTCCTCCGGCGTATCGGCTGCATCGTCAAGGTCGTCCAGGTGTTCGACTTCGTCCTGGTAAAGATCCTCAGTACTCATGGTGACCATGCTCCTCGTGGCTAAGCCGCAGAAATAATTGCTGTGCCTGACTGTCGGTGTGCGCGGCCCACTGTCGCCCGCCGAGCGTCAGGCAACCCTGGCCTGCGCTGTCGAACTGGCAGCGGGCGGGCAACACCACGTCTCCGGGGCGCAGCGAGGCCAGTTCACTGAGCGTCAGTGCCAGTTCGCCGATGATCAGCGGTGTGGTCACTGTCCAGGTGTCATCGACAGGCTGTTGCCGAGCCTGCCAAGGCGCAGCGTGCAGCAGCCTGAGCAACGTTTCAGGCGCGCAGTGCATATGGGCATGAATCGACTCTTCGGCAAGACGGACCTGAATCCGGCAGCCGAAAGAACCGATGTCGGAGGCGTCGAACAGTGGCTCGACAGGTGCTAGCAACGCGGCAATCGAGGGACTCAGGCACTGGTTGAAAAATTGCCAGTACCAGCCTTGCTGCTCACCGTTCAGCGTCAATGGCGCGTCGCCCAACAGGCTCAGTACCGCCTCGGCATCGCCCAGACACAGCGCGCCGACAGCACTGTTTAGCCATACGCCATCCGTCGGTGCATCCGCCTCGACAACCAGCGGCAAGAGCGTCAGCTCACCGCGCTGGCCCTGAGCTTCGAATGCCAGACGCTGTCCGGCGCCCAGTTCGCGTGTGGCTCGAGCCAGCAGCGGATCGACCTTGCGCAGATGCAGCGCGCTCATGCGTCAAGGTCTTCATGGAAGTCGAGGTCGACGTCGTGACCCAAGGCTTGCGCGAGCGCATCGCGGCAGGCACTTGCCTGGCCGTTTACCCGTTTGAGGACGTCGCGACGGCTGAAGCCCAACTGGATGTTCCAGCGGTTGTCGGTTTTTTCGGCGTTGACGCGCACCTGACCCAGGTTCGGCATCAGCAGCGTGAAATTGAGGGGGCCGACGGGCTGCTGCGGCAACCGCTGGCTCAGTTCATCGATCAGTTGCGCAGGCACCGGTTCCGTTTTCGTCGTGAAGTCCAGGCTGCCGCCTGCAAAGCTCTGTTGATCAGGCTCTTCGCTTACCGGAGGCACCAACAGTTGCGAGAAGAACAAACCGTCGGCACTGATGGCATCGTCCCGCAGCGAGCCATCCGCAGGTGAACGGCCTGCGTGCGAATCGCCGCGGCCGACGCTGGCAGCGGGGCGCTTTTCGCCGCTGGGCATCACTGCACGGGTAAACGGTGTAGTGCGCGAGTGCGTCGCGGGTGCCGGTGTCCGCTCCGCCTGTTCTTCAGGTGCTTGTCGGTCGATCGCTGGTGTGGCTGGAGGTGCCGGCGGTGCTGTTGTTGCGTGTCTGATTGGAGTGGGCATCGGCACTTAACCTTCTTCGTTGAGTGTCTCGCTCATGCAGGCCAGTTTCTCGACTGCACGCTGAGACGCCTTGGCTTGTCGCTGTCGGTCTTCCACCAGCGCTTGCTGTTCGGATATTCGAAGTTGCTGTTGCTGAATGTCCTGGCGCATGAGGTCCAGGCGGTCGAGCATGGTTTTTTCTTTGTCGTGCCATCGGTCCAGGTCATTCAGACTGATGGTTTTTTCCAGATGAGCCTCTGATAGCGTCTCACGTCGTTGCTTTTGCCGATCTCGTTCCAGGTTCAACGACGCTCTGGTCACTGATAGGTGGTCGAGCATGGATTTCAGTTCCACCTGCGCCTGGCGTTGCGCACGTTCGGCACTGGCCTGACGGTGTTGACGCAACGGCGTAAGCAGGCCGATGACCTGCTCGAGCGCCACGCGTTGCGGATCTTCCTCGAGGGATTCGTCCATCATCACTCCGGCAATTGAGACGTGAGCTTGAGCAACTCATCCAGGGTTTCCTGCAATGGCACAGGTTCACGCAGGTCCTGACGCAGAAAGGCATTGATGGCATCGTTCAATTGAACGGCGCAGTCGGTGACCGGATCCGCACCGGCCTGGTATTCGCCCAGACGCAGGAGCATTTCCACCTGTTTATAGGCCGCCAGCAATTGGCGCAGTCGATTGTTGGCCCGCTGGTGCTCACGACCTGTCACGTTGCTGAGAATCCGGCTGATGCTGGCGGACACATCGATGGCCGGGTAATGCCCGCGTTCGGCCAGCCTGCGCGATAGCACGATGTGGCCGTCCAGCAGCGAACGCACTTCGTCTGCAACCGGATCGTTCATCGAGTCCTGCTCGATCAGTACGGTATAGAGCGCTGTGATCGAGCCGTATTCGCTCATGCCGGCGCGCTCCACCAAGCGTGGCAGCAAGGTGTAGACCGAAGGCGGCAGGCCGCCGCGCCCCAGAGGCTCGCCGGAGGCAATACCGATTTCACGCTGTGCGCGGGCAAATCGGGTGAGGGAGTCGAGCAGCAGCAGTACTTTCTGACCCCTTGCCCGGAACGCTTCGGCAATGGCGGTGGCTGTGAAGGCGGCGCGTGCCCGTTCCATGCTCGAACGGTCCGAGGTGGCACAGACCAGTACCGAGCGCGCACGCAAGGTTTCATCCAGTTCGTGGTCGAGGAACTCGCGCAATTCGCGGCCCCGCTCACCGATCAGTCCGAACACGATTACGTCGCAGCCCATGTTGCGGGCCAGCTCCGCCATCAGCGTGGTCTTGCCGCAGCCCGCGCCGGCGAACAGTCCGACACGCTGGCCTTCGCCCAGCAGAATTGCGCTGTCGATGGCACGCACGCCGGTCGGCAGGGCCGTGGTGATACGTGGACGCTGAGTGGGCGGCAGGGCGTCGGCGATCACCGGCAGTGTGGAACGGCGGTCGTCCGGGCCGGCAAAGGCACCCAGGCAGTCACCCATCAGGGGCCGACCAAACCCGTCCAGCACACACCCCAGCAGACTGTCGTCAACACCGATCCGGTGCGCAATGCCGAGCGGGCGTATTGTGGCACCGACTTGAATGCCATCCGGGGCTCCGAGCGCGCTGAGCAGTGTGCAATCCGGGGTGAAACCCACGATTTCGGCGAGCAACAGACTGCCATCTGCCTTGCTCACTTCACACAGATCGCCGACCTTTGCGGCGGGCAGCTTGCACTCCAGCAAAATGCCGCGTACAGCGCTTACCCGGCCACTGATGCGCACCGCGCTGTATTGTGAAAGTCGCGCCGTGTGATGTGCTTTCCATTGGGTCAGCGCGGCATTCACCAGGTCACCTCAACGTGACGGTCGCCATCGAACTGAAGTTTGTGCTCGTCGATTCTGGACAGACGCAGCCCGTCCACCTCATCGCCCACGTACACCCGTCGGCCGTCGGCGGTCACTAGATGGGCGTGGGGGCCGGTCAGAATCTGTACGACCACGAAGGGCAACGCGTTGCGTGCGCTGGCCACGTTATCCAGCACCGTGACGGGCGATTTATAACGATCCTTGAAGCGCTGCAGCATGCGCTGATAAACCAGCAACGCTTCGTCCTTGAGGTCACCGTCGAGCACCAGGCCTTCAGGGGTTTCTTCAATTCTGACACCGGTGAGCAGGCGTTCGCTGAGCATCGTATTGAGCTGGTGCCGGACGGCATCAGGGTCGGCCAGGCGGATGCGGTTGTCGGGCGACTGACTGCCTGCAGTGGCAGCCGTTGGTGATGTTTTTTCTGGTGCCGTCGAGGCAGACCGGGTGACCGCCGCCACCTGAGCCACTTCCGGATCCAGGGCACTGGGTGCAGGGCGTGTCAGGCTCCATGCGCTGCCGATGACGCCGATCAGCAAACCGGCGATGATTCCGGTCGTGCGATTCAGCAGCTTTTGCGAACGTGTCTGAACCTTTTCCAGCGGCGCGGTATTGCGCGCCGGTTCCGGTTCGGCTGCTGCAGGAATGATCTGCGGTACGACAGGCCACTCATCGTCGGCCGGTGAAACGCACAACCATACTGTGCCCAGCATGAATGCCTGATTGAGGATCAATTCCGCGCTCGCTCGGGCCTGACCTTCTTCGTCGCATACCTGCCCCTCTTCACCCTCCAGAAACCAGCTGTCACCCAGGCGCTTCAGGCGACCATGAAGACGCTCGACGCCTGGGTCCTCCAGCGCCAGGTCCTGCTGTTCGGCTGAGCCGATCGACCATTGCTCACCAATCAGGGGCAACGCTGCGCCTTGGTGATGACCGTTCAGTACGCGTAATTCAAACATCCGACTCTCTCCCTGTGGCCGAGCGTTTCAGGCTCAGGCCGCGTGCTCGTTATCCAGCGGCTCGAGATCATCTTCCAGGTCGAAACGACCCATGACTTTGACCTTGGCCGCGTTGCTGATTTCGGCGAAAGACAACACCGGGACGTGATAAAACTCTTCCTTGAGCAAGTTGCGCAGCGGGCTGCGCAAGTCCTGCGCGACCAACAGAACCGCCTGCTCGGGCGCCCGCAGAGGGAACGCCATGTGCAATTGCTGTACGAGCATCTGGCTGATTTCATTGTCCAGCGCAAAGAATGTTTCGGTCTGAGTCTGACGCAGGCCATCGCGCAGCAAGCCTTCGCTTTCCGGCGTCAACAGCCACACCAGCAGACCCTCGGAGCCACAGTACTGATGGTAAATCTGTGACTTGAGCGCAATGCGCACGTAATCGGTCAGCACACTGATATCGCGTTCGTGCTGGGCATGCTCGATCAGTGTCTCGGCGATGACTCGAAGTGCGCGCAACGGCACACACTCCGAAGCCAGTCGTTGCAGAACGGCGGAAAACCGCGTCAGGGTCAGTACCCGCTGAATCTCCTGAGACAGTTCGGGCTGCTCGGATTCCAGCCAGCTGAGGATGGCTTTGGTTTCCTGCAGGCCAATGAACTGTGGCCCGCAGGATTGAAGCGCACGCTCCATGCGCTCGATGATCAGGGTTGTCGAGCTGATGGCGGAGAGTTGGTTGTCCTGCAGTTCAGGCGCGTCGGCAGGCAGCCAGACCCATTGTTCTTCCTGACGGTCGCTATTACCGGGAATGACAGGCGTCGTGTTTTCGTGTCCCAGTTGACGCGCATCCACCGCCACATGGGTCTGGGTGAAAGTTGCCTTGACCATAGGCACTTCATACACCGTGAAGCGGAACTCATCTGGCTGCAGATACTGGACCTGCTCGATGACGAACGAGGGCAGGGTAAGGCCGTAGTTGACTACCAGACGATTACGCCGTTGCCGTATTTCGCTGACCAGCGCCTCGACCTGCGCCAGGTTCTGACCTGGATGAAACTGCAGAACGAACTGACGGCTGGGAGAGAAGGTGCGCAAGTCTTCCTTGCCGTTCATTTCCGGAGCGACCGCTACGGCGCCGTCCTGCTGTTTCTTGGGCTTGGCCCGCTGCAGTTGCAGCATGCCGCCAGCACCACAGATGATGGCAATGGTAATGAATACCCCGGTCGGCATGCCGGGCAAAGCGGCGAAACCCAGCATGGCCACGGCCGCAATGATCCAGGCCTTGGGCTGGCTGGTGATTTGTTCGGCGATTTCGCGACCGATGTTGGCTTCCACACCGGTTTCGGTGTTGGGCACGCGCGTAATGATCATCCCGCACGTCACGGAGATCAGCAGCGCCGGGATCTGCGCAATCAGGCCGTCACCGATGGTCAGTACGGTGTAGAGCTGAAGTGCGTCACCAGCGCTCATGCCGTGCTGCACCACGCCGATCGAAATACCGCCGATCATGTTGATGGCCACGATGATCAGGCTCGCAATGGCATCGCCATTGACGAATTTCATCGCACCGTCCATGGCACCGAACAACTGGCTTTCCTTGTTCAGTTCGGCTCGTCTCCTGCGCGCTTCATGTACGGTAATGAGGTTGGCCCGCAGGTCACTGTCGATCGACATCTGTTTGCCGGGCATGGCGTCCAGCGTGAAACGCGCACCCACTTCGGCGACCCGTTCTGAGCCCTTTGTGATCACCAGGAAGTTGACCACGGTCAGGATCAGGAAGATCACCAGACCCACCGCCAGGTTGCCGCCGACCACGAACTGGCCGAACGCTTCGACGATGTGGCCGGCGTCCTGATTGAGCAGGATCAGACGGGTAGTGGAAATCGACAGGGCCAGACGAAACATGGTCGTCAGCAGGAGAACGGCCGGAAAGGTCGAAAATGCTAGCGGCCTGGGCAGGTGCATGGCCAGCATGATCAACAAGCATGAAATGCAAATGTTGACCGCGATCAACACATCCACCAGGCCGGTCGGCAGGGGGGTGATCATCATGAACACGATGGCGATCACAAAGAACGCGCCGACCAGCTCCGATCGGCGCATGGCCGACAGCGCGATGCCGTTCAACATATTGATGAGTTGATTCATCAGGCAAGCCCCCCATACATCTGCTTCTGTTCCTTTTCGGTGAGTTCAGCCATCAGGATGAGCAGGTTGCTCAGCGCGGTCTGACGGCTTTTCATGTCCCGCCAGAGCAGGATGGGCAGTTGCATGAGCATGGGGCGCAGGCTGTTCAGGAACGCCAACTGGTGTTTGAGTTGTTCACCACCGATATGCTGGGTTAATTGCAATGTCTGATTCACATTCATACCGTTGGCCGTCAGGGTCAGCAGGTGTTTGAGGAACGCCGGGGGATCGACCTTCAGGCTGGGATTCTTGCTGCGCATCCGCCCCAGCAAGTGTTCGCAACCCCGCAATAAAGTGGCTACGTGCCGTGCGGTGGTCAGACCGTGCATCAGCGTGCGTAGCTGCTCATGAGAGGTCGAAGGTTTGATGGCCGACAGGTCGTCTGCTATGGCGATGCGCATGTCCCGCAGGTTGAGATTGAACTGTCCCGGTTCTTCCTGCTCGCCGATCAGTGCCTCGATCAGCCCGGTGACGTTCGGTTGGCCGCTGACCGCGACGCCATACAGATTGCGCAAGGCGGCGCGGCGTTTGTTGTCGATGTTCTGGCGGCCAAAGGCCCTGGCCGTATTAAGGCCTGCCCGGGCACGTGAGCCAAATATACGCCGCAGGTGTTTGAGCCGGTCGGTCAGAATTTCGTGTTCCCGCTCGCTGCCTTCCGCCTCTGCCTGCTTGCGTGCGGCTTGCAGCACCACGTAAGCCTTGGCGACGTCTCCCTCAGCGAACTCCAGCACCTGCTCGATATCGGTAGAGTCATCCTGCGCCAGCTTTTTACGCAGCACCCTGGCTGCGTTATCGAGACCGGTGTCCTCTTCGTTCATCAGGAGGTGATAGAGCTCGGCCAATTTGACGGCTCGCGATTGCAGCGCGTTTCTGCTCGCAATCAGCTCTCTTTGCCGCAGGATCCGGCTGTGCTGCACCAGTGCGGCAGCGAAGCGTGATGCCTGCTGACGAGATGTCCCTGTGGTGTAAGGATCGGTGCTCTGAATTGGCCGCGCAGCAGGCAACACATCGCGGATCGGTGCGACCGGATGGGTTGGCAAAATACGCGGAGCGACGATTTTCATAAGACGGTTCTGAGCCAGATCATGACCGCTGAGTGGGTCGTCGTATCAGTTCGGTTCCCTTATGAAGAGAGCGCAGAGGGTTGTGCCAAATGTTGTCGTCACAAAAGAGGGGGTTGCGCAAAAAAATGTATTTCAAATAATTACATAATTATTAAAAGTCTTATAAATCAATTACTTATTTTATTTTTTTTGTGTGGCACGGTTATCGCTATAGGGATTGCACACCATCACATTAAGGGCATTCTCTATGTTTCCACGCGTCGTGATCCTCGATAAGACCTCATCCAGCCAGCCTGCGTCATCGGCAGGTGTGCGACAGATGACACAGGACCAGATTCAGATGCTCAGAGCATTCATCCAGAAGCGCGTGATGAACCCGGATGACGTGGACGACATCCTGCAGTGTGTCTTTCTTGAAGCATTGCGCAGTGAACACAAGTTCCAGCACGCCAGCAAACCGCAGACCTGGTTGTGTGGTATCGCGCTGAATCTGATCCGCAATCACTTCCGCAAAATGTATCGCCAGCCTTATCAGGAAAGCTGGGAAGACGAGGTTCATTCTGAACTGGAAGGGCACGCTGATGTGGGTCATCAGGTGGACGGGCACCGACAGTTGGCTCGGGTCATCCAGGCCATCGGTACCCTGCCTTCCAATATGCAGAGGGTGCTTGAGGTTTCACTGGAGATGGACGGCAATTACCAGGAGACGGCAAGCAGCCTGGGAGTGCCGATCGGTACCGTACGTTCGCGACTGTCGCGCGCCCGGGTCCAGTTGAAGCAGCACATCGACCCGTTCGCGTGAAAGACGGATTTCGCGAGGGAGTTGGAACCGACTCAGGTCGTCGGCCACACAGTGATGAACCTTCACTTTTGGACGGCGACCTCCCATGCGTATATCCAGTCCCCCCATCCTCAGCGGTAATGTCCCTCAATTCACCTCTGACGAACTGGCTGATCCGTCGCCGCTTGCCAGAAGTCCTGGTGCCTCGAGCGGCGGCGTACAGTTCGGTCAATCCGGGCAAAGCCTTTCCGAGTTGCTTAACAGTGCCGACGATACGGCATCGTCTGTAGCATCCTTTTTTTCCCCGAGCAGGACATCGGCCAGCAGCAGTTTCGGCCTGACCGACTTTTCGTCCGTCGGCTCGGTCAGTTCGGCCAGCAGTACGACCGGCAGTGATGCTTCTGACCCGGCCAATGCGCCCAAGGCGTCCGACGCGTCGTTTCTCGACGACTCCAAGTACTCTTCCCCCGAAGCATTGAAGCGTTGGGAGCCGATGGTTGCCCATCTGCCACCCGAAGAACGTGAGCAAGCTGCCAAAGAGCTCAACCGACCTATCGCCGCGGCATGGATGGCCCGTGAAAACGGACCTGAAGCGGCCCGGGCCATGGAGTTCATCAACGCGAACCCGGCTTTGAAAACGGCGGTGGACACCGCGCAGGGCGGCGGCAACGCGGACGGCAAGATCACCAATAAAGATCTCAAGACCTTCGCCAAAAACATGGAGAAAGCGGCGGACGCGGCCGACAAGGACGTGGAAAAATACCAGAAGGACAATCCCGACGCGGATCCGCAATCTCTGGAAATGGTACGTAATGCCGCAGTCATGCGCGCCAACATGCCGCTGGCCAAGGCAGCCGATCCTCACAATGCCGTGGGCGCCGAGGACAAGACCGATGTAGATGACAACGTCGGGGCCGAAGACCTGAAAAATCTGGCCGCCAACAACCCGGGTCTCTCCGGAGCGCTTAAACAGTCCTGCAGCACCTGGTCGCAGTCCGGCTTTCTCGGGCAGCTTGACGAGGCTGGAATGAAAGGGCGGGCAAAGGCCGCACATAGCCCGGATCAGTTATTCAACGCAAAGAACCTGAGTGAGTGGATCAGGAAAAGCGCGCCCACCAATGGTGGTCAGTTCGCGAGCATGTTGAGTGATGCCGCAACGCTCAACTCCGTTGCGGGTATCGACATCAGTAAGCTGGGCGCGGACGTGTTTGATAATCCGAAAGCTTATACCGGAGCCCAAAAAGCTGCGGTGATGATCAAGCTGCAACAGACACAGCAAAGCGTCATTGCCGGGCGTGAACTGCGTAATACCGAAAAAACCGAGGAAGGCCTTACGGACCGGATTGGCCGATTGCAGGCTGATCCCGACGTGCAGGCCTTCCTCAACAAAAGCGTTCCCGAGCAAGAGCGCAAGCTGGTAAGCAGTGATTCTGCGCTGGAGGATGCGGTCGTCAAGCAGGCGCAGAACGTCAACAGCGGTAAGGCACTGCAGACCGATATGGCGACCGCCGACAAGGCGGTCAACAAGCACAATCCGAACCCGGATTACAGCAACGCTATCAATGGCCTGTCCGCCCAGTTGCAATTGCAGCAAGACCTGTTTCCCGACACTCAAGTGCCGAGCCCTCGAGAGGTAGTGGCCAAAAACCCGCAACTGGAGTCGACAATCAAAGACTCCTATATGAACAATTTTGCAAACGGTGGTGCGCTCAAACAGCTTCTTGGCCAGAAAAAAATCGATGGCGAACAGGCTGTGCAAATGATGGCTGGCCAGAAAGCAGCCTACGACAGCGTATTGTCCAGCGACGTTACAGACAGTGTGAAAGAGGATTACGCGAACTCCACGGCACGCGAGCTGCAGGACTCCAAGAAAGGCCGCAAGCTGCTGGAAGGCAAGACCGACGAGAGCCAGGTATCCGACTTGGCGAAAGAACTCCTTGCTGGCGGTGGTCCCAAGATTCTCAGGTCTGTGATGGGCTTTGTTTCAGTAAAAGACATGCTCGCTCACGGTGACAAACTGGGAGCGGGGCAGGTGATCTACGACAGCGCCAAGTACGGTGCCGAGGCCATCAAGGGCGGTATCGATGCAGGTGCAAAGATGCTGGGCCGCGAAGCCTCGGTTGGCCTGGGCCGCATGGCCGGCCAGTTGGTCGGACGCGCGGTGGGGATGGTCGCGGGTGAAGCCGCTGGCATGGCGGCCGGCATGGCCGTGGGTGCTTCGATCCCCATCGTCGGTTGGGCCATTGACGGAGCCATGGCCTTGGGCTTCGGGATTTCAATGATCGTCGACGCCGTCAAAAAGCACAAAGCGCAGAAAGCGTTCGACCATAACGTCGATCCGGTATTGAACCAGTTCGGGATTGCGAAAGCGCATTAACCCGTCTGAAAGACCAGAGACCGGTACGCACGGCGCCCGGTCTTTAATGATCCTTTATCAATGGAAACTCGATATGAGACCCGTCGGCGGCCTGGCTGCACACTACCACCCGCCTGTGCCCGAGGCTGAGCGTCCCGTAACGCAACAAGCTGAAAGCTCATCCCGGTTTTCTCTTGCCCATTCCCCTCAAGCGCCTGCCGTTCTGGCATAGGCCCCCGAGGACACAGAAAAAGTCAGAGCCATGCTCGAAAGCTTGGTGCCTTCAAAAAATGAGGGCGCTGTAAAGCAAGCCGGAACGACCAGGTCCGATGCAGTGAGCGGCAGTCATGTGCACCGCAGTCAAATGGTGGCTTCAACCTTACGTTCGACCGCTGCACATCGAACTGCAGACTTCAAACGACCTCGCCGAGCTGACTCGCTGGTGTGAAAGCCGCTATCCGTTCAGCCTCGACCCTGCAAAAACGGCTGGCAAGGATAATAGGCAGCCTGCCAATCTGGTCGCCGAGCTGGTGGGGAATGGCAAGGCCGCCATTAAAAAGGGTCTTGATGCAAAAGGTATGAAACTGGAAGACGTCGTTATATCTGAGAGCCGAAAACACCTGCACGTAAACCTTTCGAATCGCATGGTAAAGCGCTCAATGAATACCTCAACTCCCCGAAGGGCAGTCAGATGCCTGCCGGGTTAAAGATCTACCTGGATATGCAGAAAGAGGGTAATTGTTATCCCGGGGTTCTCGGTCCAGCCTGGCCAGCCATGACCGGCTCGTAACCGTGCTACTTGCCTGTCGGCCCCTGCACCTATGTGACGCGCTCACGTTACGCCATCTTACGCGTGAACCTGAAGTCCTCGCTGGCGCTGGGTCGGAGTCGGGTTCGGAAATCCTGACAGGGCTGAGCGGGCTTACAGGCAGGGCACCTTGTCTGTCTGCGCCAGCGTAGCGCCCTTGCTGTCGACCAGACTCACTTTGACTTCCACGCCTGACCTGCTTTCGATCAGCGTGTAAAGCCCGTTTGCTAGAAACATGTCGTACTCAAGAGTGGCAACGCAGCGGCGCTGACTTTGTTGATAACCCCACGCCACGATACCCAATTCCATCGTGTGTTTTCCGGGCGACACTTCAAAGTGAGTCAGGCTCTCGGCTTGGCTGGCGTCAAGGCGCCTTGCAATCATCTCATCGCCAACCTGTGCCTCAAGATGAACGATGGCGTTATCGTTGCTGGGTACAGATATACCGGATGCACAGCCAGCGAGGCCCGACACCACTACAGTCATGACTGCATGTGCTAAGAGTTTCATGGATAACCTTTCTATGGAGGTGTGGTTAAGGTGTTTTAACTGACCAGGCCTTTAATACGTGGCTAAGCGGCGGGCCGCTAACAATTAAACGGGGCCTTCCACGTTGGCCGAAAAGCGTGCGAATGAGAGATTGGCTTCAGCCTCGATCAGGCGATCAATGAACGTCGTCATAGCGCCTTGACAGAAATGATCGAACATCTGGTTTTCGTTTGCCCAGTAACCCGTGACTATCCAGCAAGTGGGGCCCGTCATGCGTTGGCTCAGCGAATAACTTAAACAGCCTGGCGATTGTTTCAACTGTTCAATGTGGTTGAGTAATACGGTCTCGATGTGATGATCCGGACGCTCAGAGAAACTGATCTCGAGTGTGTTTATCGAGGTGATTGCCATGCTTCAAACGCCCTGGTTGCCTATTGAGTCTTTACACTGTAGGTACCTGCGCAAGAGCGTTTCAGGCACGTGATACAGATTACTGAGTTTGCTTTAAAAAGATTATCCAGCTAAAAGCTCATGCCCATGTGAAATTTACTCAGTAATCGCTTCAGTGCTGCTCGCTGGTTCTGGAGTTAAAATAAATAGCGGTCGTCGAGAAGCTTGCCAACTCCTTTTGCAGCCGACCCATTCCACTTTGGCATCGATCTTCTCGATGTCGTTGTCTCCACTGCCTTCTTCGCTCAGTTCATCACATTGAGGTCTGTGCGCTGGAAACGCAGTCAGGTTTTCCCGCCTTATATTCGACGCTAGGGTCGACCGTCGCACCGAAGCTTTTCAACGTGACGGCACCGATTAAAAAGGGATACCGGAAACCGGTTCGGTCGGTCAGGTTCACTTCAATGTCACGTAAAACGCTACCCATACACACCGACAGAATGATTGCGGGTCGTGCGGGATACGTCTTTTTGTCATTGGGTGCGCGATCAGCCGCACGGCGAATAATTTTGTCGATCCCTGCGAGAGGCTTTTCAATCACGCGATGGTCACTGCCATCGATAGCAGGGGTAAAGCTTACCCAACGCTTACCATTACGTTTGAAATACTTGATATTGCGAGCGCTCAATGAGGCTGTTTCTGCTCCGGTATCGAGTTTTGCAGGTACGTCCAGACCCAGCTCGGGGAGTCGTGCGTACTCGTACGCGCCGTACATTTTCTTTTCCGCAGAAAGGCAAAGATTTGGCAGCAGCAGAAAAATGCACAGCGCAGGAAGTATGTCGAGTCTCATAAGTTAGGGCTCAGTCAGTAAAACAGAGGGAGAAACACGAGGTGAACGGCATGAATTTTATGGCTGGCCAGTCAGTAAAACCTCTTCGCATTCACAGTATGTCTGGCTTTATACAAGCTGAATGTGAATGGTTGGATGAGAATTTTTTTAGAATGGATGACGGTCTCCACGAATGCTTAGTCGCAGTGTCTGCCAGGTTACGTCTATTTTCCTCAAGCTCGGACAAGGGTTAGATAATTGTTCCGATCGGGGGTGTGTTAGGTTTCAATAATAATTATATGATGTAAGCCATTCTAGCTGCCTTGACTGCTTATTGGTGCGAGCACGTTCTGAAACGTCCGACCACGTTTTCTTACGTTTAGTCCGCACATTGCCAAGCAAAAACGCATGCATCTCTACCACTCAGGTAAAGTCGGGAGGAGCACAACCACGCGATGCAGGGGGCTCGAAAATAATTGAGCTGGAGGGGGGAATCGCAGCTCTCGACGAGGGCGTATGAACACACCAACCGTAATGCTGGCGGAGCTTGTTCAGTGACCGTCACGCCTCATCTTCGTGTGGCGGCACGGCCACGGATCTGGAGGACTAAAGTAGTCCGATTCAATCCAGAGCGTTCAACAGGAATCAATCGAGCAACGTCCTGTGCAATCGGGCCTGTCACGGTGTGAGTGCGCTTGCCAATGGTTGCGGCAAGCGCTTTTCGCTCATGTGCGGCAGCCGGGATGGAGGCGTCGAGCCTCAGGCCGGAGCGTTGTGGATTTTTCTCGCGATTAGAGTCACGCCCTCTGTGAAGCTGTAGCCATAACCGTAGCCATATCCCCAGCCGCCGCCAGGGCGGCCTATCTGCTCGGGAAATTGGATGTTCTCGTATTTGAACTGATAGTCATAAGCACCGGACAAAATAGGCAGAATGGTCTGGATCTCATAACCGTCAGCATTGAGCAGGGCGACGGCATCCTCGATATCCTTTGACAGCCGCTCGCCATCGATCTCGCAATCCGACCAACCGGTCTGCTTCCATTGTTTCTCTTTTCGGGTTTCTTCTTTCGTCCCGAACAGGCCCCACGTCGTTTCGCCGGTAGGGACCTTGACGGTGAACTCCTGGCCAATGGGGCGAAAGTGGGCTTTTACATAAACGATCTTGTTCACTGGATTTTCCTGAGGTCCATTCTGCGGCGATTATAGCGACAAGTGCGCAAGGATGGACCGACCCGAATTCCAAACGGGCAGACCGAAGTATCCAGGAACCCGGCAGACCCGAAGGTCTCCGACGCACAGCCGCCATAACATGTACCTCAGGCTTGGCCTGATGCAGTGGGGAAGCGTATACGCCTGGATAGAGCGGATCGTCAAATCCGGTCGCTGATTGGGCAGCGAGCGGCGGAGAGATTAGCGCTGCGGGCGAGGCGTTGAAATCGGGCGTGTCTGCGGGTGGTGTCAGAAAAAGACCAGGCGCTTGTGGGCTCTGTACGAAAAGTGGCTGCGCTCGGTGATGCTGCGTTTAACACAGGCTCGGAATGCTCATTTACAGCACGTAAACTCCGCTGCCTTGCCTGACCTTCGCTCGCCGACTTTTGTGCATCATGTTTTCAGACAACGATTCCCCAAGGCATTAGTAGCCTGGGGTTCAGCAGTGGAGTCGCAGGATCGCGTCGTGACGACCGGCGGACCCTTATCCTGGATCGATCTGGCGCTGTATGTGATCGGCAGCCTCGCAGGAGCGGATGTCGCGAAACTGACCGCAGACATTTCAGTGACTGACAGTTTGCCGCTGCCTCAGTCGGTGTACGCGCCTCGGGGATTTATCAACAATGCTGATCCACTGCTGCTGGAAACAGAGCAAATCATTCGCCACGGCAGTCCCGGTCTGAACGCTACGGAGCTGGCCAAGGCCTTGAACGTGAGCGAGCGTACGTTACACAGACGATTCAAAAACCTGACCAATGAGTCGCCCAAAGAGCTGATAACGCGCGTGAGAATAGAGACCGCCTGCGTACTTCTGCAGGTGCCGGGGGCGAGCATCAAACAGATAGCGCTTGAGTGTGGCTACAACGAGGACACGTCATTTCGCCGGGCATTCATACAGGTGACAGGCATGACGCCTGCGGCCTATAAACGCTGGTCAATAGGGCGTGTCTCCATGAAAGTCGACACGTTGTAACCACTGCTTTCGAAGTCAATGGCCTGCCCGCCAGAGCCACTTTCCTGCAGACGAAAAAAAAGACCTTGAATTTCAAGGTCTTTCTTCAATTCGGTGGTGCCCCGAGGGAGAATCGAACTCCCACTTCTTTCGAAAACGGATTTTGAATCCGCCGCGTCTACCAATTCCGCCATCAGGGCTCAATGGCGGCGAAGTATAGGGATGAGTTTTCCGTTGGTCAACAGGGATTTGCGGCGGTTTTTTACTAATGCCGCCAAACCGGATAAACTTCCCGGCCCTGCTAAACGAACCCCATCATGCGCGTCGCTGACTTTACTTTCGATCTCCCCGATTCCCTGATTGCTCGTCATCCGCTGGCCGAGCGTCGCAGCAGTCGTCTGTTGACCCTCGACGGGGTGAGCGGCGAGCTGGCACATCGTCAATTCACCGATTTGCTCGAGCACCTGCGCGCGGGCGATTTGATGGTGTTCAACAATACCCGCGTCATTCCCGCACGGCTGTTCGGGCAGAAGGCTTCTGGTGGCAAGCTGGAGATTCTGGTCGAGCGCGTGCTGGACAGCCATCGCGTGCTGGCGCATGTGCGTTCCAGCAAATCGCCCAAGCCGGGTGCCTCGATTCTGATCGACGGCGGCGGTGAGGCCGAGATGGTGGCGCGGCATGACGCCTTGTTCGAACTGCGTTTTGCCGAAGAAGTGCTGCCGCTGCTCGAGCGGGTCGGGCATATGCCGTTGCCTCCTTATATAGATCGCCCCGATGACGGCGCGGATCGCGAGCGTTATCAGACCGTTTACGCCCAGCGCGCCGGCGCCGTGGCAGCACCGACGGCCGGTCTTCATTTTGACCAGCCGCTGATGGAGGCGATTGCCGCCAAGGGCGTCGAGACGGCGTTCGTCACACTGCACGTTGGTGCAGGTACGTTTCAGCCGGTGCGTGTCGAGCAGATCGAAGATCACCACATGCACAGCGAATGGCTCGAAGTCAGTCAGGAGGTGGTCGATGCCGTGGCCGCTTGCCGTGCGCGGGGCGGGCGGGTCATTGCGGTCGGGACCACCAGCGTGCGCTCGCTGGAAAGCGCGGCACGCGATGGCAAGCTGAAGCCGTTCAGCGGCGACACTGACATCTTCATCTATCCGGGTCGGCCGTTTCATGTGGTCGATGCCCTGGTGACCAATTTCCATTTGCCCGAATCCACGCTGTTGATGCTGGTTTCGGCGTTCGCCGGTTATCCCGAAACCATGGCCGCCTACGCTGCCGCCATCGAGCATGGGTACCGCTTCTTCAGTTACGGTGATGCAATGTTCATCACCCGCAATCCCGCGCCGACGGCCCCACAGGAATCGGTACCAGAGGATCACGCATGAGTCGCACCTGTCGTATGTCTTTCGAGCTGTTGGCCACTGATGGCAAAGCCCGCCGCGGTCGCCTGACCTTTCCGCGTGGCGTGGTCGAAACCCCGGCGTTCATGCCGGTGGGCACCTATGGCACGGTCAAGGGTATGCTGCCACGCGACATCGAAGCCACCGGCGCGCAGATCATTCTGGGCAACACCTTTCACCTGTGGCTGCGTCCCGGCACCGAGGTCATTAAGGGCCACGGCGATCTGCACGATTTCATGCAATGGCAGGGTCCGATTCTGACCGACTCCGGTGGTTTTCAGGTGTTCAGCCTGGGCGCGATGCGCAAGATCAAGGAGGAGGGCGTCACCTTCGCCTCGCCAGTCGATGGCGCCAAGGTGTTCATGGGGCCGGAAGAGTCCATGCAGGTCCAGCGTGACCTGGGCTCGGACATCGTGATGATCTTCGACGAATGCACGCCGTATCCGGCCGATGAGGACGTGGCGCGTATCTCGATGGAGCTGTCGCTGCGCTGGGCCAAGCGTTCCAAGGTCGCTCACGGCGAAAACACTGCGGCGCTGTTCGGCATCGTTCAGGGCGGCATGCATGAAAGCCTGCGCATGCGCTCGCTCGAAGGCCTCGATCAGATCGGTTTCGACGGCCTGGCCATCGGCGGTCTGTCGGTGGGCGAGCCCAAGCACGAGATGATCAAGGTGCTGGACTACCTGCCGGGCCAGATGCCAGCAGACAAACCTCGTTACCTGATGGGGGTAGGCAAGCCGGAAGATCTGGTCGAAGGTGTTCGCCGTGGCGTCGACATGTTCGACTGCGTGATGCCGACCCGCAATGCCCGCAACGGCCATCTGTTCATCGATACTGGCGTTCTGAAAATCCGTAATGCGTTCCATCGTCATGACGATTCGCCGCTGGATCCGACCTGCGACTGCTACACCTGCAAGCACTTCTCGCGCGCTTATCTGCATCACCTGGACAAATGCGGGGAAATGCTGGGGAGCATGCTCAATACGATCCACAATTTGCGGCACTACCAGCTGCTTATGGCTGGTTTGCGCGAGGCTATTCAACAGGGTACATTGGCCGCCTTCGTCGATGCCTTCTATGCCAAACGCGGCCTCCCAACGCCGCCTCTGGGTTGAAACAGAGCGAGTTTTTCCTGCTTTCCTATACTAATTATGTAACTGGAGCGACACATGAGCTTTTTCATCTCTCCCGCTTTCGCGGATGCTGCTGCACCGGCTGCCGGTCCTGCGGGCACCGGCTTTGAGTGGATCTTCCTGGTTGGCTTTCTGGTCATCTTCTATCTGATGATCTGGCGTCCACAGGCCAAGCGCGCCAAAGAGCAGAAAAACCTGCTGGGCAACCTGCAGAAGGGCGACGAAGTCGTAACCAGCGGTGGCATCGCCGGCAAGATCAACAAAGTGACCGACGACTTCGTCGTGATCGAAGTGTCCGACACCGTTGAGCTGAAAATCCAGAAGGGCGCTATCGCAGCCACTCTGCCTAAAGGCACCCTGAAAGCGATCTGAGTACCAACTTTTACCCATCGACGGGGCGCGCAAGGCGCCCCGCGTTTTAAGCGGGCGGCGTGATGCTGAACAAATACCCTCTGTGGAAATACGTACTGATCCTGGCGGTGCTGGTGATCGGTTTTATTTATTCCGCACCCAATCTCTACCCTGACGATTCGGCCATCCAGATCAGTGGCGCAAGTACTGCGTTGCAGGTCACTCAGGCAGACGTGGATCGTGCAGCCAAAGCGCTTACCGATGCCGGGATCTCGGTCAAGGCTTCTTCTCTGGCTGAGAATGGCAAAGGCGGTTTGTTGCGTCTGAGCAAGCAGGAAGACCAGTTGCCGGCCAAGGATGTCGTGCGCAAGGCACTGGGTGATGACTATGTCGTCGCGCTGAACCTGGCTCGTACCACTCCGACCTGGCTGCGCAATGTAGGCGCAACCCCGATGAAGCTTGGTCTCGACCTGTCCGGAGGTGTGCACTTCCTGCTGGAAGTCGACATGGACAAGGCCATCGATGCCCGTCTGAAAGTCTACGAAGGCGAAGTCAAGACACTGCTGCGCAAGGAAAAGGTGCGTTATCGCAGCCTGCCGCAGTTGGGCAACGTGATTCAGCTGGGCTTTGCCGATGATGCAGAGCGCGAGCAGGCTCGTGCCATCGTGCGCAAGGGCTTCACCGATTTCGAAATCACGCCTGCCGAGCTGAACGGTATTCCCGTGCTGCGCATGGCGCTGACCCCGGCCAAACTGGCCGAGATTCGCGAATATTCGATCAAGCAGAACCTGACCACTGTCCGCAACCGGGTCAATGAGCTGGGTGTTGCCGAGCCGCTGGTTCAGCGCCAGGGTGCCAACCGCATCGTGGTCGAGCTGCCGGGCGTGCAGGACACCGCAGAAGCCAAGCGTATTCTGGGCAAGACCGCCAACCTCGAGTTCCGTCTGGGCGCAGGTCCGGACGATTCGAAAGGCACCACCGAGATGTTCGAGTTCCGCGAAGGCGGTCGTCCAGCAGCGGCGGTGGAGCGTGGTCTGATCATCACCGGTGACCAGGTGACCGACGCCAAGGCGAGCTTCGACGAGCACGGCCGTCCACAGGTGAACATCAACCTCGACGGTCACGGTGGCGAGCTGATGAGCCGCGCGACCCGCAGCAATGTGGGCCGCAGCATGGCGGTGATCTTCATCGAGCAGCGTCCGACCACTACTTACACCAAGCAAATGGTCAACGGCGTCGAGAAAGACGTGCCGGTCCAGACGTTCAAGGAAGACAAGAAGATCATCAGCCTGGCGACCATCCAGTCGCCACTGGGCAGCCAGTTCCGTATCACGGGTCTGAACGGTCAGGGCGAGTCGTCCGAGCTGGCGCTGTTGCTGCGTGCCGGTGGTCTGGCTGCACCGATGTACTTCGCTGAAGAGCGCACCATCGGTCCGAGCCTGGGTGCCGACAATATCACCAAGGGCGTCGACGCTTCCCTGTGGGGCATGTTGTTCGTCTCGCTGTTCATCATGGCCATCTACCGTTTCTTCGGTCTGATCGCCACCGTTGCGCTGGCCTTCAACATGGTCATGCTGCTGGCACTGATGTCGCTGCTGGGTGCAACACTGACCCTGCCGGGTATCGCCGGTATCGTGTTGACCATGGGTATGGCGGTGGACGCCAACGTGCTGATCTTTTCGCGGATACGTGAAGAGATCGCCAACGGCATGACCGTGCAGCGTGCAATCAGCGAAGGTTTCGATCGTGCCTACACGGCGATTCTCGACGCCAACCTGACGACGCTGCTGGTCGGCGGCATTCTCTTCGCGATGGGAACCGGTCCCGTCAAGGGGTTTGCGGTGACCATGTCGCTCGGGATCTTTACCTCGATGTTCACGGCCATTATGGTGACCCGCGCTATGGTCAACCTGATCTACGGCGGTCGTGACTTCAAGAAGTTGTGGATTTAAGGGGCTGCCATGTTACGTACCATCAACTTCATGGGCGTTCGCAATGTTGCGTTCGCCATTACCATGCTCCTTACCGCACTGGCATTGTTCAGCTGGTTCCATAAAGGGCTTAACTTTGGTCTGGACTTCACCGGCGGTACGCTTATCGAGCTGACCTACGAGCGTCCTGCCGATCTGGGCAAGGTCCGTCAGGAGCTGGTCGAGGCCGGTTACCATGAGGCCGTCGTACAAAGCTTCGGCGCGACCACGGATCTGCTGGTGCGCATGCCGGGTGAAGACCCGCAATTGGGCACCCAGGTGGCCGATGCGCTGCGCAAGTCCGGTGCCGATAACCCGGCGGTGGTCAAGCGTGTCGAGTTCGTCGGCCCGCAGGTCGGCGAAGAGCTGCGCGACCAGGGCGGCATCGGCATGCTGCTGGCGCTCGGTGGCGTACTGATCTACCTGGCGTTCCGCTTCCAGTGGAAGTTCGCGGTCGGTGCGATCATCTCGCTGATCCACGACGTGGTGGTGACGATGGGTATCCTGTCGTTCTTCCAGATCACCTTCGACCTGACGGTGCTGGCGGCGGTACTGGCGATCATCGGTTACTCGCTGAACGACACCATCGTGGTCTTCGACCGGGTGCGTGAAAACTTCCGTCTGCTGCGCAAGGCCTCGCTGATCGAGAACATCAACATCTCGACCACGCAGACCCTGCTGCGCACTATGGCCACATCGATCTCCACGTTGCTGGCGATCGTTGCGCTGTGGGTGTTCGGCGGCGACAGCCTGGAAGGTTTTTCCATCGCGTTGTTCATCGGTGTTCTGGCGGGTACCTACTCGTCCATCTACATCGCCAACGTAGTGCTGATCTGGCTGAACCTGACCACTGAGGATCTGATTCCTCCGGTGGTGGTCGAGAAGGCGGACGATCTGCCTTAATAGCCAGCTGTCATAAAAAAGGCGCGAGTGATGAACTCGCGCCTTTTTTTATGCTCCAAGGCTAGGCATTGCGCAGTGAAGCTGCGTTTCGATTGGGTCAGGAGGTTCAAGTGAACAAGTCTATGCTTGTTGGTGCTGTATTAGGTGCTGCTGTTGTGACTGCCGGCGGCGCCGTTGCCACCTATAGCCTGGTCAAGGGTGGTCCTGAGTATGCTGACGTATTGGCGGTCGAGCCGATCAATCAGCAGATCAAAACCCCCCGTGAAGTTTGCAAGGACGTAACCGTTACCCGTCAGGCGCCGGTCAAGGACCAGCACCAGATTGTGGGTAGCGTCATCGGCGCTGTAGCTGGCGGTTTGCTGGGTAATCAGGTCGGTGGTGGTAATGGCAAGAAGCTCGCGACGGTCGCAGGTGCGGTTGGCGGTGGTTATGCGGGCAACAAGGTTCAGGAAGGCATGCAGGAACGTGACACTTACACCACGACGCAGAACCGTTGCACCACAGTCAACGACGTGAGCGAGAAAGTGGTGGGTTACAACGTGAAGTACAAGTTGAACGAGAAGGTGGGTCAGGTCCGTATGGAGCGTGATCCAGGCAATCAGATTCCTGTCGACAAGAATGGTCAGTTGATTCTGGGCCAGGCCCAGTAAATCGGCTGAGTTTCTGCAAGGCATAAAAAAACCGGCTTTCGCCGGTTTTTTTACATCTGTCGCTTAGCGTTTCAGCGAGGCGGGCAGGTGCGGTGCGATTGCGGTCAGCACAGCTTTGAAACACTTGGTGTTACCGGCAACGATGTGACCTTTTTCAAGGAAATCGTGACCGCCAGTGAAGTCGCTCACCAGACCGCCCGCTTCCTGAATCAGCAGTGCGCCTGCAGCCATGTCCCACTCTGACAGGCCCGATTCCCAGAAAGCGTCGAAACGACCGGCTGCAACGTAGGCGAGGTCCAGGCTGGCTGCGCCTGCACGGCGGATGCCTGCGGTCTGGCCGACCAGGCTGCGGAACATGCCCAGGTAGTTTTCGAGGTTGTCCATCTGGTTGTCGCGGAAAGGGAAGCCGGTGCCCAGCAGCGCGCCTTCAAGGCTCTTGCGCTGGCTGACGCGCAGGCGACGACCGTTCAGGGCTGCGCCACGACCGCGGCTGGCCGTGAATTCTTCCTGGCGAACAGGGTCCAGAACGACAGCGTGCTCAAGACGACCGCGGTATTTGCAGGCGATGCTGACTGCGAAGTGCGGAACGCCGCGAACGAAGTTGGTTGTGCCGTCCAGCGGATCGATGATCCACAGGTAGTCGGTGCCTTCACCGCTGCCTTCGTGCATGCCGCTTTCTTCGCCGAGGATGCCGTGGGTAGGGTAGGCCTTGCGCAGAGCAGTGATGATGCTCTGTTCGGCAGCGCGGTCAATTTCCGAGACGTAGTCTTTGGCTTCTTTTTCGTCGACCTTGATGGTATCCAAGCGCTCGATGGAGCGGAAAATCAATTCGCTGGCGCTGCGGGCGGCGCGCAGCGCGATATTCAGCATGGGCTGCATGGACAATTCACCTAAGGTTGTTAAAGAGAGCCGGGCATTCTATTGGCTGCGTCAAATTATTTCCAGCCTTGCGTTGTAACGGTTGTCGGGTTTCCGGGCATTTTCCGGCGCGCATCATTGCGGTTTCGGTCCGCTCGGGTTGAACAGGTTCATAGCGTTAGTCAGGGCATTTCTGTAAGATTTGCCCCCCTAATTCGCGTCAGTGAGCGTTCGCTTTGTTGCAGAACATTCGTGTTGTCCTGGTCGGCACTACCCATCCCGGAAATATCGGCGGGGCTGCTCGCGCCATGAAAAACATGGGGCTTTCACGCCTGGTGCTGGTCGATCCACGGATCTTCCCTTCACCTGACGCCGATGCGCGTGCGTCGGGAGCGACCGACATTCTGGAAGGTGCGCAGGTTGTCGCCACGCTCGAAGAGGCGCTGGTGGGTTGCCGTCTGGTGCTGGGTACCAGCGCCCGCGATCGCAGTCTGCCCTGGCCGATGCTCGACCCGCGCGCTTCGGGCGTGAAAGTCGTCGAGCAGGCAGGACAGGGCGCCGAGGTTGCCTTGGTGTTCGGTCGCGAACACGCGGGCCTCACCAACGAAGAGCTGCAGCGCTGTCATTTTCATGTGCACATTCCATCGGACCCCGGTTTCAGCTCGCTGAACCTGGCCGCCGCCGTGCAGGTGCTCAGCTACGAGGTTCGCATGTCCTGGCTCGCCGCCAGCGAACAGCCGGTTCAGGACGAGCCTTCGAAGTCGGCGCACAGTGCCGGGCTTGCGACGATGGATGAAATGGAAGGCTTTTACGCCCATCTGGAAGCGACGCTAGTGGCAATCGGCTTCCTCGATCCCGAAAAGCCCCGTCACCTGATGGCGCGTCTGCGCAGGCTTTACGGTCGTAGCGAAGTGGAGCATTCCGAGCTGAGCATCCTGCGCGGGATTCTCACCGAGACCCAGAAAGCCGCGCGCGGTGAACCCTACAAGCGGAAGGATCAATAATGTTCGAGCGTCTGCGGGAAGATATCCAAAGTGTGTTCCATCGTGACCCTGCCGCGCGCAACGCATTCGATGTGCTGACCTGCTATCCGGGCATGCACGCCATCTGGCTGCACCGCTTCGCGCACATCCTGTGGGGTAAGGGCTGGAAATGGCCTGCTCGTGTGGTGTCCAACTTCGGTCGCTGGATGACCGGCATCGAAATCCATCCGGGTGCGCGGATTGGTCGTCGTTTCTTCATTGATCACGGCATGGGCATTGTCATCGGTGAGACCGCCGAGATCGGCAATGACGTGACGCTCTATCAGGGTGTCACCCTGGGTGGCACCAGCTGGAACGCCGGCAAGCGTCACCCCACTTTGGAAGACGGCGTGGTCGTGGGTGCCGGAGCGAAAGTGCTCGGCCCGTTCACCGTCGGTGCCGGCGCCAAGATCGGTTCCAACGCAGTGGTCACCAAGGCGGTACCGGCAGGAGCCACGGCGGTAGGCATCCCGGGACGCATTATCGTCAAGTCCAGCGACGAGACCGAAGCCAAGCGCAAGGCCATGGCCGAGAAGCTGGGTTTCGATGCTTATGGCGTCAGTGCCGACATGCCGGACCCGGTTGCTCGCGCGATTGGCCAGTTGCTCGATCATTTGCAGGCCGTCGATGGCCGTCTTGAAGGCATGTGTGGCGCACTCAGCCGGTTGGGCAGCGATTACTGCGCCAAGGATCTGCCCGAGCTGCGCGACGAGGTATTCGATTGCGTCAAGGACAAGTCCGAAGAGCCGCTCAAGGACAAGGTCGGTTAGGCGGGGCGGGGGTTTGGGGCGTGTCATTGCGCCGCACCTTTGCTATGATGCAGCCCGCGCTTTTTGCTATTTCCGACTGTTTTACTCGGTCTAATAGTTGACTCATTTACTCGGGAATAGCATACTCACGCCTATTCCGATCCTCTGCGGTACACGCCATGCGACTGACTACAAAAGGCCGATACGCTGTAACAGCCATGCTTGACCTGGCCTTGCACGCGCAGAACGGGCCAGTGTCTCTGGCCGATATCTCCGAGCGACAGGGCATTTCCCTGTCTTATCTCGAGCAGTTGTTCGCCAAGCTGCGTCGCGGCAACCTGGTTTCCAGTGTTCGTGGCCCAGGTGGTGGTTATCAGCTTTCTCGCGACATGAAAGGTATCCAGGTGGCTCAGGTTGTCGACGCGGTCAATGAGTCGGTCGATGCCACACGCTGTCAGGGGCTGGGTGATTGCCATGCTGGCGACACGTGCCTGACGCACCATTTGTGGTGTGACCTGAGCCAGCAGATTCACGAATTTCTAAGCGGTATCAGCTTGGCGGATCTTGTCACTCGCCGTGAGGTACAAGAGGTCGCTCAGCGCCAGGATATGCGCCGTAGCCATTGCAATACGTCGCAACTGGGTAAGATTGAAACGTCCGCCGTTGAATGAACGCAGATGAATGAGCGGTGCGCCTGCCTGATAGGAGAGCTTCAATGAAATTGCCGATTTACCTCGATTACTCCGCGACGACCCCGGTCGATCCGCGTGTCGCGCAGAAAATGATCGAATGCCTGACAGTCGAAGGAAACTTCGGCAACCCGGCATCGCGCTCCCACGTCTTTGGCTGGAAAGCCGAAGAGGCGGTCGAGAATGCCCGCCGTCAGGTCGCTGACCTGGTCAATGCCGACCCGCGTGAAATTGTCTGGACCTCCGGTGCAACCGAATCCGACAACCTTGCGATCAAGGGTGTTGCTCATTTCTATGCCAGCAAAGGCAAGCACATCATCACCTCCAAGGTCGAGCACAAGGCTGTCCTGGATACCACGCGCCAACTGGAGCGTGAAGGTTTTGAAGTGACCTACATCGAGCCGGGTGAAGACGGTCTGATCACCCCTGCCATGATCGAAGCCGCGCTGCGTGACGACACCATTCTGGTTTCGATCATGCACGTGAACAACGAGATCGGCACCATTAACGACATCGCGGCGATCGGTGAGCTGACCCGTTCGCGCGGCGTGCTGTTCCATGTTGACGGCGCTCAATCGACCGGCAAGGTTGAAATCGATCTGGCCAGCCTCAAGGTTGACCTGATGTCGTTCTCTGCCCACAAGACCTACGGTCCAAAAGGTATCGGCGCGCTGTACGTGAGCCGTAAACCGCGTGTTCGCCTCGAAGCGGCCATGCACGGCGGCGGTCACGAGCGTGGCATGCGTTCCGGCACGCTGGCGACCCACCAGATCGTTGGCATGGGTGAAGCGTTCCGTATCGCCAAGGAAGAAATGGCTGCTGAAAACGTGCGCGTCAAAGCGCTCAGCGATCGTTTCTACAAGCAGGTCGAGAACCTGGAAGAGCTTTACGTCAACGGCAGTCTGACTGCCCGCGTACCGCACAACCTGAATCTGAGCTTCAACTATGTCGAAGGCGAGTCGCTGATCATGGCGCTCAAGGATCTGGCGGTATCGTCCGGTTCGGCCTGCACCTCGGCATCGCTCGAGCCTTCGTATGTATTGCGCGCGCTAGGCCGCAATGACGAACTGGCACACAGCTCGATTCGCTTCACCTTCGGCCGTTTCACCACCGAAGAAGAAATCGATTACGCCGCGCAGAAAGTCTGTGAGGCCGTTACCAAGCTGCGTACGCTTTCGCCGCTGTGGGACATGTTCAAAGACGGCGTCGATATTTCCAAGATCGAGTGGGCGGCGCACTAATTTAAAGTCGCCTCCAACACAGGTCGTTGTCAGCATCTGCTGATACGGCCTGAAGAGCGGCTCCCTGATGTGAGAGGAACAGAATCATGGCTTACAGCGAAAAGGTCATCGACCACTACGAAAATCCGCGCAACGTCGGCAAGATGAATGCGGAAGATCCTGATGTTGGTACCGGCATGGTGGGTGCTCCGGCGTGCGGCGACGTAATGCGTCTGCAGATCAAGGTCAACGAGCAGGGTGTCATCGAAGACGCCAAGTTCAAGACCTACGGCTGCGGCTCGGCCATTGCGTCCAGCTCCCTGGCAACCGAGTGGATGAAAGGCAAGACTCTGGATGAAGCAGAGACCATCAAGAACACTCAGCTGGCTGAAGAGCTGGCGCTGCCACCGGTGAAGATTCACTGCTCGGTACTCGCCGAAGACGCCATCAAGGCGGCCGTTCGCGATTACAAGCAGAAGAAAGGCCTGCTGTAAGCAGTCCTTTTTCAGAGAAGCTTGCGACAAAGTAAGGAGTTCCGATGGCTATCAGCATGACAGAAGCTGCCGCTAACCACGTGCGTCGTTCCCTTGAGGGGCGCGGCAAGGGTGATGGCGTTCGTCTGGGTGTTCGCACCACAGGCTGTTCAGGTCTTGCCTATGTGCTCGAGTTCGTCGATGAGGCGGCCAGCGAAGACACCGTGTTCGAAATGCACGGCGTCAAGGTGATCATTGACCCGAAAAGCCTGGTCTACCTCGATGGCACCGAGCTCGACTTCGTTCGGGAAGGGTTGAACGAAGGCTTCAAGTTCAACAACCCCAATTCGCGCGGTGAGTGCGGCTGCGGCGAAAGCTTCAACGTCTGAGGCTTTTTATCGTGGGTACTCCCTGTCACTTCGCTCTGTTCGAGCTCAAGCCTGATTTTCAGCTGGACCTCGATCAGTTGGCGACGCGTTATCGCGAATTGGCGCGTGGCGTCCATCCAGACCGTTTTGCCGATGCTTCCGAGCGCGAGCAACGTACGGCGCTGGAGCGTTCCGCCAGCCTCAATGAAGCCTATCAGACACTCAAGAGCCCGCCGAAAAGGGCGCGTTACCTGTTGGCCATGAATGGCAACGAGGTTGCGCTTGAGGTCACCGTTCACGATCCGGACTTTCTTCTGCAGCAGATGCAATGGCGCGAAGAGCTTGAGGATCTGCAGGATGAAGCCGATCTTGCCGGTGTCGCGACGTTCAAGCGTCGGCTCAAAGTGGCTCAGGATGAACTGAACCAGAGCTTCGCTGCCTGTTGGAATGACGCTGCACAACGCGAGCACGCCGAAAGGCTGATGCGGCGTATGCAGTTTCTCGACAAGCTTTCTCACGAAGTGCGCCAGCTAGAAGAGCGCCTCGACGATTAACCCCGTGCTGCCCCGGCCGCACGCCCAGTGATTATTCTGAAAACGCATGGCCTTACTGCAGATCGCCGAACCCGGCCTCAGTCCTCAACCGCATCAGCGTCGTCTGGCTGTGGGGATCGACTTGGGCACCACCAATTCTCTGGTTGCTGCAGTGCGCAGCGGCCTGTCCGAGCCTCTGGCTGACGCAGAAGGCCAGGTCATCCTGCCTTCCGCTGTTCGATACCATGCCGAGCGTGTCGAAGTGGGGCAGTCGGCGAAAGTCGCGGCCTCTCAAGACCCGTTCAACACCGTGCTGTCGGTCAAACGCCTGATGGGGCGTGGGCTGACCGACGTCAAGCAACTGGGTGAGCAACTGCCTTACCGCTTCGTCGACGGTGAGTCGCACATGCCCTTCATCGAGACCGTCCAGGGGCCGAAAAGCCCGGTGGAAGTCTCTGCCGACATTCTCAAGGTGCTGCGCCAGCGTGCTGAAGCTGCCTTGGGTGGCGAACTGGTCGGTGCAGTGATCACGGTTCCGGCGTATTTCGATGATGCCCAGCGTCAGGCCACCAAGGATGCCGCTAAGCTGGCAGGCCTCAATGTGCTGCGCCTGCTCAACGAGCCGACGGCCGCAGCGGTCGCCTACGGTCTGGATCAGAAAGCCGAAGGCGTGGTTGCCATCTATGATCTGGGTGGCGGGACGTTTGACATCTCCATCCTGCGTCTCACTGGCGGCGTGTTCGAAGTGCTCGCCACTGGCGGTGATACGGCCCTGGGCGGCGATGATTTCGATCACGCGATCGCCAGCTGGATCGTTGCTCAGGCGGGTCTGTCTGCCGATCTGCCGCCTTCTGCCCAGCGCAGTCTGCTGCAGGCAGCCTGTGCAGCCAAGGAAGCGCTGGCCGGGGCCGACTCTGTCGAAGTGACCTACGGTGACTGGCAGGCTGCTCTGACGCGTGAAGCGTTCAACGCGATGATCGAACCGATGGTTGCCCGTAGCCTGAAGTCGTGCCGTCGTGCTGTGCGCGATACCGGTATTGAGCTTGAAGAAGTCGAAGCGGTTGTCATGGTGGGCGGCTCCACTCGCGTGCCGCGTGTGCGTGAAGCGGTCGCCGAGCTGTTCGGGCGTCAGCCGCTGACCGAGATCAATCCGGATCAAGTGGTGGCCATAGGGGCTGCGATCCAGGCCGATACCCTGGCAGGCAACAAGCGTGATGGGGGAGAGTTGCTGCTGCTCGATGTGATTCCGCTCTCGCTGGGGCTGGAAACCATGGGCGGCCTGATGGAGAAGGTCATTCCGCGCAACACCACGATTCCGGTGGCGCGTGGTCAGGACTTCACCACCTACAAAGATGGCCAGACGGCCATGATGATCCATGTGCTGCAAGGCGAGCGCGAGCTGATCAGTGACTGCCGCTCGCTGGCGCGATTCGAATTGCGCGGCATTCCGCCGATGGTGGCGGGCGCGGCAAAGATTCGCGTCACCTTCCAGGTGGACGCTGACGGCCTGCTGAGTGTTTCGGCGCGTGAGCTGGGCTCGGGCATCGAGGCGAGCATTCAGGTCAAGCCGTCCTACGGTCTGACCGATGGCGAAATTACCCGAATGCTCAAGGATTCGTTCGAATACGCCGGTAATGACAAGGTCGCCCGTGTCCTGCGCGAGCATCAGGTCGATGCCGAGCGTCTGCTCGAAGCCGTGCAGGGTGCGCTGGATGCCGATGGCGAGCGTCTTCTCGACGAAGAAGAGCGCTTGGTCATCAATCTGCAAATGGACGAATTACGTGAATTGATGCAAGGCACCGATGGCCACGCCATCGAGCAGCAGACCAGGCGTCTGTCGCAGGTGACCGATGCATTTGCTGCCCGCCGACTCGATTCGACGGTAAAAGCCGCACTGGCCGGGCGCAACCTGAATGAGATTGAGGAATAACTGATGCCGCAGGTGATTTTTCTGCCCCATGCCGAGCACTGCCCGGATGGGCTGGTTGTAGAAGTTGAGCCCGGTACGTCCATCCTCGAGCTTGCTCACGAGCATCACATCGAGATCGAAAGTGCCTGTGGCGGTGTCTGCGCCTGCACGACTTGCCATTGCATCATTCGCGAAGGTTTCAATTCGCTGAATGAGGCCGACGAGCTGGAAGAAGACATGCTCGACAAAGCCTGGGGCCTGGAAGCGCAATCGCGTCTATCCTGTCAGGCAATTGTCGGCACGGAAGATCTGACCGTCGAAATACCGAAATACTCGCTCAACCACGCTGCCGAAGCGCCGCATTGATTCAAGGAACGCTCATGAGTCTCAAATGGGTCGATGTGCAGGAAATCGCTATCCAGCTGGCTGAAAAGTACCCGGATACCGATCCGTTTTCATTGAATTTCGTCAGATTGCGCGATCTGGTCATGGCATTGCCTGACTTCGACGATGAGCGTGATCGCGGTGGGGAAAAGGTCCTCGAAGCCATCCAGACCACGTGGAACGACGAGGCGGATTGACGTTCAGTTACTTACGCAGTTAGGCAATACACCAGAACCCGCGTATAATTCGCGGGTTTAATTTTTCGCTTCAATCACTGTTTCTGGAGTTTCACCATGGCTGTCCAACGTACTTTCTCCATCATCAAGCCTGACGCCGTTGCAAAGAACGTAATCGGCGAGATCACCACTCGTTTCGAAAAAGCCGGTCTGCGCGTCGTTGCTTCCAAGCTGAAGCAGCTGTCCAAGGCCGAAGCTGAAGGTTTCTACGCTGAGCACAGCGCTCGTGGTTTCTTCGGTGACCTGGTTGCGTTCATGATCTCCGGTCCGGTTGTCGTTCAGGTTCTGGAAGGCGAAAACGCTATCGCTCTGAACCGTGAGCTGATGGGCGCTACCAACCCTAAAGAAGCCGCCGCTGGTACCATCCGTGCCGATTTCGCCGACTCCATCGACGCCAACGCTGTTCACGGTTCCGATTCCGAAGCAGCCGCCGCTCGCGAAATCTCGTACTTCTTCGCAGCTACCGAGGTAACCGCTCGCTAAGTCTTGCGACTATCGAGTGAAGGGTGAATTCATGATTGCATCGACTGGTAAAACCAACCTGTTGGGTCTGACTCAGCTGGAAATGGAGAAATTCTTCGACTCTATCGGGGAGAAGCGCTTCCGTGCCGGTCAGGTCATGAAGTGGATTCACCACTTTGGCGTCGATGATTTCGACGCCATGACGAACGTCAGCAAGGCCCTGCGCGAAAAGCTCAAGGCCTGCGCCGAGGTTCGCGGTCCCGAGGTCGTCAGCGAGGACATCTCGAGCGATGGCACCCGTAAATGGGTGGTGCGCGTCGAGTCCGGCAGCTGCGTCGAGACCGTCTACATTCCGCAAGGCAAGCGCGGCACGCTGTGTGTGTCTTCCCAGGCGGGCTGTGCCCTGGATTGCAGTTTCTGCTCCACCGGCAAGCAAGGCTTCAACAGCAACCTCACCGCCGCCGAAGTCATCGGTCAGGTGTGGATTGCCAACAAATCCTTCGGCAGTGTCCCGGCAACCGTCGACCGTGCCATCACCAACGTGGTGATGATGGGCATGGGTGAGCCACTGCTGAATTTCGATAATGTCATCGCCGCCATGCATCTGATGATGGATGACCTGGGGTACGGCATTTCCAAGCGTCGGGTGACACTGTCCACCTCCGGCGTGGTACCGATGATCGACGAGCTGTCCAAACACATTGATGTGTCACTGGCCCTGTCGCTGCACGCGCCCAACGACGCGCTGCGTAATCAGTTGGTGCCGATCAACAAGAAATACCCGTTGAAAATGCTGCTCGAGTCGTGCCGTCGCTACATGTCCAACCTGGGCGAAAAGCGCGTGCTGACCATCGAGTACACCATGCTCAAGGACATCAACGACAAGGTTGAACACGCTGTCGAGATGATCGAGCTGCTCAAGGACACCCCTTGCAAGATCAACCTGATCCCGTTCAATCCGTTCCCGCACTCCGGTTACGAGCGTCCGAGCAATAACGCGATCCGTCGTTTCCAGGACCTGTTGCATCAGGCCGGGTATAACGTCACTGTGCGCACCACGCGTGGCGAAGACATCGATGCCGCCTGCGGCCAATTGGTCGGTCAGGTGATGGACCGCACCCGTCGCAGCGAGCGCTACATCGCTGTGCGTGAGTTGAGCGTCGAGTCTGACGCGACGCAAGGCGCGGCGATTCGGAACTGACCGCCAACTCCATCGCGAAACTGACCAAGAGGGATTTCATGTCTGTGCGCGCCCCGTTGCTGCTTTGTGTTGTCATGTTGCTCGTGGGCTGCGTATCAACCGGCAATGTCAATCCGCTCACGACCTCTCAGGGGCGTGATGAAGCGCGCAAGGCTTACGTGCAACTGGGGATTGGCTATTTGCAGCAGGGTCAGACCGAGCGCGCCAAGGTTCCCTTGAAAAAAGCGCTGGAGCTGGACGGTTCCGATTCCGAAGCCAACGCGGCTTTGGCGCTGGTGTTCCAGACCGAGATGGAGCCGGAGCTCGCTGATCAGTATTTTCGCAAGGCCCTGTCGGCGAGCCGCAACGAAACGCGCATCGTCAATAATTACGGTAGTTTTCTCTACGAGCAGAAGCGCTACAAGGAAGCCTACGAGCGTTTTGAGCAGGCGGCTGCCGACAACCTTTATCCCGAGCGTTCGCGGGTTTTCGAAAGCCTGGGCATGACATCGCTCAAACTGGGCAATCGTGAACAGGCCCGTGAGCAATTCACCAAGGCGTTGCGCCTGGACCGTCAACAGCCGCGTGCCTTGCTGGAAATGGCTGAGTTGTCTTACGAAGACGGGCATTATGTGCCAGCGCGTGACTATTACGACCGTTTTAGCCAACTGAGCGAGCAAAATGCACGTAGTCTATTGCTCGGTACGCGGTTGGCTAAGGTATATGAAGACCGCAACAAGGCAGCCAGTTTTGGTCTGCAATTAAAAAGACTCTATCCCGGTACGCCGGAATATCAGCAATACCTGTCGGAGCAATGATGAAAGCGGCGCATCCCGAAGTTGTAGCAACCAACCGCGTGAATCCTGGAGAAACCCTGCGCCAGGTTCGCGAGAGTAAAGACTGGTCGCTGCCAGATGTGGCTTTGAGGCTGAACCTTACCGTGACCTCACTCAGCCATCTGGAGAACGGGAACTTTGACAAGCTGCCTGGGCATACCTTTGCCCGGGGCTATGTGCGTGCCTATGCGAAACTGCTGGAGCTGGATCAGGCTGCGCTGGTCGAGCAGTTCGACCAATACACCGGTACGGACGGCAAGGGCAGTTCGGTCCATGCGTTGGGCCGGATTGAAGAGCCTGTTCGTCTTTCGCACAACATTCTGCGCATTGTCAGCCTGTTGTTGCTGATCGTGCTGGTTGGCGGCGGCTTCTTCTGGTGGCAGGATCAGGCTGCGATGCGTGGCAAGGATCAGTCCGGCCTCAACCTTGAGCACGTCGAAGTCGAAAGCGCCGACGGCACCACCCAGATTCATCCGCTGGACGAGCCTGAAGATCAGGCAGTCGT
The DNA here is from genome assembly GCF_002087235.1 of Pseudomonas floridensis. GTDB lineage: Bacteria > Pseudomonadota > Gammaproteobacteria > Pseudomonadales > Pseudomonadaceae > Aquipseudomonas > Aquipseudomonas floridensis. The sequence continues at coordinate 22,741 of NZ_MUIO01000040.1, read as the reverse complement.
TGAAAGCCAGGCAACCGGTGAGACGTCGTTGCCGTTGAACACCGGGACACCGCCCAGCGAAACCCCAAGCGCTGCGCCTGTAGTACCGGCCCAGACCGTTACTCCGCCTGCTCACTCGCAAGCAGCCGCACCCGCGACGCCGCCTGCCGCATCAGCTCAGGTGCCTGCTACCGCGCCTTCCGTTCCGTCCATGCCGAACACCCCACCGGCCGAGCAGGCTGCGCCTGTCATGGCCGGTGCCGGTCAGATCAACGTGCAGTTCACGGCTGATTGCTGGACCCAGGTGACCGATGGCAACGGCAAGGTGCTGGTCAGCGGCCTCAAGCGCAAGGGCGACAGCCTGGACGTCAACGGCAAGCCGCCGTTGACACTGCGTCTGGGTTTCGCTCGCGGAGCGCAGGTCAGCTATAACGGTCAGCCTGTAGACGTGGCACCTTTTACCAGCGGCGAAACTGCTCGCCTGAAACTAGGGCAATAAGTCATGCACGGCGAATCTCCGATCAAGCGTCGCGAATCCCGAAAAATCTGGGTTGGTTCTGTTCCTGTCGGCGGTGATGCCCCGATTGCCGTGCAGAGCATGACCAACAGCGACACCAACGATGTCGCGGCTACCGTTGCACAGATCAACCGGCTGGAAGCAGCCGGTGTCGATATCGTGCGCGTATCCGTACCTGACATGGATGCGGCCGAAGCCTTCGGTCGCATCAAGCAATTGGTCAAAGTGCCACTGGTTGCCGACATCCACTTCGACTACCGCATCGCACTGCGCGTCGCGGAACTGGGCGTTGACTGCCTGCGCATCAACCCTGGCAACATCGGTCGTGAAGACCGTGTGCGCGCGGTGGTCGACGCGGCGCGTGATCGCGGCATCCCGATCCGTATCGGCGTCAACGCAGGTTCGCTGGAAAAGGACCTGCAGAAGAAATACGGCGAACCCACGCCTGCCGCGCTGGTGGAGTCGGCGCTGCGTCACGTCGAGCACCTCGACCGTCTGAATTTTCCGGACTTTAAGGTCAGCGTAAAGGCGTCCGACGTGTTCATGGCCGTCGAGGCCTACCGCCTGTTGGCCAAGCAGATTATCCAGCCGCTGCACCTGGGCATCACCGAAGCCGGTGGATTGCGCTCAGGCACAGTGAAATCGGCCGTCGGCCTAGGTATGCTGCTCGCCGAAGGGATTGGCGATACTATCCGCATCTCGCTGGCCGCTGATCCGGTCGAAGAGGTGAAAGTAGGTTACGACATTCTCAAATCGTTGCGCCTTCGTTCCCGTGGCATCAACTTCATCGCCTGCCCGAGCTGTTCGCGGCAGAATTTCGATGTGGTCAAGACCATGAACGAGCTTGAAGGTCGTCTCGAAGATTTGCTGGTGCCGCTGGATGTCGCTGTCATCGGTTGTGTGGTCAACGGTCCGGGTGAAGCCAAGGAGGCGCATATCGGCCTCACGGGCGGTACGCCGAATCTGATCTACATCGATGGCAAGCCTTCGCAGAAACTGACCAATGATAATCTCGTGGACGAGCTTGAACGCTTGATCCGGGAGAAAGCGGCTGAAAAGGCCGAAGCCGACGCCTCGGTCATCGTGCGCGGCTAACCCGTATTGCTAAGGATTTTTTGTGAGTAAGTCTCTGCAAGCCATTCGTGGCATGAACGACATCCTGCCCGAGCAGACGCCGCTGTGGCGCCATTTCGAGAGCACCGTTTCGCGTCTGCTCGATAACTACGGTTATCGGCAGATTCGCATGCCCATCGTCGAATTCACTGACCTGTTCAAGCGCTCCATCGGCGAAGTCACCGACATCGTCGAGAAAGAGATGTACACCTTTGCCGACCGCAATGGCGACTCCCTGACGTTGCGGCCCGAAGGTACGGCCGCATGCGTGCGCGCAGTGCTCGAACACGGTATTACTGGTGGTGGCCAGGTTCAGAAACTGTGGTACATCGGGCCGATGTTCCGCCACGAGCGTCCGCAGAAAGGCCGTTATCGCCAGTTTCACCAGATTGGCGTGGAAGTCTTCAATCTCGACGGTCCGGACATCGATGCCGAACTGATCGTGATGACCTGGCGCCTGTGGGGCATGCTGGGCATCCGTGACGCAGTCAAACTCGAGCTAAACAGTCTGGGCACCAGCGAGGCGCGTGCGCGTTACCGTGATGCGCTGGTCGAGTTCCTGTCGGCCCGTCTCGATCAACTGGACGAGGACAGCCAGCGCCGGCTGAAAACCAACCCGCTGCGCGTGCTCGATACCAAGCACCCGGAAACACAGGCTGTACTGGTCGATGCGCCGAAGCTGGCGGATTACCTGGATGACGAATCCCGGGCTCACTTCGAAGGCCTGAAAGCCCGTCTGGACGCTGCCGGCATTCCGTATGTGATCAACCCCAAGCTGGTGCGCGGGCTGGATTACTACAGCAAGACCGTTTTCGAATGGGTCACCGACAAACTGGGTGCCCAGGGCACTGTCTGTGCGGGCGGCCGTTACGACGGTCTGGTCGAGCAGATGGGCGGCAAGCCGACTGCAGGTGTCGGTTTCGCAATGGGCATCGAGCGTCTGGTTCTGCTGCTGGAAACCCTGGAGCAGATTCCCGAAGAGATCTCCCGCCAGGTGGATGTCTATCTCTGCGCGTTCGGCGATGCAGCCGAGCTGGCCGGGCTGGCGCTTGCCGAGCAGGTGCGTGACCGTTTGCCCCACCTGCGCCTGCAGGTCAACGCCGGTGCCGGCAGCTTCAAGAGCCAGTTCAAGAAAGCCGACAAGAGCGGTGCGCTGTATGCTCTGATCCTTGGCGAAGAAGAACTCGCGCAGAAGATCATCGGTGTCAAACCCCTGCGTGGTCAGGGTGAACAACAAAATATTGCCTGGGACGCTCTGTCAGAGCACCTGGCCTCCTGCGTCGTGCAGGGTTGAAGCTGATTAACAGCCGTTTTAGCGAATAGGAGTATTGGGGTGTCGAGTTCCGAAGATGAAGAGCTGGCGGTAATGAAAGACTGGTGGCAGCGCAACGGCAAACCCCTGGTCGTGGGCGCTGTGCTGGCGCTGATCGTGGTCCTCGGCTGGCAGTTCTGGCAGAGATATCAGGCCAGCCAGTCGCAAGGCGCCTCGATGCTCTATCAGCAATTGCTCGAAACCGCGCTGACGCCAAGTGGCCAGGCAGATACAACCCGTGTCGCCGAGATCTCCGGCAAGCTGAAAAGCGAGTACGGCGGTACGACTTATGCCCAGTACGGCAGCCTTTTTGTCGCGAAAGTTGCCGTCGATGCCGGTAAACTCGACGACGCCGCGGCCGAGCTGAAGACGGTTGCCGACAAGCCTGCCAACGATACGCTGGGTGAAATTGCCCGTCAGCGTCTGGCTCGCGTGCTGGCTGCCCAGAACAAGGCTGATGACGCGCTGAAACTGCTGACGGGCGATGCTGATAAATCGTTCCTGGCCAGCCGTGAAGAACTCAAGGGTGATCTGCTGGTTCAGCTGGGTCGTACCGACGAGGCGTATGCTGCATACCAAAAGGCCAAATCCGCCCTGTCTGAAGAAGCAGCGGTCGGCGGCCTGCAAATGAAGCTCGACGATCTGGCGAAAGGGGATGCGTGACGTGATTCGTTGGAAACATGCAGCATTGCTGGCTCTGGCCATTCTGGCCGCGGGTTGCAGCAGCAACAGCAAGAAAGAACTGCCGCCGGCCGAGCTGACCGATTTCAAGGAAGAGGTGGTCCTGCAGAAGCAGTGGAGCCGTTCAATCGGTGACGGTCAGGGCAAGACCTACAACATGCTGGTCCCGGCCATCGACGGTGATCGTATCTATGCCGCCGATGTGACGGGCGAAGTCGTGTCGCTGGATCGTCTGACCGGTGACGTGATCTGGAAAAAGGATCTCGAGCTTCCGGTATCCGGTGCTGTAGGCGTGGGTTACGGGCTGGTGATGATCGGCACCCTCAAGGGTGAAGTGATTGCCATGGACGCCGCGTCCGGCGAAGAAAAATGGCGCGCTCGCGTGACCAGCGAAGTGCTGGCCCCGCCTGCTACCAACGGCAGTGTTGTCGTTGTTCAGACTCAGGACGATCGCGTCGTTGGCTTTGATGCCTCTACCGGTTCCCAGCTCTGGATCTATGAAAGCACGCCTGCGGTCCTGACCCTGCGTGGCACGGGTGCTCCGCTGGCGACCAATCGTCTGGCGGTCGCAGGCCTGTCCACCGGCAAGGTGGTCGCGCTGGACATTTCCAATGGCGTGCCGATCTGGGAGCAGCGTGTTGCGATCCCGCAAGGTCGTTCGGAGCTGGACCGTGTAGTCGACATCGACGGCGGTTTGCTGCTGTCCGGCGGTACACTGTATGTCGCGACCTATCAGGGCCGTGTTGCCGGTCTGGAACTGGAAAGCGGTCGTGTGCTCTGGCAGCGTGACGCGTCCAGCTACTCGGGCGTTGCCCAAGGCTTCGGCAGCGTTTACGCGACCCTGGCTTCCGGAACGGTCGAAGGCATCGACGAGCGTTCTTCCTCCGCACTGTGGAGCAATGAATCTCTGGCCCGCCGCCAGTTGGGCGCGCCGGAAGTGTATTCCAGCTATGTAGCGGTCGGCGACATGGAAGGCTATCTTCACCTGTTGAGCCAGGTGGATGGTCGGTTCGTGGGTCGTCAGCGTATCGACAGCGACGGCCTGCGTGCCCGTCCGCTGGTGGTTGGTGACATGATTTACGTGTACGGCAACAGCGGCAAACTGGAAGCCCTGACCGTCAAGCAATGAGTGTCCAAGCTGGAGGCCTCAGGCCTCTGGCGACCTTGCCCAGGCAAGGCCGCGGTGCCTTTTGGCACCGCCCCGAACTCCGGCCGCTGCCCTGCAGCGGCTTTTGTATTTTCTGAAATAACGAAGTGGAGAGCCGCATGGTTCCCGTAATCGCCCTGGTGGGTCGACCGAACGTCGGCAAGTCCACCATGTTCAACCGCCTGACCAGGACCCGCGACGCTATTGTCGGCGATCTGTCCGGTCTTACCCGTGATCGCCAATACGGAGAGGCGAAGTGGCAGGGGCGCTCCTACATTCTGATCGACACCGGTGGTATCTCCGGTGACGAGCATGGCATGGACGAAAAGATGGCCGAGCAGTCGCTGCTGGCCATCGAAGAAGCCGATGTGGTGCTGTTTCTTGTAGACGCCCGAGCAGGCTACACCGCTGCCGACCAGATGATCGGCGAGCACCTGCGCAAACGTAACAAGCGTTCCTATGTGGTCGCCAACAAGATCGACAACATCGACGAGAACCTGGCCCGTGCCGAGTTCAGCCCGATGGGTCTGGGCGATGCCATTCCGGTAGCTGGCGCGCACGGTCGCGGCATCTCGCAGATGCTGGAAATTGCTCTGCGCGAATTCCCTCGCGACGAAGACGACCTTGAAGACGGTGAAGTCGAAGAGGTTGCCGAAGGCGAGGAAGCCAAGCGCATTCCGGGGCCGAGCGAGAAGGACGGCATCAAGATCGCGATCATCGGTCGCCCCAACGTCGGCAAATCGACGCTGGTCAACCGCATGCTAGGTGAAGACCGGGTCATCGTCTACGATCAGCCTGGCACCACTCGTGACAGTATCTACATTCCCTTCGAGCGTAACGAAGAGAAGTACACGCTGATCGACACCGCCGGTGTGCGCAAGCGCGGCAAGATCCACGAAGAAGTTGAAAAGTTCTCGGTGGTCAAGACGCTGCAGGCCATCAAGGACGCCAACGTGGTGATCTTCGTGATGGATGCCCGCGAAGGTGTGGTCGATCACGATCTCAACCTGCTGGGCTTCGCGCTCGAAGCCGGTCGTGCGCTGGTCATCGCGCTCAACAAGTGGGACGGCATGACGCCGGGCGAACGCGATTACGTGAAGGTCGAGCTGGAACGTCGTCTGTTCTTCGTCGATTTCGCCGACATTCACTTCATCTCGGCTCTGCACGGCACGGGCGTGGGCAACCTGTATCAGTCGGTACAGAACTCGTTCAAATCCGCCGTCACCCGCTGGCCGACCAGCCGTCTGACCCAGATTCTGGAAGACGCAGTCAGCGAGCATGCGCCGCCGATGGTTGGCAGCCGCCGCATCAAGCTGCGCTACGCTCACCTGGGTGGTGCGAACCCGCCATTGATCGTGATCCATGGCAACCAGGTCGAGAAGGTGCCGAAGTCCTACGTTCGCTACCTGGAGAACACCTACCGCCGTGTGCTCAAACTGGTCGGTACGCCGATCCGTATCGAGTTCAAGGGCGGCGAGAACCCGTACGAAGGCAACAAGAACACGCTGACGGACCGCCAGGTCAACAAGAAGCGTCGGATGATGTCGCACCACAAGAAAGCCGACAAGAAGCGCCGCGACAAGCGCTGAATGGTCTGTAGGAAATGTACGAAAAAGGCACCTCTGGTGCCTTTTTTTATGCGCGCTCCTTGGGCTATCCTGCCTGACCCGTGCCGCCGTGGTGCCGGGGGATTGCAGGGAAAGGGCTCCATGATCGACAGCAAGCTGCCTAATGTGGGCACCACCATCTTCACCGTCATGTCACAACTGGCTGCCGAAACCGGTGCCATCAACCTGTCTCAAGGGTTTCCCGATTTCGATGGCCCGCAGGCGCTGCGCGACGCGGTCTGCCGTCATGTCATGCAAGGTCACAATCAATATTCGCCGATGACCGGCCTGCCCGCGCTGCGTCAGCAGGTGGCTGCCAAAATCGCCCGCAGCTATGGGCGCGCGGTCGATGCGGACACGGAAATCACCATTACGCCGGGCGCGACCCAAGGGATTTTCTGTGCGGTGCAGACGGTCATTCGTCCCGGCGACGAGGTGATCATTTTCGACCCGTGCTATGACAGCTATGAGCCTGCGGTCGAACTCGCCGGTGGACGCTGCGTTCACGTACAACTGGGGCTGGATGATTTCGCCATCGACTGGCAGAAGCTGACCGACGCCCTGAGCCCGCGCACACGCATGATCGTCATCAACAGCCCGCACAATCCCAGCGGTGCACTGATCAGCCACGCCGAGCTTGATCGGCTGGCGGCGTTGATTGCCGAGCGTGATATTTACCTGCTCAGCGATGAGGTCTACGAGCATCTGGTGTTCGACGGCCAGCGTCATGTCAGTGTGCTGGACCATGAGGCGCTGTATCAGCGTGCGTTCGTGGTCAGCTCGTTCGGCAAGACCTACCACGTCACCGGCTGGAAAACCGGTTATGTGGTGGCACCGCCCGCGCTGACGGCCGAGATGCGCAAGGTTCATCAGTACGTGAGTTTCTGCGGGGTAACGCCACTGCAGTTCGCACTGGCTGATTTCATGGCCGCGCATCCCGAGCATGTCGATGAGCTGCCGGCCTTCTATCAGGCCAAACGCGATTATTTCTGCGACCAACTGGCAGGTTCGCGTTTCAGTTTCGAGCGAGTCGGCGGCACCTATTTTCAATTGGTGGACTACTCGCAGATACGCCCCGACCTCAATGACGTCGACATGGCGTTGTGGATGACCCGTGAGCATGGCGTGGCAAGTATTCCTATCTCGGTGTTCTACCAGAGTCCGCCTGAAGGCCAGCGACTGATCCGTCTGTGCTTCGCCAAACAAGAGGAAACGCTGCGTCAGGCGGCGGAGAAACTATGCGCGATCTGAGTCAGCTACCGAACCTGAACATCGCTCTGATCCAGACCACGCTGGTCTGGCATGACCGCGACGCCAATCTGGAACATTTCGAGCCTCTGCTCGATCAGGCGCGGGGTGCCGATCTGGTGATCCTGCCGGAGATGTTCACCACCGGATTCTCGATGGAGTCCGAGGTGCTTGCCGAGCCTGAAGCCGGTCCCGCGTCGGCATGGTTGCTGGAGCAGGCCAGGCGCATCGATGCGGTCATTACTGGCAGCGTGATCATTCGCGCTGCCGATGGCAGTCATCGCAATCGATTGTTGTGGGCGCGTCCCGACGGGCAGTTGCTGCATTACGACAAGCGTCACCTGTTCCGCATGGCGGGCGAGCATGAGCATTACACGCCGGGCGAGCGTCAGGTGATGTTCGAACTCAAGGGCTGGCGTATCCGTCCTTTGATTTGTTACGACCTGCGATTCCCGGTCTGGAGTCGCGATGCGCAGGACACCGATCTGCTGCTGTACACCGCCAATTGGCCGGGTGCCCGTCGCCTGCACTGGAACCGCTTACTGCCCGCCAGGGCAATTGAAAACCTGTGTTACGTGGCGGCGGTGAATCGTATCGGGACCGACGGCAAGGGCTTTGCCTATACAGGTGACAGTCAGGTGCTGGACTTCCACGGCGAGAGCCTGCTCAGCGCTGGCGAGGCGGACGGGGTTTTTCAGGCAGCCCTCAATGCGGGTGATCTGCACGCCTATCGGACACGCTTTCCGGCCGGGCTGGACGCTGATGCATTTATTATCAAATAAATGCTTCAGAATGTTTCATGGCGGCCGATAGCGTTCGCAAACCCCCAGGAGAGCGTCATGACTACTATCAATACATCCACGCTAAGTGCTTACTCGAGTTCGCTTTCGGTAACGGTTAAAAACCAGGAAGCACAGGCAGCAAACGCCGCTGCCACCCAGGATGATGAGAAGAAGACGACGGAAGTGTCTCTGGAAGGGGCCAAAGTGGCCGGGACGGCTGAAGGCGGCACTGTGGGCGGTTCCAGCAGCTCGGCACTCGAGTCCACTATCGATAAGATCAAAGAGCAGATCAAGCAGGCTCAGAAGCAACTGGCTCAACAGCAGGCTCAACTGGCGGCAGCGCAAAGCAGTCAAGGCACGCCGGAAGAGAAGGCTCAGCGAGCGATGGCGATCCAGGCACAAATCATGGCCACCAGCGCCTCGTTGCAGACTCTGCAAGGCACGTTGTTGCAATTGCAGACTCAAGGCGGCGTCAACACCAAGGCTTGATGCGCTTCTCGCGACCATCCGCGAAGAAACGAGCTTGAAAAAAAGCCTCCCTCTTGAACGAGAGGGAGGCTTTTTGATTTCTGCGTTACTGCCGTGGCGTCGGGCTTACTCGTTGACGTTCATGAACTTCTTCGCCCATTCCACGTAGTCTTCCGGCTGGGTGTAGGTGTGGGTCAGTTCGGTCGCGCTCATGTTCGAGGTGCTGCCCAGAATCTGGCGCTGTTCACGCAGACAATCGTACGTCGCCTTGATGGCGGCGAAGTACGCTGCATGGCCATGTACGCAAACCCGCACGCCCATTTCAGCGAGACGGTCATTGTCGTGCAGCTCGGGATTTCCGTATGTGACCAGCATCAGTGGCACGGTCAGGCCTTCGGAAATCTGCGCCAGGTGATCAAAGTCACGGATGCCGACGATGGTGATGCCATCGGCGCCTGCGCTCTGGTACTGCTGCACGCGGCTGATGGCTTCCTGAACCGGAATGATCGCTGCGTTGGTGCGGGCGAAGATCGACATTTCAGGATCGACCCGTGCTTCCAGGGCGGCGCGAATCTTGCCCACGCCTTCGGCTGTCGAAATCAGGTCGGTCGACTTGCGGCCAAATTGCGCGGGCAGCAGGGTGTCTTCGATGGTCAGGGCCGAGATACCGGCGCGTTCCAGCTCAGTGACCGTGCGCATGACGTTAAGGGCGTTGCCGTAACCATGGTCTGCGTCTGCAATGACGGGAAGCTGTGCGACACGGCCGATGCGGGTGGCCTGCTCGACGAACTCGCTGAGCGTGATCAGGGCGAAATCAGGCGCTGCCAGTACTTGCAGCGAAGCGACCGAGCCGCCCAGGATGCCGACTTCAAAGCCCAGATCGGCGGCGATGCGCGCAGACATGGGGTCGAATACCGAAGCGGTGTGAAAGCAGGATTTTGACGAGGTCAGCTCACGAAAGCTGCGGCGCAGGTCTTGATGGGAAGCCTTGGGCATAAACGCTCCAAATGTGATTGGATCAGCTCGGCGTTAACGAGGCCGATGCTGTTTTCAATGCACGGAGGGTCTGCCCGTGCATTCTTTTCGTCCGGGAAACAATGCAATAGTCGTCTTGGTTTTATAGGAAGGTGGAGCTGGCAGGTCAATTCAGACAGACATCTTCAGCTTATGAGTTGCTGTTCGATTCGGGTCAGTCTGAAACAAAGGCAGCATGCTACCACAGCATAAATAAAAAAGATTATGCCGAAACGGACAGGGTCATGCGCAGAATGGAATCGCCCGCAAAGCCACGTGTTGAAAGGCGGGGAGGGATGTTTCAGGTCAGCGAAAGGGCAGCGGACCGGTGTCCGCTGCTCTTATCTATCGTTCACTCAGGCCGCTTTGGCTTGTGCCTGACTCAGCGAGCGGTTCAGCGCACTGAACAGCGCGCGGAAGCTGGCGGTGGTGATGTTCTCATCGATGCCCACGCCGTGTACCGCTTTGTCGCCATTCACACGCAGCTCGATGTAGGCAGCGGCCTTGGCCGTTGTGCCGGAACCAATGGCGTGTTCGTTGTAGTCCATGATCTCCACCGCAATCGGCAGACCGGCCACCAGAGCTTCCAGCGCGCCCTTGCCCTTGCCGCGCCAGTGCTGGGTTTCGCCGTCGACATGGACTTCGGCATCGACCGAACTGTTGCCGTTTTCTTCCTGCAACTTGTGGCTGATCAGCGCATAAGGCGTATTGGCCTGCAGGTATTCGCGACGCAGCAGGGAATGAATCTGCTCGGCGCTCATCTCAAGGCCCAGGCGGTCTGTCTCACCCTGTACCACCTGGCTGAACTCGATCTGCATGCGACGCGGCAGCGAGATGCCGTATTCCTGTTCCAGCAGGTAAGTGATGCCACCTTTGCCCGACTGGCTGTTGACACGGATTACCGCCTCGTAGCTGCGACCGATGTCGGCCGGGTCGATCGGCAGGTAAGGCACTTCCCACAGCTCGCCATCCTTCTGCTGAGTGAAGCCCTTGCGGATAGCGTCCTGGTGCGAGCCGGAGAATGCGGTGTGGACCAGGTCGCCGACGTACGGGTGACGTGGGTGAACCGGGATCTGGTTGCATTCCTCAACGACCTTGCGCACCCCGTCGATGTCCGAGAAATCCAGCTCAGGGTTAATACCCTGGGTGTAGAGGTTCAGAGCGACGGTGACCAGGTCGACGTTACCGGTGCGCTCGCCGTTGCCGAACAGACAGCCTTCGACGCGATCCGCGCCCGCCATCAGGCCCAGCTCGGTGGCGGCGACGCCGGTGCCACGGTCATTGTGGGTGTGCAGGCTGATCAGCACGCTGTCACGACGCGTGATGTTGCGACCGAACCATTCGATCTGGTCGGCATAGATATTCGGCGTCGCGACTTCAACGGTGGCAGGCAGGTTCAGGATCACTTTGTTCTGAGGCGTCGGGTTCCAGACCTCGATCACCGCGTCGCAGACTTCCTTGGCGAATTCCAGCTCGGTTGCGCTGAAGGTTTCCGGCGAGTATTCGAAGGTCCACTGGGTTTCAGGCTGCTGAGCGGCGTATTTCACGAACAGCTTGGCGGCATTGACGGCAATGTCCTTCACGCCGGCTTTGTCCTGGTTGAACACGATGCGGCGGAACGACGGGCTGGTCGCGTTATACAGGTGAACGATGGCTTTCTTTGCGCCACGCAGCGATTCGAAGGTGCGGGCGATCAGGTCTTCGCGAGCCTGGGTCAGCACCTGGATGGTGGTGTCGTCCGGGATGTGGCCGTCTTCGATCAGGGTGCGCACGAAGTCGAAGTCGGTCTGTGAGGCGGATGGAAACGAAGCTTCGATTTCCTTGACGCCGACGCTGACCAGCGTTTTCCAGAAACGCAGCTTCTTGACCGCATCCATGGGCTCGATCAGCGACTGGTTACCGTCGCGCAGGTCTGAACTGCACCAGATCGGCGCCGCATTGATGGTCTTGGAAGGCCAGGTGCGGTCAGGCAGATCGATGGTCGGAAACGCGCGGTACTTGTTCGAGGGATCTTTGAGCATGGTCATGTGAATAGTCCTTTGTACTGAAAGGCCGGAAAGAGGCGGCCAACCGTTGTCGCAAACGCAAGGTCGAGGCACTGCAATCTAGCCTGGCAGTCGGGCACTGACCAGGCTGAGGCACCGATGTTGGCGCAACAGAATGAGGGTTTGAGAGGTTTTCATGTGGCCAACCGTAACCATTGGAGTAAAGGATGGCAAGCACTTGAAAATAATTGGGATAAATTCCTGTTATCTTGATTTTTGAGCTTTTTAACAGCGCATTAATCAATATTTTTACAGGGTTATTGTTGAGGCTCGGTGATGTGCGCAAGACGGGTGGCGCTTGTTGCTCCTGCGCAAATGCAGCGAGCGGCACCGTCTCTTTCGCAAGCAGGACAGTTTCTGAGGGCTGACCTGCTACTCGTTACGATCAGGGCTGAAACGCGCCGATGAAGATGGCCGGATCGACCCGTGCATCGTTCAGGCTGACATTCCAGTGCATGTGCGGGCCGGTTGCCCGGCCTGTGGAGCCGACCTTGCCCACGACGCCACCACGCGGCACCAGATCGCCCGGCTTCACATCGATCTTCGACAGGTGACAGAACATGCTGATGAAGCCTTGGCCATGATCGACGAACACCGTGTTGCCGTTGAAGAAGTAATCGCCGATCAGAATCACTTTGCCAGCCGCCGGTGACTTGATCGGCGTGCCCGCAGGCACTGCAAAGTCCAGCCCGGCATGCGGGTTGCGTTCTTCGCCGTTGAAGAAGCGACGAACCCCGAACTTGCTGGACAGCGGGCCGTTGACCGGTTTGTCGAGAATCAGGTTGCTCGGCGTGCCGGGGCTGAAACTGCGATAGGCACGGATCTGTTCGGCCAGTTCACCTTCGATACGCGTGTTGTCTTCGGGGTTGGGATTGACCTGGCGTTTGTTCTTCAAGGTGATGTGCTGCTCCGGGTACTTCTTGGTGCCGACCGTGAAGTTGAGCGTGCGACCGCCTGAGGCTATCTGCTGCGTCCCCGGCTTGACCGTCAGCGGAATGCCGACAATCGCCAGCCAGCGCGTGCCTTGCTCTTTGACCACCAGCACCGGCTTGTCCTGATAGGTGGCGGTCGGCGCCTGCGCGCCGGTTCCCAGGTCGATGACGGCAACGCCGCCCGGCACCGGTTTGTTCAGGGCGCGGGTGATGAAACTGTCGGCCTGGGCAGGCAGGCACAGCAGCAGAGCGAACAGCGGGGCGATAAAACGTAGCATCGGGCAGTCAGTCCAGAAGAGAGAGGGTCACGGGCGTCAGATGGTTGTCCTCGACCCGCACTTGCAGTTCGCCTTCGCCCAGTTTTGCGGTCAGGCGCTGGCCGGTCTGGGTTTGTGCGGCGGTGCGAATCGCCTGTCCCCGCTCGTCGAGCAGAATGCTGTAACCGCGCCCCAGAGTAGCGAGCGGGCTGACGACGTTAAGGGTCTGAACCTGGCTTTGCAGTTGTAATTTGCGGGTCTTGATCTGTTCGCGAATGGCGCGTGGCAGGCGTTCGGCCAGACCGTCGAGGCGCTGACGCAGGAACGCCAGAGTACGTCCCGGATGCTGGGCAGCGAGTCGACTTTCCATGTGCGCCAGCCGCACCTGACGTTTGTGCATGCTCTGTTCAAAGGCGCGACGCAGGCGCATGTCCAGATCATCCAGGCGCTGTGACTGTTGACGCAGGCGCTCGCCGGGATGGCGCAGGCGCCGGGATATCCCTTCGAGGCGCAGACGCTCGCGCATCAGGCGGTCCTGCATACGGCTGATCAGTCGGCGATGCAGGTTGTCGACGCGGCGGTGCAGGTCGCTGGAATCGGGAGCCAACAGTTCGGCGGCCGCTGACGGCGTCGGTGCACGCACGTCCGCCACGAAGTCGCTGATCGATACGTCGGTTTCATGCCCGACCGCACTGACGATCGGCGTCACGCAGGCGTCGATGGCGCGGGCCACGGCCTCTTCGTTGAAGCACCACAGGTCTTCCAGCGAGCCGCCGCCCCGGGCGAGGATCAGCGCGTCGAAGCCGCGGGAGTCGGCCAGTTTGAGCGCGCGGACAATCTGGTTAATCGCTTCGCGGCCTTGAACGGCGGTCGGGATCAGCGTCAGTTCGACCCGCGGCGCACGCCGCCGGAACACGCTGATGATGTCGCGGATCACCGCGCCGGTCGGCGAGCTGATGATGCCGATCCGCTGCGGGTGCAAGGGCAGGGCGACCTTGCGTTCGGCGCTGAACAAGCCTTCGTCGCTGAGTTTGGCTTTCAGTGCATCGAATGCCAGGCGCAACGCGCCGTCGCCCGCCGGTTCGACGGTGTCGAGGATCAGTTGGTAATCGCCACGGCCTTCGAACAACGAAACCTTGCCGCGTACCTTGACCTGCAGCCCGTCCTTCAACGCCTGGCGTACCCGCGCCGCACTCTGGCGGAACAGTGCGCAACGCACTTGGGCGCCGGAGTCCTTGAGGGTGAAGTACACATGCCCCGACGCCGGGCGCGAGAGATTGGAAATCTCGCCCTCGACCCAGATGCTGCTGAACACGTCTTCCAGCAACACCCGGGCGCGGCCGTTGAGCTGGCTGACAGTAAGGACTTCCCGGTCGAGGCCGAGTCTTGCGAAAGGGTCTTTGATCATGCCGGGCATCATACGCGGAGCACGGGCTCGATCAAAAGCCCGAAGATGCTCGTTGCGCGAGCGTCCGGTCGATCCGGCAGCCATCCACGTGAAGGCGACTCCCCCGCGTCTTTGCTACAGTCGCTTTAATCCCTCTGGAAAGGAAGCATCGTGGGCGATATCGGGGTGTTCTCGGCCTTCACTCAACTGGGCTTCACACCGCTTGACTGGCTGATCATCGAGCTGAGTGTGGCGGCTGCCTACATCGTATTCGGCATTGCCGGTTTCGGCACAGCGCTGGTGGCCGGGCCGATCCTGATCCACTTGATGCCGCTGTCCCGCATTATCCCGCTGCTGGTGATGCTGGATTTTCTCGCGGCATTCGGCAATCTGCTGCCCTCGCGCCAGTCGGTGGTCAGATCCGAACTGCTGCGTCTGTTGCCGTGCATGGCGTTAGGTTGCACGCTGGGCGTGCTGTTTCTGCTCAACCTCAAATCCGACCTGCTGCTTCTATTAATGGGCGTCTTCGTGACCGGGTACGCGGTGTACAGCCTGGCCATCAAGGTGCGGCCGACGCAACTGGCCGCAGGCTGGGCAATCCCCATGGGCACCATTGGCGGTCTGTTCGGCGCGCTGTTTGGCAGTGGCGGCTTTTTATACGCGATCTACCTGAACAGTCGCCTCACGTCCAAAGAGCAGGCCCGGGCCACGCAAAGTGCGCTGATCAGTTGCAGCACCGTCGTACGCTTGAGCCTGTTTTTGATCGCGGGTGTTTACGCCGAAATCCCGCTGCTGGTGCTGGGCGTCTGTCTGTTGCCCGCGATGCTGACCGGCTCCTGGGTGGGCAGGGCGCTGACCCAGAGGCTGTCCCGCGAAACCTTTGTGCGTCTGGTGACCTGGCTGGTGCTGGTCAGTGGCATGGCCCTGATCGCCCGCTACTTTTCCGGTTGACGGGACGTTTGAACTTGACCTGAAACCATGGCCGATTAAGCTGCGGCCTCGATTCGCTGCAAACGACAGTCCGTCATGAACACCCAAAGCATCATCGTCCCGCAAATCTCCACCTTTCCTGCGCACGAGGCGAGGGCGCGCCTGATCCTGCGCTGGCTGGTCAAGCTCAATGTCGTCGAGCCCGAACTGACGACTTGCGGGCGTGCCGGAAACAAAATGGCCTACGCCGTGGCGCCGGGTGCCAGACGCGTGGTGCAGAACCCCGACGCATTGCCGTTCGGTGAAACCGTCAACGGGCTGGAGATCGTGACCAAGCGCTGCATCTTCACCCCGCTGAACAACTTCGCCGAAGAAGCCGGTTGCCCGGAATGCCGCCGTGAAATCGGCGAAGCGCTGTTCGACAGCCTGGAAGACTGGATGCCCGGCCACACTGACAACTTCACCTGCCCGGAATGCCGGCACGAAGACGACATCAATGGCTTTTTGTTTCTGGACGCCTGCGGTTTTTCCAACCTGGGTTTCATCTTCAACAACTGGCTGGATGCGTCCTTTACGCAGACCTTTCTCGATGACTTCGCCGAACGTCTGGATCGGCCGGTGTCTTTCGTCAAAGTGCGTTTATAAACGGCTTCAATAATAGACTGAGGTTTACATTGAGCCGGGCGGGGTGTGTGGGTATAATGGCGCGCTTCCAATTTTCCCGCCCGGGAGCCCCCGCGATGCTGCGTATCAGTCAAGAAGCCCTTACATTCGACGACATTCTCCTTGTGCCCGGTTATTCCGAGGTACTGCCCAACGAAGTCAGTCTGAAAACCCGTTTGACCCGTGGCATCGAGCTGAATATTCCTTTGGTCTCCGCTGCAATGGACACTGTCACCGAGGCCCGTCTGGCAATCGCCATGGCCCAGGAAGGCGGTATCGGTATCATCCACAAGAACATGACCATCGAGCAGCAGGCTGCCGAAGTGCGCAAGGTCAAGAAATTCGAGGCCGGTGTCGTCAAGGACCCGATCACGATCGAGGCCGACGCCACGGTTCGCGATCTGTTCGAACTGACCCGCATGCACAACATTTCCGGCGTACCCGTGCTGCATGATGGCGACCTGGTCGGCATCGTGACTTCCCGTGACGTGCGTTTCGAAAACCGTCTCGATGTCCCTGTCCGCGAAGTGATGACGCCTAAAGAGCGTCTGGTCACCGTTCGCGAAGGCGCTGACAAGAATGAAGTGCGCGAGTTGCTGCACAAGCACCGTCTGGAAAAAGTCCTGATCGTCGACGGCAAGTTCGCGCTCAAGGGCATGATGACCGTCAAGGACATCGAAAAGGCCAAGGCCTATCCGCTGGCCAGCAAGGACGACCAGGGTCGTCTGCGCGTCGGTGCTGCGGTCGGCACCGGCAAGGACACTGGCGAGCGTGTGACTGCACTGGTTGCCGCAGGCGTTGACGTCGTGGTCGTCGATACCGCCCACGGTCACTCCAAAGGCGTGATCGACCGCGTTCGGTGGGTCAAGGAAAATTTCCCGGAAGTGCAGGTCATCGGCGGCAACATTGCCACCGGTGAAGCCGCCAAGGCGCTGGTCGCCGCTGGCGCCGACGCCGTCAAAGTCGGCATCGGCCCTGGCTCGATCTGCACCACCCGTATCGTCGCCGGTGTCGGCGTTCCACAGATCAGCGCCATCGCCAACGTTTCCGCTGCCCTCGAAGGCACCGGCGTGCCGATGATCGCCGACGGCGGCATCCGCTTCTCCGGTGACCTGTCCAAGGCCATCGTGGCTGGCGCATCCTGCGTAATGATGGGCTCGATGTTCGCCGGTACCGAAGAGGCGCCGGGCGAGATCGAGCTGTTCCAGGGTCGTTCCTACAAGGCGTATCGCGGTATGGGTTCGCTGGGTGCAATGTCCCAGGCGCAAGGCTCGTCCGACCGCTATTTCCAGGACTCGTCCGCAGGTGCCGAAAAGCTGGTGCCAGAAGGTATCGAAGGTCGTGTGGCCTATAAAGGCCCGCTGTCCGCCATCATCCATCAATTGATGGGCGGTCTGCGCTCTTCCATGGGTTACACCGGCAGTGCCACCATCGAAGAAATGCGCACCAAGCCCGAATTCGTGCGCATCACCGGTGCCGGCATGGCTGAATCCCACGTCCACGACGTGCAGATCACCAAGGAAGCGCCGAACTATCGCGTTGGTTGATCCGGATTGCATCGTGGTTCGCGCTGCGATGCAGTTCAGCAAGTTTCATAGCCGGGGCTGTTGACGCAGCCCCGTGTCGTTTCTGTTTTTTGACGAGATTGAGTCATGGCCCTCGACATTCACGCCCACCGTATCCTGATCCTCGACTTCGGTTCCCAATACACCCAATTGATCGCCCGTCGCGTGCGTGAAATCGGCGTGTACTGCGAACTGCATCCGTTCGACATGGACGACGAAGCGATTCGCGAATTCGCCCCGCGCGGCATCATCCTCGCCGGTGGCCCGGAGTCCGTGCACGAAGCCAACAGCCCGCGTGCGCCACAGGCCGTGTTCGACCTCAACGTTCCCGTCTTCGGCATCTGCTACGGCATGCAGACCATGGCTGAACAACTGGGCGGCCGCGTTGCCGGTTCCGACCTGCGTGAATTCGGTTATGCCCGCGTCGACGTCGTTGGCAAGAGCCGCATCCTTGACGGCATCGAAGACCACATCGACGCTGATGGCGTGTTCGGTCTCGATGTGTGGATGAGTCACGGCGACAAAGTCACTGAAATCCCGGACGGCTTCCACGTTCTGGCCAGCACCCCGAGTTGCCCGATCGCCGGCATGGCCGACGACACCCGTGGCTACTACGGCGTGCAGTTCCACCCGGAAGTGACCCACACCAAGCAGGGCGGTCGCATCCTGTCGCGCTTCATCCTCGACATCTGCGGCTGCGAAGCACTGTGGACGCCGTCGCACATCGCTGACGACGCGATCGCCACCATTCGCGCCCAGGTTGGCACCGACAACGTCCTGCTGGGCCTGTCCGGCGGCGTCGACTCCTCCGTGGTCGCAGCGCTGCTGCACAAGGCCATCGGCGATCAACTGACTTGCGTCTTCGTCGACAACGGCCTGTTGCGCTTGCACGAAGGTGAACAGGTCATGGCCATGTTCGCCGAGAACATGGGCGTCAA
This sequence comes from Pseudomonas floridensis, assembly GCF_002087235.1. Taxonomy (GTDB): domain Bacteria; phylum Pseudomonadota; class Gammaproteobacteria; order Pseudomonadales; family Pseudomonadaceae; genus Aquipseudomonas; species Aquipseudomonas floridensis. The sequence continues at coordinate 4,156 of NZ_MUIO01000040.1, read as the reverse complement.
GGTCATCCGCGCCAATGCCGAAGAGCAGTTCCTGAACAACCTGGCAGGCGAAAGCGATCCAGAGAAGAAGCGCAAAATCATCGGCCGTACTTTCATTGACGTGTTCGATGCCGAATCCTGCAAGCTGGACAACATCAAGTACCTGGCCCAAGGCACCATCTATCCGGACGTGATCGAGTCAGCTGGCGCGAAGAGCGGCAAAGCCCACGTCATCAAGTCGCACCACAACGTGGGCGGCCTGCCGGAGGAGATGAATCTCAAACTGGTCGAGCCCCTGCGCGAACTGTTCAAGGACGAAGTCCGCCGCCTCGGCCTGGAACTCGGCCTGCCGTACGACATGGTCTACCGCCACCCATTCCCGGGCCCGGGCCTGGGCGTGCGCATCTTGGGTGAAGTGAAAAAGGAATACGCCGACCTGCTGCGTCGCGCAGACCACATCTTCATCGAAGAACTGCGCAAGGCCGACTGGTATCACAAAGTCAGCCAGGCCTTCGTCGTGTTCCAGCCTGTCAAATCGGTAGGCGTCGTCGGCGACGGCCGTCGCTACGCCTGGGTTGTCGCACTGCGCGCCGTAGAAACCATCGACTTCATGACCGCACGCTGGGCGCACCTGCCTTACGAGCTGCTGGAGACGGTAAGTGGCCGCATCATCAACGAGATCGAGGGTATTTCCCGCGTTACTTACGATGTGTCGAGCAAGCCGCCTGCGACGATTGAGTGGGAATGATCCCGCGTCCGGCATTGTCCGGTAGCGAGTGCTAAGAAACACCCGGAAGCCCGCGCAATTGCGGGCTTTTGTTTTTTTTGGATCTAGCAGTTTCCGGCAGCTTCTTGCATCGGCTAGCGCCGTGTTTGAGTAGCGTGGTGCGTGAGTGCTTTTTTGAGCCTGGTGTTTTTTACGTGGAATACGTGACGTCCATGCTGGCCGATACCAAGCTGCGTAACCTCAAGCCAAAAGAAAAGGCGCGCAACATCACACCAAATCCGCCTTTACAACGGCGCAACCTTTAAAAGCCTGCGACAACCGAACAAGGACATCTGTGCTCTCAAACCAGCATCGACTGTTGGGCGAAGATGCCCGCCATCGCGCCTTGCCATGATGCCGTGGTGACCGAGGCCATGTGGGGATTGGCGAGATCGCCAGCAGCGTAAACGCCGGGCATACTGGTTTCGCGGCGTTCGTCGACCTTGATGGCGATGCCCAGGGGTGTATCGACCGTGGCGAGGCCCAGCAATTCATGCAAGCGTGCGGACGGCTTGTTGCGCGGATGCGCGAACAGGATGTCGATCGCGACAGGGGGGCCGGCATCGAGTCTGACGGTGGTGTTATGGCTCTCCTCATGGTCGATTTTGGTGATCCGGCCGTCGACGACAAGGATGCCTCGGCGCGCGAGATCGCCCCGGATGTCGAGTGGAATGTCGTGACCATTGGCGAAGACCGTCAATGTGTCAGTCCAATCGTGGTACAGCCTGACGTAGTTATGTGACGGCGGTCCGGACCAGACGAGGCCCCAATGCCGGTCGGCAACTTCATAGCCGTCACAATAGGGGCAGGGCACGATGGAGGTGCCCCAACCTTCGGCAAAGCCGGGAACTTCAGGCATCTGGTCGGCGACGCCATAGCTCAGGATCAGACGGCGCCCCCTGTGGATTTCGCCATCGCCTGTGAGGATCGCGAAATCGTCAAGGGTGCCGGAGATACCCTCGGCTCGTGCAGTGACCATACTGATCGTAGGGTACCGTGCCAGTTGCTGCCGCGCCTCTGCAAGAATCTCCAGCGGTGGCTTGTGGTCGTGGCCGAGCAAGCCGTGCGAGTGGCTGGCGAGGCGATTGCGCGGAAGGCCGGTATCAAGAACGGTGACCTTTCGGCGGGCACGACCAAGCTGCAGGGCAGCGGCAAGCCCCGCAAAACTGCCGCCGATTATGATGACGTCATTCATGGTGATGGGCTCCGCATTGTGGATGAAGGGATATGTGTTTTACTTTTTGGATACTGTTGAGTACCATAATTCTGGAATTAGAATACTGTCAAGTACTGGAATTTTTGTGAACGAAAATAACCAAACCCGGCGCGGCCGTCCGGTCAATGAAGCGCTCAGCCAAACGATCGTCGACGCCGCCGGCGAACTTTTTGTGGAGTTGGGTTTTCAAGCGACAACAATGGACAAGGTCGCCCAGCGGGCAAAAATATCCAAGCTAAGCATCTACCGACACTTCGAAAATAAAGAGGCGCTGTTCAGTGCGGCCATCGCGGCCCACTGCCATCAGTTTGCACCACAAGCTATCATTGAAGGCGTCGACGGTTCGGCTGCGGATCAGCTCATGGCGGTGGGAACGTTCCTGCTGCGCACGTTACTGAGCCCGGAGGTGCGCAGTGTTGAAGCTATGATCGTGGTCGACAAGATGAAGCAAAAGTCGTTGAGCAAGCTCCATTATGAAGCAGGCCCTGCCTATGTCATCGCCCAGATAGAGGCTCTATTGCGTCAGTTGCACGCGAAAGCGGTATTGAGTGTGCCCGCCCCTCGAGAGTCCGCTCGCTTGTTTGCCGCGCTTATCAAAGGATCAGATCTTCTGATGATCGCTCGCTTCGATGAGGCGATAGCGGAGAACTCCAACGAAATCGAATCCTATTGCCGGTCTGCGGTCGACATGTTTATTGCCGCGCACGATCTTTAGCGGATGATTCGACCGCCTGATGTTGCTGGATAGCTAGCCATTACTAAAAGTGATTCTGTTGAAAAAAGTCGACCGTGGTTTGCTCAGCAGAAAGTACGCGTTGGAGATTGAAGTCTTACTTCGGGATAATTCCAGGCTCTGAGTTAACCTGGCAGTTTGCAAGAAAGGCTTTTCCCCCGTCAACGATCAGGCTGTTCGGGCAAACCGACTTTTTAACAGTATTGGCCGATAGCGGTCGATCATAAGTGAGCCGCTGCCCGCTGTGGTCTGTCAACACATCAGTCTCGGTGCTTGAGCCCGACCGAGGTGCGACAGTTCCGGGATTCGACACTTCCTTGTCTATAAGGCCAACACGCACGTTCTTTCATGCTGGGGGACTGCCGGATGATTGTTAGCTTCACTTTCTTCGGACCCTTGTTGTCAGGAGAAAGATCGTAGGTAGCGCGCAGAGCAACAATATTGTTAGCGCTTCTTGGCACATAGTTCTGATTGTTGAATACGGTTTGTCGAGCTGAATTGGTTGGAGTCGATTCCTCATCGCTTCCGGTGGAGCTGATCGCCTGAATGAATGCAGAGTTGAGCGTCGAGATTCTGCTACCAAAGTGTACTGCACCTGTCGTTGCCGTGCTTCCAATCATCACGCAGATGATCACGTAAAAATGGCCACGTTTGTGACGTGTTCGAATGACTCGTTTTGGAGCATCGGTAATGTCCGCTCTCATCTTTGAATCTTCCTTGAAGAGCTGAAATCTGCGCTGTGCTCAGACTTCGCCCGCATCATCCACGATCAAGCTTTAAGAAGCAGAGCTATAATCCACAGCGGTAGCAAAAGCAACGCATAGCCGCCATCCGCCGTACAAAGCTAGCTGACAACAGAGACATCCGCACCTGGAAAAAGTAACCTCTATAAACTTCAGGAGTCGAGAGGTGGAATGAGTAATCTGCTATCTATTGCAAGCCATAAGTCCAAGTACAGCTTCGGCTTCTACCCGACCTTTTCCGTTGACGGTGTACCTCTGGAGGTCTGGCTGCCTCGGCACAATCGGGAAGCGGAGCTACACCTCGTAGCAGCTCATTCAGGCTTGTATAGCGATGACGACAACTATTTGGTATGGGATCGGACCTACTCTACATCGCCGGGCTGGGCGACCCTGGTTCCCCTGCTTGTTTGCTCTGATGATTTGGACCTGACATGTAATGTCATTGTCGCTGAGCAGCACGCCGATGAGCATCACGTCCACTGGCGCCGATTTGGCTTGCTGAGGGGGTTGATCAGTCTGCAATCTCCTGCCGTTGATTGGTACGACTCAATACCGAGCCTGACTTTCGAACGCGCCCATTTCCAGAGTGTGCTGGACGTGTTCCGCAAGCAAGAGGGCATCAAAATGGACTGGGATTAGTAACGAAAGCTGGTGTATGCGGGCGACCACTTTCGACCTGAACCTGCCTTTCATTAGGCTCTGTACGAAAAGTCGGCGAG
>NZ_MUIO01000004.1 GCF_002087235.1 Pseudomonas floridensis | reverse complement strand
TTCGGCAGCATCGGCAGCGGTCTGGCGATCGAGGCGAAGAAGCGTTACGGCTGATGCTCATGCCCGCGCTCTGCGTCATACCCAAACGCACGCAGAGCGCAAGGTTATCCGCCCCCGCTAGACCAGCCCCTCTTTCTGCAGCTCGCTCTTCAGATAGGCGTAGTAGATCGGGCCTGCCACCACACCCGGCAGGCCAAATGCCGCTTCGAACAGCAGCATCGCCAGCAGCAACTCCCAGGACTTGGCATTGATCTGCCCGCCGACGATCCGCGCATTGAGGAAGTATTCGACCTTGTGGATCACGATCAGGTAACCCAGCGCCGCGAGTGCGACCCAGATCGAGATCGACATGCCGACGATGAAGATCAGCGTGTTCGACATCAGGTTGCCCACCACCGGCAACAGCCCGAGGAGGAAGGTCATGATGATCAGGGTCTTGGTCAGCGGCAGATGAATCCCGCACAGCGGCAGCACGATGGCCAGAAACACCGAGGTGAAGGCGGTGTTAAGCAGGGAAATCTTGATCTGGGCGAACACGATGTTGCGAAATGCGCGACTGACCAGATAGAGCCGGTCGAACAGTGCAGCCGCCAGCGGCTTGCGAACGTGGCCGTCGGAGATGCGTTGCAAGGCAATGATCGCGCCCAGCACCATGCCGATCAGCATGGTCACGAACATGTGCGCCGCGCCTTTGCCGATCAGTTGCAGTTCACCGACATGCTTCTGCAGCCACTGCCCCAGCGACACCTGAAATTCGGCGGCACTGGCCGGCAGATAAGCGTCAATGAATGGCGGCAACTGACCCCGCGCGCGGTCGACCAGGGTCATGAACTTGTCCAGCGAGGCGCCGGGGTTTTCCGCCTCGTGCAGAACAAAGCTGATCGCCCCGGCAAAGATAAGCGTCAACAGACTCACGACGATGGTGCCCAGCAGCGCAACCGCCAGCCATCTGGCCCGTTCGCCGGAGATGAGCTTTTGCAGCTTGGGGGTCAGCATGTTGACCAGTTCGAACACGAGCAGACCGGCCAACAGACTTGGCAGCAGCTTGAAAGGCAAGACCAGCAGCAAACCGCCAAACACGAGAATCCAGCTGGCGATTAACACCTGACGCGCAGAAAACGTTGGCATAGACCCTCAAAGGGCGGCACGAAGAGGTGGGCAGTCTGCCAGCCTTCGCAGCCGAGAACCAGTCACCCTCAAGCCGGAAAAAGCGCGGCTCAGCCATCTATTCGATGGCCGGAGTGATAATGGCGCGCAAGTGCAGTGTTTACTGCACCTGCGCGGGTGGCGCGGTTCAGCGCCCGTTGCCGGAAAATTATTTCTTCTTGAGACAATCGCTCATGAAACTCTTGCGCGCATCGCCCTTGAGCGCCTGAGTGGAAGCCGTCGCATTGCAGGTTTTCATTTTTTCCTGCTGGGTGGCTGCCGGAGCGGGAGCGGCTTTCAGGCAGGTGCTCATGAATGCCTTACGCTCGTCACCTTTGAGCGACTTGGCGCTGGCGTCGGCGTTACAGGTGGTCATCTTGTTCTGCTGCGCCGTAGCGGCAAAACCCTGAGCGGAAAACATCAGGCCAACGAGCAATAAAGGAATACCGATTTTCTTCATCGTTCGACTCTCCAGGTACGCTGTACCGGTCGGTACAGGCGTGGAATCAGTGTAGTCAAGATGTTGCCAATTATGAGCGCGCCACGATTGGCATTCACATGAAACAGGCGGATAGTTGCGCCTCGTTTACCAGTCGGCTTTCCCATGCAATACGCTTTCCCTCTGCTCACTATCCTGATCTGGGCGGTCAACACCGTCATCACCAAAGCGGCATCCGGACTGATCTTCCCCTCCGAAATAGGGTTCTATCGCTGGCTGCTGGCGGGGCTGCTGTTCACGCCATTCATGCTCAGGCCGGTGTGTAAAAACCGCGCCGCGATCAGGCCGCTACTGGGCAAGATCGTGGTTCTGGGCGCACTCGGCATGGCGGTTTATCAGAGCCTGGCGTACTTTGCGGCGGGCATGACAACGGCCACCAATATGGGGATCATCCAGTCGCTGGTGCCGATCATGGCGCTCGGGCTGTCCATCGCCTGTCTGGGTACGCGCCTGACCTACGGCGCACTGCTGGGCGCAGTGATCTCGTTTTCGGGAGTGATCGTGGTGGTTGCCGCGGGCAATCTGCAAGGGCTTATCGAACAAGGCGTCAATCGGGGCGACGCGATCGTACTGGTCGCTGCCGCAGCCTACGCGGTGTACAGCATGCTGTTGAAGAAATGGCAATTACGCCTGCCGCCTCTGCACTTGCTGTATATGCAGATTCTGGTCGCGATCGTGGTGCTGTTTCCGTTGTTCATTCTTTCGCCGCAGACCGGCTTGAACGCCAGCAATATCCCGCTGGTGCTGTACGCCGCGATCCCGACATCAATGCTCGCGCCCTGGCTGTGGATGACCTCGATCATGAGACTGGGCCCCAGCCGGACCACGCTGTTTTTCAACCTGATGCCAATTGCCACGGCATTGATTGCTGCCGTGGCGCTTGGCGAACAACTGGCGCTTTATCACCTGTATGGCGGCGCGCTGACCCTGTGCGGCGTGATCCTCGCAGAACGCTGGAAAACCCCGCTGCTGCTCAGGAAAGATTAGGCCGTCGCGCTGCCTTCACTGCCCTCCACACTGTGGATCGATACATCCGTAATGCCGGCCGCATGAGGCATGCCGGCGTCCGGCAGTTCATCCAGCTCGACGTGATGCTTCAGCGCCAGTTCATGCACGATCTCGATGATCGGCACGTCCAGGTCCTCGATGACATCCACATGGTGCTCACCCAGCAGGGTGTACTCGATTTCATACAGTTCTTTATCGCCCATCGCATCACTTCCTGGCCGTCACACTGGATCGGCTGATTACGAATTACTGCCTGATTGAGTTATAGGCCGGCAGCCTTGAGGCGCGCGGCATGTTCCATGAACAGGCGCACCGGATGCGCGCCTTTGCCGACCAGCCCGAAGGTCTGGTTGACGATGTCGAAATGGTCGAGCGCAAAGTCATCCCCGATGACCGTACCCAGGTGCGAACTGAAACGCCCGACCATGCCATCAGATTGACCTCGCTCTTTCCTGAACGTGCGAGCGAATATTCGACAGGTCACGTTGGTGCCATCGATCAGGTTGCGTCCGCGGTTGGTAATGCCCGGTTTTAGGATTCCGGACCAAGAGTAATAGCGCACGCCGTTGACCAGTTCTTCGCCATTCCCGCCCCAGATTACGGGCAGTCCCTGCGGATACTGCTTGTTGAAGAGTGCCACCCCGGTGGTGGTCAGGGATTGATGCGAGGCGGTGATGTCCATCGGCAGTTTCGGTCCGCGATAACCGGTTTCGAAAGCGACGATCGCCCAGGCCAGCAGCCCTATCACGGCGTTGACTACCTTGCCGCCCAGCGTGCCCGGCGGATAATGCCGTTCCAGATAGTCGGCCAGCTCGGAACCATAATTGGGACCCGCCACCGAGGTGACGGACGCCACCAGATCGGGCCGTCTGGCCGCGACGTAACGCACGGTCAGTGCGCCCTGGCTGTGGCCGATCAGATTCACCTTGGCCACGCCGGTCTCGCGAACGATCTGCTCGATGACCTTGAGCAACTGCTCGCCGCGTATCTCGGTCGAGTTAACCCCGGACACCATGACCGGAATGACCGTCGCTCCGCCGCGTTCAAGCGCTTTGACGATGCCGAACCAGTAGGGATACACCAGCAACCGCACAAACCCTAACAAGCCTGGTACCAGCAACAATGGATAACGCGTCGCCTGTTCATGCGCCATGTAGATCTCCTTGTGCTGAAACGAGTTAATTAAGCCTTTTCAACCTTAGCGGTGTTTTTGGGCAAGGCAGAGCAACACGACCGCCAGAGGTGCTGCCTTATCGCCATCTTTTTTCGAACTCTTGCGTCTCTCCCTCGCTCCAAGCTGCAACGGGCCAAGACCGGCTCTGACATGTGGAGCAATAAAGATGTACAACAAAATCCTCGCAGCAACCTTTGTACTGGCGACGATGGCAGGCTGCAGCAACACAACCGTGCAAAACCCGGTGGATTACGTCACCTATCGCAACGAGCCATTGGTCAAGCAGGTCGAGAACGGCATGACCCGCCAGCAGGTCCTGACCATCGGCGGTGAGCCTTCTTCCACCATCGACCGCAAGGTCAACACCGGCACATGCAATAACTACGTCATGGCCAAAGACGGGCACAAACAGGTCTACCACGTCAGCTTCAACAGCGACGGCCGCGTGACCAACAAGGGTTTCATGACGTGCGAACAGCGCGAAGCGAACGAACGCGCGATGTAATACAAGATGTAACTTTATACAGGAAGCCTGACGCGCAATACGTCGGGCTTCTCTGCATTTAACTTAAATATTTAAACGTGTGCTAAACATCATTACTTATTTAACTATTTCACCTTGAAAACAATATAAAACCCTGTTGTCATGCGCGCTCATCAGAAACTAACTCACTTGCATCCCCGTGTACCAAGGAGAGGTAACCATGGCTGTCGACGCTTTTATTCAGATCGTAGACATCCCTGGCGAGGCGCTGGACGAAAAGTACAGTAAATAGATTGAAATCACGGGCTACAACTTCGGCGTCAACCAGAGCACCAATGCATCTGCCAGCTCTTCAGGCGGGGCTTCATCCGGCCGGACCACCATGACCAACTTCACCTTTACCAAATACCTGGACAGCGTCAGCTGCAAGCTGATGGAAGCCAGTTGCGCAGGCCAGTACCTCAAGGAAGTGAAGCGGGTGCTGTGTCGTGCAGGCACAGACAAGCTCAAGTACTACGAAGTCGTGCTTGAGGAAGTCATCATCGCCGACTACACGCAAAGCGCGAGCTATGGTGTGCCGATGGAGATCATCCAGCTCAATTATGGCCGCATCAAAACCACCTATACCCAGCAAAAACGCAGCGATGGTGCTGGCGGTAAATACTGATCATCCCAGCAACTACAGCGATCACCTTACTTTCCTGTATGCTAACCCTAAGAATTTTAGGCTATCTTTATGGATTCTAAAAAACAACCAGAACACAACTAAAAAATTCATTGACTTTATTTTAGCCACGACACCTGCGATGAAGGAATTGCTGGCATCACCCAGATCACTAACCACTGAATGAGCCCTCTTACCCCATGAGTTACTCAAACTAAAAACAACAACTCTTGAGCCAGACCTAATAGGGATTTTTATATTTACTGCTATGCGATTCACAGTGAGCGCATCACTCTCCGCGGCACATCAATACGTTAATGCCTTTGAGTCTCACCTCTCGAACTGCAAGCTCATTAAAGACAACAAAGCCACTCATAAAAAACCCGGATTCGTCGGCAAGGTCATACGGTACGGATTGATTTACATATTCCTGATATTCCCGAGTTTGGGGGCAAGGCGAGGGGTCATCGACGTAGAGGAAGCGAAACGCGTCCCTAAAAGCTAAAATACCTGCTTTTCATCCCTTGGACCTCACGCATCATCGTACTGATTTCAATAATCTGGTTCACGCATGTTGTCATGCCACGCACGTAACCTTCTGATCATTCCGATTGCGATAGAATGCCTGCTTGTGTCCTGCCTGATCGCGCTTCGCATCATAGCAATGTCGGCATGAGAACACGCACCAGGGTTAGAACCTATCCGAGCCGAATTGCCGCGCTCCAGATATCTCCAGAGCGCAGCACCAAGGCCCAGCAGCAGGCCGACTCTTCAGAACACCAGCTTGAACAACGCAATCACTACGATCAGGCCGATCAGAAAAATGATGCCGACGGTGCTTCCCAGAAACTTGAGCATGTGAATCTCCACGATTGAATAGGTCTCAAGGTTGGGACCGCGCCGTTTCACGCTCGTTTCTTATATTTTTTACACCGCTGTAGAAGCATGAAAGCTGCAAAATCGGATAAAACTTTCTCGTCGCTCGTCACTCACAACCTTTGATGATCTTGCCGCGCAACACACAGAGCGAGACACAAAACCTGATGAACCTGGAGATAACCCATGATTTCTGCACCACAGCTATCCGATGTAAGCAGCCTGCGCCAGCGTGCGCGCCAGAACGTTGAGAATGGTGCGGTCACTGAAGGCTACAACGCTGATCGCGAAACAGTCCTGCGTCTGCTCAATGAGTCGTTGGCAACCGAACTGGTCTGCGTATTGCGCTACAAGCGTCACTACTACATGGCCACCGGCCTGAAGGCCAGCGTTGCAGCATCCGAGTTTCTGGAGCACGCGCAGCAGGAAGCCGAGCATGCCGACAAGCTGGCCGAGCGTATCGTGCAACTGGGCGGCGAGCCGGAGTTCAACCCCGACACCCTGTCGAAAAACTCCCACGCGCAGTACGTGGCAGGCACAACGCTGAAAGAAATGGTCTACGAAGATCTGGTCGCCGAGCGCATTGCGGTCGACAGCTATCGCGAAATCATTCAGTACATCGGCGATACCGACCCAACCACTCGTCGCATCTTCGAAGAAATCCTCGCGCAGGAAGAAGAGCACGCCGACGACATGGCGGACATCCTGAACGACCTGTAATTCGGGACTGCAAGCCAAAGCCAGGATCTTCATCCTGGCTTTTTTGTGAGCGCGATTCCTTGATTGAGGCGTCCTGAACGGCAGCCGTTTATTTGACGGTTTTTGGTGCCTTGCCTGAACGCATCTGCTCCAGCAACGGCCCGCACTGGTTCGGCTCGTTGTCACCGGTGGCGATCAGGGCAAGCAAGCCTGCCGCTGGCCCGACGGTTGCGCCGAGCAGGACCATACCGGCACCACGCAACAACAGCGGACCCGATTGCACACCTGCGTTGGGTTTGGCGAAAGGCCCGTTGACGTAAAGCGGCGAGCGCAGCGAAAACACCCGGAAACCTTTGGATTCAGGGTTGATCTGCAGGTCAAGTTGCTCTGTCTTGAGGTTGGCCGTGCCGTTGATGTAGATGATGGCATTCTCGGTATCGAAGACAAACAGGCGACTGGTCGCCAGCCCGTCCTTGATGCCGAAGTCGGACGCGGCACAGTTGATCTTCACGTCCTTGTCGCCGAACAGTTTACCGACCACGTAATTGCCTACGTTGAGCCCGGCGATTTCCATCAGGCCACGGCTGATCGCTCCGTCGTTGACCAGCATCTTCATCTCGCCATTGGCAGTGCCCAGCAAGGCTGAAATCGAATTGCCACGACCACTGATATCGGCATCACCGTTCAGCTCACCGAAGCTGGTCTTCATGGGCTCGAAGGTCGGGAACAATTGCTTGAGCTTGAAGTTGCGCGCCGATAGTTTTGCCCGGCCTTGCAGCGGACGGTTACGCCCGTCGAGGCGAATATCTGCATCGAGCTTGCCGCCCGCCACACCGAAACGCAGCGGCTCCAGGCTAAGCTGGCCGTCGTTCAGAATGAGGTGCGTGTAAAGGTCGGTAAACGGCAGGTCCGGACTCTGGACGATGCGTTTGCCGGTGAACTCGACATCAGCGTCCATGGCGCGCCAGCGCTCAGTCTGGAACTCCTCGACCGGCAGTACCTTGCCTGCTGGCTGCTTGCTCTCGCCGCCACGCTTTTTCTGGGCGGCATTGGAGTCGGCACCGATCAGCGGCGCCAGGTCGCTGAACAACAACTGATCGGACACCAGCACGCCTGTCAGTTTGGGCCGAGGCTGACTGGCGACGTAGCCCAGGTCACCGTGAATATCGCTTTTGCCGATCTTGCCGTTGAATTTCTCGTAACTGAAACTCGCACCCGCCGGATCATGCAGTTTGGCGATCAGGCGGCCGTCCGTTGAATAGGCGGGCGAGTCGGGCAGCGTGACGCCGGTCAGCGGATAGAGGTTACTCAGGCTGGCGCCGGACAGTTTCAAACGCAGGTCCAGCGCGCCCAGATTCTGCGGATCGGTCACGGTCCCGGCGATGGCCGCATGCGTATCACCCACCTTCACGTCGGCCTGCACCGGGAAGGGCTGAGTGGCTTCTTTCAAAGCCAGCAAGCCACCCATTTTGCCTGTGCCATTCAGTTGCTGACCGTGATACTGACCTTTGACGGCCAGCCCGAACGCATAGTCCTGAGGCACAGCGCCCTTGTCCTGTGCCTTTTTGGCTTCTTTGCTGCCAACGATGTCGCCGAACGGGATGGGTTTGCCGAGCATGTCGATCACCACATCCAGCTGGGTATCGAGGGTCTGATCGTTGAAACCGACCAGCCCCTTGTCGAACTTGATCGCGCCGATGTCCAGAACCCATTTCGACGGCTCGGCGTTAGGGTCTGACTTGGGCAGGTCGAACACCCAGTTGGCACGGCCGTCGGCCAGACGTTCCAGCTTCGCTTTAGGCCCTGTCAGGTCAATGCGCGGGATAACCACTTGCTGAGCCAGCAACGGCAGCAGCGACAGACGAAACTCGACCTGCTTGAGGGTGACCATCTGCGGCTGCTTCGACCACTCGGGGTTGCCCAACGTCAGGTCTTGAGCGACGAAATGCGGTGAAGGCACCCACGCCCGCCAGCCGCCCAGTTCAGGCTCTCGCGACCAGCGTACGGCCAGATCGCCGTTGATGGCGAACGGGCGATGCAGCGCTTCGCTGACTTTTTCATTGAGGGTGGGTTTGATGCGATTCCAGTCGAACGTGACGATCACAATGACCAACACGGCCAGTACCACCAATAAGGTGGCTCCGGTCCACGCGAAAATCCTACGGCTGCGCGTCATGCATGACTCTCCAGAAAACAGCGCCCCTGCCTTGGTGCACTGAATACGACATGCCCGTTCGACTGACAAAAGTCGCGAGGGTTTGATTGGATTGGGCAAATAAGCCGCGAGCCGTTGAGTTACGCGGCTGTGACTCAATCATTTTGGTTGATTCCCACCATCATCTTTATGAACTTCTTTACATACAAGCCCGGCGTCATAGTGCACGCCTACACCCTCTTCCGCTCTTTCGAGGAGCACAACCATGAAACCCCATCTGTTATTGAGCCTGTTTCTGTCCCTTTTCGCAGCGACTGTCTACGCGGCGCCGATGCAAGACCGCGAGCAACGGCTGGCTGAAAACGGCCCGGACCGCCTGGTCCAGCAATATCAGCGCGTTTGATTCAGTCACCGGCCTGAAAAGCCCTTCGACGCAGACAAAGCGCATTTGATAAAGTGCGACGCAGTCTAATTCCAGAATCGTCCGAGCCATGCTGCCCCGCGCCGAACAGAAACAACAGACCCGAAGAGCCTTGCTGGACGCCGCCCACCAGTTAATGGAGAGCGGCCGCGGTTTTGGCAGTCTGAGCCTGCGCGAAGTGGCGCGTACTGCGGGCATCGTGCCGACCGGCTTCTATCGCCATTTCGAAGATATGGATCAGCTCGGCCTGGTGCTGGTCAGTGAGGTCGGTCAGACCTTTCGCGAAACCATCCGCCTGGTCCGGCACAACGAGTTCGCGATGGGCGGCCTGATCCGTGCGTCGGTGCAGATCTTTCTGGAACGTGTGGCGGCCAATCGCTCGCAGTTCCTGTTTCTGGCACGCGAGCAATACGGCGGCTCGCTCAAGGTGCGTCAGGCCTTGGGCGCACTGCGCGAAGGCATCAGCGCCGACCTGACGGCGGATCTGGCCAAAATGCCCAAATGGAAGCACCTCAACGCCGAATCGCTGTCGATCATCGCCGACCTGGTGGTTAAAAGCGTGTTCGCGATGCTGCCGGAACTGATCGACCCGCCACCGGCCTCCCTCGCACCACACCTGACACCGCAGGCCAAGATCACCCAGCAGTTGCGCTTCATCTTCATCGGCGCCCGGCACTGGCGCGGATTGGGCAATCACGACTGACGAGCGTGAGTCACGGTCTTTAATTACCCCTTCGATGCACCTTTTTCGCGGACACGTCCGCTCCCACGAGCACGCACCCGACAAGCGCACCAAGATAGAGCGCTCATCGCTATAAGCACCAAAACAGCACACACATTACGTTCGTCGACTGCGTTCTGTCAGCCATTTCCCACGCACTGCACTGTTGGCAAGCCCCTTGCTCTGCTTTGAGGCATCGTAATTGGCTGGAAGCTTTCTGATGCTGGTGATTCACAACCGAATCGAACCCCAGGCCGAATGGGCCGCTGAGCTGCACTTGAACTTCGAGGCGCGCAGCAAGAGTCGCTTGCGCTGCTTCAGTGCAGATAACGAAGACGTCGGACTGTTTCTGCAGCGCGGACAATCGCCCCTGCGCGACGGCGAGTTCCTGCAGGCCGAGGACGGCCGGGTGGTTCGGGTCTGCGCCCGTCCGGAAAAACTGATGCACGTCACCTGCAGCAGCACCTTCGAATTGACCCGTGCGGCCTATCACCTGGGTAACCGCCACGTCGCCCTGCAAGTGGGTGACGGCTGGCTGCGCCTGCTCGACGACTATGTGCTCAAAGCCATGCTCGACCAGCTGGGTGCTACCACCGAAATCATCGAAGCGCCGTTCCAGCCTGAACATGGCGCCTACGGAGGTGGTCATCATCATTCACGCGCCGGTGAGGAAGATTTCAACTACCCGCCGCGCATGCATCAGTTCGGCGTACGTACGTGAACAGCGCCTGGGCGCTTTTGCGTCTGGCCAGTCCGCAACTGCCGATTGGCGGCTACAGCTATTCGCAGGGACTGGAAATGGCCGTGGAGCAGGCCATCGTAACCAATCTGCAGACCGCAAGTCGCTGGATCGGTGATCAGTTGCTGCTCAATCTGGCGCGCTTCGAAGCACCCTTGCTGCTGGCCCACTGTCAGGCGGCAGCCGACGAAGACTGGGGGCAACTGCTGCAGGTCAGCGAGCAGCATCGCGCCAGTCGCGAAACCCGCGAGCTGCATCTGGAAAGCCGGCAGATGGGTTACTCCCTGCAACAACTGCTCAATGGCCTGCCGGAACTGGACCGCTGCGCCCGGCGCTTTCTGGAACAGACCGCCGAACCGCACCTGGCGCTAGGCTGGGCACTGGCCGCACGCGCCTGGCGGATCAGTCCGCAGGATGCCCTGGCTGCCTGGCTCTGGAGCTGGCTGGAAAACCAGCTGGCCGTGCTGATGAAGACCCTGCCGCTCGGGCAACAGGCCGCCCAGCGCCTGACCAGCGAACTGCTGCCGTTGCTGCAGCAGACGCAGGCCAGCGCCACCGCACACGATATTCGCCATCTCGGCAGCGCGACCTTCGGGCTGTCGCTGGCGAGCATGGCCCACGAACGGCAATACAGCCGGTTATTCCGGTCCTGATCACTCATCATGGAGAACTCAATGAACAGCCAACCCCTGCGCGTCGGCATCGGTGGCCCGGTCGGTTCAGGCAAGACAGCCCTGACCCTGGCGCTGTGTCTGGCGTTGCGTGACCGCTACAACCTGGCCGTCGTGACCAACGACATCTACACCCGTGAAGACGCAGACTTTCTGGTGCGTAACGAAGCGCTCGCGCCCGAACGCATCATCGGCGTGGAAACCGGCGGCTGTCCGCACACCGCGATCCGCGAAGACGCGTCGATCAATCTGGAAGCGGTCGATCAGCTCAACCGTCGATTCGAGGGCCTGGACCTGATCATCGTCGAATCCGGTGGCGACAACCTGTCGGCAACCTTCAGTCCGGAGCTGTCCGACCTGACCATCTACGTGATCGACGTTTCGGCCGGCGACAAGCTGCCGCGCAAAGGCGGTCCGGGGATCTGCAAGTCCGACCTGCTGGTCATCAACAAGATCGACCTGGCGCCACTGGTGGGCGCCTCGCTCGAGATGATGGACAGCGACACGCGGCGGATGCGCGGTGAAAAACCGTTCGTGTTCAGCAATCAGAAAACCGGCCAGGGTCTGGAACAGATCATTGCCTTCATTGAACGCCAGGGGCTGCTGAACGCGGCTGCCTGATTTTCCTACTGCAAGGAACCCCTCGATGAACTACAAAAAAGTCCTCGGTGCCCTCACCCTGCTGCTGATTCCAACCCTGGCACTGGCGCATCCCGGTCACGGCGATAACGGACTGATCGCCGGTATCAGCCACCCGATTGGCGGCCTCGACCACTTGCTGGCGATGCTGGCCGTCGGTCTGTGGGCCGCGCAGCAACAGGGCGCTGCGCGCTGGGCGCTGCCGTGCACCTTCGTCGGCACCATGCTGATCGGCGGTGTGCTGGGCTTCGAAGGCCTGAACCTGCCTGCGCTGGAGAACGGCATTGCCGCCTCGGTACTGGCGCTGGGCCTGGCCGTGGCGTTGGCCGTTCGTCCACCGCTGGCGCTGGCCGTCGCCGCCACCGCGCTGTTTGCGCTGTTCCACGGCGTAGCGCATGGCCTTGAGCTGCCGGACATGTCCAGCCCATGGGCCTACGCCGCAGGTTTCGTGGCCGCCACTGCCGCGCTGCATGCTGCCGGTTACGCCGTCGTTCGCGTACTGCCGCAGGCCGCAGCGCCACTGGTACGTCTCGCTGGCGCTGCTTCGGCCGCCACCGGCGCATGGCTGCTGGCTGGCTGATACCTGACCGATCACAACCGTGCGAGCGCATTAACAAAAGCAGGAGAGAGCCGGCGCAATGCCGCTCGCTCCTGTTTATGGGGAGGCAGATTTGTGCGGCAATCCTGCTAACATGTCGCGCATCTCGATACAGCCGCGACGACAGCCGATGCCCCACGCTTCCAGCTCCACTCCCACGCCAGACATGACCTCGGTCTTTGCCGCTTTGCAGGCGCATTTCCTGCGGGTCATCGTGCCGCTCTGGCAGGGGCCCGGCTGGAACGCACAACTGGCGCTGCCTTACGAAGCCCTCGACGCCAATCATCAACCGCTGCCACCGCAACGCTACCGGGCAATGGCCTGTGCGCGGCAGCTGTTCCTGTTCTCCAGCCTGATCGATCACCCTGATGTGCCGCAAGCCGCTGCACGCGCCGGTGCACTATTTCGCTCGTTGCAACAGCATTTCCACGACGGCGAACATGGCGGCTGGTTCTACAGCATCGATCCGCAGGGTAATCCGCTGGATCGCCGCAAAGACCTCTATACCCACGCGTTCATCATCTTCGCCTGCGCGCATTACTGGGCGAAGGCAAAAGACCCGCTCGCGGAATCAGTGCTCAATGCGGCGCTCAGTGTGGTCGCCGAACGTTTTACCGACGGCACTGGCCTGTACGAAGCGCAACTGGATCAAGACTGGTCGGCACTGGGCACGGGTCCTTTACAGAACCCGTTGATGCATCTGGCCGAAGCCTTTCTGGCAACGTTGTCGGTGCGCGCCGACCCGGCGACCCAGTCGGCGATGGACGCATTGGCCGTCAACATGCAGCAGCGCTTTGTGGATAAAACGACCGGCGTGATGCTGGAGAAACCGCTGGGCGCTGTGGATAACTGGTATGAGCCGGGGCATCAGTTCGAGTGGTTCTTCCTGCTGGAATCTTCACCCGAGATGCACGGCAGGCCGCTGCACACCTCAATGACCCGCGCCTTTGCGTATGCCCAGGCACAGGGCGTCGATCCGCAGAATGGCGCAGTCACGGCGATGTTGACACTGGACGGCAAGGTACTCGACGGCACCCAGCGCATCTGGGCGCAGGCCGAGTATCTGCGTGCGATGGCGCTGCGTCCGGCGTGCGAATCCAGCCTGAGCGGGCAACTGACCGCGTTCGAGCAGCGCTTTCTGCACGGCGCGGGCTGGTACGAGTGCATCGACACTGACGGCACCGTCAGCCGCAGCGACATGCCGTCGACCACGCCTTACCATCTGGCGACCTGTTACATTGGGCTGGCGGACTACCAGGAAAACCGCTTCGTCACGGCCTTCCCGCCGCCTGCGCCCGAACGAGGTTGATCAGCCGCGATTGCGGTCGATCGCAAAGCCTGCCCAGGTCTGACTGACCGGCATCAATTCCAGGCTGTTGATGTTGACGTGCGCCGGCGTGTTCATGATCCAGAAGATCGTGTCGGCGATGTCTTGCGGCTGGATCGGTTCTGCACCGGCATAGGTCGCATCGTACCTGGCCTGATCACCGCCAAAACGCACCAGCGAGAACTCGCTTTCGCACAGTCCGGGCTCCAGGTTGGTCACCCGCACGCCGGTGCCGATCAGGTCGTTACGCAGATTGAGCGAGAACTGACCCACGAACGCCTTGGTGCCGCCATACACGTTGCCGCCCGGATACGGGTAGTTGCCCGCGACCGAGCCCAGATTGACGATGCTGGCGCCGCGACCGTGAGCAATCAGCCGAGGCAACAGCAGGCGCGTGGTGTAAACCAGGCCTTTGACGTTGGTGTCGATCATGGTGTCCCAGTCATCCAGATCGCACTTGGGTGCAGGATCGATCCCAAGCGCCAGCCCGGCGTTGTTGATCAGGCCACGAATCGTCGCGAAGTCTTCCGGCAGTTCGGCGATGGCGCTTTCCATGGCTGTACGGTCGCGCACATCCAGGACCAGCGTGTGAACCTTGGTCTGCTTCGATAGCTCGGCGCTCAACGCATCCAGGCGGTCCTTGCGGCGGCCGGTCAACACCAGCGACCAGCCTGCCTCGGCAAAGCGGCGAGCGCACGCCTCTCCAAATCCGGATGTAGCGCCTGTAATGAATACGGTGGAAGTCATCTCGTTCTCCTGAACATGGCGCAGCCTGCGGATGTATAAGCCGCAGCCTGTTACTCGATAAAGTCAAAAAGGAAGAATGCCCGTCACCGACGCTCCGGAGCAAGCCTGGGGATAAATCGCCCACCCCTGTCGCGCCGCTGTACAAAAAATGCACAACTTCAGCAAAGCCATATGCAGCAAGGCCTGTGAGCAGTTTTGCCCACGTTATCCACAGTCAGACCCACAAACTCTGGGGGCAACTCTGCAAGCCTGCACAACACGTAAACCGGGGCCTGCAGCACGCCTTGCAACGTTTTTCCCTTGACTTTGAAAGGCATGCCGACACGACGTTTATCTGCCGGTGTAGCCATGATGGCCTACAGCCCAGTCCCGATGCCGCCTACCCCACTCTTTCCAATGCTTGCCCACAGACTTATCCACAGGTTGTGGCCCTCGATAAACTGTATGAACAACCAGCTCTCGACCTGTTGACAAATGGCCTGAAAGAACGCCTGAAAATGACTGTACGATTATTGAACACCTCGCTACAGCCCTTGTATATAAAGGGCTGTAGCTAAATACTCCCAAGTTATTAACAGTCGGATCCACAGTAAACCTGAACAAGTCGAAACCGTGACAAAACAAGCATTTGCAGCGGTTTTATGTCGCACTTGCGGCCCGCGTCAAAATTGTTTTCCACAATTCTGAAAAACGATGGCCCCAGGTGCATGACACCTGGGGCTCACGTATGAACAGCGTATCCGGTGATGAATCAGTGCCCGCCCAGATACGCGTTCCTGACCTCTTCATTGACAAGCAATTCCTGCCCCGTGCCTGACAGACGAATCTCGCCGTTGACCATCACGTAGGCGCGGTCAGACAGCTTGAGGGCATGGTTGGCGTTCTGCTCGACCAGAAAGATGGTCATGCCGGTCGCCGCCAGTTCACGCAGCGTAGAGAAGATCTGCTTCACGATGATCGGCGCCAGCCCCAGGCTAGGCTCATCGAGCAGCAACAGCTTCGGTCGGCTCATCAATGCACGGGCGATGGCCAGCATTTGCTGTTCGCCGCCGGACATGGTCATCGCACGCTGGTTGCGCCGCTCCTTGAGGCGCGGGAACAGGTCGAACATGCGCTGCATGTCCTCGGCAGAGTGCTTGTCGCCAATCGGGATGGTGCCCATCATCAGGTTCTCCTCGACCGACATGTCGGGGAACACGCGCCGCCCTTCCGGGGATTGCGCGATGCCGTTGGAGGCGATGTAGTGCGACGACTTCTGGGTGATGTCGGTGCCCTGATAGATGATCTGCCCGCTGGCTGCGCGCGGCTGACCGAAGATCGACATCAGCAGCGTGGACTTGCCTGCGCCATTGGAACCGATCAGGCTTACCGTCTCGCCTTCATTGATGTGCAGCGAAACGTTCTTGAGCGCCTGGATCGGCCCGTAAAACACATCGATCTCTTTCAGCTCGAGGATCGGCTTGCTCATACCAGTTCCTCTTCATCAGCGCCCAGATACGCCGCGATCACTTTCGGATCGTTGCGGATCTGCTCCGGTCGGCCTGCGGCAATCACGTTGCCGTGATCCAGCACCACAATGTCATCGGAAATCCCCATCACCATGCCCATGTCGTGTTCGATCAGGACGATGGTCATGTCGTGCTCATCACGCAGCAGGCGAATCATGCCGCTCAAAGCCTCGGTTTCCTGCGGGTTGAGACCGGCAGCCGGTTCGTCCAGGCAGATCACCTGCGGCCGCGTGCACATGGCGCGGGCGATTTCCAGACGGCGTTGCTGCCCGTAGGACAGCTCCCCCGCCAGGCGGTTGGCGCAGTCCACCAGGTCCACCACTTCGAGCCAGTAAAACGCGGTGTTGAGCGCGTCCTCTTCAGCCTTGCGATAGCCCCTGGTGTTGAGAATCCCGCTGATCAGGCTGCGGTTGACCCACATGTGCTGGGCGACGAGCAGGTTCTCGACCACCGACATTTCCTTGAACAGACGGATGTTCTGGAACGTCCGCGCCAGCCCTGCCCGATTGACCAGGTGAGTACCGCCAAACATCTTGTAGTAGACCCGGCTCAGGAAGCTTTTCGGCGAAACGAAATCACGCGCTTTGAACGATTCGCCCAGCAGCCTGATGACGTCAGTGGTCTTGCCACGGGTGTGCAGCTCGATCCGTCCGCCGGTGGCCTTGTAGAAACCGGTCAGGCAGTTGAACACGGTGGTCTTGCCTGCGCCGTTGGGGCCGATAAGGGCAAAGATCGAATTGCGGCGCACTTCAAGGCTCACATCGCTGAGTGCCTTGATGCCACCAAAATGCATCATCAGGTGCTCGACGGAAAGAATCACTTCGTTGCTCATTGCGCGGCTCCTTGTTCGACCAGCGCACCTTTGCGCGGAACCACACCGGTACGGCTTATGCGGATCAGGCCACGAGGCCGCCAGATCATCATCAGCACCATCAGAATGCCGAACAGCAGCACACGGTATTCGGAGAACCCGCGCAGCAGTTCAGGCGTCACCGTCAGCACGAAGGCCGCAATGACCACGCCTACGGTCGAACCCATGCCACCCAGTACCACGATCGCCAGAATCAGTGCCGACTCGAAGAAGGTGAACGACGTCGGGTTGACGAAGCCCTGATAGCTGGCAAAGAACACGCCCGCCAGCCCGGCCGTCGATGCGCCAATGGTGAAGGCCGACAGCTTGACCAGCACGTGATTGAGGCCCATCGAGCGACAGGCGATTTCGTCTTCTCGCAGCGCTTCCCACGCACGGCCGATCGGCATGCGCGTCAGGCGATGCTTGACGAACAGCACCGCCAGCACGACGAGGAACAGCACCGCATAAATGAACAGGAATTTCAGGTCCGGGTTGTAATCGAAGCCGAAATATTCGTGGATCGGAATTCCCCCATCTCTGGCGCGACGCCCGAACTCCAGACCGAAGAATGTCGGTGAAGGCACCGGTACGCCGTTCGGCCCACCGGTAAACGACAGCCAGTTATTGAGCACCAGACGAATGATTTCGCCGAAGCCCAGGGTCACGATGGCCAGATAATCACCGTGCATGCGCAGCACCGGGAAACCCAGAATGCATCCGGCCAGTGCGGCGGCAATCGCCGCCAGTGGCAGCGCCGACCAGAAACCCAGTCCGAGGTACTGATAACCCAGCGCCAGACCATAGGCGCCGATGGCGTAGAACGCCACGTACCCCAGGTCCAGCAGACCGGCCAGCCCGACCACGATGTTCAGGCCCAGACCCAACAGCACGTAGATCAAGCCGAGGATGACCACGGTCAGCAGGTACTTGTTGGCGAAGATCGGAAACACGATGGCGATCACAACCAGCGCAGGGATGATCCAGTACAGACTCGATTTGTGATCAGGCTTGAGCACATGCACGCCGGAGCCTGAACTCTCGAAGCCCTGGGAGATGCGAACACCTCTGGGCGTTTGCAGGAACAGGCTCATCAGGAAGCGCCCGGCCATGACCACGGCCACCAGCCACGCCACACGAGTCGGTTGCAGATTGAAGCTGTAGCCATCGAGCACGATGCCGACGATGGGGCCGAACACAATCAGCGCCAGCAGGCCCGCCACCACGGCATCGATCAGGCTTTTCTTGATATCAACAGGTTTAGCGATAGGAGCAGACATACTTATACCTTCGCCACGAGTGGGCGACCCAGCAGGCCTTGAGGACGGAAAATCAGGATCAGCACCAGCAGGCCGAAGCTGAACACGTCTTTGTAATCGGAGTTGACCAGACCGGAGAACTGCGACTCGGCAACGCCCAGAATCAGCCCGCCAAGCATCGCGCCCGGCAGCGAACCGATTCCGCCGAGTACCGCGGCGGTGAACGCTTTGATGCCGATGACGAAACCGGCGTAGA
The DNA here is from genome assembly GCF_002087235.1 of Pseudomonas floridensis. Classification (GTDB taxonomy): domain Bacteria; phylum Pseudomonadota; class Gammaproteobacteria; order Pseudomonadales; family Pseudomonadaceae; genus Aquipseudomonas; species Aquipseudomonas floridensis. The sequence continues at coordinate 52,335 of NZ_MUIO01000004.1, read as the reverse complement.
AATCGAAGGTGCCGTAGTTCATGGTGATCAGCACACCTGCCAGTGCCGCCATGGCAGCACCGATGATGAACACGTAGGAGATGACCCGGTCGGTGTTGATCCCCAGGATCGACGCCATCTTGCGATCCTGCTGGGTGGCGCGGCACATGCGGCCCAGCTTGGTGTACTTGATGATGTAAGTCAGCACACCCATGCCAACGAAAGCGGCGATAAGAATGAAGATCTTGGTGTAGGTGATCTGCACGAAGCCGCTGCCGATCTCGAAGCGCCAGGCGCCTTCGAGCAACGTAGGCACGCCTTGCTGGCGAGCGCCCTGGCTGATCTGCGCGTAGTTCTGCAGGATCAACGAGATACCGATGGCGCTGATCAGCGGAGCCAGCCGCGTCGAATTGCGCAGCGGCTTGTAGGCCACACGCTCGATCACGAACCCGTAAACGCCCGTCACCACAATGGTGAAGATCAGCGTTCCGAGGATGAGGAACGGAAAGGATTCCAGTCCGAAGAAAGACAGAACCGCCAGGCCGATCGCGGCCAGGTAGGCGGAGATCATATAAACGTCGCCGTGGGCGAAGTTGATCATGCCGATGATGCCGTAGACCATCGTGTAGCCGATGGCGATAAGACCGTAGACAGACCCGAGTGTCAGCCCGTTGATCATTTGCTGCAGGAAGATACCGTCCATCACGCACGCTCACACACTTGAAAGGCAGCTCAGCATGCCCCCCCACCGCGTCCTCGCGAGACGCGGCGAGCAGACCCGAAATAACAGAAGGTTGCAGGCCCGCTCATGGGCGAGCCCGTCTACCGCTCAGGCCGGGCTTGCCCAAGGCAAGCGCAGCTGAACGCAATCCGGCTTATTTCTGTTTTTCAAGCTGGTGGTATTTACCGTCTTTATCCCATTGGTAAACCACGTAGTCAGACACTTTCAGGTCGCCTTTGGCATCCCAGGCCTTTTCGCCCATAACGGTCTTGACCGGGTTCGCCTTGAGCCATTCGGCGGCCTTATCACCCTTGTTGGATTTGGCACCATTGAAACCGGCAGCCAATGCCTGAATCGAAGCGTACGCGTACAGGGTGTAGCCTTCAGGCTCGGTGCCGCCTTTACGGAACTGTTCAACCACGGCCTTGCTGTCAGGCAGCATGCGCGGGTCGGCGCCGAAAGTCATGTAGACACCATCGACGTTCTGAGCGCCACCAGCGGTGGTGACCAGTTCGTCGGTCACCACGCCGTCGTCCGACATGAACCTGACGTCCTTCAGGCCCTGCTCACGCATCTGACGGACCAGCGGGCCGGCTTCAGGGTGCAGGCCACCGAAATACACAACATCGGCACCGGTCGAGCGAATCTTGGTCACCAGCGCACTGAAGTCTTTCTCGCCACGGGTCAGGCCCTCGTAAAGCACCGGCGTCACGCCGCGCTTTTTCAACTGGGTCTGAGTCGCATCTGCAAGGCCCTGACCGTAGGTGTCCTTGTCGTGAATGACAGCCACTTTCTTGCCTTTCAGGACGTCTACGATGTAATCCCCCGCAACCACACCCTGCTGGTCGTCACGGCCGCACATGCGGAACATCTCTTTCAGGCCACGCTCGGTGACCTGCGGGTTAGTCGAACCGGGTGTGATCGCGATAACCCCGGCATCGGTGTAGACCCCGGAAGCCGGGATGGTCGAGGACGAACAGAAGTGGCCGACAACGCCGATGACCTTGTCCTGATCCACCAGGCGGTTGGCAACGGCCACAGCCTGTTTCGGCTCACAGGCATCGTCACCCTTGATCAGTACGATCTTTTCCCCATTCACACCGCCTGCAGCGTTGATCGCGTCGGCAGCGGCCTGCGCACCCTTCATGTACTGCTCACCGAACGCGGCATTGGCACCTGTCATCGGCCCCGCCACACCGATTTTCACGTCAGCCTGAGCAAACGAAGACACGCCCAACGCAGTGGCTACTGCGATTGTCAGAAAACCTTTCCTGTAAAACGTATGCGACATGAGTGGTGCTCCTGGAGTTTTTTTAGTTGGCACAGCGACTACGTCGTAGCACAGAGCAAGGGGCGTGCCATGACTTTTTCAGTGAAGCAAAAGTCATGTTTTTCTTGCCATTCAATGACCTGATCTCATGCGCGCTGGCCGTGCAACCTGATAAATCATCAAAGGTGCAACCTTCAAATGAAATAGAGCAACCAGAACAGACGGAAATAGCAACCCCGTGCCGGACCAAGGGACAACCCATCTGTAACCGCCTGCGTCACCGAAGTGCACACGGCCGGTGCGCAAACGCTACGAGACGCACCATTTGAGGCTAGTGGATTCGCCGAAAAATGCTGCGGACAATGCATCGGCAGCAGATAGAACCTCCCCACTCTGCCATGATGCGCAGGGTAGTAATAACCGGACCGCGTACAGGCAACAAACGACCTTTAGGCGAGATATCATTCCGATTATTCATGGTGACCACGGCACCCGACGCGCCTGCGCTGCCAGACAAAACCCGTAACAAGAGAAGCCTCTCCATGCTCAATAAACGTCACCTGCCCTCGATCGCTGCGCTGCAATGCTTTGAGGCGGTAACCCGGCATTTGAGCTTCACCCGTGCTGCCGAGGAACTGAATCTGACGCAGAGCGCAGTGAGCAAGCAGGTGGCACAACTGGAGGAACTGGTGCAGCACTTGCTGTTTCAGCGCGTACGTCGCCGTCTGCAACTGACGCCGGCCGGGGCGCTGTATCTGGCGGAAGTGCGCAAGATCCTCAATCAGGTCGAGATGTCCACGCATTTTCTGCGCTCCTATGGAGGGGAAACCGAAGTGCTGCGCGTCTCCACACCCTCGACTTTTGGCGCACGCTGGCTGGTGCCGCGCCTCAAAGGCTGGCGCCTGCGTCATCCGCACATCCATCTGGATCTGCTTAATGAGCAGGAATCGGACGACCTGATCAAAGGCCGTTGCGACGTCTCGTTCTACTTCGGTCAGGGAGCAATTCCCGGTGCTGAAAGCGTGAAGCTGTTTGGCGAAGAGCTGATTCCTGTATGCGCCCCCGAGAGCCTGCCCAAAGCACCTCTGAGCGACCCCACACAGTTGAGCGATCTGGTGCTGCTGCAAAATGCATTTCGCCCACAGGCCTGGCATGAATGGTTTGAAAGTCAGGGTCATCGCACCGATCACAGCTACCACGGACCGCGCTTTGAAACGTTCTATATGTGCATTCGCGCAGCGCAGGTCGGCTGCGGGGTCGCACTGTTGCCGCGGTTTCTCGTGGAGGAAGAACTGGCCGACGGCAAGCTGGTCATTCCCTGGGATTTCGCATTGCCCAGCACCAACAGTGCGTACTACCTGTCCTATCCGGAACACACCGCCGACGTGCCGAAAATTCGGGTTTTTCTGCAATGGATGCTCGAACAGTTGGATCACCCGGCAACTTAGGGGCGACAATGCCCACCCAGCAGGCCGTGAGCTTTCCGTGGCAACACGACAGGAAGTCGCGAGCCCAACGTTTTCCGGCGGCTCTGGAGACCCCGAAACAATGAGCGAGAGCGCCTTTTCCAATCGCATCGTGCAAAGTCTGCTCGACACCGATTTCTACAAGCTGACCATGATGCAGGCCGTGCTGCACAACTACCCCAACGTCGATGTCGAGTGGGAATTTCGCTGCCGCAATGGCGAAGACCTGCGTCCGTATCTGGACGAAATCCGGCATCAGATCGAGCTGCTGTGTGAACTGTCGCTGAGCCCTGAGCATCTGGCTTTCATGGAACGCATCACCTTCATGAAGCCCGACTTTCTGCGCTTTCTGGGCCTGTTCCGTTTCAACACCCGCTACGTGAAAACCAGCATCGAAAACGATGAGCTGTGCATTCGTCTGCACGGCCCGTGGTTGCACGTGATCCTGTTCGAAGTACCGCTGCTGGCGATCGTCAGCGAGGTGCGCAACCGGCACCGCTACCCGAAAATCCTCCTCAGCCAAGCGCGTGAACGTCTGTACGACAAGTTCGAATGGCTGACCACCCACGCCTCATCTGATGAGCTGGCCGAGCTCAAGGTTGCGGACTTCGGTACGCGTCGACGCTTTTCCTATCGCGTCCAGGAAGAGATTCTGGGGGTGCTCAAAAGTGACTTTCCGGGCCAGTTCGTGGGCACCAGCAATGTGCACCTGGCCCGCCAGCTCGACCTGAAACCGCTCGGCACGATGGCCCATGAATGGATCATGGCGCATCAGCAACTGGGGCCGCGTCTGATCGACAGCCAGATCGCCGCCCTCGACTGCTGGGTGCGCGAATACCGAGGGCTGCTGGGTATCGCCTTGACCGACTGCATCACGACGGACGCGTTCCTGAACGACTTCGATCTGTACTTCGCCAAACTGTTCGACGGGTTGCGGCACGACTCGGGTGATCCGGTGAAGTGGGCCGAAAAATGCATCCTGCATTACCAGAAGCTGGGTATCGACCCGATGAGCAAGACGCTGGTATTTTCCGATGGTCTGAACCTGCCCAAGGCGCTGGAGATTTTCCGGGCACTGCGCGGGCGCATCAATGTCAGCTTTGGTATCGGCACCAATCTGACGGCAGATGTCCCCGGTATCGCGCCCATGAACATGGTCCTGAAAATGACCGCTTGCGCCGGCCAGCCGGTAGCGAAGATTTCCGATGAACCCGGCAAGGCGCAATGCAAGGACCCTAACTTCGTTGCTTACCTGCGTCACGTGTTCAAAGTGCCGGATCTGCCGCCTTCTGATAAACCCGTTTGAATCGTCTACTTACGAGGAGTGAATCATGCACGCCGTACAGCGCCAGATTGCTGAACAGCTCAAGGTCCAGCCACCTTTCGCGGACCAGAATGCCCTGGAGGCCGAAGTCGCCCGCCGTGTCGATTTCATCAAGCAGTGCTTGCAAAACGCTCGCCTGAAGACGCTAGTGCTCGGCATCAGCGGTGGCGTCGATTCGCTGACCGCAGGCCTGCTCGCCCAGCGCGCCGTCAAGGAATTGCGTGAAAGTACCGGCGATACAGGTTATCGCTTTGTCGCGGTGCGCCTGCCCTATCTGGTGCAGGCCGACGAGCACGAAGCACAGGCTTCAGTGGACTTCATCGAACCGGACGAGCGCCACACCGTGAATATCGGGCCGAGCGTCAAAGCGCTTGCCGGTGAAGTCAGAGCCTTCGAAGAACACCCCGCCAGCGCGGTGGACTTCGTGCTCGGCAACACCAAAGCGCGCATGCGCATGGTCGCGCAGTACACCATCGCCGGGGCTTATCAGGGGCTGGTGATCGGTACCGACCACGCGGCGGAAGCCGTGATGGGTTTCTTCACCAAGTTCGGCGACGGCGCATGCGACCTGGCACCGCTCAGCGGCTTGGTGAAAAACCAGGTGCGGGCCATCGCTCGCCATTTCGGCGCACCGGAATCGCTGGTCGAGAAAGTGCCGACCGCAGACCTGGAAGACCTGTCGCCCGGCAAACCGGACGAAGCCTCGCATGGCGTGACCTACGCCGAGATCGACGCATTCCTGCACGGGCAGCCAGTGCGCGAAGAGGCGTTCAGAATCATCTGCGACACCTACGCCAAGACCCAGCACAAGCGCGAACTGCCTTACGCGCCGTAACGCCGCGCCCGGAGTGGAGTCTGAACGCCTTCCGGGACACGTGCGTCCCGGAAGGCCAGGATCATTTCAGCGTGACGGCACCCTTCATCATCGCGATGTGGCCCGGGAAGGTGCAGAAGAACTCGTAGCTCTCTGCCGGATCGAGCTTCGACACGTCGAAGGTCACCGAGTCTTTCTCACCAGCACCAATCACTTTGGTGTGGGCTATCACACGAGTGTCTCCTTCCTTGAGATATTCCTTGTCGATACCGGCACTCATGCCGTCAGTCACAATGCCTTGGGCATCGGCCTTATTGCTCAACACCCAGTTATGCCCCATGACATTCTTCGGCAGGCTGCCGGAGTGGGTCAGGTTGACGGTGAAGGTCTTGCAGCTCTTGTCGATCTCGATGGCCTTGGTGTCGTACATCATCTGGTCAGTCGAGTCGACAGTGGCAGAGCACTCAGCCGCCAGCAGTTGACCACTGGCCAGCGTCAACAGGGAAATCGCTACAAGCTTGCGAATCATTTGAATCTCCAGGGCAGGTAATTTCTTTGCGTTGAAAAGAGAGTGCTCGGGCAGGAAAAGGGTTCCGGCCCCGTCCGATGAAAAAGACGTCACGGCACCGCGACTTCACGGCCTATCGCGCTCATCGAAATAATCAAACAGTCAGACATCGGCCGCCACTTTACCATCGGTCCATTACCTCTTCTCAAGGAAAGCCGGTCATGCCGATATCGAGTCTGTTTCGCAGTTTGCTTGCCGCCTATGCCTGTGGCGCCAGCGCCCGTTGTCCACACGACGCCTATGATCGTGCGCGAGTCTGAATCGATGAGCATCGGGTAATGAACGTTTTGCGCACGCGTGGAATTACCACAGCGTCAGGCGACGGGCATGACCGTGACCCGCACTTCCGGGTCGTGAGTGCCGCCACCGAGAATCACGCCACGCAGTGGTGACACGTCGGAAAAATCGCGCCCCCACGCCAGACTGATGTGTTCGAGCGCAGGCTGCACATTGTTGGTCGGGTCGAAATCCACCCAGCCGGACGCTGGACAGAACACCGAAACCCAGGCATGCGAGGCGTCCGCGCCGATCAGTCTGGGCTGCCCCGGCGGAGGCTGGGTCAGCAGATAACCGCTCACATACCGCGCCGCCAACCCACGAGAGCGCAGGCACGCCAGCATCAGGTGCGCGAAGTCCTGGCAGACCCCGCGCCGCCGCTCGAGCACTTCCACCAACGGCGTCGCAACCTGGGTCGCCTCGCTGTCGAAGGTGAACTCACTGAAGATCTTCTCCATCAGTGCCTGCACTCCCAGCAACAACGGTCGCCCTGGCGGAAAGCAGTCCTGTGAGAACTCGACGAAAGAGCGCTTGAGGTGCACATAGGGTGATTCGAAGCGATATCGGCAGGCGTCCAGAATGTCCGCAGTCATCGGCTTGGCGCTGTAGGTCAGTGCACTGCGGGTGACTTCCCATTCCGGCGACAGATTGAAGTCCAGATATGGCCGCTCCAGCACTTCGATCTGCAGGCGCGCATTGACCTGCAATTCATCATGCGGACGCTCGAACGCCAGCCGGGTCAATGGATTGCCAAAGACGTCCAGTTCGTCACGACGCGTGGTGGGCGCCGGAAAAATCTCCAGGCTCTGCTCGGTGCAACGCTGCCACGGACTGCTGCGGGGCCACAGATGCGCCAATTGCTGGGCCAGCGAGACAGGGCTGTCGTATTTGTAATGGGTGTCGTGAAAAATCTGGTAAAGCGCGCTCATCAGACAGATACCGTGCGTTGGCTGACGTCATCGACGTGGGCAAAGTGGCGCAAGGCCAGGCGATCGGACGCCTGTCCGGCGCTTTCGCCAATGCCCTGAAGCAAGTCGGCGAGCCCGTCGAGCACGGCGTCGATGCTGCTCTGGCCGAACAACGGGTTTTCCAGACTGCCCAGATCGAAGCTGGCCAGACGCTGCGCCAGCACGGCCAGGCTGTTATCGCGGGGCGCATCGAAGTTGTCACTCAGGCGGCGCAACGAACGCTGTACCAGTTTGAGCTGGAAAAGCACGGCGTGAGGGTTCTGATCGTCCAGCAGCAACAGGTCCAGCACCGGAATCAGGTGCGGCACGGCCATGTAACGCGAGCGATAAGTGATGCTGCTGTTACCCAATTCCAGCAGCCATTCGAGGCCCGCCTGATCCGAGACCGTCGTGCCGCGCAAAAACGCCGCCAGGCTGGTGCTGAGAAATTTCAGGCGCTCGATACGCCGCCCTATCATCAGAAAGCTCCAGCCTTCATCACGGGTCATGTCATCAAGCGCAAAGCCGGACAACGCCGCCAGCGACATCACCAGCCGGTTGAGGAAATCCAGCAGTTCGCCGAAGTCAGGCTCTTCGGTTTCCAGGCTCATGGCCTCACGCTGCAACTCGACCAGCGCCTGCCAGTTCTCCCTGGACAGCTTGCCGCGCACTTGCGAGGCAGCCCATTGCAGACGCTGCAGATTGGCGCGCAGGCTGAATGGCCAGTCCTCGCCCACCAGCGCGGTCAGCAGACGCTGTTGGAGGGTTTCGTCCTCTTCGGCCTCGGGCAGCATACCCAGGCTCTCGGCCAGGGTGACGGCCGCCTGCAACGCCTGCGGGTCATCATCGTCGACATAACGGGTGAACATGATGCGCAGCAGGCGCGCACTGTCATCGCAACGCTCACAGTAGCGCCCGAACCAGAACAGGTTTTCCACGACCCGCGACGGCAGATAGGGATCACGCCGGATCAGGTCATACACACCCAGAGCGCGCTGGCCTTTCCAGGGCTCGCCGGGGTGTTCGCCGCTGAAGGAGCGCTCGCCGAGCACCCAGGTGTCCTTGCTGGCACCGCCACGCTGCATCGAGACGACGTCGGCATCGGCTTCGGCCGCGACCCGTGTCAGACCGCCCGGCAGCACACGATAGCCATCCAGCGCGGCCACGGCGTAGACCCGCATGCCAATGGCGCGCGGCTGCAAGGCCTCACCGTCGGCCTGCAGCACAGGCGCATGGGACAGTTGCGCCAGTTCCTGCGCGACGTAGGCGTAAGGCCGGGCCTGCATGCGCGCCGCCAGTGCCTTGCGTTGTTCTTCGTTCAGATCACGGCCAAACACCGGCACAAAGTGCTGTGATGGAAACGCCGGCTTGATCAACAGCTCAGGCAGCTTTTCCAGCGCCTGCGCCAGCACCGGCGGCTCGCCACACCACCAGGTCGCCACTGAAGGCAGGATCAATTCTTCGCCGAACAGGTACTCGCAGATCTTCGGCAGAAAACCCAGCAGACCGGGCGATTCCAGAACTCCGCTACCCAGCGCGTTGGCCACCAGCACATTGCCCCGCCGAACCGCCTCAAGCAGCCCCGGCACGCCCAGCGCCGAGTCGGTGCGCAGTTCGAGCGGATCGCAGAAGTCGTCGTCCAGACGGCGCATGATCGCGTGCACCCTGCGCAGGCCGCTGAGGGTCTTCAGATAAACCGTGGCGTCACGCACGGTAAGGTCCCCCCCCTCGACCAGCGGATAACCCAACTGCCGCGCCAGGTACAAATGCTCGAAATAGCTTTCGTTGAAACGCCCCGGCGTCAGCAGCACGATCAACGGTGCTTCGTTGCTGGTAGGTGCCTGTCGCGCCAGCGTCTGCTGCAAGGCACCGAAGAAACCGGATAAATGCCTGACCTGAAGATCACGGTAGGTTTCCGGCAAGGCACGGGCGACGATCTGGCGGTTTTCCAGCGCATAACCGGCACCGGACGGTGCCTGGGTTCGATCAGCGGTCACCCACCAGCGGCCATCCGGCGTGCGCGCCAGGTCCACGGCATACATGTGCAGGAACGTGCCTTCGGGCGGCTTCACCCCCTGGCACGGCCAAAGGAAGTTGTTGTGCCCGAACACCAGCTCGGCAGGCAACAGACCTTGAGCGATCAGGGTCTGCGGGCCGTACAGATCGGCAAGCACGGCATTGAGCAGACGCCCGCGTTGCGCGATACCTGCGGCCACGTGCGCCCATTCGTCCGCCGGAATGATATGCGGCAGCAGGTCCAGCTCCCACGGACGATCGGCACCCTTGGGATCGGCGTATACGTTGTAGGTGACGCCGTTCTCCTGGATCTGCCGGGTCAGCAAGGCCTGACGCTGAGTCAGTTGCGCGGGCGAGCTGCGACGCATGTGCTCATACAGACGCCGCCAGTGCGGACGTACCGAGCCATCGGCATCGAGCATCTCGTGGTAGGTACCCTCGGACAGCGGGTATCGGTCAAGCAGGTCGGGCATGGCAGGCTCGGCAGGGCAGCATAAGGACTTCAGATAGCGCAATCGGGCGCCGCGTCCGTGCGCACCCGATTCATAGAGCCACTGTTTTAATGCAGGCGCATATCCAGCGTCATCGGCAGTTCGTCGTTAATGTTGAGCGACGGGACCGCCAACTTGCCGGGCGTATGGCCAATGCGGAAGAAACGCGACATGCGACGGCTTTCCGCTTCGTTGGCGTTGACCGGCAGGGTTTCGTAGTTGCGCCCGCCCGGATGGGCGACATGATACTCGCAGCCGCCCAGTGAGCGCTGCATCCAGGTGTCGAGCAGGTCGAACACCAACGGCGCGTGCACGCCGATGGTCGGTTGCAGGCAGTTGGCGGGTTGCCAGGCGCGATAACGCACGCCCGCAACGAACTCGCCGGCCTGGCCGGTCGGCTGCAAAGGCACCGGGACACCGTTGCAGGTCAGCATGTAGCGCTGCGGTGGCAGACCGCTGAGGTGCACTTGCAGGCGCTCCAGCGACGAGTCCACGTAGCGCACCGCGCCGCCACCCGAGCCCTCTTCGCCCAGTACGTGCCAGGGTTCAAGCGCCTGACGCAGCTCAAGCTGAATACCGTTGACCGCGTAATCGCCCACTTTCGGAAAGCGGAACTCAAGGTGCGCAGCGAACCAGTCGGCCCGCACCGGATAACCGGCGGCATTGAGATCGGCCACCACGTCGGCGAAATCCTGTTCGATGAAGTGCGGCAGCATGAAGCGGTCATGCAGTTGCGTGCCCCAGCGTGCCAGCTTGGCGGGTGCGTAAGGCTCGCGCCAGAAACGTGCGACCAGCGCACGCAGTAACAACTGCTGCGCCAGACTCATGCGCGCATGCGGCGGCATTTCGAAGGCACGCAGTTCCAGCAGCCCCAGACGCCCGGCGGCACCGTCAGGCGAGTAAAGCTTGTCGATACAGAACTCGGCACGGTGCGTGTTGCCGGTCACGTCAATCAGCAGGTTACGCAGCAACCGGTCAACGACCCACGGCGCAACGTCTTCGCCAGGCGCGGGCATTTGCGAGAAGGCGATTTCCATCTCGTACAGCGAGTCATTACGCGCTTCATCGATTCGCGGTGCCTGAGACGTCGGGCCGATGAACAGACCGGAAAACAGATATGACAGCGACGGGTGATTGTGCCAATAGCTGATCAGGCTGCGCAGCAGGTCAGGACGGCGCAGGAAGGGCGAATCGGCGGGCGTCGCCCCACCCATGACGAAGTGGTTGCCACCGCCGGTGCCGGTATGGCGGCCGTCGATCATGAATTTCTCGGTGGTCAAGCGCGTGAGACGCGCCTGCTCATACAGAAACTCGGTGCGCTCCACCAGTTCGTCCCAACGGGCGGACGGCTGCACGTTGACTTCGATCACGCCCGGATCCGGGGTGATACGGAAGTTGCACAGACGCGGGTCGCTCGGCGGCTCGTAGCCTTCCAGCAGCACCGGACAGTTGAGTTCTTCAGCGGTCGCTTCGATCACTGCGACCAGCTCGAGGTATTCCTCAAGCTTTTGCAACGGCGGCATGAACACATACAGGCGTTCGTCACGTGCTTCGGCGCACAACGCGGTGCGAGTCAGCCAATCGGCCGACTCATCGATCTCGGGCGCGCGTTCGGCGTCGGTGTCGGAAGACCTGAGCTGTGCGATCAGCGAGTCGCTGTCGGCCAGCTCGGGAAATTCCTGGTTATGGTCCGTCGGATGAATGAACGGGTATTCGGCTGCCTTGACCCACGGCTGCGAGGCCAGCGGCAAGCGATAGCCCAGTGCGGAATCGCCCGGCACCAGACGGCAGTGATCATCGCGCAGATACCAGCGACCGCTCTGCCAACTGTCACCTTTGGCGGTGCGCGCCAGTGGCAGCACCTGGCCGATGACCTTGTCCAGCCCTTGGGCGAAGACCTTGCGCAAGCGCGCCCGCTCCATTTCGTCGCCGAGCCTTGAATCTTCGGCGCTCACGTTCACCGGCAACGCGCCTTCGCGCCACAGGTAATAGTAATTGTCTTCGTAGGCCGGGAACACGAAGCGGGTCGGCAGCTTCAGGCGCTCGGCGACGCTGGCCAAAAAGCGTCCGGCCAGTTCGCCCGTCGCGCCATAACTTTGCGTCTCGCTGGCGATCAACGCGTTGTTGCGCCAGACCGGCTGACCGTCCTTGCGCCAGAAACAGTTCAGCGACCAGCGCGGCAGTTGCTCGCCCGGGTACCATTTGCCCTGCCCGAAATGCACGATGCCCAGCGGCGCGTAATGGTCGCGCATGCGCTGAAAAAGCTCCGCCGACAGCTCGCGTTTGCGAGGGCCGAGCGCTGCGGTGTTCCATTCCGCGCCATCGCGATCGTCGATGGACACAAACGTCGGCTCGCCGCCCATGGTCAGGCGCACGTCCTCTCTGGCCAGATCGGCGTCGATCTGATGACCGAGCGCCTGAATGTCCTGCCATTGTTCTTCGGTGTACGGTTTGGTAACGCGCGGCGCTTCCCAGATCCGCTCAACTGACATCTCGTGGCTGAACTGCGTTTCGCAAGGCTCGACCAGACCGCTGATAGGAGCGGCGGAAGACGGTTCCGGGCTGCACGCCAGCGGAATATGCCCCTCACCCGCGAACAGCCCCGACGTGGCGTCCAGGCCGACCCAGCCAGCGCCGGGCAGATACACTTCGCACCAGGCGTGCAGGTCGGTGAAGTCGACGTCAGTGCCGGACGGACCGTCCAGCGCTGCCACATCGGCCTTCAACTGGATCAGATAACCGGACACAAAACGCGCCGCCATGCCCAGATGACGTAGCAGTTGCACCAGCAACCACGCCGAATCACGGCAGGAACCGGAGGCATGTTCCAGCGTGTACTCGGGCGTCTGCACACCCGGCTCCATGCGGATCAAGTACGCAACGTCCTGACTCAGACGCTGATTGAGCCCGACCAGGAAGTCGATCGCAGGTATCGGCTCACGACTGATGCTGTCCAGATACGCCTGAAATTTCGGCGTCAGCGGCAGCTTTTCCAGGTACGGCGCCAGCTCGCGCTGTTCTTCGCTGGCGTACAGAAAAGGGATGTTCTCGGCATACGGTTCGAGGAAGAAATCGAACGGGTTGAACACCGCCATCTCGGCGACCAGATCGACCTCGACACGAAACTCGTCGGTTTTCTCGGGAAACACCAGCCGCGCCAGGTAGTTACCCTGCGGGTCCTGCTGCCAGTTGATGAAGTGGTTTTCAGGCTGCACTTTCAGCGAATAGGACAGCACACGCGTGCGGCTATGGGCTGCCGGACGCAGGCGAACGATCTGCGGTCCCAGTTCGACGGCGCGTTCGTAGCGGTAATGCGTGACATGGTGCAAGGCAATATGAATCGACACGGCGTGCCTCCTGCGAGCCTGAACGGTAAATAATCCGCGCAAGACTTATGCCATCCGGGCAAATACGGTGGTTACTCGACGGGGAGACAAAACCAGGCACCATTAAAGCGCCTGCCCTGCTCCGTGGTGCAAGGGTTGCACAGAAACAAGGCATAGGGATGAAAATTTATTAAACCGCTCGCCGAAAAGAGGTCACGGGGTCTGCGCGCGCCGTCCGACTGAGCGGATCTGCAAGGCTGTCCTGCGGGACGTGCCCGCATGCAGCGTGACGCGTGCGAATCATGGGATCTACCGACGCTCCTCAATCGAGCCTGATCCAAAGGCCGGACATGCACTGAACACAGCGATCGAGACACGCATAAAAACCGGATTTTTAGCAGAACATAATTATCAAACCTATATATAACTACCACCTTTCGGACACGCCCAACAAAGTGATCGTTAAACAAAGCCCATTCCTACACAACGCCGACTGAGGTCCGATAGAAACGCTCCATTCAACGCTATCTAATTGCTTCTCACCTCAACAATGAGTAGCCCACATGAAATTGAACAGCGCTGCAAACATCCACGGCATACTGAGTGAATTCAACACGATTACCGACGACGCCGTGTCAGGCTGCAGGACCGCGCTTCACAATGACTCATTATTTTGCGCTTATCTGGGCGAAGGGCGCAGAGTCATGTATGTCATGAAGCCGCAGTTTGCACCCTGGGGCACGCCACTCCAGCTGAAACATTTCTCCGGCAGCACCACAGAGACACCAGAAGAGGAGCCTGCAACCAATGAAGTACACGATGCCCCGGAAATCATTGGCAATAAAACCAATGTCCCGAGCCTTGTCTCCTTTAACAAGAAGTTGTGGCTGGTCTACACCGATGATTCCGCATCAACGGTCATCAGGGCCTGGAGCGATAGCCACGCAGCATTCCTCCCTGTGCACAGGCTCAACCTGAACATCGAGCAGTCCGCGACGTTTGCTCAGTTGAACGACGTGCTTTACATGTTCTTCAAACTGCATGACAGTCCCAACATCTGGTATATCCAGACCACAGACATGAAAGAATGGACCAAACCCGCGTTATTGAAGAAAAATGAGTCCGACACAATCTCCACTTATTTAAGTCCGGTGGCAATCACTTATCAGGGGTTGATCCATATCATTTACAAAGACAAGAACGGAGGCTTTTTTCTACTGAAAAGTGATGGCGAGGCCTGGACGAGCCCTATCGCTTTTATTGGAGCCGACTTCGCTCACTCTCCCGGCATTACCATACACAATGGCCTCCTGAAACTCGTCTTCTGCAATTTATCATCAACGTCTTCATCGGAATTGCATCAATACGGTTATGACGGCAACGCACTCAGTCCGGTTGTTTTGAGCCGCGGGCTGAGCGCGAGCGGATCTCCCTCACTCGATACGCAGGATGGCCTACTCATCGCGACGTACCTGGAAAGTACGCTGCCCGCTTAACCCTGCTCATTTAAATAAGACTTCCATCTTCATCATTTATCTGGAGGGCACTCAATGCCCGTCGATGACCGTCTACGCCTGTACATTGACACACATCTTCATGACGGTGATATCCAAACCCAACTTGAAGTTGTCATTACCGACATTATGGACCTGCTGAGCACCGTCCCCACCAGTGCAATACATACCAGTGCTTACCTGGCCTACTCTTTTTCCAGGCTGCTCATGCGCAGCGACAATGACAACATGCAGGCTGACTACGCGTCACACATGACGCTCCTGTTTCGTCGCCTTTACAACGATAGCACCTTCATTGTGAGGTTGAATGCAGGCACCCGTGCAGACGGCTACGCCGTTTTGCTCAACCTGTACCGCATCCATCATGCCTTCACCATGAACGGCCTGCGATCCCCCGACGGCCCGCTGCTTCTGGACGCAAACGACCCGTTGAGAATGCTACAAATTATCGTCGGTGCTGCCTATGGACCCTGGCCTGCTCACATCCGGATGATGGGGGCGATCAGGGATTATTACCATGCGCGCATTCGACGGTACGTCAACACTCAGCACATCGAGCTTGGCAGGCTGCACGCAACGACAACTCAGCAAATTCGTGTGGCCACCTGGAATATGCAAGGCACTTCTGAGACATCCAATACCAAATGGCGAACCAAGGTTCTTGAACTGGCGAGGGCCAACGACGTGGTGGCGATTCAGGAAGCAGGTGTCAGCCCTTTCTCTTCAAGGCTCATCACTCGCTTGTCATTGCAGGACCAGTTTGGCACCGCTTATAGGGTGGATCAGTTGATTTGGGAGGCTGGAACCGCCTCCCGTCCCGAGACCTACCATGTCTTTTTTCTGGATGTTCAGCGGCTTCGCGTCAATCTCGCGATTGTGGTTCCTGCCAATAGAGACATTGATGTACGGGATATGGTCGTGGTGTCCGATGGCTTGCCCGACAGTAACGGGGCGCCTGTCACCCGTCCCGCACTGGGCGTGCAAATCCGCAGGCAAAGTGCCGTAAACCCCGAGACAGTTACGGTATTCAGCTTCCACGCTATCTCAGGCGGCGGCCCGAATGCACCCCGTATGCTCAGGGAAATCAGCTGGCACACGCAAACCCCCTATATTCTTGTGGGAGATTTCAACAGGGATCCAAGGGTGTCGAACACCGCATATCCTGCACGACGCGGAAACTGGATATCTCCACCCGACATCGCGCAATTGGTCATGGCCAACGGTTCAACTCACCCAAGTACTGCGCCACAGGCCATGCTGGATTACGCGGTTGCCAATGGCACTTCTGAAACGCCGCGAAGCGGTCGCATCGACACAATGGGTCCTTCGGACCATCTGGCGGTCAGCTACGAGTTCAGCTTTCCCTGACAGGTGGAGTCAGACCGCCCCTTCCGCCTCATGCAGGGAAGGGACTGATCTCGTAAGGCGACTAGCGCGGAACGACGGGTTTGCGCGCTGGCTTGCCGCCCTTGCCCTTACCACCCTTGGCCGCTTCCATCCGCTCCTTGGCAGCCTGTTTGTTGCGCGCCATGGCAGCGGCCTTGGCTTCTTCACGCTTGTCCCACGGCTTGCTGCCGTCGCTACCCCGAGGCGGCAAACCGGTATGCTGGGTCTGGATCAGCGTGGTTTTCGCTGCCTTCGCCACCTTGTGACTGCCTGCGGGGGTCGAGTTCTTGCGACGTGCACTCTGATAGCTGTCGGTTGCAGGCTGATGCAGCGGAATCAGTTGATCCTTGCCCGACCCGATCAGATCGGCACGGCCCATACGCTCCAGCGCTTCGCGCAGCATCGGCCAGCCTTTCGGATCGTGATAACGCAGGAACGCCTTGTGCAGACGACGCTGCGCCTCGCTCTTGACGATGGTCACCGCGTCGCTCTTGTAAGTCACCTTACGCAACGGGTTCTTGCCCGAGTGATACATCGCGGTGGCCGTGGCCATCGGTGACGGGTAGAACGCCTGCACCTGGTCGGCACGGAAACCATTGCCCTTGAGCCACAAGGCCAGGTTCATCATGTCTTCATCGGTGGTGCCGGGGTGGGCTGCGATGAAGTAAGGAATCAGGTACTGCTCCTTGCCCGCTTCCTTGGTGTACTTCTCGAACATGCGCTTGAACTTGTCATAGCTGCCAATGCCCGGCTTCATCATCTGATTGAGCGGACCTTCCTCGGTGTGCTCCGGGGCGATCTTCAGGTAACCACCCACGTGGTGGGTCACCAGTTCCTTGACGTACTCAGGCGACTCAACGGCCAGGTCGTAGCGCAGGCCGGATGCGATCAGAATCTTCTTCACGCCTGGCAGGGCACGAGCGCTGCGATACAACTGGATCAACGATGAGTGATCGGTGTTCAGGTTCGGGCAGATGCCGGGGAACACGCAGGACGGCTTGCGGCATGCGGATTCGATTTCCGGACTCTTGCAGGCGATGCGATACATGTTCGCGGTCGGCCCGCCGAGGTCGGAAATGACGCCCGTGAAGCCAGGGACCTTGTCGCGGATCTCTTCGATTTCACGAATGATCGACTCTTCGGAACGGTTCTGAATGATGCGGCCTTCGTGCTCGGTGATCGAGCAGAAGGTGCAGCCGCCGAAGCAGCCACGCATGATGTTCACCGAGAAGCGGATCATGTCGTAGGCGGGAATCTTCTCCTTGCCGTACGCAGGATGCGGAACGCGTGCGTAAGGCATGCCGAACACGTAGTCCATTTCTTCGGTAGTCATCGGAATGGGCGGCGGGTTGAACCAGACGTCCACCTCGCCATGCTTCTGCACCAGCGCACGAGCATTGCCCGGGTTGGTTTCCAGGTGCAGCACGCGGTTGGCGTGAGCATACAGCACGGCATCGTTACGAACCTTCTCGACCGATGGCAGACGGATGACCGTCTTGTCACGGGTCATGCGCGGGCTGGCAAGAATCTGCACAACCTTCGGCTCGTTAGGGTCTTCAACCGGACCTTTTTCCTGCTCGATGGCGCAGGCTTCGGTGTCCTGAGTATTGACGTACGGGTTGATGATCTTGTCGATCTTGCCCGGACGGTCGATACGCGTGGAGTCGACTTCATACCAGCCTTGCGGCGTGTCGCGGCGAATGAACGCGGTGCCGCGCACATCGGTGATCTCTTCGATCTTGTGGCCCCACGACAGACGCTGAGCAACCTCAACGATTGCACGCTCGGCATTGCCATACAGCAAGATGTCGGCGCAGGCGTCGATCAGGATCGAGTTGCGAACCTTGTCCTGCCAGTAGTCGTAATGCGCGATACGGCGCAGGGATGCTTCGATGCCGCCGAGCACGATCGGAACGTGCTTGTAGGCTTCCTTGCAGCGCTGGCTGTAAACCAGACTCGCACGGTCCGGGCGCTTGCCCGCCATTCCGCCCGGTGTGTAGGCGTCATCGGAGCGGATTTTCTTGTCCGCGGTGTAACGGTTGATCATCGAGTCCATGTTGCCAGCAGCGACACCGAAGAACAGGTTCGGCTCGCCGAGCTTCATGAAGTCGTCTTTGGACTGCCAGTTGGGCTGGGCAATGATGCCCACGCGAAAGCCCTGGGACTCAAGGAGTCGGCCGATGATCGCCATGCCAAAGGACGGGTGATCCACATACGCATCACCGGTCACGATGATGATGTCGCAGGAATCCCAGCCAAGCTGATCCATCTCTTCCCGACTCATGGGCAGGAAGGGTGCTGGTCCGAAACATTCGGCCCAGTACTTGGGATAGTCAAATAACGGCTTGGCTGCTTGCATGTTCAGGACCTACGTTTGCACGTTGGAAAAATCGCGGGCGCGGAATATAGCACATTTTTTGATCAAATCCGACGGCGATGGTCGGAATTGAGTGGAGCATGCGGATTGCGGGTCGTGCCGTTCAGCCTCACCGGGATTCATCGTCGACCGACATCAATCGTCGTCGAAGTTGTAGCTGCCCGGCGCCAGGTTTTCGAAGCGCGTGTACTTACCGATGAACGCCAGGCGTGTGGTGCCAATTGGCCCGTTACGCTGTTTGCCGATGATGATTTCGGCAATGCCCTTGTGCTCGGTCTCCGGGTGGTACACCTCATCGCGGTACACGAACATGATGACGTCGGCGTCCTGCTCGATCGCTCCGGATTCCCGGAGGTCGGAGTTGATCGGGCGCTTGTTGGGACGTTGCTCCAGAGAGCGGTTCAGCTGCGAGAGGGCGATGACCGGGCAATTGAATTCCTTGGCCAGGGCTTTCAACGAGCGAGAGATTTCGGAAATCTCGTTGGTCCGGTTGTCGCCGCTCGAACCGGGAATCTGCATCAACTGCAGGTAGTCGATCATGATCATCGCGATGTCGCCATGCTCACGCACGATACGCCGGGTACGCGCGCGCATTTCCGAAGGGCTGATACCGGCCGTGTCGTCGATGAACAGCTTGCGGTCATTGAGCAGATTGACCGCCGACGTCAGGCGCGGCCAGTCGTCGTCATCCAGTTGACCGGCACGCACCTTGGTCTGGTCGATACGTCCGAGCGACGACAGCATACGCATGATCAGCGATTCGCCTGGCATCTCGAGCGAGTAGACCAGCACCACCTTGTCGCTGCGCAGCACGGCGTTCTCGACGAGGTTCATGGCAAAGGTGGTCTTACCCATCGACGGACGACCGGCGACGATGATCAGGTCGGCTGGCTGCAGGCCGCTGGTCTTTTCGTCCAGATCGGTATAGCCGGTGGACAGACCCGTAATCGCGTTATCGCTGTTGAACAGCGTATCGATGCGATCAATGGCTTTGGTCAGCAGGTCATTGACGCTGACCGGCCCCCCCGTCTTGGGACGCGCTTCAGCGATCTGAAAGATCTGCCGTTCGGCCTCGTCGAGAATCTCCTCGGCAGTACGCCCCTCCGGGTTGAACGCGCTGTCGGCAATTTCAGTGCTGATACCGATCAATTGCCGCAAGGTCGCCCGCGCACGGACGATTTGCGCATACGCCTTGATGTTGGCGACCGATGGGGTGTTTTTCGCCAGCTCACTGAGGTAGCCAAGGCCGCCGACCTGAGAGGTCTGCCCTTCCTTGTCCAGCTGTTCGGCCAGCGTGACCACGTCGATCGGGCTGTTCTGGTCCGCCAGTCGGGCGATAGCGCGAAAGATCAGGCGGTGGTCATGTCGATAGAAATCGCCATCCGAGACTTGATCGAGTACCCGCTCCCAGGCGTTGTTGTCCAGCATCAGACCACCGAGCACAGCCTGTTCGGCCTCGATGGAATGTGGCGGCACCTTGAGGGCAGCGGTTTGCAGATCGTATTGCTCAGGGCTGGAAATATCGTTCATGGCCACTTGAATTCGAGGTTTACAGAATGGAATGCCACAAAGACAAAGGGCACGACCTGTGAACAGGATCGTGCCCGATGTTAATCCTCTGACGGCGATGCCGCCAGACGATTACGTACTGCTTAAGCAGCCACTACGACAACGCGTACGGTCGCTTCTACGTCGCTGTGCAGGTGCACGGCTACGTCGAATTCACCAACGTTGCGGATAGTGCCGTTCGGCAGACGAACTTCGCTTTTTGCAACTTCAACGCCAGAGGCGGTCAGTGCATCAGCGATGTCGTGAGTACCGATCGAACCGAACAGCTTGCCTTCGTCACCAGCGGTGGCAGTGATGGTCACTTCCAGCTCAGCCAGTTGGGCAGCGCGAGTTTCGGCAGATGCTTTCTTGTCTGCAGCCAGTTTTTCCAGCTCGGCGCGACGCTCTTCAAACGCAGCCAGGTTGGCAGCGGTTGCAGCGGTGGCTTTGCCGTAAGGCAGCAGGTAGTTACGACCGTAACCGGCCTTAACGTTTACTTTGTCGCCCAGGTTGCCCAGGTTGGCGACTTTTTCCAGAAGGATCAGTTGCATGTGGAAATCCTCTTAACTTTTAACCTTCACCGTTCGCAGGGCCATTGCCGGAATCTTTCGATACCCGGCGACCGCGAAAATCAATCAGGCTGTCGACAATGGCTATCACCACGAGCAACGGATAGATCAGTTGCATGAACACCAGCAGTGTGATGTACATCCCTACCAGCCAGAACCTGGACAGGCGCTTTTCAGCGACCAGGCCATGTATCAATGCCAGCCCTGCGAATACCAGCGGTACGCTGCAGAGCGGTGTAAGCATTGCCATCTGCGGACCGAAATTCGGTCCCGCCAGCATGCACACCAACAGCACCAACGCGGGCACCAGCGGAAGTCTCACAGCGCGAAATTCGCGCCCGAAACCACCAGGGTTGTACAACAACGCTTGCCAGTAGCGCCCAAGAATCAGGCTCAGCACACTGACGATTTGCAGCAAAGCCGCTATCAGGCCATTCAGGACGGGAGCAATCAGTGCCGCCAGACGCGCGCGCTCTTCTACGTTCATTTGCTCGTAGAGCCCAGAGAGCATGGCCGGCAGGTGTTTCTGCAACTCCTGCGACATCGCTTCAATGGGTTCGCGAAAAACCGCGCCCAGCACCACTGCATACACCACACCCAACGCTACGCTGACCAGCAGCACGCGGACCCAGGACTCGCTGGCACGCAACACCATTGCCAAGCTCAGCGAACCGGCCAGCACCATGGCTGTACGCGGTTCGCCGAAATACCACCAGACCAAGGCCGGCAGCAGAGCCCAGGACAGGACACCAACGGCATCGCTGAACCCGCGCCGCAGAAGCACAAGGCAACCTGCGGCAGCACTCAACCAGAAAAACAGCGGCAATGCCGCACATCCAGCCACTACCAGAGTGGCTTGCATGCGGCCGCGCATGATGAATTCAGCCAAGGCACGCATGCTTTCTATCCTTTGTTACGTTTTGTCGACTACCTGGTCTCAGCGGCCGTGGCTGTCGGTGTAGGCCAGCAGGGCCAGGAAGCGGGCGCGCTTGATAGCGGTGGCCAGCTGACGCTGATAACGTGCTTTGGTACCAGTGATACGGCTTGGAACGATTTTGCCGGTCTCGGATACGTAGGCTTTCAGAGTGTTGAGATCTTTGTAATCGATCTCTTTGACGTCTTCAGCGGTGAAGCGGCAGAATTTACGACGACGGAAGAAACGTGCCATGTAATTGGCTCCTCAAAAGGTCCGTGGATTACTCGTCAGCGTTATCGCTAACGTCACTGTTGTCGCCGTCATCGCCATCGGCGCTGTCGGAGTGCTCAGGACGGTCACGACGCTCACGGCGCTCACTGCGGTTTTCTTCAGCCTTGAGCATCTCGGACTGGCCGGTAACGGCTTCGTCGCGACGGATGACCAGGTTACGGATCACAGCATCGTTGTAACGGAAGTTGTCTTCCAGCTCGGCCAGAGCCTTGCCAGAGCACTCAACGTTCAGCATCACGTAGTGAGCCTTGTGAACATTGTTGATTGCGTAAGCCAGTTGACGACGGCCCCAATCTTCCAGACGGTGGATTTTGCCGCCGTCTTCTTCGATCAGCTTGGTGTAACGCTCTACCATGCCGCCGACTTGCTCGCTTTGATCCGGGTGGACCAAAAAGATAATTTCGTAATGACGCATGAATGCTCCTTACGGGTTGTAGCCTGCCGCCGAAAGCGGTCAGACAAGGAGTGAATGACACTGTTGGTCTTGCTCAGGGACAGGCACATGCGCGCCTGCCATGACAGCAAGGGGCGCAATTGTAGAGAAGGGTCCGGGGAGGCGCAAGGTAATTGGTGATTATTTGAGCAGGACGCACAGCACCCGAGAGGATCGCCGGGGCAAGCCGAGCGCTGGACGCGGCAATGAGCGTGCTCACAAATAACCCGATACATCCGCCAGATAATCAGCGACTGAAATTCAGCTATTTGCGGGCACGCCGGCCAAGTGGCTCAGCCTTTCTTGCCGGTCGCCTTGACGCTGCGCTGACGCAGCGCTTCGAACAGGCAAACGCCGGTTGCCACCGAGACGTTCAGGCTGCTGACACTACCGGCCATGGGCAGGCGCACCAGATAATCACAGTGCTCACGGGTCAGGCGACGCATGCCTTTGCCTTCCGCGCCCATGATGATGATCGTCGGGCCGGTCAGGTCCTGCTGATAGAGTTCCTGCTCAGCCTCCCCCGCCGTGCCTACAACCCACAGACCACGCTGCTGAAGCTTTTCCAGCGTACGTGCCAGATTCGTCACCGCCACCAACGGAATCACTTCCGCAGCACCGCACGCCACTTTTCGCACAGCAGGCGTCAACGTTGCAGACTTGTCCTTGGGCACGATAACGGCTAACGCACCAGCGGCATCGGCCGTACGCAAGCACGCACCCAGGTTGTGCGGGTCGGTCACACCGTCAAGTACCAGCAGCAGAGGCGGGCCCTCGGTGCGATCGAGCAGCTCATCGAGCATCGCCTCACCCCAGACTTGGCTCGGACTAACATCAGCGACGACTCCCTGATGCACACCTTCGACCCATGCATCCATTTCGCGACGCTCGGCCTGGCCGATGGTGACGCGATTCTCGCTCGCCAGCTCGACCAACACTTGAACGCGCGGGTCGTTACGACCCTCCGCCAGCCAGATGTGCTTGACGCGCTTCGGGTGATGACGAAGCAAAGATTCCACGGCATGCACGCCGTAGATTTTTTCCAGCTGACTCATGACTTGGCCTTGGGTTTACGAACGCTACCGCTTTTGGACGATGACGCGGCGCCCGTTTTCGACGAGCCACCTTTGCGATGTTTACTGGTTTTGCCGGAGGATGGCGCAGAGCCCGAAGCGGGCCTGTCAGACTTTCCCGACGATGCCTTGCTACCACCCTTTGCTTCAGCCAGCAGGGCTTTCTTCATTTCACGACTCTTGCGCACTTCTGCGTTTTTCGCCGCAGCGTCGCTCGGCCGATAAGCTTCGACCGGCGCTTCTTTGGTCGCCGCAGTACGACGACCGGACTTGGCCGGAGCCTTTTCCTTTTCAGTGCTCGCCGGTGCTGCAGTTTCCTGACCACGGCGCTTGCGACCTGGTGCCGATGTTGTCGCGGCAGACTTCTCGGAAATTTCGAAGTCGATCTTGCGCTCATCCAGATCGACACGCATGACGCGCACTTCCACAGTGTCACCCAAGCGGAAATTGCGACCGGTACGCTCGCCTGCCAGACGATGATGCAGCGGATCGAAATGGTAGTAGTCGCCGGGCAACGCCGTGACATGCACCAAACCTTCCACGTAGATATCAGTCAGTTCGACGAACAGACCAAAGCCGGTCACGGCGGTGATCACGCCCGGGAACGACTCGCCTACGCGGTCTTTCATGTACTCGCATTTCAGCCAGTTGACGACGTCGCGGGTGGCCTCGTCGGCACGGCGCTCACTCATCGAGCATTGCTCGCCCAACTGTTCCAGCAACGCTTCGTCGTACGGATAGATGCGCGCTTTCGGAATGCTCGCCGCACCGGCACGACGCACGTGCGGCGTATCCTGCCTGGAACGGATCACGCTGCGGATCGCACGGTGGGTCAGCAGATCCGGGTAACGACGAATCGGCGAGGTGAAGTGCGTGTACGCTTCGTAGTTCAGACCGAAGTGGCCGTTGTTGTCGGAGCTGTAGACCGCCTGACTCAACGAACGCAACATCACGGTCTGGATAAGGTGATAGTCAGGACGGTCGCGAACGGTCTCAAGCAGCGCTTGATAATCCTTCGGCGTCGGCCCTTCCTTGCCTTTGTGCAAGGACAGACCCAGCTCACCCAGGAACGCGCGCAGCTTTTCCAGGCGCTCTGGCGGCGGACCATCGTGCACGCGGTACAGCGCTGGAATTTCGTGCTTCTTCAGGAACTCGGCCGTGGCAACGTTGGCCGCCAGCATGCACTCTTCGATCAGCTTGTGAGCGTCGTTGCGAGTGGTCGGACGAATCTCGGCAATCTTGCGCTCGGAACCGAAGATGATCCGGGTTTCCTGCGTTTCGAAGTCGATGGCACCGCGCACATGACGTGCGCCCAACAGCACTTTGTACAGCGCATAAAGCTGCTTGAGGTGCGGAACCACGTCGCCGTATTCACCACGCAGACTCTTGGCTTCTGCGGTTTTCGGCTGTTCGAGAATCGTGCTGACCTTGTTGTAGGTCAGGCGAGCGTGAGAGTGAATGACCGCTTCATAGAATACGTAATCCGTCATCTCGCCAGTCTTGGAGATGGTCATTTCGCACACCATGGCCAGACGATCGACATGCGGATTCAGCGAGCACAGACCGTTGGACAACTGCTCAGGCAGCATCGGCACGACGCGCTCGGGGAAGTACACCGAGTTGCCACGCACCTGGGATTCCGCGTCAAGCGCCGAACCGATCTTCACGTAACTCGATACGTCGGCAATCGCCACGTAGAGCTTCCAGCCGCCCGAGAACAGGCGCAGCTTGCCGGGCCTGGCTTCGCAGTAGACCGCATCGTCGAAGTCGCGAGCATCTTCACCGTCGATAGTAACGAACGGCAGATGACGCAGATCGACGCGGTTTTCCTTGTCCTTGTCCTCGACTTCCGGCTTGAGCTTCGCTGCTTCCTTGAGCACGGCTTCAGGCCAAACGTGGGGGATGTCGTAAGTGCGCAGCGCGACATCGATTTCCATGCCGGGCGCCATGTAGTTGCCCACCACTTCAACCACGTCACCTTGCGGCTGGAAGCGCGGCGTTGGCCAGTGAGTGATCTTCACCTCGACGAACTGACCGATCTTCGCGTTGTTATTACGACCCGGCGTCACCAGCACTTCCTGCTGAATCTTCGGGTTGTCGGGAATCACGAACCCGATGCCGCTTTCTTCGAAATAGCGACCCACGATGGTTTCGTGACCACGCGAGATGACTTCGACGATCACGCCTTCACGACGCCCACGGCGATCCAGACCGGAAACGCGCGCCAGCGCACGGTCGCCGTCGAACACCAGACGCATCTGCGCCGGACTCATGAACAGGTCGTCGGAACCGTCATCGGGGACCAGAAAGCCAAAACCGTCGCGGTGACCGGAAATGCGGCCGAGGATCAAGTCGAGCTTGTCCACTGGGGCATAGGTGCCGCGTCGGGTATAGATCAATTGAGCATCGCGCTCCATCGCACGAAGGCGACGACGCAGAGCCTCGAACTGATCTTCGGTGGTCAGGCCGAACTCTTCGACCAGTTGCTCGCGACTTGCCGGCGAACCACGCTCGGCGAGGTGCTGAAGGATCAGCTCACGGCTGGGAATAGGGTTTTCGTATTTTTCCGCTTCACGAGCGGCCTCGGGATCGAGGGACTGCCAATCGGCCATTAGATAGTTTTCACCTTGTATATATGCGGGTTAGTTTGGCATAGACCTTATGAAACGGGAAATTTCACGCTCAAACAACTCATCCGGAACGCCTCGATCTGCCCTGAAACACCCGATCCACACCGCTGGCGAATTTTTTGGAGTTTTTTTCACTGACGGGCTTTACAGCCCAAAAGAGGCTCCGTATAGTGCGCGCCATCGACAGGTTGATGCCTGAAGATTTGCCCAGATGGTGAAATTGGTAGACACGCCAGCTTCAGGTGCTGGTGACCGCAAGGTCGTGGAAGTTCGAGTCTTCTTCTGGGCACCATATTCAAAGCATAAGCCTACAACAGGTTGATGCTTCACAAAAACCCGCGCAAGCGGGTTTTTGCATTCCAGGGTTTTGATTATCAAATCAAAACAGGGGTTTACAGAACAAAACGATCGCCGTATAGTGCGCCCCATCAGCAACGGAGACGTCGCTGATCTGCCCAGATGGTGAAATTGGTAGACACGCCAGCTTCAGGTGCTGGTGACCGCAAGGTCGTGGAAGTTCGAGTCTTCTTCTGGGCACCATATTCAAAAAACCGAGCCAATGGCTCGGTTTTTTTATTTGAAATATTCAAATTATTCGCCCGTACAAAGCGGTAACCTCACCGGTTACAGACTGCCTTCACGGCAGGCTTAGAAAACGCTGACAGATACGTGATCAGCCAGCCTCCAGCCAACGCGATCCCATCACGCCCTGAACTGCCCCAGACTCGCCCTCAACCGCACCGACAACGCGTCCAGCGTCCGGCCACTTGCTGTCGTCTCAACTACTGCCTGAGCCGCCTTTTCGGCTTGGGCGTGAATCACCTCAACACGCCCTCTCACTGCTTGCGCGCCCTGTGCCTGATGTTCAGCTGCGCGGGTGGCCAGACCGATGGCCGCATGAACCTGCTCGACTGACGTCTGTACCCTTTGCTGCAGGCGAGCACTGTCACGCAGCACTGCCAGACCTTCCTTGGCCTGACGCCCGGCAAGACCGATGGTCGCGACGGCCTCTTTGGCGCCTGCCTGCAATTTGGTGATGTGCGCTTGAATATCGCCAGTCGAACTCCGGGTCTTGCTGGCCAAGGCACGAACCTCGTCGGCGACCACCGCAAAGCCACGACCTGTCTCGCCCGCTCGGGCCGCCTCGATGGCGGCGTTGAGCGCCAGCAGGTTGGTCTGTTCAGCAATGCCGTGAATGACTTCCAGCACGACTTCGATCTGCTGGCTTTGCTGTGCCAGACGTTCGATGACGTGAGCGCCGGTTTCAACCTGACCGGCCAGCGCCTCGATCAATCCGCCCACCTGATTGGAGGTACGCGTGTTCTCATCGGTCGCCTGCTTGATGTCGATGACCTGACGCAGCGCCTCCTGCATGACCTGACTTTCCTGTTGAGCCTCGCCTGCCATCTGCGCCAATGCTTGAAGACTGGCTGCCACCTCATCGCGCTGCAATGCAGCGGCGGCATCGGCCCCCGCGTTGCGCTGGCTCATGGCACCAATCTCGACGCCGGTCAGTTGCGCGACTTCGCCCGCCTCGCGGACTATCGGCTGGAGCTTGTCGATGAACCGGTTGACGGCGGCGGACATGTCGCCGATTTCGTCATTGCTCGCAAGCTTAACCCGGCGGGTCAGATCACCCTCGCCTGCGGCCAGGTCGTTGAGCGCGGCAATCAACAGGTGCAGCTTGCTGACAACGCGGCGACCCAGCACAACGGCTAGCAACAGCAAGACGCACAAGCCGATCAGCGCCAGGCCGACGCCGATTTTCCAGCGCAACTCCTGTGCCGCCTGTTGAACAGCAGATCGGGTGTTGCTGGCCATTGCAGTGGCTGCCGTCTGCGCCGATTCCAAACGGGTGCGCAACGCCGCAGAGCTGTCTTTGGAAGCCCCCGCCAGACTGTCCGAAACCAATTGCTCACCACTGGCAATCAACGTGGCGAAGCGCTTGTCCAGCGCCGCGAGATTCTCCTCGACCGAGGCTGTGGAAACGCCCATGCGTACCTTGCCGATTTCAACGCCATTGGGGCTGATTGAGGCCTCGACGTAATACACCGAGGCATCATTGCGCGCAGCGCTGAGAATCTTGTCCATCGCCCGCTCGCCCTCCCCTTTGGCGAGAAGCGCTTTGACCAGCGGGTTGTCACGATTCATATAACGCGTCAGGTGCTCGCCCGCCGCGTCGTCATACACCACGAACAGCACGTTGGGATTACGCTGCGCCCGACGGGCAAACTCGGAAAGTGTCGGCGTGTCGTTGTCCCACATGGCGCGCGGCGCGACTGCCGCCAGCAATTCGGCCATGTCAGTGGCCGAATCCTTGAGGTCCTTTTCCAGCGTGGCCCGCAGTTGCGCCTGCTCTTCCTTGAGGCGCGACGACAGTCCGGCACTGAGCCGCTGACGCGTACTGGAAGACAGCGCGTCCAGACTTGATGTCACTTCACTACTCGCCCGCTCGAGCTCCGAGGATACGTGTTGCGAATCTACCCCCAGACGATTGGCAAGCTCCGCCTCGAGGGCGGTGACCGTGCTCCGGGTGAGCGCAACCGCCACCACCACCTGCACCAAAAGGGCGACGCCCAGAGTTATAAAGACCGGACGCAGCAAACGACTTTGCAAAAGCGATAACACAGCCGACACAGGAGAATCCTTCCACCTTGAGCGCCAATAAAATAATGGCACTTTCCCGTCAGTTGTTCAGCAAAGGCCGTGCCGTGATGCGCATCACGGTTCTGCGAGCAAAGACGATCGCGGAGCAAAACGGCCAGGCATGAAAAAGGGCCGCACATGGCGACCCTTCTTTTGCAGCTACTGACGTATCACGCGAACGGGTGACGCAGAACGATGGTTTCGTTGCGGTCAGGACCGGTCGAGATGATGTCGATAGGCGCACCGACCAGCTCTTCAACACGCTTGATGTAGGCGCGCGCATTGGCTGGCAGCTGTTCCAGCGTCTGAACGCCAAGGGTGGACTCGCTCCAGCCTGGCATTTGCTCGTAGACCGGCTCCAGACCGATGTAGCTGTCGGCATCGGTAGGCGCTTCGATGACGGCACCGTTTTCGTTCTTGTAACCCACACAGATGTTGATGGTTTCAAGACCGTCGAGCACGTCCAGCTTGGTCAGGCACAGGCCCGAGATACTGTTGATCTCGATAGCGCGACGCAGGATCACGGCATCGAACCAGCCACAACGACGTGCGCGACCGGTGGTTGCACCGAACTCATGACCGCGCTTGGCCAGGAACGCACCCACGTCATCGAACAGCTCGGTCGGGAACGGACCCGAACCCACGCGAGTGGTGTAAGCCTTGGTGATGCCCAGAATGTAGTCCAGGTACATCGGACCGAAACCCGAACCGGTGGCGATGCCGCCAGCCGTGGTGTTGGAGCTGGTGACGTACGGGTAGGTACCGTGGTCAATGTCCAGCAACGAACCCTGGGCGCCTTCGAACATGATGTCCTTGCCGTCGCGACGCATCTCATGCAGCGTGGCGGTCACGTCCAGCATCAGCGGCTCGAGCAGGTCTGCGTATTCCATGCACTCGTCGAGTGTCTTCTGGAAATCGATCGCAGGCTCTTTGTAATAATTGACCAGCACGAAGTTGTGGTAGTCCAGCAGCTCGCCCAGCTTGGAGGCAAAACGCTCACGGTGGAACAGATCGCCGATGCGCAGGCCGCGACGTGCGACCTTGTCTTCGTAAGCCGGGCCGATGCCGCGACCGGTCGTGCCGATCTTGAACTCGCCACGGGCCTTCTCACGCGCCTGGTCCAGCGCAACGTGATACGACAGGATCAACGGGCAGGAAGGGCTGATGCGCAGGCGCTCGCGCACCGGAATACCCTTCTCTTCCAGCTTGATGATTTCGCGCAGCAGTGCATCGGGAGCCACCACCACACCGTTACCGATCAGGCACTGCACGCCTTCGCGCAGCACACCGGACGGAATCAGGTGCAATACGGTTTTCTCGCCGTCGATCACCAGGGTGTGGCCCGCGTTGTGGCCACCCTGGTAACGAACTACGGCGGTAGCATGTTCGGTCAGCAGATCAACGATCTTGCCTTTGCCCTCATCACCCCACTGGGTGCCCAGGACTACGACATTCTTACCCATAACACTCGTCCTCATTCACGCAAACTTGGTGCCGGCGGCGGCCGGCAGGAATACTCAAGAAGCCAGCGGCATTACCTGCCAGTGCTCGCCATGCTGAATCAATTGCCGGTCACAGTCGGCTTCACGCGCGGCGCTCGCCTGCTGCCCAGGCAAGGCCTGAACCACACGCTGACCTTCGCTGCGCAACTGGCACACCAACTGCCAGAGTGCCGCATCCGTACTGTCCGGCATCCAGATGCCACCGGACGGTAATACGATTTCTGCCTGCCCCAGCGTGACCAGGGTTTTCAGGTCAGTGGAAAAACCGGTTGCCGGACGGGCGCGCCCGAAGTCGGCACCGATATCGTCATAACGACCGCCCTGGGCAATCGACTGACCAACACCCGGCACGAACACCGCGAACACCACACCTGTGTGGTAGTGATAGCCGCGCAACTCACCGAGATCGAAATACAGCGGCAACTGCGGGAAACGCGCTGCAAGACGATCAGCGATGCTCAGCAGATCGTCCAGCGCCGCCAGCACCGGCGCGGGCGCACCGGCCAGACGGTCACGGGCCGCAGCCAGCACTTCGCGACCACCACATAAGTCGACCAGCGCTCGCAGCATCGCGGCCAGGTCTTGCGGCAGGTTCGCCGTGAGCGCGATGACTTCGTCGATGGCCTTGCGCTGCAGCGCGTCGAACAGCTGTTGCTCGACCTCGCCCGAGAGACCGGCAGCACGCGCCAGACCACGGTAAATGCCGACATGCCCCAGATCCATGTGCACATCCGGCACATCGGCCAGTTGCAGCATGGCGAGCATCAGGCTGATGACTTCAACGTCACTGCTTGGACTTGCATCACCGTACAGCTCGGCACCTAGCTGAATCGGGCTGCGCGAGGATGACAGCGCACGCGGCTGGGCATGCAGAACACTGCCCGCATAGCACAGGCGGCTCGGCCCTTCACGCTTGAGGGTGTGGGCATCGATCCGCGCAACCTGTGGCGTGATGTCGGCACGAAAGCCCATCTGCCGACCGGATTGCGGATCGATGACCTTGAAGGTGCGCAGATCCAGATCCGAGCCCGCGCCAGTCAGCAGGGACTCCAGATACTCGATATGCGGGGTGACGACGAACTCATAGCCCCAGCTCTGAAACAGATCCAACACCTGACGGCGCGCTACTTCAATACGCGCCGCTTCCGGCGGCAGTACTTCTTCGATGCCATCTGGTAGCAGCCAGCGGTCAACCGTTGCCATTACGCCATTCCCCTGTGATCCGGGCGGCCAGCTTCGAGGCCAGCCTTGAGTGAAGCAGAAAGTGATGCGCTGTATGACGGGCACGACAAACACCCGAGACAGGCCTTGCAGACCACTTTCCTCGAAAAATCTTGCCATTCGCCAGTCAGGCGACAGCCAATCAATCGTGCAGACGCAAAAAAGCCGGGAATTTCCCGGCTGCCGCATGATACACACGTTTTACCGTACGATCACCCCACCGGGCAGTTTTGCCGCCCGGCGGGTGATTTATTGCAGCCGTGTCTTACGGCTTGGCTTTTTCCAGATAGCGAAAGAATTCGCTGTTCGGGTCAAGCACCAGCATGTCGCTCTTGTTCGCGAAGCTTTCACGGTAGGCACGCAGGCTGCGATAGAACGCGTAGAACTCCTGGTCCTGGCCATAGGCCCTGGAGTAGATCGCAGCGGCCTGAGCATCACCATCACCACGCGCCTCTTCAGACTCGCGATAGGCTTCAGCCAGCAATACGCGGCGCTGACGATCGGCGTCGGCACGGATGCCTTCCGCCAGTTCGTTGCCCTTGGCGCGGTGTTCACGGGCTTCGCGCTCACGCTCGGTGCTCATGCGCTCGAAGACACTGCGGTTCACTTCCTTGGGCAGGTCGATGGCCTTGACGCGGACGTCGACCACTTCGATACCCAGTTCCTTCTCGGCCATGCGGTTCAGGGAACCGGTGATGTCAGCCATCAGCGCGTCACGCTCGCCCGACACGACTTCGTGCAGGGTGCGCTTGCCGAACTGGTCACGCAGGCCGGACTCCAGACGCCGTGACAGACGCTCGTCGGCAATCTGCTTCAGACCGGAAGTCGCCGTGTAGAAACGCTCGGCATCCTTCACGCGCCACTTGGCGTAGGCGTCGACCATCACGGCTTTCTTCTCAAGCGTCAGGAAACGCTGAGTCGGCGCATCGAGGGTCAGCAGACGACCATCGAACTTGCGCACCTGGTTAACGTATGGAACCTTCACATGAAGGCCCGGCTGCACATCGGCCTGTACCACACGACCGAATTGCAGCAGCACCGCACGCTCGGTCTGGGACACGATGTAGAAGCTGTTCCAGGCAATGACTGCCAGCACCACACCAACAATGAGGGTGATCAGTGATTTATTGCTCATCAGCGACTCTCCCTGGTACGTACATCGCGCTGCTGAGTATCGGCCGCCCGAACACCGACGTCAGTTCCAGTCGTGGATGAACTGCCGGTAGACGGGGTGTTACCGGTACCGCTGCGACTGTTTTCCATCATCTTGTCGAGCGGCAGATACAGCAGATTGTTCTGCCCTTTATCACCGGTCACGAGCACTTTGCTGGTATTGCTGAAGACTTCCTGCATCGTGTCCAGATACAGACGCTGACGGGTCACCTCAGGTGCCTTGCGGTATTCGGCGACCAGCTTGGTGAAACGATCAGCCTCACCCTTGGCGCGGGAGACCACTTCATCGCGGTAGCCGTTGGCATCTTCGAGGATACGTTGAGCCTGACCACGGGCTTCCGGGATCACGCCATTGGCATAACTTTCGGCCTGGTTGCGGGCGCGCTGCTCGTCTTCACGGGCGCGGATCACGTCGTCGAACGCTTCCTGCACTTCACGCGGTGCGGCAGCGCTCTGCACGTTCACCTGAGTGACGGTGATGCCGGTGCGATAGGTGTCGAGGAAGCGCTGCAGGCGCTCCTTGATTTCGCTCGCCATCAGCTCACGGCCTTCAGTCAGCACCTGGTCCATCGCCGTGGAACCCACGACATGGCGCAGCGCACTTTCGGTGGCGTGCTGCAGGCTGATTTCAGGCTGATCGACATTCAGCACGAAGTCCTGGAGGTTGCTGATCTTGTACTGCACGGTCAGCGGCACTTCGACGATGTTCTCGTCTTCGGTGAGCATCTGGCCCTGCTTGCTGTAGGCACGCTCGCGCGTCACGTTTTCCATGTACTTGCGGTCGAACGGCGGGAAATAGATGTTCAGGCCCGGGCCCACGGTTTCGTGGTACTGGCCAAAACGCAGTACGACTGCCTGCTCCTGCTCGTCGACGACATAGATCGCGCTGTAGAGCCAGAAAGCGACGAGCACGACCAGGCCAATGCCGAGCAGGCCGAAGCCGCCACCGCCGCCTGAACTACCGCCACTGCCGTCACCACTGCGTTTCTTACCGCCGCCGAACAACCCATTCAGGCTTTCCTGCAGCTTACGGAAGGCCTCGTCGAGATCAGGTGGTCCCTTGCGGTCGCCGTTACGGCGTTTACCACCCCAGGGATCTTGATTATTCGAGTTGCCACCCGGCTCATTCCAAGCCATAGCGCTCTCCATCTGATAAAGCAAAGACGCACCTTCGGCGCGCCGCCCCATGCTACAGAATGCCCGCGAAAGCCGTACAACGGCTTTCTCGTGCTTTTATTGCAAAGTGTGTTGCTCGATGAACTCCAGCGGCTGCAATCCTTCGCGAGTCACCAGACGATTGAGTTCAACGCGCGGTATACGCACTGCCAGCAGGCTCGAGCCTTCCTCGTCATGCGTCTCGCTCTGCACAGCGCCCAGTTCGAAAAACTGGGCACGCAGTCGGGCAAGACGCTGAGGCAAACGCAAGGTGCCGACGAACAGATCGTCACCCAGCAGTTCGGCTACCGCCTGTTTGAGCAGGTCCAGACCACGACCGTCACGCGCAGACAGCCAGACACGTTGCGGCTTGCCATCGGCATCGCGCTGTATCTGCGGCTCCACGCCTTCAAGCAGATCGAGTTTGTTATAGACCTCGAGTATCGGCAAGCCCTCGGCCCCGATCTCGCCGAGCACGGCCATGACCTGCTCGATCTGCGACATGCGATCAGGCTCGTGCGAGTCGATCACGTGCAGCAGCAAATCGGAGTTGCTCGACTCTTCGAGCGTGGCGCGAAAGGCTTCGACCAGCTTGTGCGGCAGATGGCGAATGAAGCCCACCGTATCCGCCAGCACCACAGGCCCCAGGTCGTCGAGCTGCAGACGACGCAGAGTAGGGTCGAGTGTGGCGAAGAGCTGGTCGGCGGCGAACACGTCCGAATCGGTCACGGCGTTGAAAAGCGTCGATTTGCCGGCGTTGGTGTAGCCCACCAGCGAAACCGAAGGAATGTCGGCGCGACGACGACCACGACGGGCCTGATCACGCTGACTGCGAACTTTTTCCAGCCGCCCCTTGATCTGTCGAAGGCGAACCCGAAGCAGACGACGGTCGGTTTCGAGCTGGGTTTCACCCGGGCCGCGCAAGCCGATCCCGCCTTTCTGTCGCTCAAGGTGGGTCCAGCCGCGAACAAGACGGGTACTCATGTGCTCAAGCTGGGCCAGTTCAACCTGCAACTTGCCTTCGTGAGTACGAGCCCGCTGGGCGAAGATGTCCAGAATCAGACCGGTGCGGTCAAGCACGCGACACTCGAAGACGCGTTCGAGGTTACGTTCCTGACTGGGCGTGAGGGTGTGATTGAAGATCACGATGTCGGCCTGCTCGGCCTTGACCTGGTCGCGAAGCTCCTCGACCTTGCCAGAGCCGAT
This sequence comes from Pseudomonas floridensis, assembly GCF_002087235.1. Lineage (GTDB taxonomy): Bacteria > Pseudomonadota > Gammaproteobacteria > Pseudomonadales > Pseudomonadaceae > Aquipseudomonas > Aquipseudomonas floridensis. The sequence continues at coordinate 17,497 of NZ_MUIO01000004.1, read as the reverse complement.
CAGGAACTTGGCAGATGGCCGATGACGCGGCACGTTGATAAACGCGACGGTATCGGCACCGGCCGACATGGCCAACTCCTGAAACTCCTGCGGATCTTCGCGCGCCTCAGGGTCCTGATTATCCAGATGAACGAGAATGGCCCGCTCACCACCACTGTGGCGCTCAAAGAACAAGGCAGACTCCTATCAGGCGTTACCTGGCTCGGCATCGCCGCCATCAGCGTCAGTAGCGCTAGGCAGACGAATCGGGCGAACCGGTACGACGGTGGAAATAGCGTGCTTGTAGACCATCTGGCTGACAGTGTTTTTCAGCAAAATGACGAACTGGTCGAATGACTCGATCGTGCCCTGCAGCTTGATACCGTTGACCAGGTAGATCGATACCCCGACCTTCTCTTTACGCAAGGTATTCAAGTAAGGGTCTTGTAGCGAATGCCCTTTTGACATGTGCCGCACTCCTTTAAGGATCAATAAATAATAAATCGAATTCGATTGGCTTACCGGCCACCCCCCAAGGATAGACGGCTATTGCAAGGACTCAGCCCAATATGGAGGCCGATCCCAGGTATTTCAAGGCGCGTGGCAGATTGTCGCAAGACAGGCTGTCCAGCCAGTGTAAATTCTCCCAACTGCGTAGCCAGGTGAATTGCCGCTTGGCCAGTTGCCGGGTTGCGATGATGCCGCGCTCCTGCATTTCGTCCCGTGTCAGCTTTCCATCCAGGTGATCCCAGACCTGGCGATAACCGACGGCTCGTATCGACGGCAGACCTGAATGCAGGTCGCCTCGTGAGCGCAATGCCAGTACTTCGTCCAGAAACCCCTGGTCCAGCATTTGCAAAAAACGTAGTGCGATGCGGTCATGCAGCACCTTGCGATCAGCCGGAGCTATCGCAAGACTGGCGACAGTATAGGGCAATTGCTGACGCCCTGATGCGGCCGCTTCGGTACTTTGCGCAGTTTGTTGCTCGCGATGTGCAGTCATGCTCATCCCGCTGACGCGATACACCTCCAGCGCACGGATCAGGCGTTGCGGATCATTGGGGTGAATACGGGTAGCCGACACCGGGTCGACCACCGCCAATTGATCGTGCAACGACTGCCAGCCGTGGGCCAGCGCATCGGCTTCGAGCTGTGCCCGGACCGCTGCATCGGCCGCCGGCATATCGGCGAGCCCGTCCAATAGAGCCTTGAAATACAACATAGTGCCGCCCACCAGCAAAGGAATATTTCCCCGTGCGGTGATTTCAGCCATGGCGGTCAAGGCATCGGTACGAAAATCGGCCGCCGAGTAGCTCTGGGACGGGTCGAGGATGTCGATCAGACGATGCGGGAATTCAGCCAGTTGCGCTTTCGAAGGCTTCGCCGTGCCAATGTCCATGTCGCGGTAGACCAGCGCCGAATCTACGCTGATCAGTTCGCACGGCAGTACCCTGGTCAGCTCAATGGCAAGGTCAGTCTTGCCCGCAGCGGTTGGACCCATGAGAAAGATGGCCGGAGGTAAAGCATTCATTCATTGACCGCGCAGGAATAATTTATCCAGGTCGTTGAGACCCATCTGGGTCCAGGTCGGACGTCCATGGTTGCATTGCCCACTGCGCTCGGTGTTTTCCATGTCGCGCAGCAGCCCGTTCATCTCCGGAATTGCCAGACGGCGGTTGGCACGGATCGCGCCGTGGCAGGCCATGGTGCCCAGCAGTTCGTTCATATGCGCCTGCACCCGGTCGCTGGTGCCGTATTCCATCAGGTCCGCCAGCACATCACTGACCAGCCGGTTGGCTTCGGCCTGCTTGAGCAAGGCAGGAATCTGTCGGATAGCCAGCGTTTCAGGACCCAGGCGCTGCAGTTCGAAGCCCAGACGCTGGAACGTGGTGATGTGCTCTTCGGCACAATCCGCTTCGCGCTGACTGACTGCGATGGATTCGGGTACCAGCAACGGCTGTCCGCTCAGGCCTTCGTTGGCCATGGCGATTTTCAGGCGTTCGTACATGATCCGCTCGTGAGCGGCGTGCATGTCCACCAGCACCAGCCCGTGGGCGTTTTCAGCCAGGATATAAATGCCTTTGAGCTGCGCGAGTGCATAGCCCAGTGGCGGAATGTCGGCCGCTGATTCGGGCAACGAGGCAGACGTGATGGCGCTGGGCAGCGGCGCGAAGAACTCGCGATAGGCGCTCTGCACCTCCGCCACCGGAGCACCCGACGCAGGGCGTGGCGAATATTGATACTGGTAGCCGCCGCCTGAGCCTGAGCCGGTGTCCGCGGGACGTGTATAGGATTCGCCCTGCGGCCGTTCCAGTACGTTGTTGGCCAGACGCATCTCGCCCTGCGGCCCGAACTCGCCTGCTTCAGGGCCGGTCGGGCGTACGATCGCGGTGACCGGCGCGCTACCGGACACCTGATCTTCCGGACGCACATCACCTAGAGCGCGGTGCAAGGTGCCATACAGGAAATCATGCACATTGCGTCCATCGCGGAAGCGGACTTCGTGCTTGGTCGGGTGAACGTTGACGTCTACGGCCGCCGGATCGACCTCGAAAAACAGCACGAAGGTCGGATGACGCCCGTTGAACAGCACATCGCGATACGCTTGACGCACCGCATGGGCGACCAGTTTGTCTCGCACGGCGCGGCCGTTGACGAAGAAATATTGAAGGTCTGCCTGACTGCGCGAGAAGGTCGGCAATCCGACCCAGCCCCACAGATGCAGACCATTGCGCTCGATCTCGATGGGCAATGCCTGTTCCAGGAAGCCCGGCCCGCAAATGGCCGACACGCGACGCGCTCTGGCCGTGTCGTCGTGGGCCTCGTGCAGGCTGAGTATGGTCTTGCCGTTGTGGCGCAGGTGGAAAGCCACGTCGAAACGCGCCAGCGCCATGCGCTTGATCACTTCCTGCAGATGATCGAATTCAGTCTTTTCGGCCTTAAGAAACTTGCGCCGGGCAGGCGTGTTGAAAAACAGGTCGCGCACTTCCACCGACGTACCGACCGGGTGCGCGGCAGGCTGCACGCGAGGGGCCATATCGCGACCTTCGGTTTCGACCTGCCAGGCCTGATCGGCATCGCGGGTGCGGGACGTCAGGGTCAGGCGTGCGACCGAACTGATGGACGCCAGCGCCTCACCGCGAAAACCCAGACTCATCACACGTTCGAGGTCTTCCAGATCGCGAATCTTGCTCGTGGCGTGACGGGCCAGTGCCAGCGGCAGATCATCGGAAGAAATACCGCTGCCATCGTCGCGCACTTTCAGCAGCTTGATGCCCGCCTGTTCGACATCGACATCAATGCGGCGCGCACCGGAGTCAAGGCTGTTTTCCAGCAACTCCTTGATTACCGACGCAGGCCGCTCGACCACTTCACCCGCAGCGATCTGGTTGGCCAGCCGCGGACTGAGCAGTTCGATACGGGCCGCATTCAGCGTGATCTGATCGGCACCTTCGCGGGCGCCGTCGAGAAGCAGATCGCTCATGGTCGCCTCATCGCTCATGGCTGTTTCCTCGCTCATGGCTGTGTCGCAACCTCGGCGCTTGGAATTCTCAAGTCCTGACCGACGCGCAACTCATCGGTTTTCAGGGCATTGGCGCTGCGCAACGTAGCCACACTCATGTCGTAACGCGCAGCCAGCATGGCCAGCGTTTCGCCGGAGCGCACCACATGATTGCGCGGCCCCTGGGCCAGCTTGCCGTTGTCACGCAGCCAGGCAATGTAGGTGCCCTGTGGCGGATTCTGCTGGAAGAATTGCTTCACACCGGAATTGATGGAGCGCGCCAGTGCCTGTTGATGCGAGGCCGACGACAGTTTGTTGGCTTCGTTGGCATTGGAGATGAAGCCGGTTTCGACCAGAATCGACGGGATATCCGGCGACTTGAGTACCATGAAGCCGGCCTGCTCGACACGGGACTTGTGCAGCGAGGTCACCCGACCGATGTTGCTCAGGACCTTCTGGCCCACGTTCAGGCTCGACGACAGGGACGCGGTCATGGACAGGTCAAGCAGTACGCCTGCGAGCATGCGGTCCTTGTCATCCAGACTCACGGCACCGGCACCACCGATCAGGTCGGAACGGTTTTCACTGTCCGCCAGCCAGCGCGCGGTTTCGGATGTGGCACCGCGATCAGACAGAGCAAAGACCGATGCACCAAAGGCCGCCGTCGAAGGCGCAGCGTCGGCGTGAATGGAAACGAACAAGTCGGCCCCTTTGGCACGGGCGATCTCGGTGCGTTTGCGCAATGGGATGAAGTAGTCGCCGGTGCGCGTCAGCTCGGCGCGGTAGCCCTTCTCGGCATTGATCTGGCGTTGCAGCTCCCGTGCAATCGACAGCACCACATTCTTCTCTTTCTCACCGCCCCTGCCGGACGCGCCCGGATCTTCGCCGCCATGACCGGCGTCGATCACCACCACGATATCGCGCTTGCCATTGGGCACAGGCGTCAGCTTGACTTCGGGCTTGGACGGGCTGATCGGCACCGCTGGCGCAGTGTTCGCAGGGGTGTCTGCAATGGTGGGCACAGGCGTGGGGTTGGCGTCGGCAGCATTGTCGAACAGGTCCACGACAAGGCGATTGCCGTACTGCTGATTCGGCGCCAGAGTGAAACTCTTGGGTGTCACTGCCTTTTTCAGGTCGATGACCACGCGCAGGTCGGTCGCCGTGCGCTGCGCGGAACGCATGCTGGTGATCGGCGTGTTGGCGGTGGATACGTTGAGTGGTCCGCCCAGTGTCGCGCCGTTGATGTCGATCACCAGACGATCAGGTGAAGTCAGGGTAAATACGCTGTGCTGGACAGGTCCCGACAGGTCGAAAACCAAGCGCGTGTTATCCGGCGCTCGCCATAAGCGGACACTTCGTACTTGCGTAGCGGCCAGCGCTTCGACAGCCAAGGCCATCAACAGCAGACCTACTACAGTAACCAGCGCGCGCATGCGCATACCTAACCCCATATCTATTTGAATTCCAAAGCCAAAGTGGCACACCAGCGTTCGCCACGCGAACCCGTGGGGCTCAGTATCACGGAACGACCTTCTCCGTGCGGCCTAATGGTAATGGTCAGGTCAGGCTTTGGCAAAAAGCCTGCACCACGCTGGGGCCATTCGATGAGACAAAGTGAGTCACCGTCGAAGTAGTCACGCACGCCCATGAACTCCAGCTCCTCTGGATCGACCAGACGATAGAGATCAAAGTGAAAGACCTTGATGGCACCTATTTCATAGGGCTCGACAAGGGTGAAGGTCGGGCTCTTGACCGCGCCCGCATGCCCGAATCCACGAATCAAGCCCCTCGAAATCGTGGTCTTGCCCGCACCCAGATCGCCTTCGAGAAAGATCACGCCCACGCCTTCGGTGACCTGCGACAGGCGCGCACCGAAGTTCGTCATGGCCTCTTCCCCGATCAGATGAAGCGTTAAATCAGACACGGTTTCAGCTCCTCCAATAACTGACGAATGGCCGGAATAATATCGCTGGCCGCCATGCCGCGCCCCGAAGCACCGATTTCCTGACCGGCGCTGGCATGCAACCACACCGCCAGACAGGCCGCCTCGAATGGTTTCATGTGCTGAGCCATCAGCGCGCCGATCAGACCGGCCAGCACATCGCCCAGACCCGCAGTGGCCATCGCCGGATGCCCCCGATCACACAAAGCCATTCGGCCATCGGCATCGGCGATCAGGCTTCCCGACCCCTTCAATACGCACACGGCGTTGAATTTGCGAGCCAGCGCATGGGCGGCAGCGGCACGATCAGCCTGCACGTCCTGAGTACTGAGGCCCAGCAGACGCGCCGCTTCACCTGGATGCGGAGTGATGACACTGTTGACGGGCAGCGCCACCCGACCGGTTGCCAGTTGATTCAACGCATCAGCGTCCCAGACCTGGGGGCGATCCGCGTTGGCCGCTGCCGACAGCAGGCTGCGCCCCCAACTGTCCTGACCCAGCCCCGGCCCCACCACCAAAATGCTGGCTGCCTCGATCAGGCCCATAAGCTGGTTCGCCGAGCTGATGCCGGCACTCATGATTTCCGGCATGCGAGTCAGCGCTGCGGGTACATGTTCGGCACGGGTCGCCAGCGTCACCATGCCCGCACCACTGCGCAGCGCACTTTCGGCACTCAGCAGTGCGGCGCCTCCAAACCCGTGATCGCCACCAATGACCAGAACCCGCCCGTACAACCCTTTGTGTGCGGTGCGGGGTCTGCCCGCCAGCGCCGGGAGGCTCGCTGGGTCGAGGCGCCTTGCCGTGACCGGGGCCTGCGCAACCACCGCAGGCTCAGCCTGCAGATTGTCGAAAACCAATTGCCCGATCAGGTCGGGGGCATCACCGGTCAGCAAGCCCATTTTCAGACCAATGAAGGTCACGGTGAGATCGGCGCGAACGGCCACACCCAGACAATGCCCGGTGTCAGCACACAGCCCCGATGGAATATCCACCGCCGCCACCGGCAGGCCACTGGCATTGATGGTGTTGATGACGGACAGATACGGTTCGCGGACATCGCCTTGAAGGCCAGTGCCCAGCAAGGCATCCACGACAATCCCGGCCAGCGGCTGACCTGCCCAGCGCTGGATATCCACCCCTGCCGCAGCGGCATGAGCCTGCGCGGCGTCGCCGTTGAGGGCTGCCGGATCGCCCACGGCCAGCACGCGCACCTGCCAACCGGTCTTGTGTGCCAGAGAGGCGACCAGATAACCATCGCCTGCGTTGTTGCCGTGCCCGGCCAGCACCGTCAGCTCACTCGCCTCGGGCCAGCGTCTGCGGATCGCCCGCCAGGTCGCATGAGCGGCACGCTGCATCAATTCAAAGCCTGGCGTGCCAGCGGCAATCAGCCGAGCGTCGAGGTCGCGGACCTGCGCAGCACTGTACAGCGCGTCGGGTAAATCAGCTTTCGTGTCTAACATGCGTCTCTGGACTCCGATGTCTGGCAGAATTATACGCACCTTGGCTCTGGTTTCTCTCTGCGCATGTCCGCTATTACTGCTGAACATCCCACTTCTGACGACCTTGTCACCCTTGCGCAATCGATCAAGGCGTGGGGCCGTGAGCTGGGTTTTCAGGAAGTCGGCATCGCAGGCCTGGACCTGGCCGAGCACGAGCAGCATTTACAGGGTTGGCTGGATGCGGGCTATCACGGCGAAATGGACTATATGGCAGCCCATGGCAGCAAACGTTCCCATCCTGACGAACTGGTGCCGGGAACGTTGCGCGTGGTGTCACTGCGCATGGACTATCTGCCGGGCGACACCGAGATGGCCCGCCGCCTGACCGAGCCGGAAAAAGCCTATGTGTCACGCTATGCCCTGGGTCGCGATTACCACAAGCTCATTCGTAAACGCCTGCAGCAACTGGCCGAACGCATTCAGCAGGCGATTGGCCCGTTCGGCTTTCGGGCTTTCGTCGACAGCGCACCGGTTCTGGAAAAAGCCATCGCCGAGCAGGCCGGGCTGGGCTGGATCGGCAAGAACACTCTGGTGCTCAATCGCAAGGCGGGCAGTTTCTTCTTTCTGGGCGAATTGTTCGTCGACATTCCGTTGCCGGTCGATGCCCCTCATGCGACCGAGCATTGCGGACGCTGCACGGCCTGTCTGGACATCTGCCCGACGGCCGCCTTCGTCGGTCCTTACGTGCTGGATGCGCGGCGCTGCATTTCCTATCTGACCATCGAGCTGAAGACCGCGATTCCCGAAGAGCTGCGCCCCCTGATCGGCAACCGGGTGTTCGGCTGCGATGACTGCCAGATCGTCTGCCCCTGGAACCGCTTCGCCCGCCCGACCGATCAGAGCGATTTCCAGCCGCGTCACAATCTGGACAATGCCGGACTGGCCGAACTGTTTCTCTGGGACGAGGACACCTTTCTAAGCCGCACCGAAGGCTCGCCCCTGCGCCGCGCCGGGTATGAGCGCTGGCTACGCAATCTGGCAGTCGGACTGGGCAATGCGCCCTCGACCATTGTGGTGATCGAGGCGCTGGAGATGCGCCGCGAGTACCCGTCGCAGATGGTCAGGGAGCATGTGGAGTGGGCGCTGAGCAGGCATGGGCGCTAGCGAATGCCCGCAGAGCGCAGGCACGATCACCGTCTTCGGCAGCGCTCGCTCACGGTTCATCTTTGTAAACGAACTTGGGCATTTCCCAGTGAAAACGGATCGCCAACAGGCGCAGCAGCAGGCCGCCAAACAGGGTGATCAGCACGCCCTGTTCGGCAGGCAGTTCCAGGTAGCCGCATAGCAGAAAACACCACGCCGCCAGGAATGACACACTGGCGTACAGTTCACGGCGGAAGATCAGCGGGATGTCGTTGCAGAAGATGTCCCGCAGGATGCCGCCGAAGACGCCGGTGATGACCCCGCACACCGAGGCAATCAGCATGCCGTGTCCGGCCTCCAGCGCGGTCATGCAGCCGATCAGGGTGAAGGCCACCAGACCCAGCGCGTCGAGCACCAGAAACAGTGAGCGCAGATGGCGCATCAACGGAGCGATGAAAATGGTCACCAGCGCCGCTACGCTGGTCAGCACCAGATATTCCGGATGCTTGACCCAGGTCAGCGGGTAGTGACCGATCAGCACATCGCGCACTGAACCGCCGCCCAATGCCGTGACGCAGGCAATCAGCACCACGCCGAACCAGTCCATGCCACGCCGTCCGGCCGAGAGCGCACCGGTCATGGCTTCGGCCGTAATGGCTATGAGGTAAAGCATCAGCAACATGGCGGCGACTCTGCGGCAAGGGCGCGCAGTTTAACCAGCGCCGTTGTGCACCGAAAGGCTTACGCACTGAAAGAGTGCAGCGAGGGCGCGCTCACTGCACAGGCACCGAGTATTACTTGATGAAGTGCTCGCGGTAGAAACGCAGCTCGGCAATCGACTCACGAATGTCGTCCAGTGCCAGGTGGGTGCTGCCTTTCTGGAACTTGAGGTTGGGCGACCAGCGCGCCGCCAGTTCCTTGAGCGTCGAGACGTCCAGATTGCGGTAGTGGAAGTAGTTTTCCAGATTCGGCATGTGGCGATAGAGGAAGCGGCGATCCTGGCAGATGCTGTTGCCGCAGATCGGCGAACTGCGCTCAGGCACCCACTGCATGATGAACGCCAGCGTCTGCGCTTCGGCGTCGGCCATGGTCACCGAGCTTTCACGTACGCGCTGGGTCAGGCCCGAACCGCCGTGCTGGCGCGTGTTCCACTCGTCCATCCGGGCCAGCGTTTCATCGCTCTGATGAATAGCGAGCACCGGGCCCTCGGCAAGCGTGTTCAGCTCGCTGTCGGTGATGATCGTGGCCATTTCGATGATGACATCGTTATCAGGGTCCAGACCGGTCATTTCCAGATCGATCCAAATCAGGTTCTGCTTGTTCTGCATGTGATGACTCCTCAGCGTAGGCGCGCAGTTTAGCTTACCCGGCCGTGCTAGACTGCCGCCCGATTCACCGTACTGCTTAATTCATCAGCTACATCACATCGGAACACCCATGGCCAAACGCCAACTCAATCGTCGTCAGAACTGGCGCATCGAAAAGATTCAGGGCGAACGTGCCGCCCGCGCCGCGAAACGCGAGTCTGTCGCGCTCGAAACACTGGAAGGCGGTGATCTGGGCCCGGAACAGACCGGCCTGGTGATCGCCCACTTCGGCGTTCAGGTCGAAGTCGAGGCCCAGGAAGGCGAGCAGATCGGCCAGGTGTTCCGCTGTCACTTGCGCGCCAACCTGCCCGCGCTGGTCACCGGCGACCGGGTTGTCTGGCGTGCCGGCAATCAGGGCATCGGCGTCATCGTTGCGCAACTGCCGCGCAGCACCGAACTGTGCCGCCCGGACTCACGCGGTCAGCTCAAGCCAGTGGCGGCCAACGTCGATCTGATCGTGATCGTGTTCGCGCCAATGCCGGAGCCTCACGCCAACCTGATCGACCGCTACCTGGTCGCTGCCGAGCACGCCGGGATTCACCCGCTGTTGCTGCTCAACAAGGCTGACCTGATCGACGAACAGAACGCCCCGGCGCTCAATGCGTTGCTGGCGGTCTATCGCACGCTGGGTTATCCGGTGCTGGAAGTGTCCGCGCATCAGGGCGACGGCATGCAACAGTTGCAGGCGCGCCTCGACGGGCACATCAGTGTGTTTGTGGGTCAGTCCGGCGTCGGCAAGTCATCGCTGGTCAACAGCCTGCTGCCGGAAGTCGGAACACGCGTCGGTCCCTTGTCCGAACTGTCCGGACAGGGCACGCATACCACGACCACCGCGCGACTGTTCCACTTCCCGCGTGGCGGCGATCTGATCGACTCACCCGGCATCCGTGAATTCGGTCTGGGCCACGTGAGCCGCGCTGATGTGGAAGCCGGTTTCATCGAGTTCAACGATCTGATCGGCACCTGCCGTTTCCGCGACTGCAAGCATGACCGCGAGCCGGGCTGCGCCCTGCTCAAGGCGCTGGAAGACGGACGCGTGCAGCAGCAGCGCATGAACAGCTATCGTTCGATCATCGCCAGCCTGCCGGAAGACAGTTACTGATCAACGCCTGAAACGAAAACGCCGCGATGATCGCGGCGTTTTCGTATGGGCTCTGGCTCAGTTCTGCGCCGGTTCGACCTTCAATGTGCCCTGCTCGAAGATATTCAGCTTCTGCCGAATCTCGTGCGGCTGTGCATAGGCCTGCGGATCGACCGGTGCCGGTGCGGCTGACGCACCTGGCGCTGCACCCGGTGCTGGTGGGGCAGCCGGGGCCGGAGCCGTTTGGGGTGCACCACCGGAATTCTGGGCACCTTCGATACGCTGCTGAGCCTTTTTGGTCAGCACCACGATATCGATGCGACGGTTCACCGGATTGGTCGGGTTTGCACTGTCATACAGCGCCGACGAGGCATAGCCGACAACCCGTGCCACCTGCGAATCCGGATAGCTGCCCGCAACCAGGGCGCGGCGTGCGGCGTTGGCCCGGTTGGCAGACAGTTCCCAGTTGCCGAACCCGCCATTGCCTATGAATGGCGTGGCGTCGGTGTGACCGCTGATGCTGATCTTGTTCGGCACACTTTTGATGGTATCGGCCATCGCCAGCAAGATGTCCTCGAAGTACGGCTTCAGACGCGCACTGCCGGAGTCGAACATCGGGCGGTTATCGGCATCCATGATCTGAATGCGCAAGCCGTCCTGCGTGATCTCGAACAGAATCTGGTCCTTGAACTTCTGCAGTTGCGGGTTCTCTTCAACCTTGTTCTGCAGTTCTTGAAGCAGCATTTCCAGACGTTCCTGCTCGACTTCCTCGGCCTTGGATTCGGCGTTGTCGGATTCGATCGGCACAGTGTCCGGAGAAGGCGTGGTTTTCACCTCGGGATTAAGCGTCTGGTTGGGCGACATCTCGGGCGAACCGCCCAGATCGATCACGTAAGGCGAGCCACTGTCGGAAAAGCCGACCGGGTCCTTGAAGTAACCGGCCACAGCGATCAACTGTTCGGGCGTGGCGGACGACATCAGCCACAGCACCAGGAAGAACGCCATCATCGCCGTCGCGAAGTCGGCAAAGGCGATTTTCCAGGCGCCGCCGTGATGCCCTCCACCGAAGCGCTTGACGCGCTTGATGATTATCGGCTGATTATTTTCCATGGCTTAGCGACCGCGAACCGCTTGTTCCAGCTCACTGAAGCTGGGGCGATGCAACGGATACAGCACTTTACGGCCGAACTCGACGGCCAGCGAAGGCGGCATGCCGGATGCCGAAGCCACCAGGGAAGCCTTGATGCATTCGTAGACGTTCATTTCTTCCTTGGCATCGTGAGCCAGGGACGTGGCCAGCGGGCCAAAGAAGCCGTAGGCCGCGAGAATACCGAAGAATGTACCCACCAGGGCCGCACCTACGTGCATACCGATGGCCGCCTTGTCGCCGGAACCCAGGGACGCCATGGTCACCACGATACCCAGTACCGCCGCGACGATACCGAAACCGGGCATGCCGTCGGCAATACCGGTGATGGCATGGGAAGGATGCTCGAGCTCTTCCTTCATGCTCAGCAGTTCCATGTCGAACAAGCCTTCAAGCTCGTGAGGCGCCATGTTGCCGGAAGACATGATGCGCAGGTAATCGCAGATGTAGGCAGTCATGCGCTCGTCTTTAAGCACACCGGGGTATTTGGCGAAGATCGGGCTGGAGGCGGGTTCTTCGATATCGCCTTCAATCGCCATCATGCCTTCGCGGCGGCTCTTGTTGAGGATTTCGTAAACCAGGCCCAGCACTTCGAGGTAATAAGCGTGCGTGAAGCGCGTGCCGAACATCTTCAGCGACTTCTTGAACACGTGCATGGTCATGTGGCCGGGGTTGGCCTGCAGGAATGCACCCAGCGCAGCACCGCCGATGATCAGCACTTCGTAAGGCTGAAACAGGGCCATGATCTTGCCGTGAGACAGGACGTATCCGCCGAGGACACTCGCGAAAACGACAATGATGCCGATAATTTTAGCCATAGGAGAAAATACTTTACTGAGTCGGGTTCAGGGACAGTCCGGAAGTTCTTGAAACTCTTCTTCTCCTTATCGGCCTAACTGGGCCAGACTATAGTCAGTTCTTGCTAAAAACCAGTTCGGTCCGGAATCGCGGGACCGAAAATGGCTGTTGCGCCCCTGAACGCTGGCAGCCTCCCAGCTCGATAATCAGCTGTACAGGCCATCGAATGTCGACAAAGCAACCCGCACATCTGCCGATTCCAAAAACGCTTGAAGCCTGGGTCAGGCAGCTTGATGGCGTTGATCTGCCCGTACCTGCCGCCAGCCATGACCGGGTCCGTGCCGCCCTGAACGACAGCCGTCGTTCGCTGCGCGAAATCGCGGAAATGATGCAGGAAAGCCCTGCGCTTGTGCTCAGCGTCATGCGCGAGGCCAACCACCATACTCACGGGATCACCGAACAGGCTGAAAGCCTGGAAATCGCGATCAACCGGTTGGGGCTGGCGCGTACCGAAATTCTGCTAGGTCGCCTGCCAGCCAGGCAGCCTGACGAGATTCCGGCCGTCTTTCGGCAACTGGTCCTGATCAGCCAGCACGCCACGCAGCAGGCCAGCGGCTTGTTCGCCAGCCGCCTGGCGCGCCTGTGGCAAGACATTCATCTGGGCAGCCTGCTGTTTCTGGCGCCGTTGTGGCCCATCGCCCTCGCCTATCCCAAGCTGCTCGAAGAGCTGGAACTGCGGGTCATTCACAAAGGCCACTCCAGCATTGCCGTCGAAAAAGAACTGTTCGGCGTCAATCTGCTGGAACTGGGCCTGGCGCTGGCTGAGTTCTGGCGCCTGCCGGTCTGGGTCACACGCGGCTATAAGCTGCTGCTCAGCGAACGACGCGAATTGGTCAAGGTGTTGCGCATCGCACGCGACGACGACCCTTTGCATCAACAACAGATGATGGATGCCGACCCGAATCTGCGGCGCTGGCTGAACCAGCCAGCCAATACCGTATTGCTGGGCAACGGCCTGGCCCTGGCCGCTCAACACGCGTGGGACAGCCCGCATTGCCTGCGCTGGGAGCGGCTGACCAGCCTGTATCTGCAGCAGCCGTTGAGCGAGGTGCAGCAGCAGGCCCACCAGAATGCGGCAAGCAGTGCGCGCGCTCATCATGAAAAGGATCTGTGGCATCCGGCCGAATCACTGATCTGGCCATGGGATGCACGCCGAGTAAGGCGAGACAATGAACCCGCGCCGCCGCCCTCGGCCGACGCCCTGCAACTCTGGCGCAAGCAATGCGCCGAACTGCTGCAGGATCCCACGCCCTTCATCAACGCCATGCACCTGACCACCTCGGCACGCGAAGCCTTTGTCGCCTGCGGCATGCAGCGCGTCATGCTGCTGATGCTGGACAAGACCGGCACGGTGCTGCGCGTGCATCAGTGCGCCGGAGTGCCACCGGAAGCCGCAGCCATGCAGCTCTTTATAAAGGAAAGCACCGTTCTGCAACGGCTCCTGACCCAGCCGACCCAGTTGCGCATGACGCCAGCCAACATCGCGCAGTTCTCTGCCCTGCTGCCTGCGCCACTGAAAAGCCTGTTCAGCGGCCACCACTGGCTGATTCGCTCATTGAGCAGCAACGGCAAGGTGATGATGCTGGTGGTCGCCGATCAGGGTGGCGGCGCGCTGTCGGAAATTTCAGTTCAGGCATTCGGAAAAACCGCGCAATGCATTGAGCGGGCACTGGGCATTTTTAGTCATCGCAAAGCATGAGGGCTGGCGTACAATTCGCATCTTTCTTTACATCGGAGGCTGCAAATGTCCGTATTCGTTGGCTTACCGTTGGTCATCGAGCCCAACGATCTGCTTGAGCGCCTGGAGGCCCCGGAACTGATTCTGGTGGACCTGACCAGCAGTGCTCGCTACGACACCGGGCACATTCCTGGCGCGCACTTCGTTGATCCCAAGCGTACCCAGCTCGGCCAACCGCCTGCGCCTGGCTTGCTGCCCGCGCATTGCGATCTTGAAAAACTGTTCGGCGAGCTGGGCCATAACCCCGACGCGGTCTATGTCGTCTATGACGACGAAGGCGGCGGCTGGGCCGGGCGCTTTATCTGGCTGCTGGATGTGATCGGTCATCACCGTTATCACTACGTGGACGGCGGAGTACTGGCCTGGGAAGCGCAATCGCTGCCGCTGAGCCGAGACGTGCCGCATGCGGCCGGCGGCCCGGTCAAGCTGAAGCTGCACGAAGAACCCACCGCGACCCGTGAATACCTGCAAAGCCGTCTGGGCGCTGCCGATCTGGCGATCTGGGACGCACGCGGTCCGACCGAATACTCGGGTGAAAAAGTGCTGGCAGCCAAGGGCGGTCATGTGCCGGGCGCCGTCAACTTCGAATGGACCGCGGGCATGGACAAGACGCGCAACCTGCGTATCCGCGAGGACATGCCGCAGATTCTCAACCACCTGGGTATCACGTCCGACAAGGAAGTGATCACCCACTGTCAGACTCACCATCGTTCAGGCTTCACCTATCTGGTGGCCAAGGCGCTGGGCTATCCAAGGGTCAAAGCGTATGCCGGCTCGTGGGGCGAATGGGGCAATCACCCGGACACACCGGTCGAAAAATGATCAGGGCCGGCTCACTGCGGTGAGCCGCGCAGCTTCTTTATCACGTTCAGGAATATCAATGAAAGATCGTTTGTTTATCCTCAGCCAGTACCTGTTACCGCATCACCTGCTGTCCCGTCTGGCCGGTCTCGTTGCCGAATGCCGCGTGACCTGGTTCAAAAATGCGTTCACCGCCTGGTTCGTGCGTCGCTATCAGGTCGACATGTCGCAGGCTCTGGTTGAGGACATCACCGCCTACGAGCACTTCAACGCGTTCTTCACCCGCGCTCTTAAGGCCGACGCTCGCCCGCTGGACACCACGCCAGGCGCAGTGCTGTCACCCGCCGACGGCACCATCAGCCAGTTGGGCTCCATCGATCACGGCCGCATCTTCCAGGCGAAGGGCCACAGCTTCAGCGTGCTGGAATTGCTCGGCGGCGACCCGAAGCTGTCCGCGCCGTTCATGGGCGGTGAGTTCGCCACCGTCTACCTGTCGCCGAAGGATTACCACCGCGTGCACATGCCGCTGGCCGGCACCCTGCGCGAAATGGTCTACGTTCCCGGCCGGATCTTTTCGGTCAACCAGACCACTGCCGAAAATGTCCCGGAGCTGTTCGCCCGTAACGAACGCGTTGTCTGCCTGTTCGACACCGAACGCGGTCCGATGGCCGTCGTGCTGGTCGGCGCAATGATCGTCGCCTCGGTGGAAACCGTCTGGGCCGGACTGGTCACACCCCCCAAGCGTGAGCTGAAAACCGTCAGTTATGACGAAGCCGCACGCGCGCCGATCCACTTGGAGAAAGGTGCCGAGATGGGCCGCTTCAAGCTGGGCTCCACGGCTATCGTGCTGTTCGGCCCGAATCAGGTGAAATGGGCTGAACAACTGAGCGCTCTGTCCAAGGTTCAGATGGGTCAGGCGCTCGCGGTTCCGGCGAACCCCGTCGAGGCTTGATGGCTTCAGGCCATAATAGCTGCGCTTCAGCAGCGTTACTGGTAAAGTCAGGCCATCGGTGCAGTAGGATACGTCGCACTTTCATCGGCGCCGGGTTCCACATCCACTCCGCGAGATGTGACCGGCAGCCGATTTGAAGCCACCGTTCGGGCCAGTGAGTCGTTGGAGTTCGCCTGTCACATGAGTAATTTGAGCCTTCCTCTGCTGTTGCGTGCACCCACGCCAACGCAGTCGAGCCTGTCATTCAGTGAAGCCACGCCCCGCGACCTTAAACGCTGGATCTCCCGGCTGCCTAAAGCGAATCTGGGCGAGATGGCCCGTCAGCTCTATCAGGGACTGGCCGAACTCAATCAGTTGATCACGCCCAGCGACAACCGCCTGCAAATGCTGGAGTTGTTGCGCCCGGAAGTCTATTTCGTCTGCAAGCACCTGGAACGGCACTTTCTCAATCAGGCCATCGTGCTCGACGAGCGTCCGCGCAAGGTCGCCAACCTGTGTCAGGCGTTGCAGAATCATCTGGCAACCGGCTACAAGCAAGTCATTCAGCAGATCGCGCCGCGCTACAGCAAGGACCAGAGTCCGATGCTGGCCACCGCCCTGCAACGAGCGCTGCACGGACTGAACGGACCGCTGATTCGCGCCAATCAGTTGTACTGTCCGGTGCAGGACGGCCTGTGGCTCGAACTGCACCAGCTCTATCAGATCGCCCGCCAGTTCCAGCTGCATCGCACACCGGTAGACGAGCCGCTGGCCCATCACACCCGTACGCTGTCCGCAGAGCAGACCTACGTGATTGCGTTGCTGATGGGCTGCTCGCGCTGCAATCAGATGCGCCAGTTGAACATCGGTAAACTGGCCGACGCGCTCGAAGCGTGGAGTGCGATGGTGACATTGCAGGTGCCAGCCGATGGGCACAGCCTGCTGGCTCTGGACCCGACGTCCGATAAGCCGCCGCTGTATCGCACCCTGTTCAGCGATGAGCAACTGCCGAAGATGCTCGGGATTCAGCCAATGGCACTGGCGGATGCGATCAATCATTACCTGGCTCTGCCGGATGATCAGCGCGGCCCCACCAAATTGCTGATACCGACCGGCGTGAACACGGATCTGCTCCAGCATCTGGCAGCCGCCTGGGGCGATGTCGCCGAGCGCACTTTTCAGCGCACTGCAGGCCAGGGCACGTTGAAGTTGTGCATTGGCATGAGCGCGTTGCATTACTACGTGGCCGGGCAGAAGTCGTTCAGCCAGCTCTTGCAGTTGAAAACCGCCAGCAACGTTGCCGACTTTGCGCTCAAGGTGGTCAACGAGAACGATGACGACCCCTGGTCCTCGGCGTTCGATACGCAGCGCGGCAATACCTCGTCCGTGCTGCTGCCCTACGAGGAAATCGAATACCAGAAGTCCGACATGGAGGGTGACGCCGCTTCCAACGCGCAGCACACCTTCCCGACGTTCGACCTCAATATCGTCAACCACAGTCCGGGCGGCTATTGCCTGGCGTGGCACAAGGAAGTGCCGCAACAGTTGCAGGCCGGCGAGCTGGTGGGG
>NZ_MUIO01000039.1 GCF_002087235.1 Pseudomonas floridensis | reverse complement strand
GCACCGATCAGTGCGCCTGCCGATTCATGACGACACAGGCGCACTGATCGGTGCCATTGGTTTTGCGCTGTTCGATCAGTTGCAGACCCTGTCTCCCCTGCTGACCCGCTACCTGAGCATGCAGCAGGAGCTGGCCACCACCCGCTCGCTGCTCAAGGCCCGCCAGGCCAAATACAGCTTTGCACACTTCATCGGCACCAGCGAAGCCTCGCTTGAAGTCAAACGGCGCGCCCGACGTAGCGCGAGTGCCGAGTCGCCCGTGTTGCTGTTGGGGGAAACCGGAACGGGCAAGGAATTGCTGGCTCATGCCATTCACAATGCCTCATCAAGGGCCAACAAACCGTTTGTCAGCATCAACAGCGCAGCGATCCCGGAAACGCTTCTGGAAGCGGAGTTCTTCGGCACGGCACCCGGCGCGTTCACCGGTGCCGAGCGCAAGGGGCGTCCCGGCAAGCTGAAAATCGCACAGGGTGGCACGTTGTTTCTCGATGAGATCGGCGATATGCCGCTGGCGTTGCAAAGCAAGCTGCTGCGCGTGCTGCAGGAAAAAGAGTACGAGCCGGTGGGCTCCAATGAAGTGCATCAAAGCGATGTGCGCCTGATCGCTGCTACCTCATCGGACCTTGAAGCCGCGATCGCACGCGGCGAGTTCCGCGCCGACCTCTATTACCGACTGAATGTGTTGCCCATCAACGTGCCGCCTCTGCGCGACCGCCTCGAAGACCTGCCAGCGCTCAGCGAAGCCATTCTCGAAGAACTGCGTAGCCACCATGAGCTGGAGCACGCGGCACTGGGCGTCCTCGCCCGGCACGCGTGGCCGGGCAACATCCGTGAACTGCGTAACGTGCTGGAGCGCGCGGCGCTGCTCAGTGACGATCCGTTGTTGACCGCCCAGGACATTCACGCCGCCATTGGCACCCTGACGCCGTTGACCGCGCCTGCCGTCATCACGGGCGGCCCGCTGCTGCAGCAGGAAACGTTCAGCGAGGCACGCCAGCGATTCGACCGGCAATTGATCGAATCCACCTTGCGTCAATGCGCAGGCAGCGTGGTGCAGGCCGCCAGTCAGTTGGGTATGGGCCGCTCGACGCTCTACAAGAAAATGGCACTGCTGGGCATCGCCGAATCCCAATAACGAGACTCCAGTCTCTTTTTAGAGAATCGGCTCCATGCCTTGATCTTGAGCATTCGCTTGAGGCGCTTGAGCAAAGGCGAGCTGGACGGCACACCTGAATTCTCTATTTGTGGACGAAACTCGCGACTTTTGCCCGCGCGAGTTAATAAACCCCTTTACTTTCAAAACGTTGCGTTTGTGGCACGAATCCCGCAACACACGCTCGACGGCACGCGGGTGCCTCACCCAAAACAATAACAACAGGAGACACCGATGAGCGTTCTCATCGCACTGGCAGCCCTTGCGCTGCTGATGTTGGCTGCCTACCGCGGCTACAGCGTCATTCTTTTTGCGCCCATCGCTGCGCTGGGTGCGGTGCTGCTGACAGATCCCTCGGCTGTGGCTCCCGCCTTCACTGGCGTGTTCATGGACAAGATGGTCGGCTTCATCAAGCTGTACTTTCCGGTGTTCCTGCTGGGCGCGGTGTTTGGCAAGCTGATCGAGCTGTCCGGGTTTTCCCGTTCCATCGTTGCCGCAGCCATTGGCGTGCTGGGTACAAGTCAGGCCATGCTGGTAATCGTGCTGGTCTGCGCACTGTTGACCTATGGCGGCGTTTCGCTATTCGTGGTGGTGTTTGCGGTGTATCCGTTCGCCGCCGAAATGTTCAGGCAGAGCAACATTCCCAAACGCCTGATTCCGGCCACCATTGCGCTGGGCGCGTTCTCATTCACCATGGACGCCCTGCCCGGCACACCGCAGATCCAGAACATCATCCCCACCACCTTCTTCAACACCACCGCTTGGGCCGCGCCTTGGCTGGGACTGATCGGGACGGTTTTCGTGTTCTGTGCCGGCATGCTCTATCTGCAGCGCCAGCGCAACAAGGCCCAACGCGCAGGCGAAGGGTATGGCACGCAATTGCGCAATGAGCCGGAAACGGCAGCCGATCTGAAGCTGCCCAATCCCTGGCTCGCGCTGTCGCCGCTGGTGGCGGTCGGTGTGATGAACCTGCTGTTTACCTGGTGGATTCCGCAGTGGTACGGCAAAACCCACACGCTGGCGTTGCCTGGCATGGCTGCGCCCGTGCAGACCGAGGTGGCTAAGGTAACGGCTATCTGGGCCGTCGAGGCCGCACTGCTGGTCGGCATCCTGATGGTGTTGATCTTCGGTTTCCGTGCCATTCAAAGCAGGCTGGCCGAAGGCACCAAGAGCGCCGTCAGCGGCGCACTGCTGGCCGCCATGAATACGGCCTCCGAATACGGTTTTGGCGCAGTGATCGCTTCACTGCCAGGTTTCCTGGTACTGGCCAACGGCTTGAAAAGCATCCCCAATCCGCTGGTCAACGAAGCGATTACCGTCACGCTGCTGGCCGGCATCACCGGGTCTGCCTCAGGCGGCATGAGTATCGCGCTGGCCGCCATGTCGCAAAACTTCATCGCGGCCGCCAACGCCGCGAACATTCCGCTGGAGGTCCTGCACCGGGTCGCGGCGATGGCCAGCGGCGGTATGGACACCCTGCCGCACAACGGCGCGGTGATCACCTTGCTGGCGGTGACCGGGCTGACTCACCGCGAAGCATACAAAGATATTTTCGGCATCACTTTGATCAAGACGCTCGCAGTGTTCGTCGTGATCGCAACGTTCTATGCCACCGGCATCGTTTAAGGAATCCATCATGAATCTGCAAGGCAAGACCGCTCTGGTCACGGGCTCCACCAGCGGTATCGGCCTGGGTATCGCGCTGCAACTGGCCAAGGCCGGTGCCGATGTGATCCTCAACGGGTTTGGCGATACCGCCGACGTGATCGCCCAGGTCAGACAGTCTGGCAGAAAGGTCGGTCATCACAACGCCGATGTCAGCGATCCGGCCCAGATCGCCGACATGATCGACTACGCCAGCCGTGAGTTCGGCGGCGTCGACATTCTGATCAACAACGCGGGGATCCAGCACGTGAGCAGCGTCGAGGACTTTCCGGTCGAGCGCTGGGATGCGGTACTCGCCATCAATCTGTCCTCGGTGTTTCACACCACGCGGCTCTGCCTGCCGGGCATGAGCAAAAAAGGCTGGGGCAGGATCGTCAATATTGCCTCGGTGCATGGTTTGGTCGGCTCGACCGGCAAGGCGGCTTACGTCGCCGCCAAACACGGTGTGATCGGCCTGACCAAGGTGGTCGCTCTGGAAACCGCGTCCACGCACATCACCTGCAATGCCATCTGCCCCGGCTGGGTGCTGACGCCGCTGGTGCAGCAGCAGATCGACAGTCGCGGCGGCGATACCGAGCAAGCGCGCTATGGGCTGTTGGCGGAAAAGCAGCCATCACTGGATTTCGTCACACCGCAACAACTGGGTGAGCTGGTGCTGTTCCTGTGTAGCGACGCGGCGGTTCAGGTCCGCGGCGCCGCCTGGAATGTGGATGGGGGCTGGTTGGCCCAGTGATGGGTGCAGAACGACCTGGCCACCGTCCGAGAATCAGCTTTGACCAGGCGGCTCGTCTTCGACCAGGCCCCACTCGGACATATTGGGTTTGGTTGCGGCAGTCGGTGCGGCCGGGGCGGTGGTCACTGTGGTCGCCCCGCCCTCGCCATGCAGCTTGAGGCGCAGACGCACGTTGTTTTGCGAGTCGGCATGTTTCAGCGCCTCCTCTTCGCTGATCGCGCCTTCTATTGCCAGGTTGAACAGTGCGGTGTCGAAGGTCTGCATGCCCAGGCTGCCGGATTTCTCCATGATGCCCTTGAGCTCGGTGAGTTCGTTACGCTGGATCAGGTCGCGAATGGTTGGCGTGCCCATCATCACTTCCACCGCCGCCCGACGCTTGCCGTCCGGTGTCCTGACCAAACGCTGGGAAACGAATGCCTTGAGGTTATTGCCCAAATCGTGCAGCAACTGAGGGCGGCGCTCTTCGGGGAAGAAATTGATGATGCGGTCCAGCGCCTGGTTGGCGTTGTTGGCGTGCAGCGTCGAGATCGCCAGGTGCCCGGTGTCGGCAAAGGCCAGCGCGTGCTCCATGGTTTCGCGATCCCGGATCTCGCCGATGAGAATCACATCCGGCGCCTGACGCAGGGTGTTTTTCAGCGCCGCCCTGAAGCTGCGGGTGTCAACGCCTACTTCACGCTGGTTGACGATGGATTTCTTGTGCCGGTGGATGAACTCCACCGGGTCTTCGATGGTGATGATGTGGCCGCTGGCATTGCGATTGCGGTAATCGATCAGCGCTGCCAGCGAGGTCGACTTGCCCGAGCCGGTGGCGCCGACGAACAGCACCAGGCCATGCTTTTCCATGATCACATCGAGCAGGATCGGCGGCAGGTACAGGTCTTCGAAGCGGGGAATGTCCAGCTTGATGTTACGCGCGACAATGGACACTTCATTGCGTTGCATGAAGATGTTGATCCGGAAGCGCCCGATGCCGGCGAGCGACACGGCCAGGTTCATTTCCAGTTCGCGCAGGAATTCAAGCTTCTGCTCCTCGTCCATCAGACCTTGAGCGATCTTCGCGACTTCGCCTGGCTTCAGGGTTTCAGTCCCCAAGGGCTTGAGCACGCCATTGAACTTGGCGCAAGGCGGCGCTCCGGTGGAAAGATAAAGGTCCGATCCGTCCTGGCTGGCCAGAATCTTCAACAACGCCGGGAAATCCATAATCACTACCGTACGAAAACTGGGTGGAAAAACGTGTGCCTGTGCGGCCTTTCATCGCTCGAGCGCCAGACGCAGCAGGAAAAGGCATAATGGCAGCCTTTTACAGTTGGTGATATTGCGACATGAAAGCCCAAGCCCGCCACATTCTGGTGAAGACTGCCGAAGAGGCCGAACAGCTCAAGCAGCGCATCGCCAAGGGCGAAGCCTTCGATGTGTTGGCCAAGAAGCATTCTAGCTGCCCCTCCGGCAAACGCGGCGGCGATCTGGGCGAAGTCCGGCCGGGACAGATGGTCGGGGCCATCGATCAGGTGATTTTCAAAAAACCGCTGCGCACCGTGCATGGGCCGATCAAGAGCAAATTCGGCTATCACCTGGTGCAGGTGTTTTACCGGGATTGACGAAAACGGCCCGCCTGCGCGAACGCAGACGGGCCGTTTCGGTTGCCATGTCGATTACTTCGCGGAAATCGCGCTGTCGACCAGTACCTGAGCTTCTGCGACCAGACGCTGCAGATGATCTTCACCGACAAAGCTTTCGGCGTAAATCTTGTAGATGTCTTCGGTGCCCGATGGGCGCGCCGCGAACCAGCCGTTTTCGGTCATAACTTTCACGCCACCGAACGCCTGATCATTGCCGGGTGCATTGCTCAGAACCGTTTGGATCGGCTCCCCGGCCAGCTCGGTGGACGTGACCTGCTCTGGCGACAGCTTGCTCAGCAACGCCTTCTGCTGAGGGTTGGCCTTGGCATCGACACGTGTCGAATAAGGCTTGCCCAGTTGCTCGGTCATGGTCTGGTAGTGCTCGCTCGGATCATGTCCGGTACGAGCGGTGATCTCGGCGGCCAACAGCGCAGGAATAAGGCCGTCCTTGTCGGTGGTCCAGACCGAGCCATCACGACGCAGGAATGAAGCACCGGCGCTTTCCTCACCGCCAAAGCCAAGCGAACCGTCGAACAGGCCATCGGCAAAATACTTGAAGCCTACCGGCACTTCGTACAAACGACGCCCCAGCCGGGCAGCGACACGGTCGATCATGCCGCTGCTGACCACGGTCTTGCCGACGGCCGCATCGGCACGCCAGTCAGGGCGGTTCTGGAACAGGTAATCGATGGACACCGCCAGGTAGCTGTTGGGCGTCATCAAGCCGCCGGTCGGGGTTACGATGCCATGGCGATCGTGATCCGGGTCACAGGCGAAGGCGACCTGATAGCGATCCTTGAGACCAATCAGGCTCTGCATGGCATGGCTGGAAGACGGGTCCATCCGGATCTGGCCGTCCCAGTCGACGCTCATGAAGCGGAACGTTGGATCGACGAATTTGTTGACCACATCCAGGTTCAGACCGTAGTGCTCGCCAATCGCGGTCCAGTAGTTGACCCCTGCACCGCCGAGCGGATCGACACCAAGGCGCAGCCCGGCATCACGGATGGCGTCCATGTCGATGACACTCTTCAGGTCTGCCACGTAAGTGTTCACGTAATCATGACGGTGAGTGGTGTCGGCACGCAGGGCTTTTTCGTGGCTCATGCGCGACACGCCCAGCACGTTTTCAGCCAACAACTCATTGGCCTTGTTCTCGATCCACTTGGTGACATCGCTGTCGGCCGGGCCGCCATTGGGTGGGTTGTACTTGAAACCGCCGCTCTGTGGCGGGTTGTGCGATGGCGTGATGACGATGCCGTCCGCCAGGCCCGATGTGCGGCCGCGGTTGTAGCAGATGATCGCGTGAGACACAGCCGGTGTCGGCGTGTATTCGTCACCTTGCGAAATCATGACGTGTACGCCATTGGCCGCCAGCACTTCGAGCGCCGTTGCCGCTGCGGGCGTGGACAACGCATGGGTGTCGGCGCCCAGAAACAGCGGTCCGTCGATGCCCTTGGCCTGACGGTAGAGGCAGATCGCCTGGCTGATGGCCAGAACATGCCACTCGTTGAAGCTCAGCTCAAACGATGTACCACGATGCCCGGATGTGCCGAACGCAACGCGCTGGGTCGCAACCGACGCATCGGGCTGACCGGTGTAGTAAGCCGTGACCAGTCTCGGGATATCGACCAGTAACTGCGCAGGTGCCAGCTTGCCGGCGAAAGGACTGAGACTCATACAACCTCCGTGGATAAAAAGGGAATTCGGGAAGAAAAACCGAATGGGCCGCGAACGATGCGGCAGTTTACTGGCAGTTCGACAGCGCTGCTTGAATATCGATCCTTAAGTCATTGACTCGGCGGGACGCCACCAGGCTGGAAAGAGCTGACTCACTTTGCGGTCGGCGAATCGATCGTCGATCAGCATCACCACACCGCGATCACTCTGACTGCGAATGACCCGCCCGGCTGCCTGTATGACCTTCTGCACGCCGGGGTACAGGTAGGTGTAATCGTAGCCAGCGCCGAACAATGCCGCCATGCGCTGCTTGAACTGTTCATTGACCGGATTAAGTTGAGGCAACCCCAGCGTGGCGATGAACGCTCCGATCAGGCGTGCGCCGGGCAGATCGATGCCTTCTCCAAAGGCACCGCCCAGCACGGCAAAACCGATGCCTTGACTGTCTGGCGTAAAGCGATCGAGGAACACCTGCCGCTCGCTCTCGTCCATACCCCGTGCCTGTTGCCAAAGCGTGATGTGCGGATGGGTGAGCGCCATGAGTTCGGCGACCTGTTGCAGATAATCGAAGCTACTGAAAAACGCCAGGTAATTGCCCGGCCGCGCCTGAAACTGCCTGGCCATCAACTCGACGATCGGCGCCAGCGAGGCCTGACGATGGGTGTAGCGGGTGGAGATGCGGCTCACAATATGCACCTCCAGCTGTTCGTGGTGAAACGGTGATTCCACGTCGATCCACACCGTGTTGTCCGCAAGACCGAGCAGATCACGGTAGTAATGGCCCGGGGTGAGCGTGGCGGAAAACAGCACGGTACTGCGTGCCGCCGTGAGCCGCGGCTGAATGAAGCGCGCCGGAACCACGTTTCGCAGGCTCAGACGCGACAGACTGCCTTTGCGACCCGCCTCACGCTTGGCAACATCGAACAGAAAGTGCTCGTCGAACAGCTCGGCGATCCGGACGAAC
The DNA here is from genome assembly GCF_002087235.1 of Pseudomonas floridensis. Lineage (GTDB taxonomy): Bacteria > Pseudomonadota > Gammaproteobacteria > Pseudomonadales > Pseudomonadaceae > Aquipseudomonas > Aquipseudomonas floridensis. The sequence continues at coordinate 56,818 of NZ_MUIO01000039.1, read as the reverse complement.
CCGATGGCTTCCAGATAGAAGCTCTGCAACGCCACATCGATAGCATGCGGGTGCTCGTTGAAATGATCGCCAATGGCCGACACGCAGAGGTTGAGGCTTTTCAGAAACTTGTCCGGCAAACGAAGGTAAGCCTGATAGACGCCCGCCTGCTCCTTGTGCAGTGCGCTCCATTGCCGATTCAGCCGCTGAAGAGCTTTTTTCACCGGCTCCGGTACCGTCTGGACCAGCGTCTTTACGGTGTTCTGGTCGAGGCTGGCGCTGTACATCTGCCGCGCACGCTCGACCATGTTGTGCGCCTCATCGACCAGCGTCGCCACGCGCCACTGGTTCAACTGGGCGAGACCGAACAGCAACGCGCTCAAATCGAAGTAATAGTTGTAGTCGGCGACCACCACGTCAGCCCAGCGCGCCAGCTCTTGACTCAGGTAATAAGGGCAGACTTGATGCTGCAGAGCGACCTTCCGCACGCCAGCCTGATCCAGCCAGGGCGTGGTGAGTGCAGCCGAACGGGCTTGGGGCAGACGGTCATAAAAGCCTTTGGCCAAGGGACAGGAATCGCCATTGCAGGCTTTGTCGAGATGCTCGCAGGCCTTGTCGCGTGCCACCAGCTCCAAAACCCGCAACGCTAGAGTCGGCGCGCTGGCGCCGATGACCTGCAAGGCGTTGAGCGCAAGTCTGCGACCGGGTGTCTTGGCGGTAAGAAAAAAGACCTTGTCGAGTTTCTGCACAGGCAGCGCCTTGAGCAATGGAAACAGGGTGCCGACGGTCTTGCCAATACCGGTCGGCGCCTGGGCCATCAGACAACGCCCGGTGCTTACGGCCTTGTAGACTGACTCCGCCAGCATCCGCTGCCCGGTGCGAAAGGCTGCATGAGGAAACGCCAGCATGGTCAGCGACTGATGCAGCGTCTGGGTGTGGCTCAGTTCCTGGCGCGCCCAGCTGAGAAACACCGCGCATTGCTGCTCGAAAAAAAGCTGCAATGCCTCAGCACTGAAGCGTTCGTGAATCAAGGTTTCCTGCTCGCTGACAATGTTGAAGTACACCAGCGCCAGCGTGACGTCTTGCAGATCAAGCTGGCGGCAGAGCAGCCAGCCATAAACCTTCACCTGCGCCCAGTGCAATTGCCGATGGTTGGCAGGCAGGGCGTCCAGCTCGCCGCGATAAGTCTTCACTTCTTCCAGTTGGTTACGAACCGCGTCATAGCCGTCCGCCCTGCCCCTGACCGTCAGTTCGTGGTAGTCACCACTCAACGCCAGCTCGGCCTGATAATCAGCACCGCGACGGGATGCCACGGTGCGATGACCCGCGATACCCTCCTGAGCGGTCGGCGACGGAGTGAAACGCAGGTCGAGATCGCCGACCTTGGCCGTGAACTCGCACAGCGCACGCACCGCCACCGTATAACGGGCAGGTAACGGGCTTTCAGACGTGGGCGATAACGCAGGTGTCGCGGGAGATATCGGGGTCACTGCGGGAGAGAGCCGTTGGTTACGAATACTGGACAGGCGTACAGATAACAGCCTATTGCCGGGTATGGCAAATACAAATGGATCGACGGACGCTTGAGTGTTCGTTGTCAGCCCGTTACTTCTTCAAGTGTTTCTCGCAACGCGATCAGCATTCGGTCGATATCCAGGCCTCGATCGAGGGTGCAACTGATACGCAGGAATTGCCGGTGCCAGCCCTGGGTGCTGAACAGTTCTCCGGGAGAGATCACAATGCGCTTTCGCCGCAGAAGATCGAATACGCGACGCATATTCACCGGGTTAACGCTCTCAGCCCAGATTCCGCTGCCCCCAGCTGCTCTTTCATAGCGCAATGTCTGTCCCAGATGACGGTCAAGTGCCTCGCTCACCTGCTGCATTCGCTCGACGAGCCCAGTAACGGTGTGAGTCAAATGCGCGCTCAGGCGTCCGCTGGCGTACAGCCTGGCAATCGCCTTTTGGCGCAACGGCGACAATTCGAACGCCCGCAATAGAAAATGATGCTGCCATTGAGACCGGGCGGCCTTGCACAGCAGGTAGCCGTAAGGCGCATTCGGTCCGAGGACTGGTGCGAATGACCCCATGGTGATAAGACGCTCGGGATCGACCAGATCGCGCAGCCGGACAGGCGCGCAATCAAACAGCAGGTCGCCGTGACTGTCGTTTTCCAGTACCCAGATGCCCTGCCGATTCAGCCGCTCGGCAACCAAGCGCGTGTTGCTCAAAGGCCTGGCGCTGCCTCGAATCGGGTTCAACGCCGACGACAACAGTGCCAGGCTGACGCGTTGCCCGGTTAACGCTCGATCCAGAAGTTGCATATCGATGCCACCCGTTTCGTCCAGCGGCACTTCGACGATCCTGATATCGAACGCCTGAAACCGTTGCAGCAGCGACCATGGACAGGGGGACTCCACCAGCACAGTCTTAGCACGCAGGCACAGGGTTTCGATCACCGAGTCGAGCATCGCCGCAAGATCGGGACCGATGCACACGTCGTCGGCAAACCAGCCATGCTCGGCATCCCGGGTATAGCGAGCGGACAACGCTGCCCGCAGTTCGGGATCGCCCAGCGGCTGAAAGCCGCCATTGCCTGGAAGCGGATAAAGCCGCGCCAGCACTCGCTCCATCGCCAACACGGCGCTTTCCTGCCCCGGCAAAACCGCCGGCTCATCGCTTCCCAGCCAGCACATTCCTGGACGAAGACGGCTGCGGCAGAATACTTCGAGCAATTGACTGTCATCCCCGCCCGCGATGTCGTCATCGCAGTGGGTGTCAGGCATCGAGTAATAGCCCGACTTGGGCACCGAACATACTCGCCCTTCTTTCTCCAGCAGGGAATAGGCACTTTGCACGGTGGAGATCGATACCTGAAGACGTTGCGCCAGGTGGCGCAGCGACGGCAGTCTGCGGGGTGACGCGGCCTGCGCCTCATTGACCAGACGCATTAGATAGCGATACACCGCCTGATAGGCGAAGTCGGTTTTGCATTTCATGGAAGGTGTACCCGGATCAGCCAAAGAGAGGTGCCAGGCCGTCACGGCCGCGACACTGTCGGACGCTGGCCTTGCGCATGCCAGCAAACAGCCTCATCGGCCAGACACAATCTGTACCACCGACTTGCCCGTTGCAGGGTCGACCGTCGTGATCCGGCGTTTGTCAGGGTCGGCGGCGCGTATTCTGGCGATGATCGAGCGCTCATCGTCGAAGTCCACGCGGTGCTTGCTATAGAGACTGCGCAAGCCTTCGATGGTCAGACCGCTGTTGTCGGTCAGCCAGTGCATCACTTGATCCGACGCGGTCGCGCCGGACAGCACCCGGTGCAGGTCGGGCAACGCGATCAGCATTCCAGGATGATTGCGGCGCAGAAAATCTTCCAGACCCCGCCCCTCATCGACAAAGGGCGAAAACAGCATGCAGATCAGCTGTGTTTCGTTGAGGCCATAGCCTTCCTGCGCAAAGGTCGCTGCCAGTTGACGGCGGCTTTCGATGCGCTCATGCCCGGCATAGGCGCTCAGGGCCTGGTCGATCAGACGACCCGGCATCTGCCTGGCGCGCATCAGCGATGTCGCCAGCCCCAAATACTCGCTGATTCCGTCCGCATAGCTGCGATTCTGTACGTACTGCGCGCCAAGCCCGCGCATGTGCGCCATCAATAACGGGTTGGCGCAGTCTGACTCGCTGAAGTTGAACGACAGATCATCGAAGCGAAAGTCCAGAAACTCGGTCAGCAATGCCCAGTGCTCGTCAGCCTTGCAACTGACAAGGTCTGCGATACCGATCAGCGCCGGCAGGCTGGACTTTATCGGCGAAATCGAAGGTTTGGCAGGCTTGTCACCCGCTTCTTCCTCGCCATACAACTCCTGATGAAACGCGTTAGCGAGAGTGTCGAGGGTTCTGAGCGCGCCGTTGAAACTCTGGTTGTTCCACGGCCCGCTCTTCTGCGCCGTGGTCTGCCCTGCCTGCTGACGAGCGTCCGGGCCGGTGTTCCGGGCCAGGCGCATGAGCCAGGTCATGTACTGTTTCTGCTCCTTGCGGGAGTCTCCGCTGACCAGCGCATCCACGCCTTTGCCCCAGGAGGAAGCCCGCCCAATGAAGTCAGCCAGCCCCAGGTAGCAACTGTTGCAGAACGTGGTGCGCGCATCGCCCGCCGACAGGTGACCGGCCAACAGCATGTCGGAGCGATTCTGCTCACGACCGGCGCTGGAAAATGGCAGGTCCGGCTCGAAGGGCTGGATGTACTTGTTGTCGAACACCAGCATCTCGACTCGGGGATCGTCGTAGAGGAACAGTGCACCATAACTGCGGTTGATGTTCTCCATGACCGCAGGCGTCATACCGGCATGCCGTCGGCTGGCCACTCGCAGGTTGAAGGTGCCGGGGGCCCGACAGGCGATACTCAGTTGCGCCGCCCGCACGAACGCCAGGGTGTAGGCACTGTCCTTGCCGCCGCCAAACGCCACCAGCACCTTGAAGCTGGAAATCCGCTCGATGCCCCCCGCCGCCACGATCAGTCGCTGTATCAGCAACTGCAGCGCCGTGCGCTCGGCCCGCGAGAAGTAACTCAACAGGCGTTGCAGCACCTGTTGATACACATAGTTCATTGCCTGTTCATGGATGGCGCTCATTGTATGCTCCCTGCCCGCTCACCCCGGCACAACACCGTACTGGCACGGCATTTAACAGCGGGCTGACGACCGAATCTATAATCGACCATGACTCATTCCCTGAGTAATAATTACCCAACTATTATCAGTATCCTTAAAACAATTACAAGGCACAGATGACGTTTGAAAATACGTGCAGCCACGCCATACTTCCGACCTCTTTAAACACAGTGTTTATTGATTAATACCTTGTTACGCCAGCCGCATAGCATCATCAAACCTGTGCCTGTGCGCCAGCACCCTTGCAGCACGGCGCTTTCCTGCTACACCGGGTCACAACCGTACTTTTAAGGGCGCATTGGGACGTAGGAAAAATTAGTTGCGAAGCGGCCTTTCTGAAAGCCGGATTAAACAGAATTATTCACCAGAAGTACCCGAACAGCTTTAGTACACTGCAAATAAATCCTGCCGCATTGATTCCGTTCAGATTGATGCACTCTGCACCGCGTTAGTTGGCGATGATTAAGATGAGAAATGCCTCAGACGGGTCTGATCAAAACGTCCGCAGAATGTTCACTCGCTCAGGCGTATCCTGAACGCAGAAACCATTTCCAGACAGCCTTTTTTGACCTGCAACAAAAAAGCCTTCCACAGTGGAAGGCTTAATGGGGAGCACCAGCGTACCGATAGGAAAATCGGTCAGACCGATTCGATTTCAAGAACCGCCCGGCCACCGATAGGGCACGTGTCCATGTAGCGATGCGCCTGCACCACGTGCTCGAATGCAAAGCTTCGGGTCTGCAACGGCGCCAGCACGCGATCGGCGGTGAGCTGGTTGATGTCGCGCAACGCCCGTTGCAGTGCTTCCTGATCCTGAGTGATGCCCAGTTCAGGCTTGCCGGTGAAGTTACCCAGACAATGCACGTAGAACTGGATGTTCTTCTGAAATGCCGCACAGGCCGGAAACGGCGTCTGGTTGCCACCTTGCAGGCCATACAGCACCAGGCTGCCACGCGGAGCCAGCACATCACCCATCAGTGACATCTGCGGACCACCCAGGCCATCGAACACAGCGTCGACACCACGGTTGTCGGTGTACTTGTTGATCGCCATGAGCAGGTCCTGCTCTTCGGTCACCACAACCTTGTCGGCGCCCAGCGACAGCAGGTAATCACGTGCATCGGCGGTCTTGGTGGCCGCGATGACACGCACGCCCAGCGCCTTGCCCAATTGCACGAACGACGGCCCGGAGCAATGGCTGGCGTCGGTAACCAACACCGACTGGCCAGGCTTGACGCGTGCCAGATCGACGTAGGCAAAGTACGCCACCAGATACGGCGTGTAGTGCACGCTCGCCTGAACCGGTGTCAGCACATCGGGATAACGGACCAGCGCCTTGCGTGGCAGCACGATGGATTCGCCATACACCGGATGCTCGTTGGCGTCGGCTGCCGGAAAGCTGGCAACGTTGTCGCCCACGTTCAGGTCATCGATACCTTCGCCCAGCGCAGTCACCACGCCCGCCATTTCGTAACCCAGACCAGCCGGCAGGCGAGCATGGGTGGAAGCCAGATTTTGTCGCCAGAGAACGTCATACCAGCTGACGCCGATCGCCTGGACGCGCACTTGCACCTCACCGGGCGCAGGCAGCGCGACGGGATGCTCTTCGATCTTGAGCACCTCGGCCGGGCCAAACTGGTTAAAACGGATCATGCGGGACATTGAGAACCTCGCCTCGTAAACCTTGATGCCACAAACTTTATCCGGGCATTGCCGGTAACACTATCAGTGGCTATTAATAGTCGACATGCCTGCCATCGATTGTCCCTCGCAAGCTGCACGGCTTGCCACACAAGACCTGTGCGCCGATGCGAAGACCGGCGGCCATTGTTCGCATGTCCACCAGACATTGCAACCCGTATGGGCATTTAACCCAGGTCAATGATCTTTCTGTAAATTTTTGATTCGTGAAATCGGCATTTGCTCGTACTATCCCACCCTGCCCGCTTTCCATCGACACATGGCCCGAGACCCCCGGTATGAATCGCAACGACCTGCGTCGCGTAGACCTCAATCTGCTCATTGTCTTTGAAACCCTGATGCATGAGCGAAGCGTCACGCGTGCCGCGGAGAAACTGTTTCTGGGGCAACCGGCGATCAGCGCGGCATTGTCACGCCTGCGTGGGTTGTTCGACGATCCGCTGTTCGTGCGCACCGGGCGCAGCATGGAACCCACTGCGCGCGCCACGGAGATCTTTGGCCTGCTTTCCCCGGCGCTGGACTCCATCTCCACCGCCGTCAGCCGTGCTTCTGAATTCGACCCGGCCACCAGCACCTCAGTGTTTCGCATCGGCCTGTCCGACGACGTCGAATTCGCCCTGCTGCCCACCCTGCTCAAACGCCTGCGCTCCGAGGCACCGGGCATCGTGCTGGTCATCAGGCGGGTCAATTACATTCTGATGCCGCCCCTGCTGGCCTCCGGCGAAATCTCGGTCGGCGTCAGCTACACCCAAGACCTGCCCGCCAACGCCAAACGCAAGGTGCTGCGCAGAAGCAGGCCCCAGTTGCTGCGCGCCGACTCGGTCCCCGGCCGCCTGAGCCTGGACGACTTCTGCGCCCGTCCACACGCGCTGGTCTCGTTTGCCGGCGACCTGAGCGGCTTCATTGACGAACACCTGGAACAGATCGACCGCAAGCGCCACGTAGTGCTCGCCGTCCCACAATTCAACGGCCTAGCCACCCTGCTGACCGGCACCGACATCATCGCCACCGTGCCGGACTACGCCGCACAGGTCCTGACTGCAGCGGGCGGCGTGCGCGCTGAAGAACTGCCGATTGAAACCCGTACGTTCGAACTGCACATGGCCTGGCGCGGCGCGCAGGACAATGATCCGGGGGAGCGGTGGTTGAGGTCGCGGATACAGATGTTTTTTGGGGACCCCGATAGCCTGTAATGGAGTTCCATTAAATTCCATAAAACCTTCTCATAACAACAAGTTATTGATTATTTCAGTTCGTTGCCGCCTGTCTTAATTCAATGGATTCCACGACTCATGGGGGCATAATTGGGGGCAAATTCCGGTTCCTTAATAAAGGATGCCCCATCGATGCCCCAAATAATGCAGGCGTTTTCAAACGAAAACTCAGCGATGTCTTTATCCGCTCGCTGACCGAACCAGGTAAACACGCCGACGGCGAAGTTCCTGGCCTCTACTTGGAGGTAAGGGCGTCGAGCAAAGTGGACAAGTCCCTTTCCAAGTTCTGGCGCCTGAAGTATCGGCTGCATGGCAAGGAAAACCGCTTCTCAATCGGCGCTTACCCCGAAATCGGCCTGAAAGAAGCGCGCGACATTGCCCGCGGCGCACGCCGCGACATGGCTAATCACACCGCTCCGCTCAAGGTCAAAACCGCCAAAATCGAGGCACAACTCCTCAACGAGATGCGCACCTTCGAGTATGTCGCCAAGCAACGATTGGCATTCAAGTCTGCCGGACTGGTGACTAAATCCATCTCAGGGTTTAGCGGAGCGCTGAACAACCACGTTTTGCCTGCCATTGGTAAAAAGCCGGTCACCGAGATCAAGCTGGAGCACATCACCACGATCATTACCGAGCTACGCCGCCAGCGCACAATGGCGATGGCCCGGCGCGTACGCACCATCATCCTGGCAGTCCTGGGGTTTGCTGAGGGGCGCGGCTGGGTTGAACGCAACGTAGCGCTCAGTAACATTGAGGAATTGAAGATCCGCCATGTCGTCACCAGCAACCCGGCCATCGAAAGGCCAGCCGACCTCGGCAGATTTCTTCTGCGTCTGGACGACTGCAACGACGGCAGCGTTGCCTTCGCGATGCGCCTGCTGATTATGTTGCCGGTCCGTCCAGGCGAACTGGTGCAGATGCGCTGGGAAGATGTCGACTTGGTGGGCGCCGATTGGCGTTATGTGGTGAGCAAGACTAAGCATCTGGATAAGGGCAAGCACATCGTTCCGTTGCCTGAGCAAGCCTTGGTTCTGTTGCGCGAGCTACATAAAACCCGCGTGGTGGATTTTCTCAGGATCAATTTTCGGCAATACATCGCTATCAGGCTCATCCTTCCGACTGAATAGTTGGACAATGAAAGCCAAGAGCTTTCGAACGAAACTCATTTATTGAACCGCAAAAGGTTAGACATTGGGGGGTATGCAGGGATAGATGAGCACTAGGCTGGCGCCAAATTAAGCGCACAGAAATAGGTAGCGTGTCGCGGCCATCCCTGCGCCGGCATCGAGTGATGGCCAAATAATGCCAATGCGCACAGATAAGGGCAACAAGTCAGTACAGAATTGTATTATTTTGGACAAATGGTCAGCGCCGCTGATTGGCACATTGGGATACCTACCCTCGCATGGCTACCCAACGATGCAGGAACATAATATGTCGCAAAGGCGTGTTTGAGGTTCGCTTCCGATCCAACATTCGTGACTTCGGATCAGAGCTGGTGTTTGCCAAGGAGTGAAGCGTCAACGGTAGCCGCGACGCTCACCGTGTGTACCAAGGCGATATCCCAACTCAATCAGGTGAGTTTAAGGCTCAAATCAATACCAAGCCTTGGTCATCCGGCAACACCCACGTCTTCGGCGGCCAAAGCCCTACGTGCTTGAGGCACACGGCAGCATTGATTATGAGAGTCGCCCGCTCCTCCCGATCTTCAGCGGCGACCGCTGCCCGCATGACCGCTGTGTAACCGAGCTACGTTCTGATCGATGCGGCCTTGGATCGTGCGCAAGGTGTCTCGAGTAATAACCTGTGCGTATAGGTTCTCGGCGATGCTTGCAAACCGGCTCGCCACATCGCAAATGCCGTCAATCATTCTGCCGGCAACGTCCGGGGGCACCTCGGCTTCCTCGGCAAGCCGAAGCATTTGCGTGCGAGAAATCGACAGGGCTTCCCCCATCACATCCATTTGGTGATATCCACTTGGCCCCTCGCAGAAGGTCACGTCGTAAGCCGGCGACAGTCTCCACTGACCGTCTTGCGACATGATGTAGGCAAAGTTCTTGGGATGATCGTCTCTGTTGTTGAACGCAACATTGAAGACGGCACGTTCGAAGGCCACCGCCATCTCTCGCACGTCGTTGGTACACATCTGTGTTGCCCGCAAGAAGTTGACGTAGTCCAACACCCCCGGAGACCGGTAATTTGCCCCCGTAAAGGCCGCTAGGCTTTGCATGGGTACGCGCAGTCCATCCCGACGGTCAAATCGCTTACTAGCAAACGCCGCTAAGCCATTAGGCAAACTGAAGTACTGCGTGTCAGGGGTCTCGATACCGCACATGCGCAGGCATTCGGCGTAGACCATTTCGATAGCGCACACCTCGGCATGTTCTTCTTTGGCCGGGAACTTAATCAACCATGCTTCAAAGCCCGCCGTGACGGCAGTGGTAAACCGGCCAGTTTCGGGATCGCGATAGACGAGGGCCTTAGGCCTTGCACCTTGAGGCGAGCCGCCCACCAGCAGCAACGTATGCAGGAACTCGCCACCGTCTCCATGGAGCACTTCCTGCACTTCGGCGGCAAGCTGCTCCAGCGGGATATGGACTTCAGACTCCTTCCCTTCTGGTGCCACAGGCTCAAACGTTATGGCCCCCATTGCATTGCTGCCGACGTAGGCTAGCCGTTCCAGTGAGCCGATGCGCGCCGTGGTGAGCCCGCGGCGCCTGAACATACGGTCCATCAGTAACATGCCCCACCCATCGGGCAAGGAGTCGTAAACAGGCCCTGGCAAGTACAGTTGGTGGTCTGGAAAATCTTGGCGCAACTGAGCCCCCACCAACGGGAGCGTGTAGGAGGACAGTTCCAAGCCCCTTTGCCTGGCTTCATTGCTGTACTCGAACACGATCAGCGGGCGACCGGTCAAGGCGGTCGTGGAGACCAGTGTCCCCCATTGCCATCGCTCACCCCAGCCCTCGTAGAAGACGTTCACCTGCTCAAGCATTACCGGACTTCCTTTTTGTACGGAGACGATTGGCGCTGTTTTCGTAGCGCCGAATATCCTCGATGGTGTCCAGCTTTGGCAGGAACAAGCCTTCAAGTTCCTTGGTTCGGCCAAGAGCCATCGCTACCCGAACGACGTTCTCGAATCCGACGTTGCGCCCGGCTTCAAGATTGGACACTGTGTTTGTGCCGATGCCGGCACGCCCGGCCAAATCGGCTTGTGTCATGTCCAGCGCCAAGCGCTCCGTGCGCAAGCGATCGCAGAGGCGCTTGACGACTTCGCTCGGCTTGCTGAAGCTTAAATCCAACATAGTGTGTACCTAGCCCATTCTGTGCCAGTTAGTTCCCAAAATTATAGAATTAACGTATAGCCCTATCAAGCGACTTAATTCCCTAAATCTGTGCCTTATCGCTTAATTTCTAGCTTTAGCCACAATTTACTGGACTTATCTACCATAAAGCCAAGGGTCAGGGAGAACTATTGGGGCCTGCTCAGAACCGTATTTCGGATGAGCGCTTGACTTCCGCCAGAGCCCGGTGAGCGTTGGGGGCCAAAATGGGGGCAAGCTAAAAATTTCTGGACCTGAAACCGCCGTCCCAGAGCCATGTCAAAATGTTTTTGGGGATCCTGACAGTCTGTAGGCGTGGTCAGCAGCAGCTTTTCACAGAAGTGATTGACGACGACGTGGACAACGGAGTCCCCACGAGCGAAAAATATGTCGGGCGGCGTCGAACAGCGCCTGCTCAAGAGCTCTCCAATTCATCATCAAGTCCTTGCTGAGTTCAGCCAAGCAGTTCGATCATGCCCTCAAGAGTGCTTTCCAGACAGGCTAACTCGATTTGAGTGCCATCGCCGAGTTCGGCGGTGCGCAGCGCACATTCAATAATCACCGTGAGCCCCAGAGGTGCCCGGAGGCCGGGGTGTTTTCGCAGTTTGAGTTCGACACGGGTCGGACTCAGCCACGTGCCGAAGTCTGCTGACCATCGAAGATCCTCGAAGCCGAACACCATGTTCCCGTTTTGGGTATCAATGATTTGCGGCGGGAACAGCCAGTGCGTGTTGCCTGCTTCCCACGGGATCGCCTGGACTTGATAGCGACCATCTGGAGACAACGACAGTATTTCAATGTCGCTCATTCTATTTCTTCGCCACTCAGCCATTGTGTAATTTAAGCACTTCAACGCTGTCGCCTCTCGTGACTGATCAGCCAGTACACACTGCAGATCTTTGCACGCGCCTGTCATGGACTCAGGAACCGGTTGTAGTTCTTTGCATGCATGTTTTAAGCACCCAAAAAAATCTCCAGCGGACGCGAAAAACGTGCTCACCCACTCACATGCTGAGCACTCACGCCTCCCCTTCAGCCCAGCGCCAAAGCCCTGAAACCGCGCTGCAAGTCTTCGATCAACGCAGCGACGTCCTCCAGACCGATGTGCAAGCGCAGCACCGGATTCAATGAGCGATCCGTCGGGCTTTTGCGGTCTTTGAGATCCGCAACGGTGATCAAGCTTTCATACCCGCCCCAGGATGCGCCCAGGCCGAACACCTCAAGCGCATCGATGAAGCGCGCCAGGTTACCCGCGTCCATGTCACGCAGTTCGAACGAGAGCAGCCCGTTGCTGCCTTTGAAGTCACGTTGCCAAAGCGTGTGACCGGGATGATCCACCAATGCGGGATGGAACACTCGTTTCACCTGACGTTGAGTCTGGAGCCAACAGGCGATTTCCAGCGCATGGCGTTGGTGTGCATCCAGGCGGGTGGCCAGGGTTCGGGCGCCGCGTAGCACGAGGTAGGCGTCGTCGGGACTGACGACGTTGCCGAAGCTGTCACCCATGGCCGCCAGCGGTGACCAGACATCCTGATGAGTACAAACGCTGCCCATGACTACATCGCTATGGCCGCTCAGGTATTTGGTCAGCGCCATGATCGAGATATCCGCGCCCAAGGTCAGCGGCCGGTACAAGTAGCCGGAACCCCAAGAATTGTCCACCGCCAGCAAAATGCCTCGCGACTTGCACAGGGCGGCGATAGCCGGCAGGTCACAGAGCTCATAAAGCAGTGAGCCGGGCACTTCGGTATAGACCATTTTGGTGTTGGCTTGCAGCAGCGCTGACAGGTCGCTGCCGTCCGGCGCGAAGTAGCTGACTTCAATGCCGAACGACTGAAGAAACTCACGGGCGAGGCGTCGCACAGGCAAGTACACCGCGTCGGTGATCAGCACATGATCGCCGGGGCGCAGGTAGGCCAGAAAGGTTTGCGCCACCGCCGCCAGGCCGGTGCCGAACAGGCGCGTGCGGTAGCCACCTTCGAGTTCGGTCACCAGATCCTCCAGGGCGAACGCCGTCGGATTACCACGTGCGCCATAGCTCAGTACACGCTCGTGGTCACGCCGGGCACGGGCATCCTGCATCTGCGCGAGGTTGTCGAACAGAACCGTGCTCAACCGCGTAACCGCAACGTTGACGCCGCGTGCACCGCTGCCTTTTTCAGGACGAGCGCAGTGGATCAGCCGGGTGCGAACGCGGTCATTCTGAGTGCTCAGCGGCTTGAATGTGGCGATCTCATCTTCGCTCAGTTGTGCCAGTAAACCGATCTCCCAGGCCAGGTACTGCCGCGCTGCGTCTTTGTTGCCGGAGTGACGGTCGTGGGTGAAAAACAGGAAATCGATGCACTGCTCATCCGGCAGTGTGCCACCGCCTCCCTGCAGCGCGAGACCTGCCGCGCCCCCGCCACGGTCCAGCAACCGGGTCTGTTTGCGCTGATGCTCGGGCAATTCCAGCGCTGCGAATGCTGCCAACCGTGGATCATCCGCCAGCAGGACCAATGGCCGCGATTCCCCTGCCACCTGAGCCGCCAGCAGTGAGCGGATAGACCAGCGCGCACCGGCGATGTGCCCTTTGCGGTAAGTCATGCTCGGACGCAGATCGATCAGCACGACGGCGTCGTCTTTAAGCGCATCGGCCAGCGCCTGCGCCGTGATCGACGGGAGCGCTTCAACACTGACTGCGTCGGGCACCGGCAACGCCAGTGCGCTATCCGTGCCGCCTTCAAGCACATACGCCTCATGCCCCGACTGCCGCAGCCAACTGGCCACGATCGGCGCGCGCACCCCATCGCTGTCCATCAACACCAATCGGGCCTGACGCACACCTATGTAGAGATCCGTCGCTTGAACCAACTGCCCGCCCGGCGTGTGTTGCGCGCCCGGCAGACTGCCAGCGGCAAACTCTTCGGCGGTGCGTACGTCGCACAGAAACAGGCTGCGATCAGCCTCCCGCGCCCACTGCGTCACTTGCGCCGCCGCGACCGTTTTCACGCCAGCCTTGTCCGCCAGTTGCCCGGCGGCCAACCGCTGAGCCGGCAAAGCCCCGGACGACACCTCATCGACATAACGCCGAGTGCTGCCATGCTCGAGCTGCAAATCTTCCAGATACCAGCCCTGCGTGCCGTTTTCAAGCGCGTAGACCGGGTTCTTTACACCCAGATCGATCAGGGTCTGCGCACCAATGATGCTGCGCGTTCGACCGGCGCAATTGACCACAATCGGCGTGCTGGCGTCCGGCACCAGATCGTGCACGCGATAGCCCAGTTCGCCGTTCGGACAGCACACCGAGCCGGGAATGGTCATCTTGCGGTATTCATCGAACGGCCGACCATCGAGCACCACCAACGGTTCACCCCGGGCTTGCCACGCTGCCAGCTCGCCAGCAGTGACATGCGGCGTATGGCTGAGCGCCTCAACCCGCTCGCCAAACGCCTTGGACGGCACGTGCACGCCGGCAAACAATTGAAAACCGGCCGCCCGCCAGCCATCGGCACCGCCCTCCAGAATATGCACGCCCCCATAGCCCAACACCTGTAAACGTTGAGCGGCACGCGCCGCAACCCCGGCGCCATCCTGGTCATAGATCACCATGCGCACACGCAAATTAGGCGCCAGACGCCGGGCCTCCAGCTCCAGACGGCTATACGGCAGGTTCACCCCGAAAAACAGATGCGCTTCGCCGTATTGACCGTGCTCACGCACGTCAAACAGTGCAATCTCCTGCCCATCGAACAGCCACTGTTGCAGTTGCCCTGGCGCTACGTTCTGGCTCATGGAAGTCCCGCATGAAAAGTAAAAAAATGTGTTGAAAGGCAGGGGAGCGCTCATTGGCATGCCTCGCCTGTTCCCGCTCACCTGCATGGATAACGTTCAGTGTGTGCGATCGATCAGGCATAGGCCTTGATTGAAGGGGCCATTTGCGAGGCGTTGTAATTGAGAATTCGCCCCTCTTCGTCGACACCGTAACGGCCGTTCAGGGATTCCAGGGGCAAACCGTAGAGATGAAAATGCAGGGTCGCAGACTCGCCCTCGACACGAATGCCGTGTAGATCCTCGCCAAGGAACGAGATCGAAGTCCCAGGCTGCACAACCACTTCCTTTTCCAGGTGCAAGGTGGTGAATCCCGGCTCGCGACCTTCGTCGTTGCGACCATAGACGTAGTTGATTTCCTGGCCTTCCACAGCGCTGATGATTGCCCAGGTTTCGTGGTTGTGCGGCAGCGTGCTTTTACCCGGCAGCAACGAGTTCAGGTAAAGCGTCGGCGTGTCGCCGTCGTCATTGAGCCGATAGCGGAAGGCGGTACTGCCCTGCCCCGGCACGGGCGCGGGGAACGCGTCGAAATTGAACAGATCGCGTCGCTCGGCCAGGCTTTCGAGCAAGGCAACGATTTCAGCCAGTGCGGCGCGGTCAACGCCGCGTTGATTGATAACGCGGATTTTCCTCAGGAAATCCTCAATGACGACGGCACGGTTATCGGTACTCATGAATTGCTTCCTCGGTCACACGGACAGGCTGTAGCGGCTCAGGTTGGTCAACAGGTAAGGATCATTCGCGTTGATCGGGCGGCGCGCCGGATCGCCCAAGGCATGACGCAAGAATGCTTGGGTCCGCTCGCTGCCCGGGTGTTGAAAAATCTGCGCGGCGCTGCCGTGCTCGACGATCACGCCGTTTTCGGTGAAATAGACGATGTCGCTGATTTCTTCGGCAAAGCGCATTTCGTGGGTAACCAGCACGCAGGTCATGCCCTCTTCGGTCAGTTCGCGAATCACTGTCAGCACCTCGCCGACGGTTTCCGGATCGAGGGCGGAAGTCACTTCATCGAACAGAATCAGTTCCGGGCGCATGGCCAGGGCACGGGCAATCGCCACGCGCTGCTGCTGCCCGCCGGACAATTGCCCCGGGTAAGCGTCAGCCTTGTGCTCCATACGCACTTTGGCCAGCAGCGTTCGGGCGTCCTGCTCAGCATCGGTTCGGCTGCGTCCCAATACTTTGCATGGCGCGATCACCAGGTTTTCCAGCACTGACAGATGCGGGAACAAATTGTATTGCTGGAACACAAATCCCACTCGTTTGCGCAATTCAATGCGCTGCGCTTCCCTGAGCAAGGAATCCACGTGCGTGCTGCCAATGCGGATGCTGCCGCGTTGAGGCTGCAAAAGACCGGTGATGCAGCGAAGGATGGTCGATTTGCCGGAGCCGGACGGGCCGATGATCGACACCGCCTGACCGCGGTAAACATCCAGGTCGATGCCGTTGAGCACTGTGCTGGATCCAAACGAAAGGTGCACATCGCGCAGGCTGACCAAGGGCTCGGCGACGGTTTCAATAGAAGGCATAACGTCGCTCCAGGTATTGGGTCAGTCGGGAAATCGGGTAGCAGTAGGCAAAGAACAGCACCAGCAGGCTCAGGTAAATCACCACCGTGAAGCCCGTCATGTTTACGGTGTTGCTGGCAATCTGCGCGGTGTCGATCACGTCATGCACGCCAACCAGCGAGGCCAGCGCAGTGCCCATGGTGATCACCGCGTAGAGGTTCATCCATGGCGGCAACATCCGTTTGAAGCACTGCGGCAGGATGATCGAGCGGAAAATCTGCCCACGAGTGAAGGCCAGGGAGCGCGCGGCTTCCCATTGGGTGCCGGGGATCGAGCCGATGGCGCCACGGAAGATTTCCGCCACATTGGCGCTCGCAGGCAACGCCAGGCCGAGGGTCACTTTCACCCAGTCCGGGAACGCGACGTAGGTGTTGCCCAGCTTGATCTCGAACGGAAACACGTAGGTGGTGAAGTAGATCAGCACCAGCCATGGCGCATTGCGGAAAATCTGCACCCAGACCTGCGCCGGCACGCGCAGAAGTCGCAGCGGCGACACCGCCAATGCGCCCACCAGCAACCCCAGCAACGACCCCAGACCGATCGCCACCAGGCTGATCAAAATGTTCTGGCCAAAACCGGCGGCGAGGGCCGGTGACCATTGCAGCAAGGCATTGAATACCGGACTTTGTGGGGCGAAACACAGTACATAGAGCGCAGCGCCAGCCAGGAGCAACAACTTGCCAACATGTCGGCGCGGCCAGGCCAGTGGCGCATTGATCGACGATTCAATGGCCATAGCCAGGCATCCTCAGGCGCGCTTCAAGCAGGCGCCCCGCACAATTGACGATAAAACTCAGCAGACCAAAAAAGCTCAGAATCAGCATCATCAGCTCCAGCACATTATCGCTCTGGGTCCAGATCATGATTGCCGCGTAAGTGATGTCGCCCACAGCAATTGCCGAGGCCACGGCGGTCATTTTCACCAGATCGATCAGGTTGTTGATCAGCGACGGCAAAGCAAAGCGCAACCCCAAGGGCAGTTGCACGTTCCAGAGCAACTGGCGACTGCTGAACGCCAGGGAACTGGCCGCCTCCAGCGTCACCGACGGCACCGCTTCAATGCCAGCACGCAGTGCTTCAGCGTGAAATGCGCCCTTGTGCAGCGAAATCACGATCACCACCCAGGCAAACGGCGTCAGCGGGTTGGCCGTGCCGACGGCCTGGGTCAGCAGCATGTTCAGCACCAGGAATGCGCAATACAGTTGCACCAGCGTCGGCGTGTTGCGGGTGACTTCGATAAACACACGGGCCGGTTTGGCCAGCCACGCTTTGTTCGAGGTCAACATCGCCGCCAACCCGACCCCTGCCAGCAAACTGCCCACGATGGTGAACAGACACAGCAGCAAGGTGGTCAGCGCACCTTGCACCAGACTGCCGCGCTGGTAGGCGTCCAGCAAGAAGTTGTAGTTGAGACCCAACCCGGCGGTCCCGTGGATGAACAGCTCCAATAGATGACTCATGCTTGGCCCCGCAACTGGCTACAGGCATGGGCGATACGGCGTCCGGCTTCGACAACGCTGTCGGTTGCGGTGGCAATGGACAGGCGAAACCACGGGGACAGGCCGTAGGCGCTGCCGGCAACACCGGCCACGCCGTTCTCCAGCAAGTAGGCGACGACATCGGCATCGGTTTGCAGGCGCTCACCGTCCGGACGATAATTGCCCACTAAACCATCGCAGCGCACAAAAACGAAGAAACCGCCCTGAGGTTCCAGTACGTCGAGACCATGTACAGCACGCAACGCGCTAACAAGCAAATCCCGACGCTGCCGATAGGCCGAGACCTGAGCCGGCAGAAAATCCAGTCCGCCGTCGAACGCTGCCAACGCGGCGGCCTGCCCCACCGAGGATGCACCGGAAGTCGATTGCGATTGCACCACTGCCATCGCGCGGGTGAGCGCCTGCGGCCCGGCGCCGAAGCCTATGCGCCAACCGGTCATGGCGTAAGTCTTGGACACCCCGCCTACCAGCAGGCAGCGCGGCTGCAAATCCGGCGCGACATTGAGCAGACTCTGCGGTGGTTGGCCGTCAAAGCGAATATGTTCGTAAAGCTCATCCAGCAGAATCAACACCCGCGGATGCCGACGCAGAACCTCGGCCAGCGCCTGCAGTTCTGCAGTGCTGTAGACGGCGCCACTCGGGTTGCCGGGCCCGTTAAGAATCAGCCAACGGGTACGCTCGCCGATGTATTGCTCCAACTGCCCGGGCGTGAGCTTGCAGCCTTGAGCCAACCCGCATTCGATGAACACCGGCTCGCCGTCGTTGAAGCGCACGCTGTCTGGAAACGAGGGCCAATATGGGGTCGGCACCAATACTTCGTCCCCATGGTTCAGCGTCGCAGCGAAGGCGTTGAATATGATCTGCTTGGCGCCATTGGCGATCACGATGGCGTCGAGCGGATAATCCAGCCGATTCTCGCGCTGAAGCTTGCGCTGTATTGCACGCCGTAATGCCTTCACACCGTGCGTTGGCGTGTACTTGGTCGCACCGGCGGAGATGGCAGCGCAAGCCGCTCGTTTAATGTGTTCCGGAGTGTCGAAATCCGGTTCACCCGTTGTCAGGTCGAGAATGTCGAGACCGGCTTCTCGCAACGCTGTGGCGTGGGATCTGGCGGCGGCGTTGGCGGAGAGCGACACCCTCTGCACACGTCTGGACAGAAGAAGACTCATGGATTGGGTACCTCCACGACTTTGCCCGGATTGAGCAGATTATTCGGGTCCAGGGCATGCTTGATACGCCGCATCAGATCGAGCTCTACCGGGCTTTTGTAGCGTTGCAACAGCCCGACCTTGCGCTGACCGACGCCGTGTTCGGCGCTGATGGATCCGCCGTGAGCGTGCGCGCTGTCATGAACCAGCAGGCTGAGTGCCGCGTAGTTGGCCATGTGCGCCTCGACGGTGGAATCCAGCGAATGGGCGACGTTGTAATGCAGGTTGCCATCGCCCAAATGGCCGAAGGTGAAATGACGCACGCCCGGGAAGTGCGTTTGCAGCAGCGCATCGGTATGCGCGACGAACGCCACAATCTGGGAGATGGGCACCGAGATGTCGTACTTCATGTTGCGCCCGGCGCGCTTCTGCGCCTCGCTCATATTTTCCCGCAATTGCCACAGTGCTTCGCTCTGGGGCAGGCTTTGGGCGATCAGCGCATCGGCCAGAAGCTCTAGCTCGAAAGCCGAGCCGAGCACCGCTTCGAAGGTTTCGCGAGCGTGATGTTCGCTGTGGTTGTCAGAGAGCTCCAGCAGCGCGAACCACGGTTGTGAAGCGCCGGGAAAAGGCTGGGGCCCGTGAGGAAATTGCTCGCGCAGCAACGCCAGGCAATCGGCGCTGAGCAATTCGAACGCGGTGAGGCTTGCGCCGAAACCGGCTCGGGCATGGGACAGAAATTTAACGGCCTGGGCTAGAGAATCAAAGGCCAACAGCGCAGTGGCCTGAGCCTTGGGCAGCGGGAACAGTTTGAGGGTTGCGGCAGTGATGATGCCGAGGGTGCCTTCGCTGCCGATAAACAGGTCGCGCAGGTCGTAGCCGGTATTGTCCTTGCGCAACCCGCGCAGACCATTCCAGATGTCACCCTGAGCGGTGACCACTTCCAAACCCAGGCTCAGCTCACGGGCATTGCCATAACGCAGCACCGCCGTGCCTCCGGCGTTGGTGCCGAGGTTACCGCCAATCGTGCAACTGCCTTCGGCACCCAGACTCAGAGGGAACAGGCGTCCGGCATCACGCGCCACAGCCTGCACAGTGTGCAGAATGCAGCCGGCCTCGACGGTCAGGGTGTCGTTATCGGTGTCCACGCAACGCACCCGGTTCAGGCGATCAAGCAGCACCAGCACGGCGCGGCCACTGGCATCGGGGGTTGCGCCGCCCATCAAACCGGTGTTGCCGCCCTGCACCACGATCGGCGTGTCATTGGCCACGCAGACGCGAACCACCGCCGCGACTTCTTCGGTAGTGGCCGGGTGCACGGCGGCAATCACCTGACCGACGTAACGGCCATGTCTGTCAGTCAGATACGGGGCGGCCTCTTCGCTGCTTTGCACATGACCGGCGCCGAGCAACGTCTGCAATGTGGCGAACAACCCTTGGCTCATGGCTGAGCCGCCAATGGCGCGGCGCTACGGTATTGTTCGTGCAGATCACGCAAGGTCTGGGACGGCGCCATGCCGGTGCGCTCGCCCAGGGCGATCAACCAGCCACTACGGTGCCAGTCGCGAACGATGGCATCCAGCCTGGCCTGGGTGTCGTGCTCGCCCTTGCGAATCCAGATCACCGAGTTCGACGGTATCAAATCCCCAGGCAGCGGAATCTCATAGCCGGACCATTCGGCATCGCTTAACAACGTGTGCATGGTCGGGCTGACATGCACCGCCGCCACGCAACCATTGCCTCGCAGGGACAGCAGCGACTCCGACTGACTGCGAAACGCCTTGATCTCGGCACCATAGGTTTCCTGCAACGGCTTGATGAAGTTGCTGCCCTGAGACACACACACCGGTTTGCCCTTCAAATCAGCCCACTGAGTGATGCCCGCGCCTTTACGAATCAACGCTGCGCCACCGACTTCTTCATACGGTGTGGGCACGTAATCGAGAATCTCGGCACGTTCCTCGGTGAACTGCATGTTGGCGATCAGAATGTCGACCTTGCCCTGCTGCAGGAACTGCACGCGGTTGGGCGCCAGCACTGAAACGGTTTTGGCTTCGACGCCGAGTGCCTGACCGATGCCCTTGGCCAGTTCGACGTTGTAACCCTGGTGCTCGCCGGTTTTCGGGTCGATAGTGCCGAACGGCGGACCGCTGAGAATCACCCCGACGCTGACGGCGTGGCGCTGCTCGATCCTGTCCAGCGTGGCGTCGGCCTGAGCCATGTTGGCGGCCAGCGTGGTACATCCGGCCAGGCACAACGCGGTCAGGGTTTTAGCGGAAAAAAGTGGTTTCATGCACGGCGTCCTTGAGCGATGTCGTCTGGATACGTTGAGCCGGCTCAAACGCCATCGGCCTGGAACTGCTTCTGCAACTCGACCAGCGCCGCAGATGCCGGGGTGATTTGGTTGCGGGTCTGGGCCTCGATCAGCCAACCGCTGCGATGCAGCTCTTTGATGATGGGGTCGAGTCTGGCCTGCGTATCGCTTTCGCCACGCCGGGTCCAGATCACCGAAGGCGCCGGGTTGAGTTCCGGCTCGAGGGCGCGATAGCCCTGCCACTCCGTCGTGTCGGCGATCAGCGGATTGATCAGCGTGGCGTCGTGCACAGCCGCAACGCAGTTGTTTCCACGCAACGCCAGCAAGGATTCGGAAGAGCTCTTGAACGCCTTGATTTCGGCGCCCAGGCTGGTCAGCGACTTGACGTAGCTGCTGCCCTGAGAGGTGCAGACCGGCTGGTTTTTCAGGTCTTCCCAGCGGGTGATCTTGCTGCCCTTCAATACTGCGGCAGTGCCACCGACGCGATAGAACGGTGTGGGCACAAACCCAAGAGTTTCGCCGCGTTCAGCGGTCCATTCCATGTTGGCGATCAGCAGATCGACTTTGCCTTGTTGCAGGAATTGCACGCGGTTGGCGGGCAGTACCGGCACCAGTTGCACCTCGGCTTTAAGTTGCCGACCGAGCTCTTCGGCAAGGTCCACGTTGAATCCACGGGGTTTCTGGCTGACCGGATCAATGCCGCCAAACGGGCCACCAGACAACAGCACGCCAACCACCAACACGTGGCGCTGTTGGATCTTGTCCAGCGTCGCATCAGCCTGAGCCGCCGTGATACCGGACAGTGAAATCAAAGCGCCCAACAGGGCGGGTAAAAATCGTTTGACGGGTGAGCGCTCAAGCAACATGGATTTTCCCTCATGGAAGATCGGCGTACCCCGACCTGATGAGTGGCATCCTAGGTACCGCATTCGGGCAACGGAAATGCAAATATCTAATATCGTTATAACTTGCATGCAAAGTGTTTCGGAGAAAGCCCTCATCTCTCCGTATTTACAGGGCGTTAAGGCACACCAGAAAAACTTACTTCTTAAAAAACATAAAACTATGTAATGTTTAAATTCGCACCCTTGATGTAAAAACTGCCATGTCGACCCTTGATCTCGAATTACTGCGCACCTTCATTGCTGTCGTCGATCACCACAGTTTTGCCGAGGCCGGCGCCCACCTGGACCGCACGCAGTCGTCGGTCACCCAGCATATGCAGCGTCTGGAACAGCAGGTCGGCGTGAGCCTGTTCGAAAAACGCGGGCGGCAAAAGCAGCTCACGGAAGCGGGCCAGCAATTGCTGAGGCATGCGCGGCAGATGCTTTCACTCAACGACGACGCACTCAACTCGCTGCGCGAAAGCAGCTTGAGCGGCGTGCTGCGTATCGGCTCGCCCCATGACATCGCCGACACCATTCTGCCGCCACTGCTCAGCCACATCGCCCGGTCTGCACCCCGTCTGCGCCTGGAGATCGATGTCGGGCGCAGCCCTTTTTTGATGGACGATCTGCATCGGGGCAAGGTGGACATGGTGATTTCTACACGCCAGGACCCGGACCTCGAAGGCTTCGCCCTGCGCACCTCGCCGGTATGGTGGATTTGCTCGGCGCAGTACATTCACACCCCCGGCGAGCCTTTGCCACTGATTCTGGTGGATGAACCGAGCATTTATCGTCGTTATGCACTGCAAGCTCTGGAACAGGCGAACATCCCCTGGCGCCAGGCGTACCTTGCGTCAAACCTGATCGGCATCAAGGCAGCGACGCGCGCCGGTTTGGGGGTAACGCCGAGAAGCATGGAAATGCTCGGGCCAGACATGCGGGTGCTGGGAGAAAGCGATGGCTTGCCCCTGATGCCGGACGTCACCTACCACCTCTGGATTCGACCCAACACCCTCAACCCTCTGGTGCGTCGGGCTTATGAGCTGATACGCAGCAGTCGCGGGCATTGATGATCAAAAACGGTCGGCAGCACTCGGGTTACGACTGTCTTGCAAAGATTGAACAGGACTAGACCAGTTCGGCCAATGAGGCGGGATTGAATCCACCGAGAAGTGCGAACTCCCCTTTTTCCACTTTGCTGACCCAGTTCTGGTCGCTCAGCAGAACGCGACCGACCGCGATCAAATCAAACTCCTCACGCTCCATGCGCTCGACCAGCCGTTCCAGACTCGCAGGGGCTGAACCCTGGCCAGCGAAGGCGTGGGTCACGTCGTTATCCAGACCGACAGACCCGACCGCGATGGTGGCCGCACCGGTCACTTTCTTGGCCCAGCCGGCGCAGCTCAACCCGTTCTCGCCATCGATTTCCGGGACCTCAGGTTCCCAGAAGCGTCGCTGCGAGCAATGTAGAACGTCCCCCCCCGCCTCTACCAACGGCAGCAGCCAGTCTTCCATCAGTGCAGGCGTTTCGGCGAGGCGCACGGTGAAGTCCTGTTGCTTCCACTGACTGACACGCATGATGACGGGGAAGTCGGGGCCGACCGCATGCCGAACGGCAGACACGATTTCTGCGGCGAAACGCGAGCGCTCTTTGATCGTCGGGCCACCGTAGCGATCGGTGCGCTGATTGGTGCCCGCCCAGAAGAACTGATCGATCAGATAACCATGAGCCCCGTGGACCTCGACTGTGTCGAAACCAAGACGTTTGGCATCCGCCGCCGCCTTGGCAAACGCAGCCACGGTATCTGCAATGTCCTCTTCGCTCATCGCCCTGCCGCGCGGATCGTGTGGCGAGTCCAGGCCCGATGGGCTTTCAACCGGTGCATCGGGCTCCCAGCCGCTGGCGTCACGCACAGCACCGGTGTGCCAGAGTTGCGGCCCCATACGGCCGCCAGCGCTGTGAACGGAATCGATCACATTCTTCCAGCCCGCCAGCGCGGCCTCGCCATGAAAAAAGGGAATACCGGGACCATTGCGCGAAGCGGGACGATCAACGACAGTCCCCTCCGACAGGATCAACCCGACCCGTCCCTCGGCACGACGCCGATAGTACGCAGCGTTGCCCTCGCCCGGGATGCCCTGCGGCGAAAATTGCCTCGTCATTGGCGCCATGACAATCCGGTTTTTCAGTTCAAGCGATCGGATCGAAAACGGACGAAATAAAGTACTGGTATCTGGGTACGACATTGGATGGACTTCCTTTGCTTTCGGAAGCCATATAAGTATATTTTGTAAACCAAATGTCAATTAGGCACCTGGAGTCGCCCAGGTATATACGAGGAAACTTCGATGCTGGAATTAAAGCCGCAATGTTTTTCGTCGGAGTGCCCTAGCCGGGCGCTGTTCGATCAAATCGCAGACAAATGGTCAATGATGGTTATGGCGGTACTTGATGACGGGCCGCATCGTTTCAATGCCATCAAACGCCGTCTTGAAGGTGTCACTCAAAAGGCGCTCACCCAATGCCTGCGAAGGCTTGAACGCAATGGCCTGGTTTCGCGCAAGGTCATTTCGTTCTCGCCCGTGGCCGTCCAGTATGAAATCACTCAGCTGGGCCGCACACTCCAGCAACCGTTTCGCGAACTGCATAAATGGACGCTTGATAAATTGCCTGAAGTTGAATCGGCCCGATTGAAGTTCGATCAGGCCTCAGACGTGAACGCATGACATAAACGTCCAACCCGACCATCACGTCATGTACCGATAGGACGGGCGAATGTCTCGCCTGTGGCACCGGCTGAAGACAGGTTTACGACTGACTGCAATACGCCACAGTACTACCAGGCCAGCAGATGCAGATCGGCAGGCGGCTTGATCGCATGTTCAATGACTGCGTTTCGCGAGAATCTCGACGTTTTCGAAAAATCGCTGCGGTCATTACCTGGCATTCACATTTGAAACTTACGCGACAGGCTGCTGACCATGAGAACACTCAAACATCCGGAAGCCCGAGAGTTCGTTCTTGAGCGTGTTCTCTATGCCCTGAGCGACCCGGTACGTCTGGAGATCATTCACCATCTCGCAGACGTGGCCGAAGCGACCTGCGGAGAGTTGGACGGAGGCCGCCCCAAATCAAGCGCGTCTCACCACTTCAGGGTTCTGCGGGATGCGGGATTGATGCGCACTCGTACCTTGGGTACGACCCATATGAATTCCCTTCGCAGGGATGAGCTTGAAATGCGCTTTCCAGGGCTGCTCGATTCCATACTCAGGCACTTCACGCCACCAGACTGTCACACAGGATAATCGTTTTGTAAGCCATGTGAGAACGCACGCCTGACGGGCTATGGCTCACCAAGAAAAAGACCCATCATCAGACCGCTGACCCGACAGTTGCCTTGAAAAACACGCTCGACTGCACTTTGTTCAATAGGGGTTCACCCTCAGGACATGATTCTGATCATGGCCTCTATTCTCAACAGGAGATGCGAACATGGCGTATGTCACTACGCAGGACGATGTCGAGATCTTTTACAAAGACTGGGGGCCAGCTGACGCCCCAGTGATTTTCTTTCATCACGGATGGCCACTCAGTGCGGACGACTGGGATGCCCAGATGCTGTTTTTCCTGGAGCACGGCTATCGGGTCATTGCACACGACCGTCGCGGGCACGGCCGATCCAGCCAGGTGTGGGACGGGCATGACATGGATCACTACGCAGATGATGTCGCCGCCGTGGTCGACCATCTCGGGATAGACAGCGCAGTCCATGTGGGGCACTCCACCGGCGGCGGCGAGGTGATCCGCTACATTGCTCGTCACGGCGAAGATCGGGTTTCGAAGGCGGTCATCATCAGCGCTGTGCCGCCACTTATGGTCCAGACCCCGGACAACCCGGGCGGCCTGCCGAAGTCGGTTTTCGATGACTTTCAGGAACAGGTCAAGAGCCATCGTGCACAGTTCTATCACGACATCCCGGCCGGGCCGTTTTACGGTTACAACCGCCCCGGAGCAACGCCCTCCGAGGGCATTATCCTGAACTGGTGGCGACAAGGCATGATGGGCTGCGCCAAGGCGCATCACGATGGAATCGTGGCCTTTTCCCAGACTGATTTTACCGACGATCTGAAAAGCATCACGATTCCGGTACTGGTGATGCACGGGAATGATGATCAGATTGTGCCCTATGAAGACTCCGGGCCGCTGTCAGCCGGGCTGTTGCAGCAAGGCACCCTGAAAACATACGCGGGCTACCCGCACGGAATGCCTACCACCAATGCCGAGACCATCAACGCAGACTTGCTGGCTTTCTTGAGGGGTTAGGCATATGCAGGGGCAGGTGCGGGACCTGCCCCTGCTCAAGAACTCTTGCGGTCAAACCCGTCACCAAGGCCACCTGTGGTTGCTGGCAGATTATCTGCTCGCCCTGAATGATCATCACTGATCAAACACTCAACAACCGCTTCGTCGTCGCCATCGAGGTGTTCAAGGACTGGCCGGTACGCTGCAGTTTGTTCAGCAGGCTCGCGCCCAGCCACAACTGGTAAAGGGTTTCTGCCAGTTGACGGGCTTCCCCGCCGGGCAGGCTTTTCTCGGATTGCCCCTGCTCGATACAGGCCGCAATACGCGACACCACCCGTTCAGTGCCATCGCGCAAGGTGATGCGCATGGTCTCGGACAGGTCAGCCACCTCGGCACTGAGCTTGACGACCAGGCATTCGTCGCCATTGCCGTCCGGCACGCAGCGGTCCTGCCAGCCTTGCCAGTAATCGAGCAATCGCTGGTAAGCGCTCAGTCCCGGCAGCGTCAGACGACGTTCCATGTCAGCGAGATAGCCGACGAAGTAGTCCTCGAGCAGCGCCTGACCGTACAACTCCTTGGACTTGAAGTAGTGATAAAACGAGCCCTTGGGCACGCCTGCGGTTTGCAGGATTTCATTCAGCCCGACACTGGTGAAACCGCGCTCGGCCATCATCCGGTGGCCGGTGTCGAGCAGGTGTTGGCGGGTGCTGTCGTAGGTCGGTTTCATGGGGCAAATTACCAGGCAATAGACCAGTCGTATTCGAAGGCCCGAGAGTTTGCCACATCCTGCCTTGGAAAACCCTAGACAAAAAAAATATAGACGACTGGTCTAATTGGAACCATACTGCGCCCCGTCAACCTTTCCCATGGGTGCCAACGACACGCAAATACGGTGCGTATCGATTGCGCCTCTTCACATTCAAGGGTGCGCTATGAAAATCTTGATGGTCCTGACTTCACACGATCAGCTTGGCAACACCGGCAAGAAAACCGGCTTCTGGCTGGAAGAATTCGCCGCTCCCTATTACGCCTTCAAGGATGCTGGAGCGGACGTCACATTGGTGTCGCCAGCCGGTGGCCAGCCTCCGCTGGACCCAAAAAGTGACGAGCCTGACGCTCAGACGGCCGAAACCGATCGCTTGCGCAATGACTCGGCCGCACAACGGGCGTTGGCCAACACCGGACGTCTGGCAGAGGTCCGCGCTGATGACTTCGATGCGGTGTTCTACCCGGGTGGCCACGGCCCGCTGTGGGACCTGGCTGAAGACAAGCATTCGATTGCACTGATCCAGGCCTTTGATCGCAGCAACAAGCCGCATGGTTTTGTCTGCCATGCACCGGGCGCTTTGCGTCATGTGGTTTCGGCTGATGGCAAGCCGCTGATTCAGCACCGTGAAGTGACCGGTTTCACCAACGCTGAAGAAGCTGCGGTCGGTCTGACCGATGTGGTGCCGTTCCTGATCGAGGATGAGTTTCAACGCCTCGGCGGCCGTTACTCCAAAGTTGCCGACTGGCAGGTTCATGTGGTTACTGATGGCCAGTTGGTCACCGGCCAGAACCCTGCCAGTTCTGCAGCGGTCGCTGAAAAGCTGCTGAAAATGCTTGGCTGATCCCGCGCCCTCTTCCGTAGCCGCTCATGAAACCGTGTGTCTGCCGCACGGTTTTATTTTTACCAGCTTACTAGTTGACTGGTCTATTCAGATCAATATTCAAGGTACACCGATGAACAACAGCAGTTTTTTCACCCCCGTCACACTGGGCTCTCACACCCTGAAGAACCGTGTTGTCCTGCCGCCGCTGACCCGCCAACGCAGCACGCAGCCGGGCAATATCGCCAACGAACTTATGGCCGAGTATTACCAACAGCGTGCCGGTGCCGGTCTGCTGGTCACTGAAGGCACGCAGATCGAACCACGCGGTCAGGGTTATGCGTGGACACCAGGCATTCATACCGCAGAGCAGATCGCCGGCTGGCGCAAAGTCACCGAAGCGGTGCACGCCAAAAACGGCGTGATTTTCGCTCAGCTGTGGCACGTTGGCCGCGTATCCCACACCGCTTTGCAACCCAATGGCGAGGCCCCGGTATCGGCCTCTGCCGTCGCCACCGACCGGGTCAGTGTCTTCATCGAAACGGCCCCGGGCGCAGGCGAACTGGTTCCACCTTCCGCTCCGCGAGCGCTGAGCACCGATGAAGTTCAGGAGCTGATCCAGCTGTACATTCAAGCTGCGCGCAATGCCATGCAAGCAGGATTCGATGGTATCGAACTGCACTGCGCCAACGGCTATCTGGTCAACCAATTCATCTCCGCGCACAGCAACCTGCGTACCGACCAATACGGCGGATCGCTGCAAAACCGTCTGCGCTTTCTGCGCGAAGTGGTGGCGGGTGTTGCCGAATGCATCGGCAAGGAAAAAGTCGGCGTGCGCTTTGCACCGTTGTTCACCACCACTGACGAAGCACGGACCTACCTGGGTATGGTCGAGGAAGATCCGCACACCACGTACATCGAGGCCATCAAGGTGCTTCAAGACGTGGGCATCGCCTACCTGTCCATCGCCGAAGCCGACTGGGACAATGCCCCGGCGATGCCGGAAACCTTCCGCCGCGCAGTGCGCGACACCTTCAAGGGCGCGATCATCTACGCGGGTCGCTACAACGCAGACTCCGGCGCGAAACTGCTCGACTCGGGCCTGGCGGACCTGGTGGCCTTCGGTCGCCCGTTCATGGCCAACCCCGACCTGCCTGCACGCATCAAAAATGACTGGCCGTTGAATGAGCTGAACCCGGCAACTGTCTATGGCGGCAATGCCGAGGGGTACACGGACTACCCTCTGTATCGCGATTGACGGGCTGAGTTGATTGGATAGATGAGCGCTCCCGGATGTTGGGGCGCTCTTTTCGATCATGTCTAGGCTCGCAATCCCGGAAATCGCAATCCTTCAAAGCGAGGATCTATCGTTAACCATCTCCCGGAAACCTGGCGCTTCAAACGCTGGATACTCGTAAAATCCCGAACCCGACTAATCTGGCGCCCACGTCAACCCGATCAAGCGTTCCCCACCATTTGCCACAGCGATGCGCCCACTCCGGTAATACTCTCCCCTGCAATGAGCCCCGCCGCTGCCGTAATTGCAAAGCGTTCGGTCAGGCTCGCCCAGCGGCAGCTCACCAGCCAGGTCAGGATCGCGCCTAGCGCCATCATCATTGACACCGACGCGGGCAACACAAACGCCAGACCCAGTGCTGCGGTGCTGGGCAGAAACCTGGCGCGGCGCGCAGGCAGCACGCTGTCGAGAATCCCCAGCAACAGGCCGGCCAGGCCGCCAATGAAAATCGCCCAACGAATGCTGGTCGATAACGATTCCAGACCATGAGTCAGGGTTTGCGCCACGGCTTTCCAGGTGGCGACCGCGGGTGCCGGCCATTCTTCGGTGAGCAGCATGCTCTGCGGATCGGGGATCAGCGCCAGGTACGCGAATACGCCGACGATGCTGCCGACGAAAATTCCCAGCGTCTGCGCGATCAGCTGTTTGCGCGGCGTTGCGCCAATGGCCTTACCGACTTTGAAGTCGTTCATGAGATCAGTGCACTGCCCTGCTGATCCGCCCGCCGTGTTGGCGCTCATCAGGTTGATCGGCACCTGCCCCGGCGCGACGATGCCGAAGCTCAATTGGGACAACTGACCGATGGCACCGATAGGCGGAATCCCCGTCGCGCCCACCACCCGGGCGGCAACGGCGGCCAGACAAATCGCCAGCGGAATGGTCAGCAGCGCCATCCATAGATTGATGCCGAACAGCATGCCCTGAAGACTGACCACCAAAACGATTGCCAGCAGAAAACCGGCGGCAGGACCGATTTTGGGGAACGCCCACCGCGTCCCGCCTCCGTCCTTGTTGGCGCGATACAACGACCACAGACGAATCGCCAGCGAAGCCAGCGTCGAGCAGACCATCAGGCTCACGCCCGGCCATAACAACCACTCCACCAGCGCGGCGAATTGGGGACCGCTGCTGTCGGGCGCAAGGCTCACCAGGCCCTGCTCCAGCAGCCAGGGCGCCAGCCCGCCCCACGCCAGCACGGCGCCGAGCAGCAACGTGAGGCCGACCCGAATCCCGATGATCGCGCCAAACCCGACCAGCAGCAGCGACGGATCGGCGGTGAACGTCAGGCGCTCCAGTTGAGCAGTCGGTGACCAGCGCGGCAATGCCCACATGAAGGTGTCGACCCACTTGACCGAGGCCGACAGCAATGCAGCGCTCAGCAGCACTTTCAGGCGCGTCGCCGCCTCATGGCCGTGGTTGTAGATGTGCAGGAGGGTTTCCAGCGTGGCCATGCCTTCGGGAAATTTCAGTGCTTTGTCGTTCAGCAGTGAGGGACGTAAATACCAGGCGATCCAGATGCCCAGAAAGCTCACCGAAAACACCCAGGCGATCATCGGAATGGCGTCCAGTTGCTGCCCGGTCAGTAACGTATAAGCAGGGATCGGCGCGACCAGGCCGCCGGAAATGATCGAGGCCGCCGCCGACGCCACGGTCTGGTTGATATTACTTTCGTGCAACGTCCAGGGCTGTTGCCCGGTCCCGCGCCGGCTCAGGCCTTGCCAGATGCCATAACCGATCAACAGCGCAATGATCGACATGTTGAACGACCAGCCGATCTTGAGTCCGGCGTACACATTGGAGGGGGTCAGAAGGATACCGAGCACGATTCCGGTGATGACAGCCCGCAGACTGAGTTCGCGCTCGACAGGTCCGGCCAGCGGAATCGATGGCGAGAGCGGTGACGGAGCTTGAGGCATGCGAATTCCTTATCAGCAATGAGACAGCGCGATCACTAGGCACAACAGGCTTGTAAGAAAAGTTGGCGAACGAAGGTCAGGCAAGGCAATAACAGGCAAGAAAGCGGACTCTACGTGTTGTAAATGAGCATTCCGAACCTGTTTTCAACGCATAACCGAGCGCAGCCACTTTTCGTACAGAGCCTGATAAGTGAGCGCTGTATTGGCGCAAGGTTCACCTCTGGGAGGACAGCTGCTGTGCAAGTTCCAGAAAGCTTTCGGCCTCCCAGTCCCACTCTTGGGCGTAATCGGCGTCAGGCGCAGCTGCTCCGGCGTACTCCATCGGCCGCCGGACAAAAGCCGTCATCAGCCCGCAGTCTCTGGCTGCAGCCAGGTCGCTGTGGTGGCACGCCACCAGGCACAGTTGCTGCGGTTTCAGACCAAGCGCTTCGACCGTCGTGAGGTAGGCAGCCGGGTCCGGCTTGTAGGTTTGCGCCAGTTCGGCCCCCAGCAGCGCGTCCCATTGCAAACCGTTGTAGCGGTTCATGGCAACCATCAGCGCCACGTTGGCGTTGGACAAGGTCACCACCGGGAAGCGCTGGCGCAGCCGCACAAGCCCTTCAGGCACATCGGGCCATGGATCCAGACGACGCCAGGCATGCGCCAGCCGCCACAACGTGTCAGGCGCTATCTGGCTGACGTCCAGGCCGTGGTCGGTCAGCAACTGTTGCAGCGTCTCGTGATGCAGGGTGTCCAGCACGACGAACCCTCGCATGCCGCTGGCGCACTCCCGCATGGCCGGGGCATATAGCTTGCGCCACTGCAAGGCGAACTCCGCCGGGCTGACCGAGGGCAGGTAATCGCAGAGAAAGGTTTGCGTTTCACGCACCATGCCCGCATGCCAGTCAACGACCGTACCGAAGACGTCAAACGCCAGAGCTTGTGGAAGCGTCATTGGGTTCCTCCTCAGGTTGCTGTCGGGAACCACTGTAGTGAGTAAATGCCACTCTGGCGAACGCACATCGCACCTGACCCGGATCGGATGTCATCCGGGCTGGTGCGATGCCCGAACCTGTGCAGGTGATTTGTTTTCGAGTTTCAAGGTCTTGCGGATCGCCGAGTCCAGAAAACCCGCCGGTGCAAAGCGACGCATGAATTGCAGTTGGCTCGCCGCCTTGCCAGCGGTGTAGCGCAGTTTCGGACGCTCGGCGCGGGCGGCCTTGAGGATGACCTCGGCGACGACCTCTGGACCATCGGCGTTCATCATGGCTGTGTTGACCACTTTCGCGACGCTTGTTCGTACCTCCTGATAGAGGTCAAGCTTGGCATCGGCCTCGAGGTTGTTGGTCTCGAACCGGGTCTTGGTATAACCGGGCTCGATGACCGTGACCCTGATGCCTTGGGTGCGCAATTCATGATCCAGCGCCTCGGAATAACCTTCCACGGCATGCTTGCTCGCGGCATAAAGCGCCACATAAGGCACCGGCACGACGCCCAGAATGGAGCCGATATTGATGATCCGGCCCCCACCCTGGTGCCGCATGTGCGGAACGACCGCGCGGGTAGTGCGCAGGATGCCCATGAAGTTGGTATCGAACACGGCCTTGGCCTGTTCGATTGAACTCTCCTCGGCTGCGGCGGGTGCCAAACCGAATCCGGCGTTGTTGACCAACAGGTCGATACGCCCTTCCAGCTTCAGCAATTCCTTGATGGCGGCTTCGACAGATGAATCGTCAGTGACATCCAGCGCCAGCAACGGGAAGTTTCGCTGAGCGCCCTGCGCGCCTTTACGGCTGGTTCCGTACACGATGTAACCGGCTGCAACCAGCCTGTTGGCAGTGGCTTCGCCGATGCCGGAAGAAGCTCCGGTTACCAGCGCTACGGGCTTATTGATCGTCATGGGATGTTCCTTCGCAGGTCGACAGACTGAAAAATGAATGCAGCAATGATGATGCTCATAATCATTGCCGTCAACATTTTTGATGTTGACCAACATCAAAACATATCTTTTCGCATCGCCCCCCACAGGCAAGACATCTTCAGCCGTTATCCGCCGCCACCGCCGGAATTCGTCGCAGCACATCGTCATACGGTGCAAGGTCAAGAAACGCAGTGGCCTCGATGGCCTTGCCGTCGCGCATCAGGAAGATCCAGGCGTAGCTGTTGCGGTAAGCCTGCCCGTCACGCGCCACGCCGACGCCGTCCCATTGAATGATGACGTGATCGCCATCGGCCCAGACCCGCTTACTGACCGGTTTTACCGGGCTGGACAAGCGCGAGACAAAGGGTCGCACCGCTTGCTCGACGAATGAATCGATACCGCGATAGACACCTGCGCTCGGGCCCGAGCCCTTGATCGTCCAGATCACGTCCGGCCATAGCATGTCGCTGAAAAACGTCGTGCCTCCGGCAGCCCATCGATCAAAGGCCTCGGTGACCCGTTGCTTGTTACCCACTTCGGTATCGACCGTGCCAGCAGTGGCCATGTGCGGCAGCAGCCCGATGCCGACCATGGTCACCACGGCCAGCGCGCTTGAACGCAGGGTGTGCAGGATTGACGGAATCATGCCGTGAACTCCTTCAGTCTTCTTGACTGGCAAAGCGGCCCGCCGCCGATAAGCGGGCCTTGCTGGATAGAGGTGATGCACGTCTTTACGTCCGATGTTGCAGTGAAGCGCCACCGAAGATCAGTTGCTGCACCATCGGCCGCGACACGAAGCGTGCCGGGAAGATCGGCTCAGGCGCACTGGCCTGATCCAGCCGTGCGATTTGCTCGTCCGCAAGCTGGATATCGAGCGCCCCAAGATTGTCCAGCGCCTGCGCGAGGGTTCTGGCACCCATGACCGGAGCGACCACAGCCGGATTGAGCAGTGCCCAGGCCAGCGCCACCTGTGAAGCGGTCGCACCGGTTTCCCGGGCGATATCGCCCACCACGCTGGCGATGTTCAGTGATCGCTCGGTCATGTGCCCCGACGAACTGATCACGCCCTTGCGGGTAGCGGACACTCCCGCTTCGCTGGCCTGCTGCAAATCCTCGTGGCTGTACTTGCCGGTCAGAATGCCACCGCCCAAGGGTGACCACGGCAGCACACCCAGGCCCATGGCATTGGCCATCGGGATCAGCTCGTGTTCGACGCTGCGCTCCACCAGGCTGTATTCGATCTGCAACGCGACCAGCGGCGACCAGCCTCGCAAGGTGGCCAGTGTCTGCATTTCGGCGACTTTCCATGCCGGTGTGTTGCAGATGCCGAGATAGAGCACTTTGCCCGAGCGCACCAGATCGTCCAGCGCGCGCATGACCTCGTCGGCTGAGGTGGTGAAATCCCAGGCGTGCAGATACAGCAGGTCAATGCGGTCGGTGTCGAGCTGTGTCAGGCTGGTCTCGACCGAGCGCATCAGGTTGAAACGATGATTGCCACCTGAATTGGGGTTTCCCGGATCGCGGGCCATAGTGTATTTGGTCGACACCACCAGGCGTTCGCGCTTGCCCTTGAGAAACTGACCCAGAATGCGCTCCGACTGGCCATTGGTGTAGTTGACGGCGGTGTCGATGAAGTTACCGCCCTTGTCGACGTATGCATCGAAGATGTGTCGCGCCTGATCCTGCGCGGCGCCCCATCCCCAAT
The DNA here is from genome assembly GCF_002087235.1 of Pseudomonas floridensis. GTDB lineage: Bacteria > Pseudomonadota > Gammaproteobacteria > Pseudomonadales > Pseudomonadaceae > Aquipseudomonas > Aquipseudomonas floridensis. Next base: position 22,002 of record NZ_MUIO01000039.1, on the reverse strand, counting down.
CGGCACCAAAGGTCATGGTGCCGAGGGCCAGTGGCGAGACGCGCATACCTGATCGTCCGAGCAGACGGTAGTGGTCGAGAGCGAGTGCAGCGGGCATGATGGCCTCCTTACAGACATGAGATTCAGATGAACAGGAACTCAGTCTGCCGTGCGACCCCCGCGGACTTGTAGCAGGATTGTCCCGCGTTCTTGCACGATTATCCGGAGCAGGCGGTTACTGAATGCCGTCGTGGCAAGACCAAGGAGCGCGCATGGACTCGCTGGAAAAACTGATTGACCTCATCAAACGTCACGCCAGGACTGACGGCATGCATGCCACCGCTATCGAGGGTGTCAGCCTGGTTCGTTCGGCAATGCCCACCGTGCCGATGCCGGTGGTCTACGAGCCCACGCTTTGCCTGATCGTCCAAGGGCGCAAACAGGTCGCCGCCGGCACCCTTTCGTATGTGTACGACGCGTCCACGTATCTGGTGGCGTCCGTCGACATTCCCGTGATGGGCTCGGTGATCGAAGCGAGCGAGGCGTCTCCTTATCTGTGCCTGGTCCTCGATCTGGATATGGCCGCGCTGAGTGAACTGGCCCTGCACCATCCCGTGGCACACGAAAACAGCGAATTGCCAGGCCCAGGCATCGAACTCAATGCCACCACCCCCGAACTGCTGAACGCTGCGCTAAGGCTCGCCAGCCTGCTGGACACGCCGGATGACATCGAAGCGCTTGCGCCACTGATCGTGCGCGAGATTCTGTATCGGCTTCTGACGGGGCGCGGTAACGGCATCGTTCGGCAAATGGCCCGGGCCGACAGCCGCCTGCGGCAGATCGCTAGAGCCATTGCCTGGCTGCGCGAGCATTACAGTGAACGTTGTCGGATCGATGACATCGCCGATATTGCTGGCATGAGCCGCTCGACCTTCCATGCACACTTCAAGGCTGTCACGTCGATAAGCCCGCTGGAGTTTCGCAGTCAGTTGCGGCTGCAGGAAGCCCGCCGACTGATGGTGGCCGAAGCAGTTGACGCGGCAGGCGCTGGGTATCGGGTGGGCTACGAAAGCCCTTCACAGTTCAGCCGCGATTACGTGCGCCTGTTCGGTCTGCCGCCCTCGCGGGATGCGGGACGTTTGAGAGGGTCGAGCGCGGTGACCTGATCAAGCCGCCCGCCCCACTGGATCCGCCCTCCGGTACCAGGTCCGCCATTCATCCAATGCCACCCTGAACCGCACCGCCGTCTGCCACTGGAGAACCTGACGGCTCATTCTCATCATTCCCGATGATAGTAACCTTCGATTTATTCGATTCGTTAATAACACCCCCCGCGCAACAGAATCCGCCCATCCTTTTACTACCGGCGGAACTTCTCATGTCCCAGACACTCGCTCATCTGCGCTATCCCCTGACCGCCCTGGCCTTGATTGTGATCAGCGCCTGTGGCCGTGCGCCTGAGGCGACGCAGGCACCGGCCGCCGCCAAGGTCAGCGTTGCCAAGGTGCTGGAACAGCCCGTCAATGAATGGGATGAATTCACCGGCCGCCTCGAAGCGCCGGAAACCGTTGAAGTCCGACCACGGGTGTCCGGGCAAATCGATCAGGTGGCCTTTACCGACGGCTCTCTCGTCAAGAAAGGCGACCTGCTGTTCCAGATCGACCCACGCCCTTTCCAGTCCGAAGTGCGTCGCCTCGAAGCCCAGTTGCAGCAGGCCCGTGCTGTGGCCGTGCGCAGTGACAATGAAGCCCAGCGCGGCGAGCGTCTGCGCACCAACAACGCCATCTCTGCCGAACTGGCCGACTCGCGTACCACCTCGGCACAGGAAGCCAAAGCCGGTGTCGCAGCCATTCAGGCGCAGCTGGACCTGGCCCGTCTGAACCTCAGCTTCACCCGTGTCACTCCCCCGATCACGGGTCGTGTCAGTCGCGCCGAAATCCCCGCGGGCAACATCGTCACCGCCGATGTCACGCCGCTGACCAGTGTGGTGTCCACCGACAAGGTCTACGCCTACTTCGACGCCGACGAGCGCGTGTTCCTCAAGTACACCGAACTGGCCCGCAAAGGTCAGCGCGGCCAGACCACGCCGGTCTATCTGGGCCTGTCCAACGAGAACGGCAACCCGCACCTGGGCCAGATGAACTTCGTCGACAACCAGGTCAATCCGCGCACCGGCACCATCCGTGGTCGTGCGGTGTTCGATAACACCAACGGCAGCTTCACGCCGGGTCTGTACGCACGCCTCAAGCTGGTCGGCAGCGGCACTTACTCGGCGGTATTGATCAACGATGAAGCGGTGGGCACCGATCTGGGCAAGAAATTCGTGCTGGTGATGGACAAGGACAATAAGCCGGCCTATCGCCCGGTCGAGCTGGGTCCGAAAATCGAAGGCCTGCGCATCGTGCGTAACGGCCTCGGCAAGGACGACACCATCGTCGTCAAAGGCCTGCAGCGTGTGCGTCCCGGCCAGCCTGTGGACCCTGAAGTCACGCCAATGGCCAGCGCCGACACCCTCGCCCTGCTTCTCAAACAACGCCAGGCCCTCGAAGCCAGCAATCCCCAACAGTCGGCGCCCAATGCGACCGTCAAACTCGCCAGCGCCACCGCGCCTCGCGGCTAAGGGAATCGAGCGATGAACTTCTCCAAATTCTTTATCTCACGGCCGATCTTCGCCGCCGTGCTGTCGTTATTGATCCTGATTGCAGGCGCTATCTCGCTGTTCCAGTTGCCGATCAGCGAATACCCGGAAGTCGTGCCACCAACCGTTGTAGTGCGCGCCAACTTTCCCGGCGCCAACCCCAAAGTGATCGGCGAAACCGTGGCCTCGCCACTGGAGCAAGCCATCACCGGTGTGGAAAACATGCTGTATATGTCGTCGCAAGCCACGGCCGACGGCAAGCTGACCCTGACCATCACCTTTGCGCTGGGTACGGACCTGGACAATGCCCAGGTACAGGTGCAGAACCGGGTGACACGGACCGAGCCGAAGTTGCCTGAAGAGGTAACGAGGATCGGGATCACGGTAGACAAGGCCTCGCCGGACCTGACCATGGTCGTGCACTTGACCTCGCCGGACCAGCGCTACGACATGCTCTACCTGTCCAACTACGCAGTGCTCAACATCAAGGATGAGCTGGCGCGGCTGGGCGGCGTGGGCGATGTGCAGTTGTTCGGTATGGGCGATTACTCGCTGCGCGTATGGCTGGACCCAAACAAGACTGCGTCACGCAACCTGACCGCGACCGATGTGGTCAACGCGATTCGTGAACAGAACCGTCAGGTCGCCGCAGGCCAGCTGGGTGCGCCACCCTCCCCCAACGCCACCAGCTTCCAGATGTCGATCAACACGCAGGGGCGTCTGGTCACTGAGGAAGAGTTCGAGAACGTAGTAATCCGCTCTGGCGCCGATGGCGAAATCACTCGCTTGAAGGACGTCGCACGCGTCGAACTGGGCTCCAGTCAATACGCATTGCGCTCGCTGCTGAACAATCAGCCCGCAGTGGCGATGCCGATTTTCCAGCGTCCCGGTTCCAACGCCATCGACATCTCCAACGATGTACGGGCCAAGATGGCCGAGCTGAAAAAGGGTTTCCCCGAAGGCATGGACTACAGCATTGTCTATGACCCGACGATCTTCGTTCGCGGCTCGATCGAGGCGGTGATTCACACCCTGTTCGAAGCCCTGATCCTGGTCGTGCTGGTGGTGATCCTGTTCTTGCAGACCTGGCGTGCGTCGATCATTCCGCTGGTCGCTGTACCGGTCTCGCTGATCGGCACCTTTGCCGTGATGCACCTGTTCGGCTTCTCGCTCAACGCCCTGTCACTGTTCGGCCTGGTGCTGGCCATCGGCATCGTGGTGGACGACGCCATCGTGGTGGTGGAAAACGTCGAGCGAAACATCGAGCTGGGGCTTGAACCGGTGGCCGCTACCCACAAGGCCATGGGCGAAGTGACCGGCCCGATCATTGCCACGGCGCTGGTGCTCTGCGCGGTGTTCGTACCGGCAGCATTCATCTCCGGCCTTACCGGTCAGTTCTACAAACAGTTCGCGCTGACCATCGCGATCTCGACGGTCATCTCGGCGTTCAACTCGCTCACGCTGTCACCCGCACTGGCCGCCGTTCTGCTCAAGGGTCACGACGCGCCGAAGGACCGCTTCTCGCGTTTCCTCGACAGGCTGCTGGGTGGCTGGCTGTTCCGTCCGTTCAACCGTTTCTTCGAGAAAGCCAGCCATGGCTACGTCGGCACCGTGGCGCGCGTCATCCGCAGCAGCGGCATCGCCCTGCTGGTGTATGCAGGCCTGATGGTGCTGACCTGGATGGGCTTTTCCAGCACGCCGACCGGTTTCGTACCCAGCCAGGACAAGCAGTATCTGGTAGCCTTCGCGCAGTTGCCGGACGCAGCGAGCCTGGATCGCACCGAAGACGTCATCAAGCGTATGTCAGACATGGCGTTGAAACAGCCGGGCGTGGAAAACGCCATTGCGTTCCCGGGTCTGTCGATCAACGGTTTCACCAACAGTCCGAACAATGGCGTGGTGTTCGTCGCGCTCAAGCCTTTCGATCAGCGTACTGACCCCAGTCAGTCGGCGAACGCTATTGCCGGAGCCTTGAACGGGCAGTTCGCTTCGATTCAGGAAGCCTACATGGCGATCTTCCCGCCGCCTCCGGTACAGGGTCTGGGCACCATCGGCGGTTTCCGCCTGCAGATCGAAGACCGTGGCAACCTGGGCTATGACGAGCTGTACAAGGAAACCCAGAACATCATCGCCAAGAGCCGCAGCGTGCCGGAACTGGCCGGTCTGTTCACCAGCTACACCGTGAACGTCCCGCAGGTGGACGCGTCTATCGACCGCGAGAAAGCCAAGACCCATGGCGTGGCGATCAGTGACATTTTCGACACCCTGCAGGTTTACCTGGGTTCGCTGTACGCCAACGACTTCAACCGCTTTGGCCGCACCTATCAGGTCAACGTTCAGGCCGAACAACAGTTCCGCCAGGACGCCGACCAGATTGGCCAGCTCAAGGTGCGCAACAATCTGGGTGAAATGATCCCGCTGGCGACCTTCGTCAAGGTCAGCGATACCGCAGGTCCGGATCGGGTGATGCACTACAACGGCTTCATCACTGCCGAGATCAACGGCGCTGCTGCGCCGGGCTACAGCTCGGGACAGGCACAGGCGGCCGTCGAGAAGCTGCTCAAGGCCGAATTGCCCAATGGCATGGTCTACGAATGGACCGATCTGACCTACCAACAGATTCTGTCGGGCAACACCGCGCTGTTCGTTTTCCCGCTCTGCGTACTGCTGGCGTTCCTGGTGCTGGCTGCTCAGTACGAAAGCTGGAGCCTGCCACTGGCGGTCATCCTGATCGTACCGATGACCCTGCTGTCGGCTATTGCCGGGGTGATGATCGCTGGCAGTGACAACAACATCTTTACCCAGATCGGCCTCATCGTGCTCGTGGGCCTGGCGTGCAAGAACGCGATTCTGATCGTCGAGTTCGCCAAGGACAAACAGGAAGAAGGCATGAGCCCACTGGATGCAGTGCTGGAAGCCTGCCGCCTGCGTCTGCGCCCGATCCTGATGACCTCGTTCGCTTTCATCATGGGCGTGGTGCCCCTGGTGCTGTCCAGCGGTGCCGGTGCCGAAATGCGTCATGCGATGGGTGTGGCGGTGTTCTCCGGGATGCTCGGTGTCACCTTCTTCGGCCTGCTGCTGACCCCGGTGTTCTACGTGCTGATCCGTAACTTCGTCGAGCGTCAGGAGGCCCGCAAGGCCGCCCGGGCGCAGCGACTGCAAACCCTGCCTGCGGAGACGCATTGATGAGCGCGCTTAAACTGTTCGTTCCTGGCCTGCTGGTCCTGGCGCTGGCAGCCTGCGCCGTCGGCCCGGATTACAAGGCCCCTGACACTGCGCCAGCGAAGCTCGCCTCCGCCGCGCAAGGCAACTATGACCGGACCAAGGCTGACGCCCTGTGGTGGAAGCAGTTCGACGATCCAACCCTGGACAAACTGGTCAGTCAGTCACTGAATGGCAACCGGGACCTGCGTGTGGCATTCGCCCGCTTGAAAGCAGCGCGGGCAATTCGCGATGACGTGGCCAACGACGCCATGCCCGTAGTGACCAGCCGTGCCAGCAGCGATCTGGGCAAGGGTCAGCAACCTGGTGTGACCGACCGACGCGTCAACAGCGAGCGTTACGACCTGGGCCTGGACATGGCCTGGGAGCTGGACCTGTTCGGCCGCATCCAGCGTCAGCTGGAAGCCAGCGATGCCGACGAAGCGGCCGCGCAAGCCAACCTTTATCAGTTGCAGGTCACGCTGATCGCAGAGGTGGTCGATGCCTATGGACAATTGCGCGGTGCACAGTTACGTGAAGCGATTGCCCGGGACAACCTGAAAAACCAGCAGAACTCGCAGGGTGTGACCACTCAACTGCGCGATGCCGGTGTCGGCAACGAACTGGACGTGGTGCGCGCCGATGCGCGGCTGGCGGCCGTCGAGGCCACCGTTCCGCAACTGCAGGCCGAACAGAACCGTCAGCGCAACCGCATCGCGACCCTGCTGGGTGAGCGGCCGGAAACACTGAGCGTGGACCTGAGCCCAACCCGGCTGCCTGCGATTGCCAAGGCGCTGCCGATCGGCGATCCGACCCAAGTCCTGCGCAACCGTCCTGACGTACTGGCCGCAGAACGGCAGTTGGCGGCGTCCACTGCGCGCATTGGCGTCGCGACCGCCGACCTGTTTCCGCGTGTCAGCCTGAGCGGATTCCTGGGCTTCACCGCCGGGCGCGGTTCGCAGATCGGCTCGTCAGCGGCAAAAGCCTGGTCGCTGGGGCCGAGCATCACCTGGGCTGCCTTCGATCTAGGCAGTGTGCGAGCGCAGATCCGCAGTGCCAATGCCGATGCCGAAGGCGCGCTGGCCAACTATGAACAGCAAGTTCTGCTCGCGCTGGAGGAGTCGGAAAATGCGTTCAGCGATTACGACAAACGTCAGCAACGGCTGCTGTCGCTGATCCGGCAGAGTGAATCCAGCCGCGCGGCGGCGCGACTGGCGTCGGTGCAATACCGTGAAGGCACGGCGGACTTCCTGGTGCTGCTGGATGCCGAGCGCGAGCGTCTCGCGGCCGAAGATTCTCAGGCTCAGGCAGAGATCGAGCTGTATCGCGGCATCGTCGCCATCTACAAAGCACTCGGCGGTGGCTGGCAGCCTCAGGCCTGAGGCCCATCTACGCAGTCGGCATGCCCCGCTTCCTCAGGAAGCGGGGCATTTTTTTGTCCAGTCGATGAGATTCGAATACGCTTGCCGTTTGACACTGCCCCATCACTCCACGAAGCTGCAAGCCGTCAAGCAATGGATATCGGTATGCCCAACCAGACCTCGAAGGGCTCATCGCCTCAACGTCGCAATCGTCGTCGCTGGATGATCGGCATCGCGGCCTTGCTCGCAGTCCTGACGCTCTCGGCGCTGTTCTGGAGCTGGCGCAAGGTGCCTGCGCAGAGCGCCCCCGCCGACTTGACCCACACCTACACTCAAGCGTTGCAGCAGGCCCATGACGGTAAACCTGGCGCGGCGCGCGTGCTGTACCAGCAACTGGCGCGTACGGACCTTTCTGATACTCATCGAATCAGCCTGCTGGCCGAATTGAGTAATTACCCTAGCCCTCAAGCACTGAAGCTGCTCAACGCCAGCCTCAAGGACGAGTCGGTGCCGGTACGCCAGGCCGCCATCGCCACCAGCGTGAAACTGGTGCCGTCCAGCCAGCGCAGCCTGCTGTTGGGCCCGATGCTCGATGACCAGGAGCAATCCGTCCGGTTCGCGGCGACCAGCGCCCTGCTGGGTCTGTCTCCCGATGATCTGGGGCTTTATTTCGCGGTGCTGCAACAAAGCGCTGAGGCTTTTCAGGAAGCACTGAAGAGTCAGCCCGTCAGTGTTGAAAATCAGCTGCAACTGGCCAGGCTTTATCTGCAAACCGGCGATCTGGAGCCCGCTCTGGCCGCCCTGCAACGCGCCACCACGCTGGATCCGGACAATATCGAAGCCGCATTGGCGCATATCGAACTGCTGGACAAGAAAGGTCAGGCCGAGCAGGCACGCAGCCTGTTCGCCGGACTTCTGGAACGCCATCCTCACTCCTCCTTGCTGCAGCACGCTCTGGGCATGTGGTTGCTCGATCATGGCCAGGGCGAGTTCGCTCTCCTCGGCCTGGCCAAGGCATCGGAACTGGCACCGCAAAACAACGACTATCGCTACGACCTGGCCGTCGCCCTGCACGATCTGGATCAAGTGGAAGCCGCGCAGAAACAACTGGTACAGATTGTTCAGAACGACCCGGCCAACCGTCAGGCGCGCGTTCTGCTGATCCAGTACTGGAAGGAAACCGGTCAGTTGCAGAACGTCCAGATCCTCTTGGCGGAGCTCGAACAGCAGAACCCGGACGACCCCGCGCTGCAGCAGGGCCTCTAGAGCGGACAGCCCCAATCGCGGCAAAGGGCCATGCAAGTGATTGCTCTGGGCCTTTTGCTGCGGCGCTTTCAGACAATTCCTACACTTCACTTGCCAACTCGTATTTACCTGTCAGGCATTTCGCCGACCGCGCTCGTCAAGAATTCGGCGGGCATTTTCTGACGACCTGTAATATCGGAAATAACTTACACATCGCTTCATCGGATAACACACTCCGGGCCTACGACAAACAACTGCTGTGCGCAGACGTTTTAACCAATTTCAACAAGACTATTTTCTAACTGAGAAAAAAGGTGCATCATTTGTCCGCCACTGAGTTGTAACTACCCTTTATCTGCGGTTCGGCCAGTCAGGAAGGCTTAGTTTTTTGCAAGTGACAGCACGGGTAGTGGGTAGAGACCGTATCAACGGATCGGCCAAACAGTTTTGTCTTATCGTTTTATTGGGCTGGCAACAGCCATGACATTGTCGGAGTGTGTTATTTGTCCAGACTTGCCGAGTTTAGAGCAGCAGAAAAAGCCCTTCAGGAACAGCTGGCACAGCTGGAAGCCCTGAAGAATGACGCCGGCCTGAAGAAGGAGATCGAATTCGAGCAAAAGCTCCAGGAATTGATGGGTAGCTACGGCAAGAGCCTGCGCGACATCATCGCGATCCTCGACCCTGCCAGCTCCACCTCCGTGGCTGCACCTGCCGGTCCCAAGCGCCGTCGCGCACGCGTCGTAAAGGTTTATCAGAACCCGCACACCGGCGAGCTTATTGAAACCAAAGGCGGCAACCACCGCGGTCTGAAAGCCTGGAAAGAGCAGTATGGCGTAGACACTGTTGATTCATGGCTTCGCGCCTGATCACAACTACGTATTTGAAGCCCTGCACTTGCAGGGCTTTTTATTACCTGACAAGCCGCCGCTGCTTATTGGCAAATGCGGCCATGAGCATTCGGGCTTTTGCGTAACGGACTTGTCACATGGCTGAACCGGGCTATTCATTGACCTGAATCACTGAGCGAGCCAGCCTCTATATAAGCCAGTTTGGCGCTCGGACAGTAAAAATAATGACGCCAATATTTCTACGGCAGCTCATACGATTCAGCTCACCGTTGCAACTGCAGGAAATCGAGTATTTGTTCAGCTAACTGTCAGCCTTGAATGCGCAGAATAGTTAATTATCCTAAGGTTCTTTTTGTCGAGCGGGAGTGCCTGCGCTTTGCGGACGATATGCCCACGAAAGGTTCACACATTTTTCACATGCACTCTTCCATAGTGAAGGCCGCTAAAGGAATAGCGCCCCATGCCCGCCTCGGCGGGCTTCTTTTTGCCTGAAGAAAAGTCAGCCTTCACGGCGCTGCATCCAGACGCAGCGTATCCCGAATGCGCAGCACCTCGTCCTTGTTGGCCACGTAACCTTCTGCCGACCCCGCGTATGACAGTGACCAGGCCTTCTGTTTATCCGCTGCGGCCACCAGTGTCTGCGTGAGAACGTGTACGCCGTTCTGAGTGACGGTGCAGGTGGTTTCAAGCGCAGGCACGTCGCTCAATTGACCGTCTTTCACGTGGGTGCAGACGCTCTGAAAACCGCTTCGTGCGAAATTGACTTGAATCGCTTTGCGCATTTCCAGCAGCACGCCCTGCACGTTGACGTCATGCCCGGGCGTCAATCGCGTCTGAGTCAGCTCCATTACCATCAGCGGATTACCCGACTGATCGTTTTTGACCGCACGCTGTCTGACCTGCACGGATGGTTGGGCAGGCGTATCCGTCGCTGTCGGCAAGGACTCGACCTCCCAACCTGCGGGCCAGATGATCATGACATCGGCGCCATGCGCCTGCGCGGCACCCATCAACAGGCACAGGCTCAAGAGCGAGCGTCGGTATTGCGAGAGAATCATGGTGATCATGGCCATCGGAACAATTGGCCGGAAAGTCTGAGCCTCTCGCCCGCTGCTCGCAAGTGGCCTGGGTCTTTTATAAGGGCAGGCGTTTGGCACAGGCCGACCCGCTCCGTATCATCTGCCACCATTCATACCTCTGTTGGAGACACACATGAGCCTGCAAGACCTCAATTCCATTCCAGGCGTAACCGCCGAACCCGAAACCGCGACGCGGCAGTTCGTGTTCAACCACACCATGCTGCGTGTCAAAGACATCACCGCATCGCTGGATTTCTACACCCGCGTGCTGGGTTTCAGCCTGGTCGAGAAGCGCGACTTTCCAGAAGCCGAGTTCAGCCTTTACTTCCTGGCATTGACCGACAAGAAGCGGATCCCGGCTGACGATGCCGCGCGCAGCGAATGGATGAAATCGATTCCGGGCATTCTGGAACTGACTCACAACCACGGCACCGAGAACGATCCGTCAGCCGTTTATCACGATGGCAACAGCGATCCGCGTGGCTTCGGTCACATTTGCGTGTCGGTACCGGACGTCGTTGCAGCCTGTGAGCGCTTCGAAAGCCTGGGCGTGAAGTTCCAGAAGCGTCTGTCAGACGGCCGCATGAACAGCCTGGCGTTCATCAAGGACCCAGACGGTTACTGGGTCGAGATCATCCAGCCAACACCGCTGTAAGCGCGACCTTCGCCACAAACGAAAAAGCCCCATGATCGCTCATGGGGCTTTTTGCTTGCCGCCTGAGTATCAGGCTGGCGCGGACGTGCGAATCAGGTGATCGAAGGCGCTCAACGATGCCTTGGCACCTTCGCCCAGGGCAATAATGATCTGCTTGTAGGGCGCTACGGTTACATCACCAGCTGCAAAGATGCCAGGAATCGACGTTTCTCCACGCGCATCGACCACGATCTCGCCACGCGGCGACAGCTCGATGGAACCCTTGAGCCATTCGCTGTTAGGCAACAGGCCGATCTGCACGAAGATACCTTCCAGCACTACAGTGATTTCTTCGCCCGTCACACGGTTCTTGTACTGCAGACCGTTTACCTTCTCGCCGTCGCCTGTCACTTCAGTGGTTTGCGCACTGGTGATGACCGTCACATTCGGCAGGCTGTGCAATTTGCGCTGCAACACGGCATCGGCGCGCAGTTGAACATCGAACTCCAGCAGGGTCACATGCGACACGATACCGGCCAGATCGATTGCCGCCTCGACGCCCGAGTTACCGCCGCCAATCACGGCAACACGCTTGCCTTTGAACAGCGGACCGTCACAGTGCGGGCAGTAGGCCACGCCCTTGTTACGGTATTGCTGCTCACCCGGCACATTCATTTCCCTCCAGCGTGCGCCGGTGGCCAGAATCACAGTCTTGGCTTTGAGGCTCGCACCGCTGGCGAACTTCACCTCGTGCAACTCGCCCGCCGCGCCAGGAATCAGCTTGTCAGCGCGCTGCAGGTTCATGATGTCGACTTCGTACTGCTTGACGTGCTCTTCGAGCGCAACAGCCAGCTTCGGTCCTTCCGTGTGTTGTACCGAAATGAAGTTCTCGATGGCCATGGTGTCCAGCACCTGACCACCAAAACGCTCGGCTGCAACGCCAGTACGGATGCCTTTACGCGCTGCATACACAGCCGCCGCCGAACCGGCAGGGCCACCGCCGACCACCAGAACGTCGAAGGCTTCTTTAGCGTTGAGCTTCTCGGCCTGACGCGCACCGGCACCGGTGTCGATCCTGGCCAGAATTTCTTCCAGCCCCATGCGGCCCTGACCGAACAGCTCGCCATTCAGGTAAATACTCGGTACCGACATGATCTTGCGATCGGTAACTTCGTCCTGAAACAGCGCACCGTCAATAGCGACGTGCTTGATGTTCGGGTTCAGCACTGCCATCAGATTCAACGCCTGGACCACGTCCGGGCAGTTCTGGCAGGACTGCGAAAAATAGGTCTCGAACCTGAAATCGCCCTGGAGGGCGCGAACCTGTTCGAGGGTCTCCGCACTGACCTTGGGTGGGTAGCCGCCAACTTGCAGCAACGCCAGGACCAGCGAGGTGAATTCGTGCCCCATCGGGATACCGGCGAAACGCAGGCTGATATCGTGACCAGGGCTGTTCAGCGAGAACGACGGCGTGCGCGCGTCCGAACCGCTGTCGTTCAAGGTGACGTCTTTGGAAACACTGATCACATCGTTGAGCAGTGCGAGCATTTCCTGAGACTTCGCGCCGTCATCAAGGGACGCGACGATCTCGATGGGGCGAGTGACCCGCTCCAGGTAGGATTTCAACTGGGCTTTAAGATTGGCGTCCAACATGTGGCGGCTTCCTTTGACAAAAATGGGCAGAAATATTCAGAGACTTGAAATAAAAACGCCCAGGCGATAACCGCCCGGGCGTTTTATGGGGCGATGCGGTTTACGTGCTCAAGAGCTCAACGCCCCCAGCCGATTCATGCGACTCAGATCTTGCCGACCAGGTCCAGAGACGGAGCCAGAGTGGCCTCGCCTTCTTTCCACTTGGCAGGGCAGACTTCGCCCGGGTGAGCAGCGACGTACTGAGCAGCCTTGATCTTGCGCAGCAGCTCGGAAGCGTCACGGCCAACGCCGCCATCGTTCAGTTCAACGATCTTGATCTGGCCTTCAGGGTTGATCACGAACGTACCGCGGTCAGCCAGACCGGCTTCTTCGATCAGCACGTCGAAGTTGCGGGAGATGGTCAGAGTCGGGTCGCCGATCATGGTGTACTGGATTTTGCCGATTGCAGGCGAGGTGTTGTGCCATGCAGCGTGGGCGAAGTGGGTGTCGGTCGAAACGCTGTAGATTTCAACTCCCAGCTTCTGAAACTCAGCGTAGTTGTCAGCCAGGTCTTCCAGCTCGGTCGGGCAAACGAAGGTGAAGTCGGCCGGGTAGAAGAATACGACAGACCACTTGCCTTTGAAGTCGGCATCCGAAACGTCAACGAAAGAGCCGTTCTTGTAAGCGGTTGCCTTGAACGGTTTTACCTGGCTGTTGATGATAGGCATCGGTACATCTCCTGATGGGTTGTTAATTCGATGAAGTGGAGCTTACGCATGATGGATGACATTGGCTCATTGGCAAACCTGATGTCACTGATTGGTTTTCACTATGAGGGCAGCTTATCAATAGAAGAAACCTTCAAACCGATCTGCCCCTCGGAAGCGCTCGAAAACGGCGAGGCTACAATGTAACGCATCGCGGACTTCATGTCCCTCCAGCCCACATAGGCCATTAGCGACTTGAGATCCCATCCGTTACGCTGCGCCCAACTTGCAAAACCGCGCCTTAGCGAATGACTGGTGTAGCGTTCGGCAGCGATACCGGCTCGCATCAGGGCCTGGCGCAACAGAGGAATGACGCTGTTGGCATGCAGTCCCTCCTCGCCCAGATTGCCCCAGCGGTCCACCGACCGAAACACTGGCCCGCGTACCAGGGCGGCACAACTGATCCAGTCGATGTACGCCTGCACCGGGCACAGGCGCTGTAATGCGGGGGTTTGATAAGTCCTGCCGACGTTGTCCCGATCCCCCTTGCTGCGCGGCAGGTATAGGCTGATCCCTGAATCCGCGACAGCCTTGACGTCCTGCACTTGCAGGCGACACAGCTCATCACTGCGAAAGCCGCGCCAGAACCCGAGCAGGATCAGCGCCAGGTCACGCCGACAACGCAGCACGCCCGGTTGATCGTAACGGGCCCGCGCCTCCTGCGCCTCGTTTTCAAGCCATGCCACCACCCGCTCCAGATCGTGCAACTGCAATGGCTCGGCCTGCTTCTCCTGAACCGGATGCACAGCGCGAATACCCTTGAGCACTTTGCGCACCATGGGCGAACGCGTTGGATCGACGAAGCCCTGACTGGCATGCCACTGCGCCAGCGCCGAAAGACGCGACTTCAACGTATTGACCGATAACTCCCCGGCATAACGCGCCAGGTAGCGCGCTACACCCTCGCTGGTCGCGGGCAGAAATCCGCCCCAGGTCACCTCGAAATGCTCGATGGCAGCCCGGTAGCTGCGCCGGGTGTTGTCGCGGGTCGCCGCCTCGAGGTAGCGATCGACATCATTCATGGGCAAAGACCTGCAGTTGTGTACTGAACACATGCGCATTCGAGCGCAAAAAACCATCTGACACGGGATAATACGCCATTATCCCGCTTGATAAAATTCAAATAATGCCGGATTCGGTTAACTCGTATAGTATGTAATTACAGGGTACATACCACAGTACGTAATCGTAGGAGCGACCATGGCGCGGGGCGGTGTAAACAAGGCGTTGGTGCTCAAAGCGAGGGCTTCGTTGCTGGCACGCGGAGAGAATCCAAGCATTGACGCAGTACGTATCGAAATGGGTAACACCGGATCGAAAACCACGATTCATCGCTACCTCAAGGAACTCGATGCGAGCCATGTGCCCGCGCCGGACATCAATGAAGAGTTGACGCATCTAGTGGCGCAACTTGCCCAGCGCTTGCAGGGTCAGGCGCAGGAGCGCATCGATCAGTTGCGCACGGAGCACGCCTCGACGTGTGAAGACCTGCAGCACGCGCTCTCGAACGCCCGGCAACAGGTGCACACTCTTGGCGAGCGCACTCAGCAGCAGGATCAGGCTCTCGAGCGACAGTCCACAGCCCTTCTCGATCTTCAGGAAACACTGCACAACGCGCGCAACGAAAACACCCGACTGACCCAGGCACATTCGGATCAGGCAGCGCGCCTGGAAGACAAGAACGAGCAGATTCGCTCACTGGAAGACAAACACCGGCATGCCCGTGACGCGCTGGAGCACTACCGCAACGCGATTAAAGAACAGCGCGAGCAAGAGCAGCAGCGTCATGAAAGCCAGATTCAGCAGCTACAGATGGAACTGCGCCAGGCGCAGCAGAGCCTGAGTATTCGCCAGGAAGACATCACTCAATTGAACCGTGACAACGAACGACTCCTGGCCGAGACCCGCAGCACACAGCGCGACCTCAATACCCAGAAAGATCTGACAGACAAAGCCAATGCCCTCGCCACCTCATCCGCGAGGGATCATCAGCACGCTCAGACCCAATGCGCCCTGCTGGAAGAAAAGGCACGAAGCCTGACGGACGATAACCTTGACCTCGAACAACACCTCAAGGATGCACAGCAACAAAGCCGGATGCTGGAACTGCTGCTGATCAAAAAGGAGGCTGCACTCGAAGCCTTGAAGCCCTCGGGCGAGCGAGCCTCAAAAACCAGATCGCCGAGAAAGAAACCGGACGCCCGGCAGGGCTGACGCCGAGCACGCGAGAGCGCCCTCTTTCATTCAATTGATCGCATCCACCTCGCAGGGCAGGTACAAATCGACGCGAGTACCCAGCCCTTGAGCGCTTTCAATCTGCACGTGCCCGCCGGTCTGCCTGATGAAGCCGTAAACCATCGACAACCCGAGCCCGGTACCCTGACCGACCGGCTTGGTGGTAAAGAACGGATCGAATACCTGATCGATCACTTTCTGGTCGATCCCACAGCCATCATCTTCGACACTCAGCACCACATACTCCCCCGGCGTGAGCGCGCCTTGCGTCGTCATGATGCTTGACGGACGCGTGACGACCCGAAGCTGACCACCCTCCGGCATCGCATCGCGCGCATTGATCACCAGATTCAACAGTGCGTTTTCCAGCTGATGCTCATCCGTGCGCACCACACGCACCGTGTCATCCAGTTCGAAATGCAGCACGGTGTGATCCGCAACGGTGCCTTGAAGCAGCGACTCCATGGAGCGAACCATGCGATTGATGTCGACGCTGCGGGTATCGAGCGCCTGACGCCGGGCGAAGGTCAACAATCGCTGGGTTAGCGCGCCAGCACGATTGGCCGACGCAATGGCAGCACTCACATAGCGCTCGACGTCGTCAAGACGCCCGGCCGATGCCCTGCGCTGAATCAGATCCAGCGCCCCGAGCACCCCGGTCAGCATGTTATTGAAGTCGTGAGCGATGCCGCCGGTCAACTGACCGATAGCGTCCATCTTCTGCGCATGGCGCAACACCTCTTCAGCCTGAGCCCGCTCATTAATCTGAATCTGCAGCAGCTCATTGGTGCGCGCCAGTTGTCGAGTACGCTCGGCAACCCTCAGTTCCAGCGTGTCATTGAGTTCGCGCAATGCTTCTTCGGCCCGAACCTGAGCGGTGATGTCAGTGTGCGTGCCCAGCCAATGAGTGATATGACCCAGCTCATCACGCATCGGCAAGGCGCGAGAAAGGAACCAGTTGTAGCTGCCGTCCTTGGAGCGCAACGCAAAGGTGTCCTCCCAGATAGAGCCTGTCGCGAAGCAATGCTGCAAACGCGCCACGACACGGTCCCGCTGCTCGGGATCCAGCACCGAGCGCCAGCCCAGCGCACGCATGGCTTCCAGCGATGCGCCGGTATACAGATACCAGCGCTCGTTATACCACTGGACACGGCCTCGCGGATCCGCCGTCCAGGCCAGTTGACTCATGTTGTCGGCCAGCAACCGGAATTGCCGCTCACTTTCGCGCAGCACGTCGATCTGCTGCATAGAAGCCTGTTCATGCCCGCTCGAATGCAAAGGCATCACGGCGGTTGGTTTTTGCCTGTTCACTGGCAGGGTCCTTCCCTCAGTCCATGTTTATCCCGGGACTCATCCTGAGTCCCGAGCCTTACGCGCTCTAACGCTCGACCGGTGTACGCATGGTAACGAACTCTTCGGCGGCAGTGGGATGCACACCGATCGTATCGTCGAACACTTGCTTGGTGGCGCCAGCCTTGATCGCGATCGCCAGGCTCTGCACAATCTCGCCCGCCTCCGGACCAACCATATGGCAGCCCAGCACCTTGTCGGTCTTGGCGTCGACCACCAACTTCATCAGGGTGCGCTCCTGATCGTCGGTCAACGTCAGTTTCATCGGCCGGAAGCGGCTTTCGAAAATCTGCACCTCATGCCCCGCCTCGATGGCCGCTTCCTCGGTCAGCCCGACAGTGCCGATGTTCGGCAGACTGAACACCGCTGTCGGAATGTGGTGGTAGTCCACCGGACGGTACTGCTCAGGCTTGAACAGACGACGCGCCAGCGCCATCCCTTCGGCCAGCGCGACCGGCGTCAGTTGCACGCCGCCAATCACGTCGCCGATTGCCAGAATGGACGGCTCGCTGCTCTGGTAGTTTTCGTCGACTTCGATATAGCCGTGCTTGTCCAGCTTGACGTTGACGCTGTCCAGCCCGAGATTATCAAGCATCGGGCGGCGACCCGTGGCGTAGAACACGCAGTCGGTCTCAAGCGTGCTGCCGTCTTTCATGGCCAGGTTGAGCGTGCCATCGGCCTGCTTGTCGATGCGCGCGATATCGCTGTTGAAGCGGATATCCATATGCCGCTTGAGCAACTCCTCATGAAGGTGCGTGCGCACACTGCCGTCAAACCCGCGCAAGAACATCTCACCCCGGTAAACCAGCGTGGTGTCCGAGCCGAGCCCGTTGAAAATCGACGCGAACTCCACTGCGATATAGCCACCACCCACCACGACGATACGCTTGGGCAGCGCCTTGAGAAAAAACGCCTCGTTCGAGGTGATGGCATGCTCACGTCCAGGCACATCGGGCACCTGCGGCCAGCCACCGGTCGCGATCAGAATGCGCTCGGTGGTGTAAGTCTTGCCGTTGATTTCAACCTTATTGGCGCCCACGACTTTGGCGTGACCTTCCAGCAGTGTTACGCCGCTGTCGACCAGCAACTTGCGGTAGATGCCGTTGAGGCGATGGATCTCGCGATCCTTGTTGGCGATCAGCGTCGGCCAGTCAAAACCGGCTTCGCCCAGCGACCAGCCAAAGCCCTTGGCATGCTCGAAATCTTCGGAGAAATGCGAGCTGTACACCATCAGTTTCTTGGGTACACACCCGACGTTGACACAGGTCCCGCCCAGGTAACGGCTCTCGGCGACCGCCACCTTCACACCAAACCCTGCGGCAAAACGGGCCGCCCTGACGCCACCTGAACCCGCGCCAATTACAAACAGATCGAAATCGTAAGCCATCAATGTCTCCTTAGCAGAGGCACAGCATAACCGCTTGGCGGTCAGTCAGAAATGACAAAGCCACCCGAAGGTGGCCTTGACTTGAAACATGACAGGCAAATGGATCAGTAAGCCTTGCCAGTCTTGTAGAAGTGCTCGAAGCAGAAGTTGGTCGCTTCGATGTAGCCCTCGGCACCACCGCAGTCGAAACGCTGACCCTTGAATTTATAAGCCAGAACGTTGCCTTCTGCAGCCTGCTTCATCAGGGCGTCAGTGATCTGGATTTCGCCACCCTTGCCCGGCTCTGTCTGCTCGATTTTTTCGAAAATGTCGGGAGTCAGGATATAACGACCAATGATCGCCATGTTGGACGGCGCATCTTCCGGCTTAGGCTTTTCGACCATATCAGTGACGCGGAACAGACCTGGTTTGATTTCGTCACCCGCGATCACGCCGTACTTGTTGGTTTCGTTGGGATCGACTTCCTGGATCGCGATGATCGAGCAGCCGTAATGGTTGTGCAGTTTGACCATCTGCGCCAGTACGCCGTCGCCATCCAGATTCACACACAGGTCATCCGCCAGAACAACGGCGAATGCCTCATTGCCAATAAGAGGACGACCACTGAGAATCGCGTGACCCAGACCTTTCATTTCTGTCTGGCGAGTATAGGAGAAGCTGCACTCATCGATCAGCTTGCGAATGCCGACCAGGTATTTTTCCTTATCAGTGCCCTTGATCTGATGTTCGAGCTCATAGCTGATGTCGAAGTGGTCTTCCAGTGCGCGCTTGCCACGACCGGTCACAATAGAAATCTGGTTCAGGCCAGCCGCGAGGGCTTCCTCAACACCGTATTGGATCAGTGGCTTGTTGACCACCGGCAGCATTTCCTTGGGCATGGCCTTTGTCGCTGGCAAAAAGCGAGTGCCGTAACCGGCTGCTGGGAACAAGCATTTCTTGATCATAAAAGTCCTTGATAAGGGCTGTTGGTGTTAACGGCGCAGTCTAATCAGGCGGCGGTCACCTTACAATGCCCGCCACGAGCCGTAGGATGTCATGGTAGAGGGACTGACAGTCAGATAGTTCCGCAAAACGCTCATAGCGCGACCACTGGGCAAGGTCAAAAACAACTATGCCGCGGGCATGCGCCTTGCATTTACTCGGCCGTCGACAGCATTTCGTGTCAAGAATACGCCTGCCATCACGCCTTCTGGCGGCCGACCGGACGCCACCAAGCGTAGTCCACGGATTGCCGGCGTGCCTGGGACTGACCGTTCGCCTTAACGAGTAACGCATAGACATGCGCTCGGGCTACCAGAAAGCGGCACGCCGTATTTATCGTTGAAACATGGCTGAACGATGGCACCGCATATCAGTCCAAACACCGCACTCGCCAGTCCGCTGGCCTTACCATTTCGAAGCGAAAAACATGATCAGACTTTTGTCCATTATTGCAGTGCTGGGCCTCGCCGGTTGCGCCACCGCCTCCAACACTTATCTGAAAAACGGCAAGCAAGGGTTGAGCATCGACTGCTCGGGCGAAGCAATGTCGTGGGCCAGCTGCTATGAAAAGGCCGACGCTTCGTGCGCAGGCACCGGTTACGAAATTGTCGGCACCGATGGCACGCCACAGCCAGCCGAGAGCGAGAAGACGTTGGGCGTCGATGTGGGCAACTACAAGAGCCGCAGCGTTCTGGTGGTTTGCAAGTAAACAGGCGATGCAGCCCGACCCCATGCGGGACGGGCTGCTGCAATCAGCCTGAAATGCAGGCTTCGGCGGCGTGTTGAACGTCACGGAAGCGAATCGGCACGTTGGCAAGGCGCTCATAGACCTTGATCGAGCTGCCTCCCGAGCGTGTCTCGACATCGATGACTGCCGTCGGTGATTTGCTCATCTTCTGCGCTACGATCAGGCGCAGCCCGTCATGACGACTTTCCACGATCGGCTCCGAGCGGCTGCTGCTGATCTTGTCCTTGAAACAGTCAGCGTACTCCTGTGGGTTCTTGCCCGAGATCATGTTCATGGTCGCTGGCGTGTGCTCGATGTCATTCACCGTTGCGCAGCCAGTCATTGCCAATGCCAGGATTACTACTGCCAGTTTCATACAATCCTCCAAATAAAGGTGGTACGACCAGCACCGGCCCGATTAAATCCCCGGCGAGCGATTATTTGCGCAAAAACAGAGCAATTAACCGCTCATCGACGTCAATTGGCGGACGCCGCATGCTATCGTTTTGATTTTTCAGAAAAAGCCAATTCCCCGGAGTTTTACATGAAATTCGTACACCAGCGTGAGCATTTGAATGAGGACGATCTGGTCGTCATCCAGTGCTCACAGCTTTGCAACATCCGCCTGATGAACGATGCGAATTTCCGCAGCTTCAAGAATGGCGGCCGCCACACCTATCACGGTGGCGCGTTTGACACATTCCCGGCCAAGATCGCCGCACCCAGCACTGGCTACTGGAACATCACCATCGATACCACCGGGCGTAAACCGGACGCCACTCCGGGACGCAAGCCGGCGTTTACCCATTCCATCAAGATCGTACGCCGCTCGACTTCCCGCCTGCGCTGATACGCCGATACAAGGAATCACCATGAACAGTCCCGCTCGCACCACCAAGTATGCCGTCAGTTACAAACTCAACGGCGAGCGTCGCTTCGAATTCGCCCAGTTACAGTCCGCCTCGGTCGAAGAAGCGCGGGCCGCGCTGGAAAAAATGCACGGCCAGAGCGATGATCAGATCAGTGATGTGAAGGTCAGCAAAGCTCTGTAGACACTAGCAGGTGTTGAATTAGATCATGCAACGCGAAGGCGATATTCCCGCTACCTTCGATCTGTTTGCCAGTGACGAGCCTCAGGCTGAAATCCGGCAGCCGATAGGCCCGCAATCCTGGTTGCTGCGTGGCCACGCCCTGCCGTGTATCGAGCGCCTGCTGCCCGCATTGCGCAAAACGTTGGCCGTCGCCCCTTTCCGGCAAATGATCACACCCGGCGGATACACCATGTCGGCCGCGCTGAGCAGTTGCGGCCAGCTTGGTTGGGTGACCGACCATCACGGCTATCGCTACAGTGAAACCAATCCGCAGACCGGCCGCGCCTGGCCAGCCATGCCCGATGTCTTCCTTGAGCTGGCTCAGGACGCGGCACAGATTGCAGGCTTTGCGGATTTCGTGCCGGACGCGTGCCTGATCAACCGTTACGTGCCCGGCGCGAAAATGTCACTGCATCAGGACAAAGACGAGCACGACCATTGCTGGCCAGTGGTCTCGGTATCGCTGGGTATAGCGGCCACATTCCAGTTCGGCGGCCTGCAGCGCAGCGACAGACCCGAGCGCATTTCACTTTTTCATGGCGACGTCGTGGTCTGGGGTGGCGAGGACCGCCTGCGCTTTCACGGCATTCTTCCGGTCAAGCAAGCCGTGCATCCCCTGCTCGGCGAACAGCGCATCAACCTGACCTTTCGCAAGGCCGGTTGACGGATTCGGCGCCGCGAGCGGCAGAATCAGACGCTTCCTTCCATCTCGCCCGAAGTCCGCGCCCTGGCCGGGCATACGGTGCGATGAAGATTCAGCGCGGTATTGATAATGCCGATGTGGCTGAACGCCTGCGGAAAATTGCCCAGCATGCGGCCAGCCTGCGGGTCGTACTGCTCGGCCAGC
>NZ_MUIO01000038.1 GCF_002087235.1 Pseudomonas floridensis | reverse complement strand
CGCCGATGATGGATTGGACAGACCACCACTGCCGGTACTTCCTGCGCCTGCTCTCCAAACATGCGCTGTTGTACACCGAAATGGTTACGACCGGTGCCTTGCTGCATGGCGACAGCGCTCGTTTTCTGCTGCATGACGAAACCGAGCATCCGCTGGCGCTGCAACTGGGCGGCAGTACGGCAGCGGATCTGGCGGCGTGTGCGCGGATGGCGGAAGGGGTGGGGTATGACGAGGTCAATCTGAATGTCGGCTGCCCGAGTGATCGGGTGCAGAACAACATGATTGGTGCATGCCTGATGGGGCATCCGGAGATGGTGGCGGATTGCGTGAAGGCCATGCGCGATGCAGTCAGTATTCCCGTGACGGTCAAGCACCGTATCGGGATCAACGGGCGTGACAGTTACGAGCAGCTCTGTGATTTCGTTGGCAAGGTGCATGAGGCGGGTTGTGAGAGTTTTACAGTGCATGCGCGAATCGCGATTCTTGAAGGTCTGTCGCCAAAGGAAAATCGGGATATTCCGCCATTGCGTTATGACGTGGTCGCGCAATTGAAGAAAGATTTTCCGCAGCTCGAGATCGTCCTCAATGGCGGCATCAAGACGCTGGAAGACTGCCACGAGCACCTCCAGACCTTTGACGGTGTGATGCTTGGGCGTGAGGCGTATCACAACCCGTATCTGCTGGCGCAAGTCGATCAGCAGTTATTCGACAGTGCCGCACCGGTGATCAGCCGGGCCGAGGCTCTGGAAGCGTTGCGGCCCTACATCGAGGCGCATCTTGCCAATGGCGGGAATATGCATCACATCACCCGGCATGTACTCGGGCTGGCGCAGGGCTTTCCGGGCGCCCGGCGTTTTCGGCAGTTACTGTCAGTCGATATCCACAAACATGAAAACCCGTTGCTGTTGCTGGATCAGGCGGCGGCTTTTCTTGAGGGCCGTTGATCGCACTTCGTTCGAAGGAAAGGAGTACGTTTGTCGCTTCAGACGTCACTCGTCTGCTCTGGATCAAAAGAAGCATTCTTTCCAGTGGCTGCGCCGCGTGGCTCGGGATATGTTGACGGCATAACCCAACAAGGAAAGCTGTCATGCATAAAGTTCTGGTTCCTTTCGACGGTTCCGAGCACGCCATGCGGGCCCTCGGATATGTCATTGAGCTGTCTGCCGATCTCAAGAAGCCGCTTGAGGTGCACCTGTTGAATGTGCAGTCCAGCCCGATCGATTACAGCGATTACCTGGCGCCGGACATGATTGAAGGTGTGAAGGCGGGGTTGAATAACGAAGGCAAGCGGGTGCTGGACGACGCGATCGAACTGCTGACAGCGGCCGGCACGCGCTTTCAGGCCCACGTTGACCTGGGCAATGTTGCCGAGCAGGTCGAAGCGCAGGTGCAGCGCCTGGGCTGCGATGCGGTGGTCATGGGCACCAGGGGGCTGGGCAGCGTGACCGGCCTGTTACTGGGCTCGGTGGCTACCCGCGTTATTCATGAAGCGTCGGTGCCGGTAACGCTCATCAAGTGACGCAATCGCTCATTGCTGTGCCAGCGAACGTGGCTGGCGCAGCAGTTCGATATGCTCTGGCGGCACCAGCTTGCGCAGGGTCTTGTACAGCGCCCGCGTCTCCAGCAGGTTCCAGATTCGCAACATGGTTTCCAGCGCATCCAGCGGTTTGCTGATGAAGTCGCGTGCACCCAGCGCCAGGGCCCGCAGACGAGTATCGCGTGTCGCATCGGCGGTCAGGACCATGATCGGCACGTAATCGTTGGCTGGAATGCGACGACCCAATTGCTCCAGCACGGCAAAGCCGTCGAACTCGGGCATATGCAGGTCGAGCACCACAAGGTCCGGCTCGAAGCTGTTGAACAGGTCCAGCGTACGCAACGGCTCGGTGCTGCTCAGCACGTTGGTCAGCCCTTCGCGGGCGAGCAGTTGCTCCATCAACTCCAGGTTGGGACGCTGATCATCGATGATCAGGATGCGAAAGTCTCCGGTCATGTTGGCTCCGGTAAGTATTGATCCAGATAAGCGAGAAAGGCGGGGACCTGGATGGGTTTGGTCAGAATGGCCGTCGCGCCCGCTTCTTGCAATGCTCGACGCACGGTATCGCTGGCGTCCGCAGTGATCATCAGAATGGGTGTACTGGCGGTGGCTGGCAGACGTCGCAACCGTTGCAGGACTTCCAGCCCCTTGAGGTCCGGCAGATTCAGGTCCAGCAAAATCAATTGCGGGGCGTGCTGTCGGGCTAGATCCAGGCCCAACTGGCCCTGCATGCTGGACAGTAACTGAATGCCGGGCCTGCGTTGCAGCAGGGTTTCGATCAGGGCCATGCTCGACAGGTTGTCTTCGATGCACAGCACTTTACCGTGATAATCCGGGCGGGCAGGGCGCTGGACGGCAGGCAGCAGTTCGATCGGGCGCGGTGCGGGTGCAGGCAGTGCCTGGACCTGTACCCGCGGCAGTTGCAGCGTGAAGCGGCTGCCCCTTCCGGGCGTACTCTGCACGGACAACTGACCCTGCATCATCTCAAGCATGCTTTTGCTCAGTGCCAGGCCCAGCCCGGTGCCTTCGACATTCGGATCGGCGCCCAGACGCTCGAAGGGTTTGAACAATTGATCGATGCGGTCCGCATCGATCCCGTGGCCGGTGTCCACGACCGTCACGGCAATCTGTTCGCCCACCTGCTCGATTTCGATGTTCACCTGACCGTCGGGCCGGTTGTATTTGATGGCGTTGGACAGCAGGTTCAGCAGCACCTGAATCAGCCGTTGACGGTCAGCGATCACGCCAAGCTCGTCAGGCATGCTCGGCAGTTCGACGAGCCGGATGCCGCCGTCGGCCGCCATCGGTGAAACCAGCACCAGCGTTTCCTGCAGCACCGCCGACAGGGAGACCGGTTCCAGGCTTAGAGACAGGTGTCCGGCTTCGATCCGGGCGATGTCGAGCACTTCGTTGATCAGTTTCAGCAAATGCTGACCGGCCCGCAGAATGTGCCCGACCTGCGGCCTCTGGCTAGCGGTCGAGTCCATGTCCAGTAACTGGGCAAATCCCAGAATGGAATTCAGTGGCGTGCGCAGTTCATGGCTCATGCGTGAGAGAAACTCGCTTTTCGCCCGGCTGGCGCGTTCAGCTTCTTCACGTGCCGTGCCCAAGGCAATCTCGGCGGCACGTCGGTCGGTGATGTCGCGGGTGATCTTGGAAAAGCCGCGCAGCTCGCCATTGCCATCGTACTGCGCAGTAATCACCACGCTGGCCCAGAAGCGGCTGCCATCCTTGCGACAGCGCCAGCCTTCTTCCATGTAATGCCCTTCGACGGTGGCTTCATGCAGCGCCATGTCCGGGTGCTGCGGGCATTCCTGCGGCTGGTAGAACACCGAAAAATGCTGACCGATGATTTCCTGCTCGGTGTAGCCCTTGATGCGCTCGGCGCCCGCGTTCCAGGTGGTGATGTAGCCGTGCTTGTCCAGTGCGAAAATGCCGTAGTCCTTCACGCCTTCGATGATCAGCCGCAGGCGTTCTTCGTTGTCGCGCAAGGCGCGCTCGCGTTCGGCCAGCAGTTGCCCGGCTTCGACCAGTCGGGTGCTCAACTGACCGATTTCGTCCTTCTCGGGCGGCTGCGGCAGCAGCGGATGGCCGAGCGCCAGGCGCTGGGCGTTACGCTGCACCTGCTGCACGCGCGTGACGATGCCGCGAGACAGCATTAACACGGCCAGTACCGCACCGATCAGTCCGCAGGCCGCGGCCAGAAGCGTCGAGAACAACAGCCCTTCACGCGTGGCCGCTGCTGCTGCAGTGCGTTCGGCGAGCAAAGTGTCTTCGCGCTCGCGCATGATGCTGATGCGTTCGCGCAATTGATCGAGCACGTATTTGTTCTCGACCAGGATTCGCGTGACGC
This sequence comes from Pseudomonas floridensis, assembly GCF_002087235.1. Classification (GTDB taxonomy): domain Bacteria; phylum Pseudomonadota; class Gammaproteobacteria; order Pseudomonadales; family Pseudomonadaceae; genus Aquipseudomonas; species Aquipseudomonas floridensis. The sequence goes on along the minus strand of NZ_MUIO01000038.1, from coordinate 34,372 downwards.
TCTCCGGTGACTGCAGGCTGAGCGCCTGCAGTTTCGCCAGACCGTCCGACTTGGCGTGAATCAGCGGCTCGATCGACATCAGGTAGCGGCGCATCTGCTCGTCCTGAATGTTGGCGTCGAGCCGCGCCAGCGCCGCGTCGATCAGCGGCTGGGCATTCAGGTAACCGGGCAGGAAATCGGCCTGACGGGTCAGAAGGTAGCCGCGCACGCTGGCGGCCGCTTCAGCAATCTGCGTGTGCACGGTCTGGATATCGCCCTGCACCAGCAGGACGCGACGTACATCCTCTTCGGCGCGGGCGGTCTGGCGCTCGGCGTTGTAGATCAACAGCAGCGAGAACATCAGCACCACCAGCGGCATGGAGATCGCCAGCAATGCTTTGCCGCGCAGCGGAAGGTCCTGCCAGCGACTGGTGGACAGCTCGCTCATCGCCAATCGCCCGGAGCCTGAGTCACAAGGCCCAGTGCCACGCCACGCACGGCGGCCTGGGTACGGTCCGATGCGCCGAGTTTGCCGATGACTTTTTCCACGTGCGCTTTGGCGGTGCCGGTCGTGATGCCGAGTTTTTCGCCAATTTCCCGGTTGCTGAAACCACCGGCGACCAACCCCAGCACCTGCCGCTCGCGGGGCGTCAGGGCTTCGGGCAGGGCCGCGCCGCTGGTGTTGCGTTCAGTCATGCGCCGCAGCAGACGAGCGCTGACGGCGCTGTTGAGCGCTTCTTCACCGCGCGCCACGCGTTGCAGGCTGGCAATCACTTCGTCGCGACTGGCGTCCTTGAGCAGATAGCCCACGGCACCAGCGCTGATGGCCGCTTCCAGGTGATCGGTGCTGTCGTCCATGGTGAAGATCACCACTTTGAGATTCGGCATGCGTTGCTGGAGAATTCGTGCCGCGCCCAGTCCGTTGAGCACCGGCATGCGGATATCGAGAATCGCGATGTCCGGCTGCAGTTCCTGGCAAAGCTCCACGGCCTGTTGACCGTTGGCGGCCTGGCCCACCACCTCGAATTCCGGATGGCCCGCCAGCAGCGAGACGAATCCGGTGCGGGTCACTTCATGATCGTCAGCCAGAACCAGTCGCAGGGTGTCAGTCATTTGCTTGCCTTGTCAGCAGTGAAAGGGATGGTGGCGCGCAGTCGTGTACCGCTGTCGGGACGGCTGATGCAGGTCATGCGGCCGCCCATCAGGCTGGCACGTTCCTGCATCGCCACCAGCCCCAGTTTCTGAACGCCGTTGCCATCGGAGCGAGCGTCGGTCACAAAACCCCGGCCATTGTCCTCCAGCAGCAGTGAAACCGCGCTGTCACTGATTTCCAGGGCCAATTGCACGCTGCCGGCGTCCGAGTGCTTGAGCACGTTGTTGATCCCTTCCTGGGCAATACGAAACAGGCCGATCTCCAGGTGGCTGGGCAGGCGGACCATCGAGCGCGAACTCCAGTGCACGGCGATTCCGGCTTCGCGCAAGCGGTCGGCTTCCTTGTCGACGGCCTGAAGCAGGCCGAAATCGTCCAGCACGGTGGGCCGCAACCCGCTGATCAGTTGTCGGCCTTCGCCAACGCAGTGCTGGGCGAGGGTGAGAATGGCCTGCAAGTCGGCGCTCATGGGGTCTGGCAGTTGCGGACAACGTCCCGCAAAACCCTGTAGACGCTGGTGCAGACCGGCGAGGGTCTGAGCCAGTCCGTCATGCAGGTCGTAGGCCATGCGTTTGCGTTCATCTTCCTGAGCGGTGAACAGTTGATGCACCAGCTCGGACATGGTCCGTTCCCGGGCCACCAGCGCTTCGAGCAGGCGGTTGTTCTCAAGGTGCGCCGCCAGCAGGGTCGCCAGCAGTTGCAGGGACTCGATGTCTTCGTTGTCCGGTGCATTGATGCCAACGCTGTTGGCCAGCAGCAACATGCCAAACGCGCCGTCGTCGGCACCGCGCAGCGGCAGCATCAGAATGCTGGGCAGTCGGGCGTCCGGGCAGTCAAGCCATTGCGGGCCGGTCGCCAGAGCGTCGGCCGCCTTGTTCAGCGAGTTCAGACGTTCCTTGCTGCCATGGCTGGCGGTAATCACGACCACGTTGTCGCTGTTCCACTCCAGTAACAGGCCGTGATCCATGGCCACGAAAGCGCAGGCCCGTTGCAGCACGCGCTGACGCATGGCCTCGGGCGGCAACTGAGTCAGTTCCTGGCCGGTGTCCACCAGCAGCCGCAGGCGGGCGGCGCGGCTTTGCGACTGCCGATACTGGGTGCGGATGGCCAGGGCACTTGCGGGGTCATGTGGAGGGCTTTGCATGAGGAGAGCTCCAGCGGGAAATGATGCGCGCGCGAGCACACCTTGAGTAGCGCTATTAAAGCGCGTCTGGCGATGCAGCGCCTATCTGCCGGTTGGCATAGTGAAATAACCCCGTTCGGCCGATGGGGTAAAGCGGGCAACAGGGCAAATTGGCATCCACTGAATCCCTGAACAGATCATCCCGTAGGAGAGTTGCAATGAAAGTGAAATTGACCGCCCTGGCCCTGTTCCTTGCTGTAAGTGCCCCGATGGTACACGCCGCTGCCGAACCGGCGGGCGGTTACACCTACCGCATGGTGGCCGAGCAGCCAAGCAACGTGAATGACAAGGAAATTGCAGGCCTGTTCGACCGCTGGAACAAGGCACTGCAGACCGGTAACGCGCAGACCGTGGTTTCTCTCTACACGAAGGATGCGGTATTGCAGCCGACGGTCTCGAACAAGGTGCGAGCCACCCCGGCCGAGATCAAGGACTACTTCGATCACTTCCTGGCGCTCAAGCCAGCCGGTGAAATCAACTACCGGGAGATTCGTCGCCTGGGTCCGGATGCCGCCGTGGACAGTGGCGTCTACACCTTCACGCTGACGTCGGCAGACGGCAAGCAGAGCAAGGTCCAGGCGCGCTACACCTTCTTGTATCACCGCATCGGCAATGAGTGGAAGATCCTGAATCACCACTCTTCGGCCATGCCGGAAGTGCAGCCCGAGTACCAGGTCAGTCGCTGATCGACTGGCTCTGCGCACAACCAAAAACCGGAGCCTGAGCTCCGGTTTTTTCGTTCTGGCAACGCTCAGGGTTCGTTTCTGACACCGTTGACCTTGCGGCAGTGAATCAGCGCGTCGCGGATCATGAAGTTGACCAGCGTCGGCGAGACGCCCAACTCCTTGGCAATGTCCTTCTGCGGCACGCCGTGCAGGCGATACATCTCGAACGCGTAGCGGGTTCTGGGTGGCAATTCCGACAGGGCGTCGGCGATGCGCTCCAGGCTCGAGAAGTTGATGTGCGACGTTTCCGGCGAAGCGCCTTGAATCACCACGTTCAGCCCCTCGGCCTCCGGCCCGGTGTATTTCTGCTCCAGCGCCTGTTTGCGGTAATGATCGATGGCCAGATTGCGCACGATCTGAAACAGGTAGCTGAGCTGGGCCTTGAACGTCAGCGTGACTTGAGGGGCGGAGCGCAGCCTGAAGAAGGCGTCCTGCACCACATCTTCAGCGCGTGACCGGCAACCCACGATGCGTGCGGCGATCTTGACCAGCAGCAGATAGTTGTCGACGAAAGCCTGGAGCAGGGGTGAGTCGCACTTGCTTGTGAATACTTGTTCCGTCATGGAATTCACCTTGCTACGAAGTCATTGGAGGGGAGCCGCCTTATGAGCAGCACCATCGCGTGGGGCGATAAATTAGTCTTAATGATAATTATTGTCAAATGCGAAAGCGCATCAGCGCACTTAAAGGGTGCGAGCTTCGCAGGTGCGCCCGGCGGTCGTGCGCGGACGCAGGATGCGACTAATTATTTCCAGGCGCCGTCCGTTCTCATTGATGACAGGCCCGCCCACGGCGCAGGCCAGGGAATACATCAGGAGAACACCATGCGTTTTGATCGTGCGCATCACGGCTTTTACACCGGATCCAATGGACGGACGGTCCTGATATGAACAGTTCTGCAAGCATGAAGCTGTTCTGCCTGCCGTATTCCGGTGCCAGCGCCATGTTCTACAGCCCCTGGCGGCGCAAACTGCCGGACTGGTTGAGCGTGCGTCCGCTGGAACTGCCGGGACGGGGCATGCGCATGGACGAGCCGTTACAGACCGATATCGTGCAGTTGGCCAGTCGTCTGGCCGATGAGATCGCCGCTGAGCTGGACACGCCTTATGCGTTGTTCGGCCACAGCCTGGGCGGGCTGTTGGCGTTCGAGCTGGCGCACGCCCTGCGCGCTCGTGGTCTGCCTGCGCCGCTGGCCCTGTTCACGTCCGCCACGGCAGGTCCGGTGCGCCGCGATGTAAGTGAATACGCGGTTGCCAAGACCGATGCGCAGTTGATCGACCGGCTGCGCACGCTCAAGGGCACCAGCGAAAACGTAATCGCTAACGAAGAACTCATGCAGTTGATGCTGCCAATCCTGCGTGCCGATTTTCTGCTGTGCGGCAGTTTCGTCTACGGCGAGCGTGAGCCGCTGGACATGCCGATCCATGTCTTCGGCGGCAAGCAGGACAGTGTCAGCGTCGAGGAGCTGCTCGACTGGCAGGAGGAGGCCAGCACCGGCTTCTCGCTGGATATGTTCGAAGGTCATCACTTCTACCTGATCGATGAGCAATCCCAATTGCTTCGCCATTTGCGGCGTTATGCCGAACAGCACCTGGCCCGCTGGCGCAACAGCGCCATGCGACATCCGACCCGCGCAGCCGGCTGACCGCCGCTCGCCTGACGCGTCGCCGATGAGCGACGCGCGCTCTTTTGAAATCCAGCCCCATCTGGCAAGCCGAACCTAGCAGGAACCCGATCATGGAAGCGTTTGAACTCCCCGACACCCTGGCCCAGGCGCTCCAGCGTCGCGCCGCGAAAACGCCGGACCGATTGGCGCTGCGTTTTCTCTCCGACGAAAACAGCCAGGGCCTGGTGCTGACCTACCGTGATCTGGACCTGCGCGCCCGCACCATCGCCGCAGCGCTGCAACGTCAGGCCGAGCCCGGAGACCGGGCGATTCTGCTGTTTCATAGCGGGCCGGACTACGTGGCGGCATTTTTCGGCTGCCTGTACGCCGGAGTCATTGCGGTGCCGGCCTATCCGCCGGAATCCAATCGCCGTCATCATCAGGAGCGCCTGCTGTCGATCATCATCGACGCCGAGCCGCGTGTGGTGCTGACCGGTTCCGACCTGCAAGCCGCGTTGCTGCAACTGGACGAACTGGCCGCGGTTGATGCACCACAATTGCTTTGCGTGGACACGCTGGACGGCGCGCTTGCCGACGATTGGCAGGGGCCCGATTTGCGCAGCGACGACGTCGCCTTTCTGCAATACACTTCCGGTTCGACCGCCTTGCCCAAAGGCGTTCAAGTCACGCACGGCAATCTGGTTGCCAATGAACAACTGATCCGTCACGGCTTCGGTATCGACGTCAATCCCGACGATGTGATCGTCAGCTGGTTGCCGCTGTACCACGACATGGGGCTGATCGGCGGCCTGTTGCAACCCATTTTCAGCGGCGTGCCTTGTGTATTGATGGCGCCTGCGTACTTTCTGACCCGGCCGTTGCGCTGGCTGGAAGCGATCAGCGAATACGGCGGCACGATCAGCGGCGGGCCGGACTTTGCGTATCAACTGTGCAGCGCGCGGGTCAGCGATTCGGCAGTGGAGCGCCTGGACCTGAGCCGCTGGCGCGTGGCCTATTCCGGCTCCGAGCCGATCCGGCAGGACAGCCTCGATGCATTCGCCGAGAAGTTCGCCAGCTGCGGCTTTACGCCCGACAGCTTCATGGCGTCCTACGGGCTGGCCGAGGCCACGCTCTATGTCGCCGGTGGCAAGCGCGGTAACGGTATTCCATCGCTGCGCCTGGACGAGACCGCGCTGGCCCGCAACGTCGTCGAACTGGGTGAGGGCAGTCCGGTGATGAGTTGCGGCACCGGTCAGCCGGGGCACGGTGTGTTGATCGTCGATCCGAACGGTATGCACGTACTGGATGAAAACTTTGTAGGAGAAGTCTGGGCGACAGGTCCGAGCATTGCCCATGGTTACTGGCGCAATCCCGAGGCGACCGCCAAAAGCTTTGTCGAGCACGACGGACAGACATGGCTGCGCACTGGCGACCTGGGATTTCAGCGCCACGGCGAGCTGTACATCACCGGGCGTTTGAAGGACATGCTGATCGTGCGCGGTCACAACCTGTACCCGCAGGACATCGAAAAAGTCGTCGAACGTGACGTCGATGTGGTGCGTAAAGGCCGCATCGCCGCCTTCGCGGTGACTCAAGCGGGCAGTGAGGGCATCGGCATTGCGGCTGAAGTCAGTCGCAGCGTGCAGAAAATCCTGCCCCCCGAGGCACTGATCAATGTTATTCGTCAGGCCGTGGCCGATGCTTTTCAGGAAGCGCCTTCCGTGGTCGTGCTGCTCAACCCCGGCGCATTGCCCAAGACGTCCAGTGGCAAACTGCAACGTTCGGCCTGCCGCACGCGTCTGGCCGATGGCAGTCTGGACAGCTACGCCGTGTTTCCTCAAGGCACTTCAAGCCATTCGGCGCCGGTCCACGCAACCGGTTCGGAACTGCTGGCCAAAGTTGCCAGCGTCTGGTGCGAACACTTGCAGCAGGAGCAGGTCAGCGCGGATGACCACTTCTTCCTGCTTGGCGGCAACTCGATTGCAGCGACTCAGGTCGTGGCCAGGCTGCGTGAGGTGCTGGGCATCGACCTGAGTCTGCGCCTGCTGTTCGAAGCGCCGACACTGGGTGCGTTCGTTGCGCAGATCGAAGCACTGCAGATCGCTGCCCGACAAGGCACCTTACCCGACGAAAAAAACGCCATCGAGCGACTGCCCGGCAACGAGCATTTGCCGCAGTCCCTGGCTCAGAACCGCCTGTGGTTTGTCTGGCAACTGGACCCGCGCAGCAGCGCCTACAACATTCCCGGTGGTCTGCACCTGCGGGGCGAACTGGACCGCACCGCGTTGCGCGACAGTTTTCAGCGGCTGATCGAACGCCATGAGTCGCTGCGTACCCGCTTCTATGAACACGACGGCGTGGCGCTGCAACGCATCGATCCGGCCACCGCTTTTCAGCTACAGGAGCTGGACCTTAGCAGCCTGTCTGGCGATGAGCGTCAGGCACGTGCGCGGGCCATTCGCGAAGAGCAGGCCTGCCAGCCGTTCGATCTGCAAAACGGCCCGTTGCTGCGCGTGACGCTGGTGCAACTGGACGACGAAGAACATCAACTGTTGGTGACGCTGCATCACATCGTTGCCGACGGCTGGTCGCTGAACGTGTTGATCGACGAGTTTTCGCGTCTTTACGCCGCCGCAGTTCAAGGGCAATCACTTGAACTGGCACCTTTGGCGCTGCGGTATGCCGACTACGGCCAGTGGCAGCGTGAATGGCTGGTCCGCGGCGAGGCCGAGCGTCAACTGGCGTACTGGAAAGGGCAGTTGGGCGACGAGCAGCCGGTGCTGGCGCTGACCCCCGATCATCCGCGTTCGGCGCGCCAACGGCACAGTGCCGACCGTTACAGCCTGCGCCTGAGTGCCGAACTGAGCGCCGCCGTGCGCAGCACCGCGCAAGCATGGCAGTCGACACCGTTCATGCTGTTGCTGGCCGGGTTCCAGACCCTTTTGCATCGCTACAGCGGTCAGACCGATCTTCGCATCGGTGTGCCCGGCGCCAACCGGCCGCGCCATGAAACCCAAGGCATGATTGGCTTCTTCATCAACACCCTGGTGTTGCGTGCCCGACTCGATTCGCGCCAGCCGTTCTCGACTTTGCTGGCCCAGACCCGCCAGACGGCGCTCGACGCGCAGGCGCATCAGGACGTGCCGTTCGATCAACTGGTCGAAGCCTTCCCGCAGGCGCGTGAACACGGTTTGTTTCAGGTCATGTTCAACCACCAGCAACGCGATTTGAGTGCCTTGCGCCGGTTGCCGGGCTTGCTGGCCGAAGAGTTGCCGTGGCACAGCCGCGAAGCCAAGTTCGACCTGCAACTGCACAGCGAAGAAGACAAGAACGGTCGCCTGATCCTGTCGTTCGACTATGCCGATGAACTGTTCGAACGCGACACCATCGTGCGCATGGCCAGGCACTACGTGCGGTTACTGACTCAGGTCAGCCAGCAGCCACAGACTGCGCTGGGTGATCTGCAACTGCTCAGCGATGACGAGCAGTCTCGGCAGGCCCTCTGGAGCGAGGCACCCTGTACGCCCGCCGAACGCTGGTTGCCGGAGCTGCTCAATCAGCAGGTGCGGCAGACCCCGGAGCGTATCGCCTTGCTGTGGGACGGCGGCAGCCTCGATTTTGCCAGTCTGCACAGCCAGGCCAACCGGCTGGCGCATTACCTGCGCGACAAGGGCGTCGGGCCGGACGTCAAGGTGGCGATCGCTGCCGAACGTTCGCCGCAATTGCTGATCGGTCTGTTGGCGATCCTCAAGGCTGGCGGTGCTTACGTGCCACTGGACCCGGATTACCCGACCGAGCGTCTGGCCTACATGCTCGAAGACAGCGGTGTCGGTCTGCTGCTGACCCAGAGCCATCTGTTGGGCGACCTGCCGAGCGCAGAAGGCGTGTGCACCGTGGCGATGGACACGCTGAACCTGGAAAGCTGGCCGGTCAGTGCGCCGGGTCTGCATTTGCAGGGCGATAACCTCGCGTACGTGATTTACACCTCCGGCTCCACCGGGCAGCCCAAGGGCGTCGGCAACACGCATGCGGCGTTGGCCGAGCGTCTGCAATGGATGCAGGCGACCTATGCGCTGGACGACACCGATGTGTTGATGCAGAAAGCACCGATCAGCTTTGACGTGTCGGTGTGGGAATGCTTCTGGCCGCTGATTACCGGTTGCCGTTTGCTGCTGGCCGGTCCCGGAGAACACCGCGATCCGTATCGCATCGCGCAACTGATCACCGAATACGGCGTCACTACGCTGCACTTCGTGCCGCCGTTGTTGCAGTTGTTCATCGACGAGCCGCTGACCCGCCAATGCGCCAGTCTGCGTCGCCTGTTCTCCGGGGGCGAAGCGCTGTCCGGCGAGTTGCGCAACCGCGTACTGGAACACTTGCCGAATGTGCAATTGTACAACCGCTACGGTCCGACCGAGACCGCGATCAACGTCACTCACTGGCATTGCCAGGTGGCGGATGGCGAGCGCTCGCCGATTGGCCGTCCGCTGGGCAACGTGGTGTGTCGGGTGCTGGACAGCGAACTGAACCAGGTGCCGCACGGCGTAGCCGGTGAGTTGTGCATTGGCGGCATCGGTCTGGCACGCGGTTATCTGAACCGCCCGGCGCTGACCGCCGAGCGGTTCGTGGCCGACCCGATGGGCGAGGCAGGCGAGCGCCTGTACCGCACCGGCGACCTCGTACGCTGGGCCGCGGATGGCGCGCTCGAATACCTGGGGCGTCTCGATCAGCAGGTCAAGGTGCGTGGTTTTCGGGTCGAACCGCAGGAAATCGAAGCGCGGCTGCTGGCTCAGCCGGGCATCGGGCAGGCGGCGGTGCTGGTTCGCGACACGGTGGCCGGCGCGCAACTGATTGGCTATTACACCTCGACACTGGCGCATGAAAGCGAAGCGTTGCAGAGCGAGCGCGTCAAGTCCGCTCTCAGCCTGGAGTTGCCGGATTACATGGTGCCCGCGCAACTGGTGCGTCTGGACAACATGCCCCTGAGCCCTAGCGGCAAACTCGACCGCCGCGCCTTGCCCGAACCGCAATGGCAGACCCGTGAACACGTCGAGCCGCAAACGGCATTGCACAAGCAGATTGCAGGCATCTGGCGCGAAGTGCTGGGCGTGCCGCGTGTCGGCCTGTGTGACGATTTCTTCGCCTTGGGCGGCCACTCGTTGCTGGCCACTCAGATCATCTCCCGCGTGCGCCAGGCGTGCGACATCGACCTGCCGCTGCGCACACTGTTCGAAGCCAGTGAACTGGGTGCCTTCGCCGAACAGGTGGAAAGGATTCAGGCCTCCGGCGTGCGCGGCAGCCTGCAACCCATCGCTCGTGTCGACCGCAGCCAGCCCGTGCCGTTGTCCTATTCGCAGCAACGCATGTGGTTCCTCTGGCAGATGGAACCGGACAGCCCGGCCTACAACGTTGGCGGCATGGCGCGTCTGAAAGGAACGCTGGACATCGAGCGGTTCGAAGCGGCGTTGCAGGCGTTGATCATGCGCCATGAAACCCTGCGTACGACGTTCCCGAGTATTGACGGTATTGCCTGTCAGAAGGTGTCCGAACAGACCGGCCTGCAAGTGCAGTGGCAGGACCTCTGCGAACTGCCCGCCGACGAGCGCCAGCAACGGCTTCAGGCTCTGGCCGACAGCGAAGCGCATCAGCCGTTTGACCTGGAAACCGGGCCGCTGCTGCGCGCCTGTCTGGTCCGGGCGGGCGAGCTGGAGCATTACTTCGTCCTGACCTTGCACCACATCGTCACCGAAGGCTGGGCGATGGACATATTCGCCCGCGAACTGGGGCTGCTCTACGAGGCGTTCATCGACGGCAAACCGTCGCCGCTGGAACCGCTGGCGGTGCAATATCTGGATTACAGCGTCTGGCAGCGCCAATGGATGGAGGCGGGCGAGCGTCAGCGGCAACTGGATTACTGGACCGCGCAGCTGGGTAACGAGCATCCGTTGCTGGAGTTGCCCGGCGACCGGCCGCGTCCGCCGGTGCAGAGTCATCAAGGCGAACTGTATCGTTTCGATCTCGAGTCCGGTCTGGCCGCAAAAGTGCGCGCCTTCAACGCGCAGAACGGCCTGACCCTGTTCATGACCATGACCGCCACGCTGGCGGTGTTGCTCTACCGTTACAGTGGACAGACCGACCTGCGCATTGGCGCGCCGGTGGCCAACCGGATCCGGCCGGAAAGCGAAGGCCTGATCGGCGCGTTTCTCAACACCCAGGTGCTGCGTGTGCAGCTCGACGGGCAGATGAGCGTGGCGCAGTTGTTCGAACAGGTGCGGCACACCGTCATCGAAGGTCAGTCGCACCAGGACTTGCCCTTCGATCATCTGGTCGAAGCCTTACAGCCACCGCGCAGCGCGGCCTACAACCCACTGTTTCAGGTGATGTGCAACGTGCAGCGCTGGGAGTTCCAGCAAAGTCGCGAGCTGGCCGGGATGACCGTCGAGTATCTGGTCAACGATGCGCGCGCGACCAAGTTCGACCTCAACCTGGAAGTGACCGAGCTGGACCATTGTCTGGGTTGCTGCCTGACCTACAGCACCGACCTGTTCGACGAGCCGCGTATCGCCAGGATGGCCGGGCACTGGCTGAACCTGCTGCAAGCCCTGCTGGCCGATCCGCAGCAGCGCCTCAGCGAATTGCCGCTGTTGCAGGACGCCGAGCGTCAGGCGTTGCTCGACAACCTGGGCGTCGAAGCGGGCGTGCAACGTCTGGATCAGTGCGTTCATCAGCTGTTTGCCGAACAGGCGCGCCTGCGTCCTGATGCGCCCGCACTTACCTTTGCCGGCGAGACCCTGAGCTACCGTGAACTGAACAGCCGGGCCAATCGCCTGGCCTGGATGCTGCGCGAGCGGGGTGTAGGTCCGCAGGTGCGCGTCGGTCTGGCGCTGGAGCGTTCGCTGGAAATGGTGGTCGGCCTGCTGGCGATTCTCAAGGCTGGTGGCGCCTACGTGCCGCTGGACCCGGAATACCCGCTGGAACGTCTGCAATACATGATCGAAGACAGTGGCGTGGGTCTGTTGCTGGGTGACCGTACGCTGCTGGCGGCGCTTGGCGATCTGCCGGAGGGCGTGGCGCGCTGGTGCCTGGAAGACGATTCGCCTGCGCTGGCATCTTGTCCCGAAGGCGAGTTGCCGTTCATCAGCCTGCCGCAGCATCAGGCGTACCTGATCTACACCTCGGGCTCGACCGGCAAGCCGAAGGGCGTGGTGGTGTGCCATGGCGAAATCGCCATGCATTGTCAGGCGGTGATCCGTCGCTTCGACATGCAGCCCGATGACTGCGAACTGCATTTCTATTCGATTAATTTCGACGCCGCCACTGAGCGGCTACTGGTGCCGTTGCTCGCTGGGGCTCGCGTGATATTGCGTGCCCAAGGGCAGTGGGATGCTGAAGAAATCTGCAGCCTGATCCGCGATCAACAGGTCAATATTCTCGGCTTCACGCCCAGCTATGGCAGCCAGTTGGCGCAATGGCTGGCGACTCAGGACCAGACGTTGCCGGTGCGCATGTGCATCACCGGGGGCGAAGCGCTGACCGGCGAGCACCTGCACCGCATCCGGGCGGTGTTCCAGCCCGAACTGTTTTTCAATGCCTATGGCCCGACCGAAACCGTGGTCATGCCACTGGCCAGTCTGGCGCCGCAGCAGTTGCCCGACGGCGAAGCCAGCGTGCCGATCGGTCGAGTAGTCGGCGCACGGGTGGCCTACATCCTCGATGCGGATCTGGCGCTGGTGCCGCAGGGCGCGAGTGGCGAGCTGTACATCGGCGGGCCCGGTCTGGCGCAGGGTTATCACCAGCGTCCAGGCATGACTGCCGAGCGCTTCGTGGCGGATCCGTTCAGCGGGCAGGGCGGAAGGCTGTACCGCACCGGCGATCTGGTACGCCAGCGGGCGGACGGGCAGGTGGAGTATCTGGGGCGGATCGACCATCAAGTGAAGATTCGTGGCTTCCGCATCGAACTGGGCGAAATCGAAACCCGATTGCTGGAGCACGAAGCGGTTCGCGAAGCCGTAGTGCTGGCGCTGGACACCCCGTCAGGCAAGCAACTGGCGGGTTATGTCGTCAGTGAAGTGGCCGGGCAGGGCGACGAACAGCAGGCGCGCCTGCGCGACTCGCTCAAGGCGCACCTCAAGGCTAAATTGCCGGATTACATGGTGCCCGCGCACCTGATCCTGCTGTCAGGCATGCCGCTGACCGCCAACGGCAAGCTGGATCGTCGCGCCTTGCCCGCGCCGGACCCTGAACTCAATCGTCAGCATTACGTGGCGCCCGTCAGTGAACTGGAGCAGCAACTGGCGGCGATCTGGTGCGCGGTGCTGAATGTGCAGCAGGTCGGCCTCAACGACAATTTCTTCGAGCTGGGTGGCGACTCGATCCTGTCGATTCAGGTGGTCAGCCGGGCACGTCAGGCAAATATTTTTTTCACCCCGCGTGATCTGTTTCAGCACCAGACCGTACAAACACTGGCTGCGGTGGCGACAACCCAGGAGTCGGTTCAGGCCGAGCAGGGCCTGGTAACGGGTGAATCGGGCTTCACGCCGATTCAGCACTGGTTCTTCGACATGCCGATTCCCCAACGTCAGCACTGGAATCAGGCGCTGGTTCTGGAGCCTGTCGCGCCCTTGAGCGCTCAACAGTTGGAACTCGCGCTACAGGCCGTGCTCGAACAGCATGATGCATTGAGGCTGGTCTTCACGGAGCATGAAGGTCGCTGGACGGCCGAACATCGCGCCGCCGAACAAGTGCCTTTACTGCGGCACGCGCAGGTCGATGACCTGAGCGAATGTGTCGTTCTGTTCGAGCAGGCCCAACGCAGTCTGAATCTGCAACACGGTCCGCTGCTGCGTGCCGTGCTGGTGGACGGACCGCAGGGCCGACAACGGTTGCTGATGGTCATTCACCATCTGGTGGTCGATGGTGTGTCGTGGCGTGTCTTGCTCGATGATGTGCAGACCGCTTACCGGCAGCTTGGTGAAGCCGCGCCGGTTCGGCTTCCGGCCAAGACCAGTGCCTTCCGGGACTGGGCGAGTCGCCTGCAGGCGTATGCCGGCAGCGAGTCGTTGCGTGAAGAGCTTCAATGGTGGCAACGTCAGCTCAGCGGCCCGTCCGCGACGCTGCCGTGCCAGACCCCGCATGGCGGTCAGCAGAATCGTCACGCCCGTACCCTCAGCGTGCGATTGGATGCCAACAGGACCCGGCAACTGCTGCAACAGGTGCCGAGCGCCTATCGGACCCAGGTCAACGACTTGCTGCTGACCGCATTGGCGCTAGTGATGTGCCGCTGGACCGGGCAGGCCTCGACGCTGATTCAACTCGAAGGCCACGGCCGCGAAACCCTGTTTGACGACATTGATCTGACCCGCACCGTGGGCTGGTTTCCCAGCGCCTATCCGATGCGCCTGACACCCGCCGCCGACCACGCCACACCCGGCGATTCGATCAAGGCGATCAAAGAGCAGTTGCGTCAAGTGCCGCACAAAGGCCTGGGCTACGGCGTGCTGCGCTACCTCGCCGGCGCAGGCAAACGAGGTGAGATGCAGGCCTTGCCGACGGCACCGGTCACCTTCAACTACCTGGGCCAGTTCGACCAGAGTTTTGACGGCGACGCGCTGTTCCTTCCGCTGGAAGAGTCGGCAGGCGTGGCCCATGATCCTCATGCCCCGCTGCCCAACGAGCTGAGCATCGATGGTCAGGTGTATGGCGGTGAATTGGTGCTGCGCTGGACCTTCAGCGCCGAGCGTTACGAGCCGGGCGCCATCGAAGCGCTGGCGCAGGATTACCTGGCGCAACTGCACGCCCTGATCGAGCATTGCCTTGCCGATGGCAGCGGCGGCCTGACGCCGTCTGACTTCCCGCTGGCCGAACTGGATCAGGTGCAACTGGACGCGTTGCCGGTTCCGGCGAGCCACATCGAAGACGTCTATCCGCTGACCCCGATGCAGGAGGGCATGCTGCTGCACACCCTGCTGGAACCGGGCACCGGCCTGTATTACATGCAGGACCGCTACCGCATTGACAGTGCGCTGGATCCGCAACGGTTCGCGCATGCCTGGCAGGCGGTCATCGCCCGTCATGAAGCGCTGCGTGCGTCGTTCTGCTGGGACGTTGGCGAAACCATGCTGCAGGTCATTCACAAGCCGGGCAACACGCCGGTCGATTACCTGGACTGGCGCGATGTGCCGGGCGACCGGCAGGAGCCACGTCTGCAGGCCTTGCTCAAGTCCGAGCGCGAGGCCGGCTTCGATCTGCTGCGTCAGCCACCGTTCCACCTGCGCCTGATCCGCGTGGGCGAGGCGCGCTACTGGTTCATGATGAGCAATCACCACATTCTTATCGATGCCTGGTGCCGCTCGCTGCTCATGAATGATTTTTTCGACATCTACACCGCGCTGGGCGAGGGTCGGGATGCACAACTCGCTCCGGCTCCGCGCTATCGCGATTACATTGGCTGGCTGCAGCGCCGCGGGCTGGCGCAGGCGCGTGACTGGTGGCGGCAGAACCTGGCGGGCTTCGAGCGGCCGACGCCGATTCCGAGTGACCGTCCGTTTCTGCGTGAACACGCCGGGGACAGCGGCGGCATGGTGGTGGGCGATTGCTACACCCGGCTTGATGTGGCGGACGGCGCACGGTTGCGCGAACTGGCGCAGCAGCACCAGTTGACCGTCAACACCTTCGCCCAGGCTGCATGGGCCCTGACTCTGCGACGCATGAGCGGCGATCGCGACGTAGTGTTCGGCGTGACGGTGGCGGGGCGTCCGGTGGAGCTGCCGCAAATGCAGCGCACGGTCGGTCTGTTCATCAACACCATCGCCCTGCGCGTCGGCATGCCGGGCGACGATCAGCGCTGCAGCGTGCGTCAGTGGTTGAGTCAGTTGCTCGACAGCAACATGCAATTGCGCGAGTACGAATACCTGCCCCTGGTGACCATTCAGGAAAACAGCGAACTGCCCAAGGGCCAGCCACTGTTCGACAGCCTGTTCGTGTTCGAGAACGCGCCGGTTGAAGTGTCGGTGCTGGACCGTGCGCAAAGCCTGAACGCGACCTCCGATTCCGGCCGCACGCACACCAACTATCCGCTGACAGCGGTCTGTTATCCCGGCGATGACCTGGGCCTGCACCTGTCCTACGATCAGCGTTATTTCGACGAATCGACCGTGCAGGGGATGCTCGGCGAATTCAAGCGCCTGCTGCTGGCGCTGGTCGAAGGCTTCCACGGTGACATGGCCGAACTGGCGCTGCTCAGCGAACGGGAACGTGAATTCCTGCTCGACGGCTGCAACCAGAGCGAACGCGCCTATCCGCTGGAGCGCAGCTACATCGAGCTGTTCGAAGCACAGGTTGCCGAGCACCCTGAGCGTATCGCCGTGACCTGCCTCGATCAGGCGGTCAGCTACGCCGAACTGAACAGCGCCAGTAATCGCCTCGGTCACGCGCTGATCGAGACCGGTGTCGGCTTCGACCAACCGATTGCGCTGCTGGCCGAGCGCGGGCCTGAATTACTGGGCATGATCATCGGCAGCTTCAAGGCCGGTGCCGGTTACCTGCCATTGGATCCGGCACTGCCGAATCCGCGCCTGAGCGGCATCATCGGTCAGAGTCGTACGCCGGTTCTGGTGTGCAGCGCCCACTGTGTGGAGCAGGGCAGTGCGTTGCTGGACGCGTTGCCTGAATCCAGTCGTCCGCGTTTGCTGATCTGGGAAACCGTTCAGCAGCAGGTAACCGCGCAACACAATCCGGGTCGTCACAGCGCGCCGGACAATCTGGCCTACGTGATCTTCACGTCTGGCTCGACCGGGCTGCCGAAAGGCGTGATGGTCGAGCAGCGCGGCATGCTCAACAACCAGTTGAGCAAGGTGCCTTATCTGAAACTCAGCGCTACGGACGTGATCGCCCAGACCGCCTCGCAAAGCTTCGACATTTCGGTCTGGCAGTTCCTCGCTGCACCGTTATTCGGCGCACGGGTCGACATCGTGCCCAACGACATCGCCCGCGATCCGCAGGCGCTGCTTGAGCATGTGAGTGCGCAGGGCATCAGCGTGCTGGAAAGCGTGCCGTCGCTGATCACCGGCCTGCTGGCTGAAGAGCAGGCGGCACTCGACGGTCTGCGCTGGATGCTGCCGACCGGCGAAGCCATGCCACCGGAACTGGCCAGCCAATGGCTGCAACGCTACCCCGATATCGGGCTGGTCAATGCCTACGGGCCGGCCGAATGCTCGGATGACGTCGCGTTCTTCCAGGTCGATGAAGCGTCCACGCGCAACACTTACCTGCCGATCGGCTCGCCGACCGACAACAACCGTTTGTACGTACTGGACGAAACGCTGGAGCTGGTACCGCTGGGTGCCGTCGGCGAGCTGTGTGTCGCGGGCACCGGCGTCGGTCGTGGCTATGTCGGCGATCCGCTGCGTACCGTGCCGGTGTTCGTGCCCAACCCGTTCGGTGCGCCGGGCGAGCGTCTGTACCGCACCGGCGATCTGGCGCGCCGTCGCCGCGATGGTGTGCTGGAGTACGTCGGCCGGGTCGATCATCAGGTCAAGATTCGCGGCTACCGCATCGAACTGGGCGAGATCGAAACCCGCCTGCAGGAACATGCCGCGATTCGCGAATCGGTGGTGTTGGACATCGACGGCCCGCTGGGCAAGGTGCTGGCCGCCTACCTGGTGCCCAACGGTGTCGTGCAAGACCCGGATGCCTTGCGCGACGACCTGAAAAACCAGCTCAAGGCCAGCCTGCCGGACTACATGGTGCCGTCTCACCTGGTGTTGCTTGCGCAGATGCCGTTGACTCCGAATGGCAAGTTGGACCGCAAGGCCCTGCCTGCACCGGAGGTGAGCCTGGCGCAGCAGGATTACGTCGCGCCGCGCAGCGAGATGGAACAGCAGCTGGCCGCTATCTGGGCCGATGTGCTGAAGGTCGAGCGGGTCGGCATCACTGACAACTTCTTCGAACTGGGCGGTCACTCGCTGCTCGCCACACAGGTGGTGACGCGGGCGCAGAAGCAGTTGCAGCGTAACGTGCCGCTGCGGGCGATGTTTGAGTTCAACACCGTGCAGGCGCTGGCGCAGCATCTGGAAAGCCTCGGCGGGCCGAAGGTCGATGATCAGAAGTTCGACCGACTGGCCGACCTGATGGCGGAACTGGAAGGGCTCTGATCAGCCTGCCGTCGGGCCATCGGCGTTGCGGACGAAAAACCTGTTGTCGGGTGTAAATCCGCAGGCTGCTGGCGCGTTTTCAAGGGAAGGAATAAATGTCTGGGTCGTTGGGTCTGGCAGCCTGCCGACTCGGGCCATTCAACGGTTTCGCTCATCAGACAGCGTATTGAGGGTTGCACAGATGTCAGTCGCTACCAGGTTCATCGATGATCAGCCGGCACGGGTTGTCCCGGCTCCGGTCGAGACGCTCTACCAGTTCGACGAGTCGCCCTTGCTGGCGCGGCAGAGTCGCCAGGAGTCCAATGCCCGCAGCTACCCACGGCGTATTCCCCTGGCCCTCAAGCGCGCCAAGGGTATTCATGTCGAGGACGTCGAAGGCCGACGTTTCATCGACTGTCTGGCGGGCGCCGGTACGCTGGCGCTGGGGCATAATCACGCGGTGGTGATCGAGGCGATTCAGCAGGTCATCAGCGATGAGCTGCCGCTGCACACACTGGACCTCACCACACCGGTCAAGGATCAATTCGTACAGGACCTGTTCGGTCTGTTGCCGGAAGAACTGGCCCGAGAAGCACGGATCCAGTTCTGCGGCCCTACTGGCACCGATGCCGTTGAAGCTGCGTTGAAACTGGTGCGGACCGCGACCGGACGCAGCACAGTGCTGTCGTTTCAGGGCGGTTACCACGGCATGAGCCAGGGCGCGCTGAGTCTGATGGGCAGCCTGGGGCCGAAAAAACCGCTGGGCGCGCTGCTCAGCACCGGCGTGCAATTTCTGCCGTATCCCTACGACTATCGCTGCCCCTTCGGGCTTGGCGGTGCGCAGGGTGTGAAAGCCAATCTGCATTACCTGGAAAACCTGCTCAACGATCCGGAAGCCGGTGTGCAACTGCCTGCAGCGGTCATCGTTGAAGTGGTGCAGGGCGAGGGCGGGGTGATTCCGGCTGATCTGGACTGGCTGCGTGGCGTTCGCCGCATCACGGAAAACGCCGGTGTGGCGCTGATCGTCGACGAAATCCAGAGCGGTTTCGCCCGCACCGGCAAGATGTTTGCCTTCGAACACGCCGGGATCATTCCTGACGTAGTGGTGATGTCCAAAGCCATTGGTGGCAGTTTGCCGCTGGCGGTGGTGGTCTATCGGCAATGGCTCGACACCTGGCTGCCAGGCGCTCACGCCGGGACTTTCCGAGGCAACCAGATGGCGATGGCCGCCGGTTCGGCGGTGATACGCTATCTCAAGGAACACAACGTCTGCGAACACGCCACGGCGATGGGCGCACGCCTGGTTGCGCACCTGCGCGAACTGCAACGCGATTTTCCGCAGTTGGGCGACATTCGTGGGCGCGGTCTGATGCTGGGCGTCGAACTGGTCGATCCAGCCGGTGCCCGTGACGCACAGGGCCATCCACCTGTATTTGCACGGCTGGCGCCGCTGATCCAGCGCGAATGCCTCAAGCGCGGTCTGATCCTGGAGCTGGGTGGTCGGCACGGCAGCGTCGTGCGCTTCCTGCCGCCTCTGGTAATCACTGCCGCGCAGATCGACGAAGTGGCCGACATTTTCGGCCGTGCGCTGAACGCTGCAGTCGCTCAGCTTTAATTTATTCACGTAGCGATACGTTCAATCCCTATAGCCGCCATGAATTGGCACGGCGGCGCTGAACCTCATGGAGAGCAACAATGACTTCAGTATTCGACCGGGAAGACATCGTCTTTCAAGTAGTGGTCAACCACGAAGAGCAGTACTCGATCTGGCCCGACTACAAAGCCATCCCCAACGGCTGGCGCACCGTGGGCAAGAGTGGCTTCAAGAAAGAATGCCTGGCCTACATCGAAGAAGTCTGGACCGATATGCGCCCGCTGAGCCTGCGCCAGAAGATGGAAGCACAGGCGGCCGTCAGCCACTGATTCGCACGTAGACATGCAAAACCCGGTGGAGCCAGGTTCCACCGGGTTTTGTCCTGGTGATCGGCCACCGCCCCGTTGGCCCGACTGATCAGGTCTGTCAGGACGGCAGCCAGCGTTATTTCAGCGCCGCAATAATCTGCTCGATATCCCCTTGCAGTTCAGCCAGCGGATCCGTTCCATCAATCCCCAGCACCAGCAATTGGCTTCCTGCTTCGGCAATCGCGGCCTTGACCGGCTCGGGTGGCTGGCGGTGGTCGAGCACCAGCGCCACGTCGCTATCCTTCAGCATCGTCGTCAGTTTCTTCAAAGCCTCTGGCGTCCATTGCTCATCGGTCAGCACCTGACTGTCGATCAGCTCCAGGTTCAGGCCGCTGATCAGATAACTGAACCGGTCTGACAGGCTCACCACGCTCAGGTTGTCGGCACTGGCCAGGCTCGCTTCGCTGCGGGCGCTTAGCTTGAGCAGTTGCTGCTTGAGCGTGGCCAGGTTGCTTTCGATCTTCGACTTGGCGGCCGGTGCCAGACGTACCAGGTCTGCCGCCAGTACATCGGCCATGCGCCCCATGTTGTTGCTTGCCAGCCACGGCTGACTGTTCAGGCCATCGACGCCCTGGCCCGGTTGCACCGCAATGCCCGGCAGGCTGCCATCCACCGGACGTGCCGCGTCGATTTCGACGATGCGTATGTTGCTGCGCCGGGCATTCGGGTAAAGCGGGTCATCGGCCCAGATCGAGCGCAGCCCGATCACTGCGTCAGCTTCGACCGCCAGCCCGCGCAGGGCATCTGCACCACGTCCGGTGAAATAGGCGGTCTGACGTGAGCCGGGCAGATTGGCGGCGGCACGTTCCAGCACTACGCCGCTGTCCTTGAGCAGAATCTGCCCCAATCCATAGGTGATGGGCAGGCTGGCCAGCACTTTCACAGGCTGAGCGTCTGACGTTTGCGCTTCGGCTGCGGACAGCGTGTTGCAGAGCATGCCGGTCAGCGCCAGCGCCAGGGTGATACGTCGCAAAGTGAACATTTATCCGATATTTCCTTTGAGGCTGGGCAGCGTGCCGCGAGCGATGGCGGCGAGGGCGAAGGCAATGCCAGCCACCAGAATGATCGCTGCGCCGGACGGTACGGGCAGGTCGAAGACGATGGGCAGCAGGATGCCGCACAGGGTGCTGATGGTGGCAATGGCGACCGATATCCAGAAAAAGCCCTTTAGCGACTGGCTCAGCAGGCGCGCGGCGGCCGCCGGAATCACCAGCAGCGCGCCGACCAGAATCGCGCCGATGACCTTCACGGCGGCAACCGTGATCAGCGTCACCAGAATCACGAACAGGTAATCCAGCGACTTCACCGCGACGCCACGCACGGCGGCCAGTTGCGGATTGAAGCTGGCGAGCATGATGCGGTTGTACAGCGGCAGGCTCAGGCCCATGACCAACGAGCCGACGATCAGCAATACCGACAGGTCATTACCGTTGACAGTCAGCACCGAACCGAACAGGACGTTTTCCAGAATGTGCACGTTGATCTTGCCGGCCAGCACCAGCAGCAGGCTGGCGCCGAGTGCCAGCGAGACGGACAGGAACACGCCGATCAGCGTGTCCGGCGCCAGACCGGTGCGGTTACGCAGGTAGTTGAGCACGATGCCGAACAGCAGGCAGTAACCGAACAGGCTGCCGTACGGGCCGGTGTAGGGTTCACCGAGCAGGATGCCAATGGCGACGCCTGTCAGCGCTGCGTGGCCGACCGCTTCGGAAAAGAACGCGAAGCGCTTCACCACCACCAGCGTACCCAGACCGCCCAGCACCGGGCCGATCAGCAGACCGGCAAGCAGGGCGTTGACCACGAAGCCGTAGGCCAGCGCTTCTGGCAGATAGCCGGACGAAGCCAGGCCTTGTATGAACAGTCGAAAGCTCTCGTAATCCATTACGCACCGCTCCCGGTCTTGCCATCGGCGGTGCGCGGGTGCGCCGAAAACAGGGTCAGCAGCCGTTCCGGCGTCAGTGCGGCATGTGCCGGTTCATCGAACAGCACTCTGCGATTCAGCCCCGTTACCTGATCGGCAAGACGCTTGACCGCTTCCAGATCATGTTCGATCCACAGCACGGTGATACCGGCCCGTCGCCAGTCGCCCAGCAGCCGCTCGAACACCTGAATGCCGGCTTCGTCGAGCGCCGACATCGGTTCGTCCAGCACCAGCAATTGCGGTGCCGGGATCAGGCCTTGCGCCAACAGCACACGCTGCCGCTCGCCACCGGACAGCGCACCCATGCGGCGCTTGCGCTTGTCCTGCATGCCGACCCGCTCCAGCGCCTCGCCGATCGCGGCGGCGTAGTGCTTCGACAGGCCCAGAAACGCCGGGCGTCGCTGACACATGGCAGCCATGAAATCATCGACCGTCATGGGCAGCCCACGGTCGAACTCCAGCGCCTGCGGCACGTAGCCGATCAGGCCGGGCGAGCCAGGCCATTGCAGGCTGAGTTGGCCCTGATGCGGGGTCTGGCCGAGCAGGGTCTTGATCAGCGAGCTCTTGCCGCCGCCGTTTGGGCCTACCAGCGCGTGCACGCTGCCGGCGCGGACGTTGAATCGAATGCGGTCGAGGATGGTGGTGCGGCCCAGCGTCAGGCTCACATCGCTGAATTCGATACCTGGGCCCTGATGCGCAATCTTGAGACTCTGGGCAACCGTCATGCGCCTGCCTCCTGAATGGCGCGGACCACGGTGTCGAGGTTGCCGGCCATTTCCTTTTCGTACTTGTCGGCGCTGTATTCGCCGTATGAAATGTGTGACAGCGGGTACAGCCTGACCCCGGATT
This sequence comes from Pseudomonas floridensis, assembly GCF_002087235.1. Lineage (GTDB taxonomy): Bacteria > Pseudomonadota > Gammaproteobacteria > Pseudomonadales > Pseudomonadaceae > Aquipseudomonas > Aquipseudomonas floridensis. The sequence goes on along the minus strand of NZ_MUIO01000038.1, from coordinate 11,867 downwards.
CACGCTGAATGGTGTCGACGTAGGTGGAAGGGAAGTCCATCTCCGAGAAGATCACCTTAACGTCCAGCTCGCGCAGTTGATCGATGGTCTTTTTCAACTGGCTCGGGCTTGGTTCGATGCCGTGGGCCGGTTCTACCACGGCGGTGACTTCCAGGCCGAACTCGCGCAACAGGTAATCGTAGGCGGCATGGACGGTGGCCACGCGCAGGTCCGCGTTAGGCGCCTTGGTCAGTTTGGCCAGGGCATCGGCGCGCATCTGCCGCAGCCGCTTGCCGTAGGCGCGAGCGTTGGCGGTGTAGGTCCTGGCGTTATCCGGGTCGAGCTTGCCCAGTTCGCGGGCGATGTTGTTGACCTGCGCGATGGAGGCGCTGATCGACAGAAAGGTGTGCGGATTGACTACTTTACCCGCGCCACGCGCCGCCACGCCGGTGGCTGCCAGCAGCGGGACATCGGCGTTGGCTTCGATGGTCTTGATATCCGGCGTTTCACTGGCAGCGATCATTCGGTCGGCGAAGTCGTCATGACCAACGCCATTGAGTACGATCACGTCCAGCGAGCCGATACGTTTGATGTCTTCGGCGCGGGGTTCGTAGGCGTGCGGGTTGAAGCCCGCCGGAATCAGTGGCACGACCTCGGCCTTGTCGCCGACGATATTGCTCACGTAGCTGTAGTACGGATGCAGGGTAATCCCAATGCGCAGGCGCTTGGCCGGGTCGGCAGCGTGGCTCAGCGGCGCAAGCAGCGTGGCGCACAGGCTGATCAGCAGGGCGCGCAACAAGGGACGGCGTTTGAAAGAAATAGGCATGGGCGAGCTGTCTTCTCTGGTTGGTTCAGTGCTGATGCTGGCGGGTCACGCCGGCATCGAATTGCGCGACGACCTGCCGCCAGCCGTTGTCGATCAGGGTCTTGTCGCTGAGATCGGTCGGCGCAGTCGTGGCCGTGCGGTTGATCCAGATGTCGGCCTGGCCGTCCTGCGTCGAGCCGATGCGCATCAGAAACGAGCCCGCCACGTCAGGCGACTGGCTCAGCCCCAGATAGGACTGCTCCAGCATCTGCCACGCATGAGCGCCACGGCTGACCGAACTGGCGTCTTCGGCAAACGGCGCAAAACCTTCGTCGCCCAATTGCTGCGGCGTGACGGGCGTCGACTGTTCCTGAATCAGCAGGCGAATTTCATCACCCGTCACGCGCAGGTCGGCGTAAATGCCCTGTTCGGCAGCCGTCAGGTCGCGCCGGGCATCCAGTTGATGGCTGGCCACGCTGTGCGCGTCGTGGTTTTCGCCATGCAGGCTGACCACACCTGCGGCGAGCGCCAGAATCAGCAGGCACAACAGCAGCACGTAAAGGGTTTCATGTCCGGCACCGGCCGGACGGACGATCTGCCTCGTCGGTGCACTCATGGGGCCGGGATATCCGCTTGATCGATTTCCACGACGTGGCCGGGGCCGGCATCGAACAGCACGTAGAACTCCGAGGCAGGGCGCTTGAAGGTGACGGTGGAGTCCTCACCCAGCTTGCCGGGCACCAGAATGGTCTCGTCGTAGCCGATCACATCCAGGGTCACGCCCGGTGCACCGCTGCCATCGGAAAAACCGCCGGTGCAGCGAATCTGTTCATTGTCGATCTGTTTGCACTCACACATCGGGTTGTGCGCCAGCGCATAGGGACTCAGGCTCAGGCCGAGCAGGCAGAGCGCAGCGGCCGTCAGCCGCCGCAGGGAGAAGCGGGCATTCATGGTTTGGCTCCTTGTTTTTTCAGCCAGGCCACGGTGGCGGGCGAGGCCTGTTGCAGGGGAATGGAAGTCTGATGCACGGAACCGTCCCAGCCTTCCAGGGTGATCCACAGCTCGGAATCCGGGCTGGTGGTTTCCGGAATCTGCATGAAGGCGCTCATGCGGTAGCCGCCGCCAAAGAAAATCACGCCAGCGGTACGCAGGCTGCGGGGTTTGCCGATACGCAGGTACGTGGCCTTGACCCGGTCGATACAGGCGTTGCACAGCGCGGCGTTGAAGCTTTTCATGTAGCCGGACGGGCCGGACAGACGGGGCGCTTCGTTGCGGTCTTCGGCCAGGCGCAGGCTCCACGGACCGACCTGAACTTCGCCGACGTCACGCTGGCCAAGGCCCTTGTCGCCGCGATCCAGGGCGTTGTCGGCAAAGTATTTGGGCATGAAACCGAGCGGAATCAGGATCAGCAGCACGTTGATGTGGAAACGCCATTTGTGCCAGAAACGGCTCAATGACGAAACGGGTTGGGCGACGGCGACCTTGCTCACAGGTTGTTCTCCGCAGTGCCGGTCGCCAGCGGCGGCCGTTGAGGTGGCCGCAGACTGTCCGGATGGGCTTTGGCTTCGCGCTTGAGGGCGTTGAGGGTGGCCAGCGCGGTGCGCTTGCTCCAGATCAGCAGGCCACTGAGCACCATCATGCTCAGCACCAGCCCGAAGAACGCCCAGATCAGCTTGATCCAGATGCCACCGAAATCGCCGGTGTGCAGCGGGCGCATGGATTCGGTCACGAACTCCAGCTTGTTGCGGTCCGAGAGCAGATGCGAGGCGGCGATTTCACCGCTGTACGGATTGATCTCGGCCGTCTGGTACATCAGCGGATACCAGCTGCGTCCGCCGACCTGCATGTTGCTGTAGGCATTGAACGGGGGCGTGATGAAGCTCGCTTCCAGGCCTGGAATGCGCTCCTTGGCGATTTCCACGGCTTTTTCCAGGCTGATGGTGGGCGCGGGGCTGCCATCGGCGGTCAGTGGCACGGCGCTGTGGGGGATGATAGACGCCACCTGAGAGCGGCTGGAAATGCTGATCTGGTTGTCGCCGAGAATCGCCTGGATCAGAAACCAGGTGCCGGTGATGGAGATGACCGCGATAAACCAGATCGACCACACGCCGCTGAGCCGGTGCAGATCGCCCCAGAAAATGCGCGGGCCCTGGCTGAACCTCAGCGGTTTGAAAAAACCCTTCCAGAATTTCTTGTAGACCACCAGCCCGGTCACTAGCGAGGCCAGCAGCGGCAGGCCGAGAATCGACACCAGATACCAGCCCCACGAATAGCCGTTGGTGAACGGCACCAGCCACCAGCCATGCAGTGCGCGGGTGAAGCGGCGGAAATCGAACGATGGCGTCAGGCCCTGAATGACCCCGGTATACGGGTTGACGTAGGCTGGGACCGACCGGCCGTCGGGATAGGTCACGAATACGCTCAACGCGAAGTAATCGCCGTCGGGCTGCATGATCGTGCCGACGATCAGGTCCGGTTCGTTGCGTTCGATGGTGGCGCGGATCTGTTCGAAACTCATGCGTTCGGCGGTGTCGGACGGCGGGTTGTCGCGCATTTCCGGATTGGCTAGCCACATGATTTCCTTGCTGACTACTGCCAGCGTGCCGGTCACGCAGACGATCAGCACAAAAAACCAGATGGGCAGGGCCAGCCAGCTGTGGACGAGAAACCAGATTTTCGAGCGGGATTTCTTCGACATGGGTAAACGGTCTCGATTCACGGTATGGCGCGGCCTTCAGGCAGGCATGAGCGCTCTTTTCGGGGCAACGTGGTGTTCTGGAAACGCTTCTGAAAAACGGGCGCGGCTATACCGACAGACCCTGCATTCAGTTAAAGACGAATGAGAACGGAATTCCTATAGGATTTTTTTGCATCTAAATGAAAGAAAATGTTTCAGGCTTGTCATGGCAGGTGATGGGCTGACGCAACACGGCTAATTTTCCGCCGCCCGGTTACGTTCAATCTGGACATTGGCGTTGCGTCGGGCCGCAGGGGATCGGACGCTTTGGCCATCAAGGGAGAGTCATCATGAGTCATGCGTTGAGTTTGGATATCCGTCCGTTGCTGGCAGGGGCGGGCACGTTGCCGATGCTGGTGCAGGCGCCCGAGCCGGGTCTGGACTTGATGGAAGCACTGGGCGAATTCAAGCCGTTGGTCGCAGAGCACCTGTATCGCGCCGGGGGCATCCTGTTCCGCGGGTTCGAGGTCGGCGGCGCGGAAGCGTTTCGTGAGTTCGCGGCGGGCTTCGGCGATCCGCTGCTCAATTACGAGTTCGGCTCCACGCCGCGCAGCAATGTGACCAAGGGGGTGTACACCTCCACCGAATACCCGGCGCACCAGAGTATCCCGTTGCACAACGAACAGGCCTACACGCTGGAATGGCCAATGAAGATCTGGTTCTACAGCATGATCGCCGCGCAGACCGGCGGCGAAACACCGATTGCCGACAGTCGGGAAATCTATCGGCGCATCCCGGCGCGCATTCGTGACCGCTTCATCGAAAAGAAGCTGATGTACGTGCGCAATTACGGTAACGGCCTGGATGTGGAGTGGAGCCAGGTGTTCAACACGCAAGACGAAAGCGTCGTCGAAGCTTACTGCCGTGCGCATGCCATCGAATGTGAGTGGAAAGACGACGGCGAACTGCGCACCCGGCAGATCTGTCAGGCGGTCTCGCGCCATCCGGTCACTCAAGATACGGTCTGGTTCAATCAGGCGCACCTGTTCCATATCTCCAACCTGCAACCGGAAGTGCGTGAAACCCTGCTGGATGTGGTGGACGAGGAAGACCTGCCGCGTAATGTCTATTACGGGGACGGCTCGCCGATCGAGGAAACCCTGCTGGACGAGATTCGCGGCGTGCTTGATGACTGCACCGTCAGCTTTCCGTGGCTGGAGAACGATGTGCTGATGCTCGACAACATGCTCACGGCGCACTCTCGCGCGCCGTTCACCGGCAAGCGAAAAGTGGTCGTGGCCATGGCGCAGGGGCATTCGGACAAATAGTTCTGTGCCCGTCGTGATTCGCAAGTTGATCGTGCCTGTGTTTCGCTTGCGCAAACAGCCATTGACGCTCTGCATCACAATCGTCACAGATGGTGGACTCAGCGAGCGGGGCGCTTGGCTCAGGTCACCTTTGCGCCCTTACGGCGCCCTACTTTGAGGGACCAAAGTAGCCAAAGTCCGGGCTCCGGTTCCGGCCCCGGCTGCGCCAGGGTTCCTTCGTCCTGTCACTGATTCGGGGGTCGCCGCAAATGGGCCATCCATGGCCCAGTGCGGCTCAGTCGGCATCCCTGCCGACTGCCCCCCGAATCAGTGACAGGACTCAGCCTGCACCTTACGTCGCGATCGGTGGTGTTTTCACTATCGCGCAAGAAAAGCGTTTCGTTGCTGCTGCCGTATCTGCAGAACAGGACGGCTTACGTGTCATGACCAGCATGGAATGACGTTTACGAAATAAGGTGATCGGCCGTCATCGGTCAGCCCCATCGTTCCCCGAAAACCTTTCTAAATATTTCTTCGCCAATTCGTTCTTGTTGATACGACCGCGCCGCACGGTCAGCCCCATTCAGCAAGGACCCGCGCCATGAACCCCGAACACGCCCAGAAACTCGCTCGCCGTTTTGTCGAGCTGCCGCTGGAAAAACGTCGCCTGTTTCTCGACGGCATGCGTCGTGAAGACATGGACTTCTCGCTCTTTCCGATCCCGTCCTGCGAAGGGCTGGCCGAGCGTGACGGGCTGTCTTACGCCCAGCAACGCATGTGGTTTCTCTGGCAACTCGACCCCGACAGCGCCGCCTACAACCTGCCCATGTCGGTGTGCCTGAACGGCGCGCTGGAGCTGAAGCGGCTGGAGCAGGCCTTCAGCGCCCTGGTCGAGCGTCACGAAAGCCTGCGCACGACCTTTGGTCAGGACGGCGACCGCGCGTTTCAGCGGGTTGCACCGCCGGCACCCGTCAGCATTGACCTGACTGACCTGAGCGCGATGCCTGTCGATCAGCGCTGGGCCGCGGCACGTCAGGCGATGGCCGAGCAGTCGGTCCAGGCCTTCGATCTGCAGCACGGGCCGCTGTTCACGGTTCGGGTCCTGCGATTGGCTGAACAGGAACATTTGCTACTGCTCAATCTGCATCACATGATCACCGACGGCTGGTCGATGAACGTACTGATCGACGAATGGTTGCGAGGCTACGACGCACTGGTCGCCGGCCAGCCGCTGCCATTCCAGCCACTGGTCGTGCAGTACCGCGACTATGCCGTTTGGCAGCGCAGTTGGCTGGAGGCCGGCGAGCAGGAGCGGCAACTGGATTACTGGCGAGCGCATCTGGGCGAGGAGCATCCGGTGCTGGAGCTGCCAACGGACCGTCCGTATCCGGCGTTGCCCAGCCATGACGGCGCGCGGCTTGAGCTGACCTTGCAGCCCGAGTTGCTGCGCAACCTGAAAAGCCTCGCCCAACATCAGGGTGTGACCTTGTTCGTGGTGCTGTTGGCGACTTTTAAAAGCCTGCTGCATCGCTACAGCGGACAGACCGACATCCGCGTCGGCGGTTTGATCGCCAACCGGACGCGCAGTGAGACCGAAGGTCTGGTCGGCTGCTTCATCAATACCCAGGTGCTGCGCAGCGAAGTCACTGCGCAGACGCGCTTTGTCGATCTGTTGCACGCTGTGGCCAACGCTTCGACCGGCGCGCAGTCGCACCAGGAGTTGCCTTTCGATGCGGTGATCGACGCCCTCCAGCCCGAGCGCAGTCAGAGCCACAACCCGCTGTTTCAAGTGATGTTCAACCACCAGCCGGTGGTTGCCGATCTGCTCGACAAACAACTGGCCTGTGGTCTGCGCGTGGCCAATCTGCCTGCCGAACAACAGGCGCTCGCCCAGCGTTCTCATGCCGCTGCCAGCGACCTGATGCTGGCGACCAGCGGCGAGGGCGAGCAGTTGCATGCGGCGTTCACTTACGCCACCGATATTTTCGACGAGTCGACCATCGCCCGCCTGGCCGCGCACTGGCGCAACCTGCTGGCATCGGTCTGCGCCGACCCGCTGCAACGTGTGTCCGAGCTGGCAATGCTGGCCACGGATGAGCGCGCTCGACTTCTGGACGTGGACTCCGCCACCAAGGCCGACAGCGTCACCCCTGCGCACCGGTTGTTCGAAGCGCAAGCCATGCGCACCCCCGAGGCGACAGCGCTGATACTTGCTCAGGCCGGCGATTCGCCAGGCATGACTTACGCTGAATTGAACGCACGCAGCAATCGCCTGGCCCGCCATCTGCGCGAACACGGCGTAGGGCCTGACGTGCTGGTCGGCGTGGCGCTGGGTCGTTCGCTGGACATGCCCGTCGCGCTGCTGGCCGTGCTCAAGGCTGGCGGGGCTTACGTGCCGCTGGACCTGTCGGCACCCACCGAACGCTTGCGGCATGTGCTGGACGACAGCGGCCTGCGCGTGCTGCTGACCCGCAGCGAGCAATTGACCTCGCTGCCACCGCTGACTGACATCGACTGCCTGTGCATTGATCGGCTCGATGAGATCAAGATCGACAGCCAAGGCCTGGATGTGCCGGTCGATCCAGCCAGTCTCGCTTACGTGATTTACACCTCGGGCTCCACCGGGCGGCCCAAGGGTGTGGCGATCAGTCATGCGGCACTGTCCGGGTTTATTGCGCTGGGCGCTGAGTACAGCGGCCTGCGCAGTGATGACCGTGTATTGCAGTTTGCGACTCACAGCTTCGACGGTTTCGTCGAGCAGTTCTACCCGCCGCTGTGCCGGGGCGCGGCCGTGGTGTTGCGCGACGAGCGCTTGTGGGACAGCCGCACCTTTCATCAGGCCGTCATCGACCATGGCGTGACCCTGGCAGACCTGCCCGCGGCTTATTGGCTGACGCTGGTTCAGGATTTCGCCGCCAGCCCGCCTGCGCATTACGGCGCGCTGCGGCAGATTCATGTCGGCGGCGAGGCCATGGCCATTGAAGGCCTGCGTCTGTGGCGTGATGCCGGTCTGGGTCATGTCCGGTTGCTCAACACATACGGTCCGACCGAAGCCACGGTGGTGTCGAGCATTCACGATTGCAGTGCGCTGACACCCGACGCCGTGTCCTGGCGCGGCGTGCCGATCGGACATGCGCTGGCAGGCCGTCGTCTTTACGTTCTCGACGATGACTTGAATCTGCTGCCGCAGGGCGCGGTGGGCGAGTTGTACATCGGCGGCCCGGGACTGGCGAGGGGGTATCACGCGCAGCCGGGTCTGAGCGCCGAGCGCTTCGTTGCCGATCCGTTCGTGGCCGGTGAGCGGCTGTACCGTACCGGCGACCGGGCCAGACAGCGCCTGGACGGTGCCATCGAGTACATCGGCCGGGTCGATCACCAGGTGAAGATTCGCGGTTTCCGCATCGAACTGGGGGAGATCGAATCGCGTCTGCAACAGTGTCACGACGTGCGCGAGGCCGTGGTGCTGGCCGTTGCGCTGGGGGGCAGTACGCAACTGGTGGCGTATGTCGTGCCGCAGGTTGCGGTCAGCAGCGATGCCGAGCAAACGGCTGTGCGTCAGCGCATCAAATCCATCCTGCAAGCCAGCCTTCCGGACTACATGGTGCCGACCCACTGGCTGCTGTTGCCCGAGCTGCCGCTAACCCCCAGCGGCAAACTGGATCGCAAGGCGCTGCCCGCGCCGGACCCCGCACAACTGCAGGCCCGCTATCGCGCACCGCACAGCGAGGTGGAAATCTGCCTCGCTGCCATCTGGGAAGACGTGCTGCACGCACCGCGGGTCGGGCTGGACGATCACTTTTTCGAACTGGGCGGCCATTCCCTGCTGGCAGCGCAGGTGATTGCACGAATCAAGACAAAACTGGGCGTCAGCCTGCCGCTGCGCAGTCTGTTCGAGCAGCCGGTACTCGCCAGTCTGGCCGCCGAGGTCACTCAGCTGACCGTCAACACCCCTGACAACGACTGGAGCGACATGGACCAGTTCATGGATTCACTGGAGGAATTCGAAGCATGACCGGGACCACTGCTGCACGTATCGCGAAACGATTTGTCGGCCTGTCGCTGGAGCAGCGCCGCCAGTTTCTCGCCCGTCTGCGTCAGGACGGCAAGGACTTCAGCCTGCTGCCGGTGCCGGTCAGCCGTCATGATTTCGCCGCGATCCCGCTGTCCTTCGCCCAACAGCGTCTGTTGTTTCTCTGGCAGCTTGACCCGGCGAGCGATGCCTACAAGATGACCACCGGCCTGCGCCTGAACGGTACGCTGAACGAGGCGGCGTTGACCCGCGCCTTCAATCACCTGATCGAGCGCCACGAAGTGCTGCGCACGGTGTTCCAGACTGAAGGCGATCAGCCGCAGCAAGTGGTGTTGCGGGATCAGCGCATCGCGCTGGAACGGGTCGATCTGTCCGCACTGGACGCCGAACAGCGTGATGCGGAGCTTGCGTTACAGGTCGCGACCGTCACCGCTCAGCCGTTCGACCTGCGCACCGGCCCATTGCTGCGCGTTCACCTGTTCCGTCTTGCCGATGACGAACAGGTGCTGGTGGTGTGCATGCACCACATCGTGTCTGATGGCTGGTCGATGGACGTGATGATTCAGGAATTCGTGCATTGCTATCAGGCGTACAGCGAAGGCCGCGAGCCGGGTTTGCCGGAGCTGCCGTTGCAATACGCCGACTACGCCATCTGGCAGCGCAGCTGGCTGGAAGCGGGCGAGGGCGAACGCCAACTCGACTACTGGCGCGCTCAACTGGGCGATGAGCAGCCGTTGCTCGACGCCGCTCAAGATTTTCCGCGGCCGCTCACGCAAAGCTATCGGGGCGAACACCTGCGTTTCGACTTCGGCACCGATCTTTCGCGCCAACTCAATGCCTTTGCCCGCAGCCAGGGTGTCAGCCTGTTCATGCTGGTGCTGGCCGGTTTCTCGTTGTTTCTGTCACGCAAGGCCGGTCAGCGCGACATCCGCATCGGCGTGCCCAACGCCAATCGGGGCCGGGCCGAGACCGAAGGGCTCATCGGCTTTTTCATCAATACCCAAGTGCTGCGTTGTCAGGTAGACGAGCACCTGAGCTACCGCGATCTGCTGACCCGGATCCGCGACACCTCGTTTGGCGCGCAAGCCCATCAGGACGTGCCCTTCGAGCAACTGGTGGATCAGCTCGCCCCGGAACGCAACCTCGGCCACAACCCGCTGTTTCAGGCCAAATTCAACCAGAACGTGGTGCTCAAACAGAAGACCGCGCTGAGGCTGCCGGGCCTGGACGTCAGCGAATACCCGTTCGACAAACAGGGTGTGCACTTCGACCTTGCGCTGGACATCACCGACGATGGCACGCTGATCCATGGCGACATGGCGTACGCCAGCGACCTGTACCAGCGTTCCACGGTCGAGCGTTTCGTGCCGCAACTGCTGGCCCTGTTCGAAGCGCTTTTGGCTGCGCCCGCCGCGCCTCTGTTCAGCCTCGGTGCCCCGGCCATCGAGCCCGCAGCACCGCCACTCGAGCCTGCGCCTGACGTGCTGCAGCAGTGGGACCGCCAGGTCGAGCGCCAGCCCGATGCGCTGGCGGCGCGTTGTCTTGCGCGTACGCTGAGCACACTGGAACTGGACAAACAGGCCAATCAACTGGCCCGTCATCTGATCCGCCAGGGTGTGCGCGAAGGCCAGCCGGTCGCGGTGTTGATGGAGCGTTCGCTGGAATGGCTGATCTCGGTGGTGGCGATTTTCAAGGCGGGTGCCGTTTACATGCCGCTGGACGTGAAAGCGCCGGACGCCCGGTTGCAACACATGTTGCTCAATGCCCAGGCCAGGGTGCTGCTGGGTGCCGAGGGCGACACGCGGCTGACAACGCTCGCGGTCGAGGGATGTCAGGGCGTCGCCTGGGTCGCAGCGCAGTGGCAGGATCTGTCGGACGAACGCGTCGAGTCGAGCCTCTCGGCTGCATCGTCGGCCTATGTCATTCACACCTCCGGTTCCACCGGACAGCCCAAAGGCGTGCTGGTCAGCCACGGCGCGCTCGCCAGTTATATTCGCGGCCTGCTGCAACAGCTGCAACTGGCACCGGACGCGAGCATGGCGCTGATCTCGACCATCGCCGCTGATCTGGGCCATACCGTGCTGTTCGGTGCGTTGTGTTCCGGACGCACGCTGCATGTACTGCCCGAAAGCCTGGGTTTCGACCCGGACGGTTTTGCTCGCTACATGGCCGAGCATCAGGTTGGCGTGCTGAAGATCGTTCCCGGTCATCTGGCGGCGCTGTTGCAGGCGACCCAGGCAGCCGATGTGTTGCCGCACCATGCACTGATTGTCGGTGGCGAAGCCTGTTCGCCTGCGCTGGTCGAGCAGGTTCGCCAACTGAAACCCGCCTGTCGAATAATCAACCACTACGGCCCGAGCGAGACAACGGTCGGTGTGCTGACCCACGAACCGGATACGTTCGACCCGATGCGCCCGGTGCCGGTGGGATCGCCGCTGCCCGGTGCCCGGGCCTACGTGCTGGACGATGTGCTGAACCTCAGCGACACGCAGGTGGCAGGCGAGTTGTACATCGGGGGTGACAGCGTCGCGCTGGGCTATCTCGGCCAGCCGGGGCTGACCGCCGAACGCTTCGTCCCTGACCCGTTCTCTCAGGATGGCGCACGGGCTTACCGCAGCGGCGACCGCATGCGGCGCAATGCTCAAGGATCGCTGGAATTCCTCGGTCGCGCGGACGATCAGGTGAAAGTGCGCGGGTATCGGGTCGAACCGGGCGAAGTGGCGCGGGTGCTGCTCGGTCTTGATTCGGTCAGTGAGGCCTGTGTCTTGCCGGTGCCGGTCGAGGGTGACGAATCGCGCCTGCAACTGGTGGCGTACTGCGTGGCGAGCGTGAGCGCTGAGCCGTTGCGCGAGCAACTGGCTGCACTGCTGCCGGACTACCTGGTGCCCGCGCAGATCCTGCTGCTGGACCGTCTGCCGCTGACCGCCAACGGCAAACTCGACAAGCGCGCCTTGCCCAGGCCGGGCGCGGTCCAACAGCGCTACACCGCGCCGGTCGGCGAGATCGAGGAAAAGCTCGCCGCCGTCTGGGCCGACGTGCTCAAGCTGGACCAGGTGGGCAGCACCGACA
>NZ_MUIO01000037.1 GCF_002087235.1 Pseudomonas floridensis | reverse complement strand
AGGCCCCGAAGCCGATTACATCACGGGCGCCAGCCTTACCATCGACGGCGGCTTCGGCGCCTGACACTGCGTAACGCCGCGCCACCCGCTGACATCGGCGCGCCCGCGAGCGCCGACGTCAGCAGGTCTGCATCAGGCTTTTCACGCCCGAACAGCGTTTTCTGCTTAAGCGCATGAAAATTCTGAAAAAAAGTTTTGCCTTACGCAAAGCTTTCGACTACATTAGCGCGCCTCGACAGACACAACGTTGTCAGCGAGATACGGTGAGGTGTCCGAGTGGCTTAAGGAGCACGCCTGGAAAGTGTGTATACAAGAAATTGTATCGAGGGTTCGAATCCCTCCTTCACCGCCATATTCGATACAAGAAAAGCCCCGACCTTCCTCGTGAACGTCGGGGCTTTTTCGTTTTCGTACCTGCGCTCATCTCACCTCCAGCCCTCCTCGACTATGCTCCAAAGCGATGACTCATGACGGGTCAGCATTTCTCAAGCAGGAGCCTTCTTATGCGTAAACTCGGGATATCCATGGCAGCCAGCCTGATTCTGTTCGGCGCGATTGCGCCGGTTGCAGTGGCGCAGAGCGAGCTGGAAAAGGGCGTTAGGCATGACAATCGTGAACTGGACAAGGGCGTCGAGCATGATGCCAAGGAAGCTGACAAAGGCGTGAAGCACGATGCCGACGAAGTCGACAAAGGTGCCACGCATGATGACAAAGAACGCCATAAAGCCGACAAGCACATCGACAAGGAACTGAAAAAGGATCTTTGATCAGGTCGCGGCTACACAGCGCTGTTCAACACATCGCGCCCCCTGATTGATGTCGACAATCAGGGGGCGTCGAACCGGGCGGTCTCGCAGCATTGAGGATCTACATCACCTGATTCTTTACGCGCGACAACTTTTCCAGGATCAGCGTCAGCGCATCCTGATCGGAATCGCCCAACGTCCTGAAGGCGCGCACGACGGTCCCCTCGCGCTGCGAGAGGTGATGGGTATCGATCACTCTCGGCACACCAGTGACCAGGTAGGCGATATCCACGCCGATGGCCGAAATGGCTGCCAGATAGTCTGCTCTGGGCGTGCGTTCTCCCCGCTCGTAGTGTCCTTGGGCATTGACCTCGACGCCTGCGAATCTTGCGAAATCCTTCTGTGACAAACCTAACCGGTCCCTTTCGGCTCTCAGGCGACTAGCGAATCTATCCTCACGACGGGATGTCATCTTGGCCTCCGTCCAGCATTTGATCGAGCTTCAGGCAGATGCCGGGAGCGCTCTTACAGATTCAGCACGGGCATTCGCGACCACGCGTCCGCTGCCTCAATCAGGCGCGCCGGAAATGGAATGACTGGAACTCGACGAACGGAACAGGCTGAAACCGCAGGCTCGTCGCTGGAACTGAATTGATTCATGGTGGAGTGTAGTCGCAAAAAGCGAGACTCGATGACAGTCGGTAGATCGAGCAAAGGTGACAACATCGACAGGTCCGACCAAAGGTTTCGGTGCATGACTCACTGCGTTAGCATGCATCGCTTTGCAACCCGGGCAGTCAGGCTTGCCATGAGATCCCCATGAAAAAAACAGTGTTGCTTTTGATCGCACTGGCGATTCAGACAAGTGCGTACGGCGCTGGCGATGCAGAGGCTGGTAAAGCGGTGTTTACCCGGCTCTGTTCCGGCTGCCACAAGATCGGCCCCTCGGCGCGCAATGCATTCGGCCCGCCGCTCAACGGCATTGTCGGTGCCAAAGCGGGTCAGCACGAGGGTTATGTCTATACCGATGCGATGAAAAATTCGGGCATCGTCTGGACCCGCGAGCAGCTCACCACCTATATCAAAGACCCAGGCGAAGTGGTGCCCGGCACGCGCATGAAGTTGTGGTGGATGGGCAATGACCAGCGCATGGAAGACCTGCTCGAATACCTCGACGCAAACAAATGACGCTCAAATAAAAAGCCCCCGAATCTCTTCGGGGGCCTTTGCCACGTTGCCGATTTACTTATCGGATTCGTAAGGCGGGTAATCATCCTTCGTGCCATGTTCCTTGGCGGGCGTTTTCGCGGGCTTCACCGGATCGACTTGCGGATCTGCAGCATCCGGCGATTCGGTGTTGAAGTCCGGCTTGTCGGTAGTGTTATTGCTTGGCTTGTTGCCAGTCATGTGCGCCTCCATTGGGTTAAAACATGCAACCTGTCTATTGAGAGGGTTGATTGACTCAAGCGTGCGATGCGCCTGACGAACGGAGCCTTATGGCAGCCCGCGCTTGCAGATGGTAGCCTTGCGCCACTCAAGGAGGATGACGCGATGAAAAGGCTCTCGATCATGCTGGCAATCGCCGCATTTGCAGCGCCAGGTCTGGCTTACAGCGAGATCTTCAAGTGCACGTCACCGCAGGGCCGGGTGAGCTACGCCCCGGTTCCCTGCGATCCTGACGCCGAAGCTGCCGTACAGCGACCGGGCCCGCCGACCATGCTGCGCGAGGGAGAACCGGTCGACCATGCGCACAAGACCAATCTGAAGGCCACCGAATACCTGCAAGTCAGCGGCCGGACCATCGTGACCGTCATCGAGACCGAACGCTACAAGGCTTATCAAAGAAACCGTCCGCCGCCGCCCAACGTACCTTCTCAGTGCCAGAGCCCACGGTATGACAGTCAATGCTTCGATCCCTCGGGCGGTACTTCGGTCAGGAAAAACGCCCTTGGCAAGTGACGGTCACTCGGCGCGCACTTCACTGATCTGCACCACCGGAATCAGGTCCGTGTAGTTGATGATGTCTGCGTTGATCCGCTCTTCATGCGGCCCCATACCAGCCTGGAAAGCCTCGATGGAGTCGCAATAGATGTGACACATGCCGATGTAGGGCGGCGTTGAGCCCGGTGTTGCACCGCCCAGGCCCTTGTCAACGCTGTAGCGCAGACAGTGTTCGCCCATCAGCGACTGGACCAGTGGCATGTGCTGGTCACGGTAGTAGTCGTGGTCGAAACGGGCACCTTCTTTGTAGGCATACAGCACGCTGACTTTGATCATGTCGATAATCTCCGTTAAGTGGCCAGACGTTCTCTGGCACGCTACCGCGATCATTCGCGGCAAAGTGCTGTGACAACACTGGAACGCATTTCTCCCTTCGCTCACAATCACGCCGTTTGACCAGCCCCTTGATTCATGAGGTCTGGTTGCCCGTCAGATTGAGGAACCCTGTATGAATGCCCTTGAGTGGAACGAAGCCGCCCTCGCGAAATACCTCTCCACGCACCCCACGCTGAAAGATGAGATAAGCAACCTCAGCGCTGAAGAACAGAAGCAGCAAGTGCAATGGGCGTTCGAAGACGAGGCCGAAAGCCAGGGCATCGAACCTTGGGAGCTGGCACTGGAATTGATTGCCGAGTCACCCGAGCAGCTCAAGCAGATGCGTCTGGAAGCGCATGCTCAAGTGGCCGAAGCGCTGGGCATGGACTGGGATGATTACTGCGAACTGAACGACATCCAGGTTTAAGCGGTTTTCGAGTAAAAACCAGTGACCCACCAGTCAGCGCTTTACCTCTGGATGACGGGTGAGTAACGTCTGCTCACTTCAATAAAAAGGAATCGCGTCATGAGTGATCTGGTCTCGTACCACCTGGACGATGGCATCGCCACGCTGACCCTGAACAATGGCAAGGTCAACGCCATTTCCCCGGACGTCATCGCCGCGTTCAACGCTGCGCTGGACCAGGCCGAGCAGGATCGTGCGGTGGTGATCGTGACTGGTCAGCCAGGCATCCTGTCCGGTGGCTATGATTTGAAAGTCATGACCTCGAGTGCAGAAGCGGCGATCAGTCTGGTTGCCCAGGGTTCGACCCTGACTCGACGCATGCTGGCGCACCCCTTCCCCATCATCATCGCCTGCCCGGGTCATGCCATTGCCAAGGGCGCTTTCCTGCTATTGGCTGCCGACTATCGAATCGGTGTCGAAGGCCCGTTCAATATCGGTCTGAACGAAGTGCAGATCGGCATGACCATGCACCATGCCGGCATTGAACTGGCCCGCGATCGTCTGCGCAAATCCGCGTTCAACCGGTCGGTCATCAACGCCGAGATCTTCAACCCGCAAGACGCGATGCAAGCGGGTTTTCTGGACAAGGTGGTCAGCGTCGAAACGTTGTCCGAAACGGCCGTGGCAGTCGCGACCCAGTTGAAGAAAATCAACATGAACGCCCACAAGAAAACCAAGCTCAAGGCCCGCAAGGCGCTGCTCGACATTCTTGACGAGGCCATCGAACTCGACCAGCAACACTCGCTTTGACGCATGCGTGCAGCCCGGACAAGGGCTGCTCACATCGCCGCGAACTCAAACGCATTTGGCTGATCTGATCCGCTACAGCGCGCATACATCTTGATGCGCCACTGACAAAATGAAGAAGCGATAGCACCATGGGTCGAGTTGTTGCAGCCGCGGTTTACAGCAAGGGCAAGAAAGTCACCGACATCAGTCTGGATGAAGGCGCGGCCTGGGCCGCCAAGCCCGGTCATTTTGTCTGGATCGGGCTGGAGCAGCCCAATGCGCAGGAGCTGACCAGCCTGAAAGAACAGTTCAACCTGCACGAACTGGCCCTCGAAGATGCGATGGAAGTCCACAGCCGGCCCAAGCTTGAAACCTTCGGCGATGCACTGTTCATCGTGACCTACGCCCCGGTTCGCGACAACGGCAAGCTGCTGTTCATCGAGACTCATATTTTCGCGGGCAAGGGTTACGTCATCACCTCACGCAACGGCCATTCCAAGTCCTACGGGCTGGTGCGGCAACGCTGCGAGGCCCGGCCGCTGCTGCTGGAGCACGGCGAAGACTTCGTGCTGTATGCGTTGCTGGACTTCGTCACCGAGAATTATCAGCCTGTCACCGAAGCCATCCATGCCGAACTGGAAGTGCTTGAACAGAACGTGCTCGGCGGCTCGCTGCGCGAGGCGGATATTCAGCACATCCATTCGCTGCGGCGCGATCTGTTGAGAATGCGCCGCTATGTGGCACCCATGGTGGAAGTCGGCGAGGAGTTGCAGAAGCTCAGCTTCCCTTTCATCGACAAGAACATGCGGCCCTACTTCCGTGATGTCGAGATCCACGTCAAACGGCAGATGGAAGACCTGGGCAACCTGTGCGATATCGCCAGTCAGACCATCGAGATCGGTCTGCTGCTGGAATCCTCGCGACAAAGCATCGTGCAGCGCAAGTTCGCCGGCTGGGCGGCCATCCTGGCCTTCCCGACCGCGATTGCCGGTATCTACGGGATGAACTTCGAGAACATGCCGGAGCTGACTTGGCATTACGGCTACTTCATCGTGCTCGGCGTCATCGTCGGCGGCTGCTCGGCACTGTTCGCCAGCTTCAAGCGCTCGGGCTGGCTGTAGACGAAGACTCCTTGCGAACAAGCCGAAACAGGCGTGCCTTTACGCCGCACGGCTCTACCGGCCAGCAGACTCAGACCGCTGCTGCATCCGGCTTGTGCGCGACGAAACGCATCATCCATTCGGCCACAGTCACGCCGTGGTGATCCTGATCGAGGCTGGCCACACCTTTTTGGTAAACCTGCTCGCCCAGTGATTGCTGACGGATGTCCAGCAAGGTTCGCGAATAGTCATGAATGAATTCGGGATGCCCCTGGAAACACAGCACCTGATGGTTGATGTGGTACGCAGCGAACGGGCAGAACTCACTCGAAGCAATCACCGTGGCATTTTCTGGCAAGGACGTAACCTGATCCTGATGGCTGATCAGCAGCGTCAAATCTTGCACCGCAGGTTTCATCCACGGCGTGGCGGGTGCCAGTTGGTAATGATGAATGCCTACACCCCAGCCTTGCGTGGCACGCTCGGTCTTGCCACCGAGCAACAGGGCCAGCAACTGGTGACCAAAGCAGATGCCCAGCAACTTGTCGCCGCGCTCATACAGCTTGAGCAGATAGGCTTTCAAGTCTTGAATCCAGGGATCGCTGCCAAACGAATCGGCCTTGCTGCCCGTCACCAGATAAGCGTCGAAACGCTCGCCCTCGGGCGGATAAACGCCCTGCATCACGTTATAGACCTCGAACTCGGCCGCAATCGGCTGGCGGGCGAACAGCAACTCGAACATGTGTCCGTAACCCTGGTACTGCTCGACCAGCTCCGGGCGCAGGATGTCGGTTTCCAGAATGCAGATGCGTAACGGCATAAAAAGAACCTGAAGCAGTAATTGAGCGATAGCGTACGCGGGCAGCCTGCCCTGATGCCCGCTGCAAATCAAGCAGCCGCATTTGAGCGAGACGCCTGCGCTGGCGAAAGAAGAGAATGGACCCGGACAGCTCCCGGTTAGAACCTGAACCTTGCCGCGCCGATTCAGGACACTGTAGGACCTTTCCGGGCCGGACGAACGGTAGAACGCAAACAATTTCGCTCAACGTGTCTAGCCAGCACTTATGAAACGATTCAGCTAGTTTTTGATATCATCCGGTTCTAAAAAAGCAGCGTGCAAATTCTAAACGATTCTAAAGCGCGGGGCACGCGGCCTCTAAGGTTAAGTCTGTAACAGGACGGCGCGATAAAAATAATGCTGCTTCAGGTTGCGGTCAATTGATCGAACCTCCCTGTTCCAGGCGCTGTACGAAAGTTGACGGGCGAAGGTCAGGCAAGGCAAACACGGGCAAGCAAGCGGAATCTACGTAGTGTAAGTGAGCATACCGCGCCTGTTTTTAACGCCGCATCACCGAGCGCAGCCTCTGTTCGTACAAAGCCCAAGTGATCCACCTTTGCCAGCTGCCCGCATTACCGCTTATGCATGTGGTCAGCTTTTGTCGCTCAGGAATAACAACAAAAGGCAGTCAGCCATGTTCAAACATTCGAAAGTACGTCAGGCCGGACTTATCGTCTTTGCCACCACACTTCTGTTGATCTTGCCGAACCTGACACGGTTGTTCGGTTAGTCAACTTGCGCTATCGAACCGCGCGCAACTATGCCACTCTTCCCATTCGAATGAAGGGAGAATGGCTCATGCGTCAATGGATAGCGCTCATTGCACTGGCGGGCAGCCTGACCACTCAGGCGGGTGAAGTGGATCAGGCCGCAGCGGTTCTGGCACTCAAGGAAGGTAAACTGGCAATGGACATCCGCAGCCAGACCGACTACGACGCCGGCACCGTGTTGAACGCCGTGCGCGTCGATGAAGTGCGGCTGGTCAATCAGATGAAACTGGTGCTCAACGACCGTAACGCGGTGTTCGTGATCTTCAGCAGTTCCAATGAAAAAGCCAATCGGGCTCAGGACAAGCTGATGAAAGCCGGTTATTACAGCGTGATCAACGGTGGCAACTATGAAGAGTTGCACAATGCCCTGTATGACATTACGGATGACCCGGCAGAATAAACATTCAATTGCATGAATAAACTGCAATGAACATCGGGCAGTGCATGTTTATGAATGCACTGCCCGGCGCGCGTCAGTTCGCAACGATCACTGGTGCTGTGCCTGCCCCTGGACCCGGGCTTTGGTCTTCGGCACGCTGACCATCGGCGAAACCACCACTTTGGCGTGCATCTGCTCTGCCCCGCCGCCACGCCGCATGCCACGTACCGGGCAGGCGTCGAGATAGTCCAGACCTACGGCCAGCTTCAGGTGGCGCTCGGGAATCGCCAACTGATTGGTCACATCGAAGCTGTACCACGCATCATCGATCCAGGCTTCCGCCCAAGCATGGCTGGAGAGATGATCGCTGTCTTCGCTGCACAGATAACCCGACACATAACGCGCTGGTATGCCCAGCGTGCGGGCGCATGCCAGGAAGGCATGAGTGTGATCCTGACAGACACCGGAACGCCCGGCAAAGGCCTTCGCCGCACTGGTGTCGACCTCCGTCGCGCCCTGCGTGTAAGTCATGTGCTGATTCAACGCCTGCATCAAATCGATCAGCGCCGTACGGTCGATACGGGTGCCGCAATGCGTGGCGGCGAAACTGCGAATCGCTTCATCAGGCTCGGTCAGGCGCGTCACCCGCAGAAACGGCAAAGGTGACTGACTTTCATGCTCGGCCTCACAGGTCGCATCGATTTCAACCTGTCCACGCGCACCGATGATGATCGCCTCGTGTGGCTCCTCCAGACTCAGCACGTGCAGAATATTGCCGAACGGATCGACCTGCGCACGCACCTCGCGCGGCAAGGTCAATTGCCAACTGAGCACCTTCTGGCGCTCGCTGTCGTGGGGGGTCAGGCGCAGGTACTGGATGCTCGAACGTACCTGATCATCATAGTGATAGGTGGTTTCGTGGCTAATTGAGAGTCTCATGCAGCCTCCAGGTACGAAGTGTGGATAGCATCACCCAGTTGGGCCAGCATCGGGATGAATTCGTTCAACCACTCATGCAGACCTTCATTCAGGATCTCGTCGATGCTGGTATAGCGCAGCCGTGCATCCATCTCGGCGGCCATGCGTTGCGCGGGCCTGCCATTGACACCGGGCAGGCTGGCGAGAATCAGGTCCATCTCTTCGAGGCACGCTCGCAGCGAGCGCGGAATGTCGGCGCGCAACAGCAGCAGCTCGGCAACCTGACGGGCTCCTGGTGCGTCGCGATAGACTTCGGTATACGCCTCGAACGAAGACAGCGCCCGCAACAGCGCGCTCCACTGGTAATAACCGGCGGCGGAGTTGTCCGCTGCGGCATTGGCCTGCGGCCCGCGCAATTCGAGCATTTCATAACGGGCGTCGAGCATGCGCATGGTGTTGTCGGCACGCTCGATGAACGTCCCCAGCCGAATGAAACGGAACGCGTCGTTACGCATGATGGTGCCGTAGGTCGCGCCGCGGAACAGGTGCGAGCGCTCTTTGACCCACTCACAGAAACGGCTCATGCCGTAGCGCGTCAGGCCCTGCTGGGCAATACCACGGATTTCCAGCCAGGTGGAATTGATGTTCTCCCACATGTCGGCGGTAATTCGGCCACGCACTGCATGCGCACTGGCACGTGCCGCCCCCAGGCAGCTGTAGATACTGGCCGGGTTGCTCGCATCCAGGGCGAAAAAGTGCAGCATGCGCTCGGCATGCAATTCACCGTGGCGCTCGATATAGGTTTCCAGAGTACCGGTGATCAATAACGGCATGGCTATTTCATCCAGCCCGTCACCACGCCCGTCCTGGGGCATCAGCGACAGCGAATAGCTCACGTCCAGCATTCGGGCGAGGTTCTCCGCTCGCTCCAGGTAACGCGACATCCAGAAAAGATCCGAGGCAGTTCTACTTAACATTGGCAGGCATCCTTAATCCTCGACCACCCAGGTGTCTTTGGTTCCGCCACCCTGAGACGAATTCACCACCAGCGAGCCTTCACGCAAGGCTACGCGGGTCAGGCCGCCGGGTACGACGCGGGTTTCACGCCCGGACAGCACGAAGGGGCGCAGATCGATGTGGCGCGGGGCAATACCGTTCTCGACGAATGTCGGGCAGGTCGACAGGCACAACGTAGGCTGAGCGATGTACGCGTGCGGCTTGGCCTTGAGCCGGACCCGGAAGGCCTCGATCTCGGCAGCCGTTGCCGCAGGCCCGACCAGCATCCCGTAGCCGCCGGAACCCTGGGTTTCCTTGACGACAAGGTCCTTGAGGTTGGCCAGCACATGGGACAGCTCTTCGGGTTTGCGGCACTGCCAGGTGGGCACGTTCTTGAGAATCGGTTCTTCGTCGAGGTAGAAACGGATCATGTCGGTGACATACGGATACACCGATTTATCGTCTGCTACGCCGGTGCCGATGGCGTTGGCCAACACCACGTTGCCGGAACGGTAAGCCGCCAGCAGGCCGGGCACGCCAAGCATCGAATCGGGATTGAACGCCAGCGGATCGAGGAACGCATCGTCCAGACGACGGTAGATCACATCGACCGCTTTCGGGCCGTCGGTGGTGCGCATAAAGACACGATCATCGCGCACGAACAGATCGGCGCCCTCCACCAGTTCAACGCCCATCTCGCGTGCCAGAAAGGCATGCTCGAAGAACGCGCTGTTGAAGCGGCCCGGCGTCAGCACCACCACACTCGGGTTGTCCAGATGGCTGGAGCTCTTGAGGGTGTCCAGCAACAGATTCGGGTAATGATCGATCGGGGCAATGCGCTGCGCTGCGAACAGCTCGGGGAACAGACGCATCATCATCTTGCGGTCTTCGAGCATGTAACTCACACCGCTGGGCGTGCGCAGGTTGTCTTCAAGCACGTAATACGTGCCGTCACCGTCGCGCACCAGATCGACGCCGGAAATGTGCGAGTACAGATCGCGGTGCAGATTCAGGCCCTGCATCGCCAATTGATATTGCTCGTTGGCCAGCACCTGTTCGGCAGGAATGATCCCGGCCTTGATAATGCGCTGATCGTGATAGAGGTCGGCGAGAAACATGTTCAGCGCCTTGACGCGCTGAATGCAGCCGCGCTCCACCACCCGCCACTCGCTGGCCGGGATACTGCGCGGAATGGTATCGAACGGAATCAACCGCTCGGTACCCTGCTCGTCACCGTAGAGCGTGAACGTGATCCCGGCGCGATGAAACAGTAAATCGGCTTCACGCCTGCGTTGAGCCAGCAGCTCAGGGGGCGTATCGCCCAGCCAGCGGGCGAATTCCCGATAATGCGGGCGGACCAGACCGCCAGCGTCGTACATCTCGTCATAAAAGGTGCGGATCATGCCGTACTCCTTGTCACCATGGACACCTTAGGCTTCGCAAGGCCCGTGCCACCGGCATAAACGCTTGAATATCAATAAGTTAGATATACACCTGGCAGGCAGCGCACCATTCCTGTGCGACAAACGCCCCAGCCACTTCTCGTATGCGTCATTCGGAAGCGTCATTCAACCGTGAAATCTATGATCCGCATAGTCAGAGTTGATTTCCGAACCCGATATTAGTTCGCCATAATCGCCAGCAACCGAGCAAACAGGGCATCAAACGTCAGTTTTGCCACCCACCCTATTTTTCAGCGAGTGCGATGCACCTTAACGCGTTCCTGACCGGACTTCCCTTTGCGCCACTCTGTTGAGTGGCTTTTTTTTGCGCACGCAACGCTGAAAGCCTCCTTAAACCGTCGAAAACGAAGCGCAAACGGCGGGGTTCGGCTGCCGAAATGCGCCCCAAAAACCAGACCGGCCGACCTGGCATGTTTCTCCAGGTCGGCCGGTCAGCTTTCATGTTTCAAGAACACCGAATCAGGCGTGCAGTCTTCTGATTTCCTGGGTGACACCCCAGCCTTCAACCTCCCCGTCCATTGGCGAAATGACCATCTGAAAATCTTGCTCGAAATCACCGATGCCATCGTAAGTGGCATACATCACTTTGCTCAGTTGCAGGTGCCAGGCACCGTCGTCTCGCACATTGATCTGAGTGTTGAGAGACTCACCGCGAAATTTTTCTGCAGCCTGCCGTGCCCGTTCCTCGTCGGGAAAAATGGCATAGAACTCGATGGGATGGATTCGTGCAAAGTCAAAACCGCCTTCTTTCATGCGACGCAGTACGTTACTGCTGATGTCCTCTTGATAGGCTGTGCTCATGAAACGTCCTCCTATGCAACGATAGATAGAGTTTCAACGCTTCCCGAGCGACCCGCATGTAAGTCGCGGCACGCCAGATACTCTGGCGAGGGGAATCAAGCATGTAGCTGACCGGACCTGAAACAGGCCGGTGATGGACCTGTGTCAGAGGCCACCTTGGCGGCCTCGTTTGCAGAGTAGACCCATCACGAGGCGATTGCCAAGTGATTGGTGCATCAAGATTTTTTTGCAACCATGGATCACTTCGTTTCTGTAATGGAAATGATCTTGACGCTGTTATGGTCCTTGAGGGTCTTGACCGTCGGCTTGTCGGTCCTGCCTTCCAGGTCGTTGAGATCCAGCTTGTCCGTGACCGGATACAAATCCTTGCGCAGCAGGCGCGCAGCGTCCTCTTCACTGGGGCGAGTCCGCCATGGCACGTCATGGCGTTGCTGCACACCATCCTTGTCCATATACAAAATGGCCCACTTTTTCATCAATGCCTCCAGAGTCGGCAAGCCAGGCACTCTGACTTACCTAACTCTGGACCTTTTGGCCACGGCATTCGTTCCAATGGATTGCGCACTGCAAACAGCCCCAAACGGATAAGAAAAAGGCCCTCGCACTAAATGCCGAGGGCCTTGGTGTTGACTGAAACGATCAACTCAACGCATCACCCGGCAGTGGCCGGACGACGCGACTGGCTTCAGTTTCTGTTCTTGCTCGCTTCCACGCCCGCCGTGTTATCCAGCAGGCTCTTGGTCGCGGTCTGCAGGAAGCTTTCCAGTTTGCGCTTGAGCTCATCGGTGTCCGGCGCGTCCGGCACTTCTTCGGCGTGCGGCTTGGCGCCCAGCGTGTAGGTCAGCAGCTTGGCAGGCATTTCGGTCGGCTCGATCAGAATGCGGTTGCCGCTGATGATGGCCACCACTTGCTCGCTGCCCGACGGCTTGATCACGCCAAAGCCCTTGTCACCTTCCGACAGGTTCAGCAGGTCACGTCCCCAGCACTGGTTACGCGTCTCGCCGCCAAGACGACCCATGATGGTCGGCACCACGTCGACCTGAGTGCCGACGATGCTGCTGCGCTGGCCGAACTTCTCCTGCACGCCCGGACCGATCAGCAACAGCGGGACGTTGAAGCGGCCCAGGTCCATTTCGGTCAGTTGCTTGTTGTTGCCAAAACCGTGGTCACCCAGCACCACGAACAGGGTGTTCTTGAAGTAAGGCTCTTTCTTGGCCTTCTCGAAGAACTGGCCCAGTGCCCAGTCGGAATAACGCATGGCGGTCAAATGCTCATCCAGCGAGCCGTGACCGGTTACGCGCTCCACGGGCAGGTTTTCCGGCAGGGCATAGGGCGTGTGGTTGGACAGCGTCTGCAGCAGTGCATAGAACGGCTTGCCGTCCTGACGTGCCTTGAGCTCCTGAGCGCCACGGTCGAACATGTCCTGGTCGGAAACGCCCCAGGTCGGATCGGAGAACACCGGGTTGACGAAGTCTTCACGACCCACGAAGTTGGTCATGCCCTGGTTGCTGAAGAAGCCCGACTGGTTGTCCCAGGCAAAGTTGCCGTTGTAGACATAGACGTCGTCGTAGTTGCGGCCCGTGCTTAGCAGCTGCGGCAGACCCGACAGCTTGTGACTGCCTTCCGGGGTCTGCATCAGGTATTCGAAACCCGGCAGGTTCGGGAAGCAGGCCATGGTGGCGAACATGCCCTGGTGGGTATGAGTGCCGTTGGAGAAGAAATGATCGAACAGCAGGCCTTCCTTTGACAGTCGGTCAAAGTTCGGCGTGATGTTGGCATCGCTGCCCAGCGCACCAACCGAATGACCGGCGAAGCTTTCCATCAGAATCACGACGACGTTGCGGATCGGCAAGGTGTTTTCCGCAGGCGGCGTGAAGTCGCGGCGGACCGCGGCGATGTCCGGTTCGACCAGCTTGTCGTGCGACGTCAGCAACATTTCGCGCACGGTTTGTTGTGCATCGGCCTGCGGCAGCGTGGCTTTCCAGATGTTGTCGCGATCCTCGGACATGCGGCTTTTCGCGGCAGTGATCAACGTCAGCGTGCCATTGAGGCCCAACTGGTTGGCGAAATTGGATTCAGTGGTATATGCATCACCCCAACGCAGCGGAGGTCCTTGACGCAAGGTGCCACGAGCACAGATGACGGCAACGATCAGCACCAGGAAGAACACGCCGATACGCATGTACCAAGGCGCGATGGTGCGCGTGCCGACCGTACCGGCAGGACCGTTCTGACGCGGACGTGTCGCGCGGTCGATGCCTTTGAATACCAGACTCAGCAGCCAGGTCACGACGGCCCACGCCAGCAGGTAACGCACCACGGGAAAGCCGTACCACAGCATGCTCAGCACGGTCTTCGGGTCTTCCTTGACGTACTGGAACACCAGCCCGTTCAGGCGTTGATGGAATTCGCGGTAGAAGTCCATCTCCATCAGGCCGAAGAACAGCGTGATGCTGCCGACCAGGGTCAGCCAGAAACGGAAAAAGCCACGCGCTGCCATGGCCCGCGCACTGAACAGCGACAGCATCAGCGGAATAAGCAGATAGACCGTCAGCCGCAGGTCGAAACGCATGCCATTGAACAGCGCCTCGATGAAAGTCGAAGCGGGCGTGTCGCCGATCATCTCGCGGTTATAGACCAGCAGACCGATACGCAACAGCGTGTACATCACCATCAGGGCCAGGCCGCTGAGCAGTGTGTAAGCCAGATGTGATTTGACGGTCGGGTTGTGCAGGCGGGACAAAGCTTGCCGATGAATCTGGGCGTCCGTTTTGGCCATGGTTGTCAGGATCCGGTGGATTCAGGGTTGGGTTCAGGCATGCGACACCGGCGTTCGATCGAATCAACGGCGGCTGCAAGGGGGGCAGATACTACTTGATCGCCAGGCGTTTGGCGCTCACTCAGCGTGTCATGGGTACCTGCGGGCGCAACATCGCGCGCAATTCTGGGTCACGCGGTGTGAAAATTTTGTCGCGCCCGGTCAGGCAGACCGCGCTGGCGCGACGTTTCAGGCGCCCCGGCCTGAAACGTCGAGCGAACGGCGTCCTGCGGTGTCAGTCGTTGCTCGGTTTGCTGATCGCACCGAGCACGTACTGCGGCAAGGCGAACGCCCCGATATGAACGTCCGGGTTGTAATAACGGGTCACGATGCCGCTGCCCGCGAAGCGCTGTCGCAGGGTTTCCAGCGGCAGCTTGCGGTAAGCCTTGTCGGTGGCGCCCCAGGCGAAGGTCATGGCGCCGCCGATGT
This sequence comes from Pseudomonas floridensis, assembly GCF_002087235.1. GTDB lineage: Bacteria > Pseudomonadota > Gammaproteobacteria > Pseudomonadales > Pseudomonadaceae > Aquipseudomonas > Aquipseudomonas floridensis. The sequence continues at coordinate 13,386 of NZ_MUIO01000037.1, read as the reverse complement.
AGGTCGGCACCGCCGCCTGATAGAAATGCCAGTCGGCGAACAGGCCGTTCATGCGTCCGGCGGTAGTCTGGACGCCACTGAGTTGCATGAAAGGCGTGCCGTTCTGAGTGACCAGAATGCCGCCTTTGTTCAGGCAGCGATGGCAAGCCTGATAGAAGTTCTCCGAGAACAGCACCTCGCCCGGACCGATCGGGTCGGTGGAGTCGGAGATGATCACGTCGAACTTTTCTTCGGTGGTCGCCACGAAACGCATTCCATCGTCGATCACCAGATTCAGGCGGGAATCCTCGAACGCGCCGTTGGAGTGAGTGGGTAGGAACTCCTTGCACATCTCGACCACCGTCGCGTCGATTTCGACCATGGTGATGTGTTCGACGGTCGAGTGCTTGGCCACTTCACGCAGCATGCCGCCGTCACCGCCACCGATGATCAGCACGCGCCTGGCAGCGCCGTGAGCGAGGATCGGCACATGAGTCAGCATCTCGTGGTAGATGAATTCGTCGGCCTCGGTGGTCTGGATCACGCCGTCGAGCGCCATCACGCGACCCATGCGCGGGTTCTGGAAGATCACCAGATGCTGATGCTCGGTGCGTACTTCGTGAAGCATTTTTTCCATACGAAAGCGCTGGCCGTAGCCTTCGTATAACGTTTCCTGATAATCACTCATGAGTAAGCTCCCGCTAAAGACAGATGACAGGACGGCCGGCCGCCCGCAACAAAGGCGCGCATTCTACGTCGCGGAACATGACAGGTCGAACCTCTCTACGAACGGCCAGGTGTGCACCGGCCGCAAGTCCCCTGCCCTGAAAGCAAAAAACGCCTGATTACCAACGTAATCAGGCGCCGTTCGCACACTTTAGTAACGTCAGATGCGCACGTTGCCGCGCGGACCTGCAATCGCCCAGATGATCAAACCTAGAACAGGCAGCAGCGCAATCAACAACACCCAGAGGATTTTCTTGCCAGTCTCGGCTCCGCTTTTCAGCACATTGATGATGGCCCAGATATCGAGCGCCAGGATGATCAGACCGACCAGACCGTTGAACGTAGAACCCATGGTGTTGCCCCTGATTGAATACCGATACTTCTAGGATGGTTGCGCCGTTCAGGGGTTCCGTTGAACCAACCGCCTATTTTCAGGCTCCGAAACTGAGAGATCCGCTTCGACATGTCATGTGGACGTTTTGGCTACAGGCTCATCAGAAAAGGTACAGCCCTTCATGCAACCTTCCGCACACCCGCGAACACTCCGGGCGACATGGTTCGCTCAGCTTCAAAGCAGCCCGCTGGTCAGCCTGGGATTCGTTTTTGCCGCCCTGATCGTTGTGGTGCTTGGGGCGGTCAGTCTGTACAACGCATTCTTCGGCACCAGCCAGGTCAACTTCAACTACGCCTTGCTGGGCGGGACTGCAGGCTTCGCGGCCACCGCATTGGGCGCTGTCATGGCGGTCGCGTTCCGCAACGTCGCCCAACGTACCCAGGACATCATGCTTGGCTTTGCGGCGGGCATGATGCTGGCAGCCAGTTCGTTCTCGCTGATTCTGCCGGGGCTTGAGGCTGCACGGGAGATCACCGGCACCGGACCGTTCGCGGCGGCGACCGTCGTCACCGGGCTGGCGCTGGGTGTGCTGTTGATGCTCGGGCTGGACCGATTCACGCCGCATGAACATGAAAGCGTCGGACGTCAGGGGCCCCATTCGGAGCGCATCAACCGGGTCTGGCTGTTCGTGCTGGCCATCACCCTGCACAACCTGCCCGAAGGCATGGCCATCGGCGTGAGTTTCGCAGGCGGAGATATGAATGTCGGCCTGCCACTGACCACCGCGATCGCGATTCAGGACATCCCCGAAGGCCTTGCGATTGCACTGGCGTTACGCGCCACCGGCCTTTCGGCGTTCAGGGCCATGCTGGTCGCCATCGGCTCAGGCCTGATGGAACCCTTGGGATCGCTGATCGGCCTGGGCATTTCCAGCGGCTTCGCCATTGCCTACCCGCTGAGCATGGGCCTGGCGGCGGGCGCGATGATTTTCGTGGTGTCTCACGAAGTCATACCGGAAACCCACCGCAACGGTCACCAGACCTCTGCAACGCTGGGCCTGATGGGTGGATTCGCAGTGATGATGTTTCTGGACACCGCGCTGGGCTAACTGCGCAGCGCCTGCAACGAAGGGGCCGCGTGAATGCCCGCAGCGGTTGCCAGTTCCAGTACACGTGCCTGATCAACGCCGTATACCAGCACGGCTTGCAGCTCATCGTCCAGCGGCTGACTGAAGTCCATCAGCGTGTAACCGCCCATTTCCTTGTTCATGCTGCTCAACTGGATCTGGATCCGGTTGAGCGCTACCAGCGGCTCGACTTTGGTCAGCTGTTTAGGCTTGATGTTAAAGACCACATCTTTGCCGAATGACTGGACGATCTGCTCGAACAGGTCGGCATAGGTGTCGGCTTGAAACAGTACGGTTTCCGGCAGGCTGCCGACTACGACCCATTCACCCAGTGGAATCGGGAACGTGTCGTCGTAGTTGATATCCGGATTGGCGGCCAGGAAAGCCTGCGGATCGGCGTAGGCCTGGGCCGCTTCGTCGGCCACGCGCACGATCTCGTCATCGCCCATGCACCCCGAACTGATTTTGCTGATTAATTCGACGAGGGCATCTTTCATGGGGGAAATCCTGATAGCGGGCAAAAAAAGAGGCGCGAAGGATAACGGGAAATCCTTCGCACCTCTATGTCCCTGTAAGCCTTGGTCAGGCCAATGAGGAGCCTGATCAGACGGGCTGCACGCCCAGCTTGATCAGTTGTTCCGCAGTACCGGTTGCACCCATTGTCTGTGCAGCCGTCAACGCGTTCACACCTTTGGCGTCGCGTACATGCGGATCGGCACCCTTGCCGATCAGGTAATCGACTATTTCCACGCGGTTGAACATTGCCGCCATCATCAACGCGGTCCGTCCGTCGGCCGAAGCACCCTCGACTTCCGCCCCGCTTTCAACGAGCATTTTCACCACCGTCAGATCGCCTTTGAACGCTGCGCCGGCTATCGGGCTCTGGCCATTGTCGTTGCGAATTTCGGGGTTGGCTTTGTAATCAAGCAGGACCCGGACAGCATCCTGGTGCCCGTGGTAACTGGCCAGCATCAGCAGGGTATCGCCCTTGTGGTTGCGCAGGTCGGCAGGCAAGCCCTTCTTCAGCAGACGCTCAAGCATGACGGCATCGCCCTGGCGCGCAACGTTGAACACCTGTTCCGCGAACTCTGCGGTCTCTTCATCAGTCATGACTTTAGGTTGACTGGTCGTTGAATCGGTCATCAATCACTCCTTGGCGCACGGTCATCCGGGAATCCGATGTACCCGGCAGCGGTAAACACACTGACCGCAAGTCTCGCCAGCTGTTCGATCCGGCTATTGGATCGGGTTTGACTATGTACCCTATAGGCAAAAATGCGCACCTGATCTCTGTTCAAGTCATTTGGTTCCCTATAAACGGCAAAATGCAGGATGCCCGACAGGCATTCATGCAAAATGCACGAGACCTCAAAAATAACAGATCTATAACCTATTGATTTTAAAGGAAAAAAATTAACGCAAATTGTGGCACAGACACTGCACTAGTCTTTCCAAGCTTGTTATCCCATGAGCAATGGAGCCGCTAGACATGACCTTTATTCAAGAAAAATTCGCATCTGTATTTTCCGACTACACCGTGACCACTCAGCCGCGCCCGGATGGCGGCGTGCTGTTGTCGCTGCGCAACGATGAAGGCAAACAGATCCGCCGCTCCGTTTCTTATGCGCAATTGCACACCCCGGTTCAGCTGGAATGGGTCATCAGCGCAATTCGTCGCGACCTGGCTGCACAAGCCAGTGAACTGCCAGCAATTTCGATGCTGCAAAGCCAGCATCGTTTCGATCTGCCGACTTATCACACGCGTTAATGTTTTACGTCACTCATGCCTGAGTGACGCCGCTGTACGCTCTCTCATCCCTTGTTCGCCGCGATTACACTTTTGTTCTCGCGGCTTTTTTTTGCCTTTCAGACGATGAAGCCGCGGCATAGCGCTTCGCCCACCGCCTGCGCACGGTTGGCCACTCCGAGTTTGGAGTAGATGGTCTTGAAGTGGTACTTCACCGTAGCTTCGGACACCTCCCGAATCATCGAAATTTCCCACGCTGTCTTCCCGTCCCTCGCCCACTGCAAGGTTTCCAGCTCCTTCTGCGTCAGCCCACGAGAGCTGAACTGGATACCACGACCAACCTGATGCAACACCGGCACCAGGCTGGTCACCAGGTATTTGTCATTTGGGGTGGTATTGGACTCCATTGCAGCAAGGGTAAGAACAGAAGTCACGCCGCTGACGCCCCGGCAAGGGCTGGTGTATCCGTATGAAAGTGCGGGCGTGAGTTCGCAGGTCTCCAGCAGTTCGTCGTACCAGGGCGGTGGAAGGTGATGCCTGACTGCATCGCGCCAGTCCAGAAAGCCAAGATGATTGCAGTAAAACCGCAGCACAGGATCGTGAACGATCATGTGCTGCCGACGAAACGCCTCTCCCCACCGCTCGTCGACATTCGAGGTCACGAACGTCAGCAGTTGCGAGTCCTTGAACTGGTAGAACATCGCCCGTTCACAACCGCATTCACGCCTCAACCATCGCAGTGCATTTTCGATAGCCATCCGACCATCGGTTTCGGTGATCGTGCTGACCATCTGTTCTATCAATAAACCCATCGTTGCATTGTCTGTCATGGCACTGCACATCGCGGCCGCTCCCTCTCTCCCTCCATCACCGGCACCGTGGGTGCCTGGTCGACGAAGGGTCCGAAAACGCGAACTTACACGATTGAAAACGTTTAAAAACAACCCCTTGAACAAACAGGATTAACGCACTCACAGACAGGCAGCGTCCGACTCCAGAGCAGGACGCTGCTGACAGAAAATCACCTGGTGCAGCGTCCGGGAACGCTGAATACTAGAAAACCGTCGGGTCGATAACCGCGAAGCTGGCGACATTCTCATGGCCTGACAGCACGCCCTCGGCGCGCACCAGACCGCAGGTGGCCATGCCCGCTGCCTGCGCGGCGTCCAGTTCTTCGACTATGTCAGACAGAAACAGAATCTCGCCCGGCTCGCACCCGATGGCTGCGGTAATGGTGCGGTACGACTGTGCTTCGCGCTTGGGCCCGGAGGTGGTATCGAAAAAGCCACTGAACAGCCCGGACAGATCGCCCGCTTCGGAACAGCCGAAGATCAGTTGCTGGGCCTGGATCGAGCCGGAGGAATACACGTAAAGCCTGTAGCCCTCTGCATGCCAGCGCTTCAGTGCCTCGACCGCATCCGGATAAACATGGCCTTTAAGCTGGCCAGCGTTGTAACCCTGCTCCCAGACCATGCCTTGCAGCGCCTTGAGCGGCGTGGCCTTGCGGTCCTCGGCGATCCACTGCAGGAGAATCTCGATGACACGCTCCACGTCGGCCTCAGGCTCACCGCTTTCGGCGCGCACGGCCTGTAGTTGTTGCGCCACCGCCGGCGTGTCGGCGTTTTGCCGAATGAAGTCCGGCAAATGTTTTTTGGCGAACGGGAACAGCACATCGAAAACGAAGCTCACCGCACTGGTCGTGCCTTCGATATCCGTGAGGATGGCTTTTATGGGCATCAGGGTCTGGCTCCTTTCAAACGGCGTCTATGCAACCGTGGATGACGCTGAGTCATCCACGGTCATTAGTCTTCAAGTCTTGGAAAGCGGCCCGCAATGTCTTCACCGGTAAAGTTCGCGACCCAGCCTTCAGGGTTGTTGAACAGACGGATGGCAACGAAGTGCGGGTTTTCGCCCATGTCGAACCAGTGTTTCGTGCCGGCAGGCACCGAAATCAGGTCATTCTTTTCGCACAGTACGGCGTAGACGTAATCGTCGATGTGCAGGGTGAACAGGCCCCTGCCCGCCACGAAGAACCGCACTTCGTCTTCACCATGGCGATGCTCTTCAAGAAACTTCGCACGCAGCTCGGCCTTCTGCGGATGGTTGCTGTCGAGGCTGATGACGTCCACGGTGACGTAACCATGCTCGGTCATCAACGCATCGATCTGGGCACGGTAGGCGTGAATCACCTCTTCCTGCGAAGCACCCGGCGTGATCGGCGTGGCGGCTTCCCAGCGAGCGAACGAAACGCCCTGCTCGGCCAGGGTGGAGGCAATGTCTTCAAGATGGGTCAACACCTTGTTGGGTACGTCAGGGCTTGAAACGTGATAAACGGACAGGCTGCTCATGGCATGAATTCCTCGGCTTTTGGCTTGGCAAAGCCTTCCGGCTTTTACAGGCCGGTCAGGCACACACGTTTGTTTAACGCGTGACGGTCAACGGTTCAACACCGCACGCATCTTCAGTTCGCACTCGAACAGAAATTCGAACGCCTCGATCTGCCGCAGCGCATCGCTCATGCGCGCACCCCACGTGTAGAGACCGTGACCGCGAATCAGATAACCGGCACAGTCCGGATGCGCATCGAGCCACGGCTGAACTCTGGCCGCCAGGCGGGCAATGTCCTGATCGTTGTCAAAGATCGGCACGACCACTCTTGATTCATGGGTCACCACGCCCTGAAAGGCTTTCTGCAGTTCATAGTCCTCGAACACCAGATGATCGGCCTCGGTCAGCCTGGACAGCACGGTGGCATTCACCGAATGCGTATGCAGCACGGCGCCGACCTGTGGTTTGCAGCTGTACAACTGGGTGTGGAGCAGCGTTTCCGCCGAAGGCTTCTTGCCTGGTTCCAGACTGTTGCCCTGAAGGTCGGTGGCCAGTACATCGTCAATGCCCAGTTGCCCTTTGTGCTTGCCGGACACTGTCAGCAGCGCTTCGCTGGCCGACAACCGGACCGAATAGTTGCTGCTGGTAGCAGGCGACCAGCCGCGGCCGTACAGAAACCGACCGGCTTCAATGATTTCCTGCGCCAAGTGTTCGCGGGTCATACACCTTCCTCTTTCCTGGGTGTGACAATCATGACGGCTGCGGCCAGCGCCGCAAGGCTGGCGATGGCAAAAGTCCAGAATGGACCCAGCGCATTCCAGCTGTAACCGGAGTACAAAGCGCCCAGCGCCCCGCCCACGCCGGACAGTGCCGCATACAGCGCCTGCCCCTGACCTTGCTGGCGGGGACCGAAGCTACGTTGCACGAAATGAATGGCAGCGGCGTGAAAGCTGCCGAACGTCGCGGCGTGCATGGCCTGCGCGGCCAATAATACAAACAGGTGTCCGGCAAACGCGCCCAACAGCAGCCAGCGCAGCGCCGCCAACAGAAAACTGGCCAGCAGCACCTGACGAACCGAGAACCGGACCAGAATCCGGCTCATGACCATGAACATCAAGACCTCGGCCACCACGCCGACCGCCCACAGCAAACCGATCAGGCCGCGACTGTAGCCGAGCGCTTCCAGGTGCAGGGTCAGGAACGTGTAGTAAGGCCCATGACTGAGCAACATCAGCGCCACACTGACATAGAACGTCAGCACACCGGGCCGCAACAGTTGCTTGAGAAAACCACCTTCGTCAGCCGGTCGACTCGACACCTGCGGCTGTGCATTCGGCACCCACCAACTGCTTGCCGCGATGCCAGCCATTATCACCAGCAGGACGTGAGGAAACAGGTCCAGGCTGAACCACTCGAACACCCGCCCGAGCACGACCACCGCGAGAATGAAACCGATGGAGCCCCACAAGCGGATCTGGCTGTAGCGCGCGGTCTGCCCTTGCAGGTGCGCCAGGGTAATGACTTCGAACTGCGGCAGGATTGCGTGCCAGAAGAACGCATACAAGGCCATCACCATCGCCAGCCAGGCATAGCTGTGGTCGAACAGAATCAGTGAAAATGCCAGTAATGTGCATAGCGCGCCGAAACGTACGATGATCAGACGCTGTCCGGTGTAGTCGCCCAGCCAGCCCCAGATGTTGGGAGCCACGCAACGCATCAGCATCGGAATGGCGATCAGTTCGCCGATCCGGGCACTGTTGAAACCCAGATGATGCAGGTAAAGCGCCATGAACGGCGCCGCCGAGCCGAGCAAGGCGAAGTAACACAGATAGAACCCGGACAGCCGCCAGTAAGGAAGCTGCCCGCCAGCGTGTGGCGCCACGCTAGCGGTCCGCGACAGTGGCAGCACCCATTACAACTGAGCCAGGACGGGCGTGCCGACGCTGACATCGGCGTTCTGTCCGCGATGACGCAGCAGATGGTCCAGCAGCACGATCGCCATCATGGCTTCGGCAATGGGTGTAGCGCGGATCCCGACACAGGGGTCGTGACGCCCTTTGGTGACCACCTGCGCCGCGTTGCCCTCGACATCGATCGAGCGACCCGGCGTGGTAATGCTGGAAGTGGGCTTGAGCGCCAGATGAGCAATGATCGGCTGACCGGAAGAAATCCCGCCGAGAATGCCGCCCGCCTGATTGGACAGGAAGCCTTCCGGGGTCATTTCGTCACGGTGCTCGGTGCCACGCTGGGCAACGCAATCGAAACCAGCGCCGATTTCCACACCCTTCACGGCATTGATGCTCATCAGCGCGTGGGCCAGTTCGGCATCCAGGCGGTCGAAGATCGGCTCGCCCAGGCCCGGCATCACACCATCGGCGACCACGGTGATTTTCGCACCGACCGAATCCTGATCGCGACGCAACTGGTCCATGTAAGCCTCCAGCTCCGGCACTTTGTCAGGATCGGGGCAGAAGAACGCGTTCTGCTCGACCGAATCCCAGGTCTTGAACGGAATCTGGATCGGACCCAATTGACTCATGTAGCCGCGGATGACGATGCCCTGGCTCGCCAGGTACTTCTTGGCAATGGCTCCCGCCGCCACGCGCATGGCCGTTTCGCGCGCCGAACTGCGGCCACCGCCACGGTAGTCGCGAGTGCCATACTTGTGGTGATAGGTGTAATCGGCATGCGCAGGCCGGAACAGGTCCTTGATGGCCGAGTAATCCTTGGATTTCTGGTCCGTGTTGCGGATCAGCAGACCAATGGAAGCGCCAGTGGTCTTGCCTTCGAAGACACCCGAGAGGATTTCGACCTCGTCGGCCTCCTGACGCTGCGTGGTGTGCCGGCTGGTGCCCGGCTTGCGGCGATCCAGATCGCGCTGCAGGTCCTGCAGGTCCAGCTCGAGCCCTGGCGGGCAGCCGTCGACGATAGCGACCAGCGCCGGGCCGTGGCTTTCGCCGGCAGTGGTGACAGTGAACAGCTTGCCGAAAGTGTTGCCGGACATGCGGGCGCTCCGAAAAATCAGCCAAAAAACCAGATCGTTAAATCAAGCGCGCCAGTATACGCAGGCTCGTCGCTCAGTTCATCCTCGAACCTTCTGTAACGGCGTGCGTCCAAGCGATACCCCGCCCCAATGATGGCCTTGCGATGTTATCTGCTGATCCCCTGATGAAAGCTTCCTGCCTGCTGCGCCTGCTGACCGTGCTGATGACCTTGATACTCACGCTCTGCGCCAGTGTGGCCAGTGCCGCCACGCCCAATGTGGTGCAGCGGCCGATGAGCGTGGACACCGGTAACGGGAAACTCTACGGCACCCTGCTGATGCCGAGGTCCGACAAGCCAGTACCCGTCGTCCTGATCATCGCCGGCTCAGGTCCTACCGATCGCGACGGTAATAACCCCGAAGGCGGACGCAACGACAGCATGAAGCGTCTGGCGGTCGTCCTTGCCACTCACAACATCGCCAGCGTCCGCTATGACAAGCGCGGCGTCGCTGCCAGCAAGGCGGTGACACCGGACGAACGCGACCTGAGCGTGGAGCGTTATGTCGCCGACGTGCAGCTCTGGGTCAGGGCAATCAGGGCCAATCCTCGCCTGGGCAAGCTGATTTTGCTGGGCCATAGCGAAGGCGCGCTGGTAGCGACCCTGGCCGCTGAAAAGGCCGGGGCCGCGGCAGTGATTTCAGTCGCCGGGACCGGACGGCCGGTGGATCAAGTGCTGCGCGAGCAGTTTCAGGAGCGTCTGCCACCCGAACTGCTGCAGCGCAGCAACGAACTGCTCGACGAACTCAAGGGCGGCAAGACCGATGACAAGGTGCCGCAGGCGCTTGAGGTGGTGTTCAGACCCAGCGTGCAGCCTTATCTGATTTCGCTGTTCAGACAGGACCCGGCGGCAGCATTCGGCGCGTTGACAATGCCTGCGCTGATCGTTCAGGGTCGCAACGACATTCAGGTCGGCGTGGGTGACGCGTTGCTGTTGCAAAAGGCCCGGCCTGACGCTGAGCTGGCGCTCATTGACGGCATGAACCATGTGTTGCGCATCGTGCCCGATGACCTGCAACAGCAGATGTTGTCCTATCGCAACCCGACGCAGCCGCTGGCCAAGGAAGTGACCGCCCGCATCCTGCGGTTCATCAACGCGGTGCCTGGGGCCTGACGAGAGATTTGACGCCAGCAAACCGTTCACCCTTCAGTCCGGGCAAAGGCGGCCGATAGCGAAGTGCTGACCTTATGTTTGCTGCATAAGGTCATGGACAGGATCGCCCTCAATGACTGACACCACTATGACCGAAACCGTTGCCGCACCCGAAAACGCAGAAGCTGCCGCACCCGCCCCGCCCCAACCGTGGGAAGACGTGGTGCCGGAAAGTTTTCAGATGCTGCGCCTGTCGCCGTTGCCGACGGACCGCGCCACTGGTGGTCGGCCGTTGCGCTTCGTTCAGTTCGGCCGCGCCGAGCGCCACAGCAAGGAACTGAGCCTGCTGCGCATCAATATTCAGTTGCCCGGCCAGCGCGTACGCAAAGAACAGAACAACCTGGACATCTGGGTGGATCATGAACAACGCAAGGTGCGCTTCGGGCCGGAGTCGGGTCTGCAGATCGAGCCATGGAACCGCGGCATCGGCCGTTTTCTGATTGCGCATGGCGTGCATTGGGCGCAACGCAAATGGTCTTCCTACAAAATCGAAAGCGTGGCGCTGGCCAGTAAGGATGGCCTGAACGAGGACACCCGCCTGCGTCGCGATCACTTTTTGCGTACGCTGGGTTTTGAGGTGGTCTACGCCGATGCGCAACACATGAAAGGCAGCATCAAGGAAGTACACGTCGGCAACCTGCACAGCACGTGGAACAACGACAAGGTGCAGATCATCGAGATTCTCGAAGCGTCGCACATGCTGGAGAAAGCCGAGAAGAACCTGCTGGAACAGGAAGTCACCATCCGCCAGCATGAAGACCGGGTCAGCAAATACAAGCGCGAGGACAGCAGCCTGCGCTTCACGATTGCCTGCCTGGTGACCTTTGCCGTCTTTCAGGCCGGGCTACTGATCTGGATCGCGACCCACCGGTGAGGCTCAGGCAGCATCATCGCAACCGCGGCCTCAACCGATGCGTCCCGTCAGATACGTGACTGAAACAGTGCCTGATGCGCAAGGCACTGCTCGGCGGTGAGCATGAACACACCATGCCCGCCGCGACGGAAATCCAGCCAGGCAAAATCCACCTCCGGGTACAGCGCCTGAACGTGCACCTGGCTATTGCCCACTTCGACGATCAGCAGACCTTTCTCGGTCAGGTGATCCGCCGCCTCGGCCAACATGCGGCGCACCAGGTTCAACCCGTCGCTGCCGCAGGCCAGCGCCAGTTCCGGTTCGTGCTGATACTCATCCGGCATGTCGGCGAAATCCTCGGCATCGACGTACGGCGGGTTGGACACGATCAAGTCGAAACGCTGACCCGGCAGGCCGTCGAAGCCATCGCCCTGCACTGTGTAGACACGGTCTTCCATGCCGTGACGCTCGATATTCTGATTGGCGACTTCCAAGGCATCGTAAGACAGATCGGCCAACGCGACTTCGGCCTCCGGGAACTCGTCGGCACAGGCAATGCCGATGCAGCCCGAGCCGGTGCACAGGTCCAGAATGCGTGTCGGCTCGCTGGCAAGCCAGGGCGCAAAACGCTCTTCGATCAGCTCGGCGATGGGTGAGCGCGGAATCAGCACGCGGTCATCGACGATGAACGACATGCCACAGAACCAGGCCTCGCCCAACAGATAAGGCGTGGGAACGCGCTCGTCAATGCGGCGCTTGATCAGACGCTGCAGTTCGGAAATCTCATCCACTTCAAGGCGACAATCCAGATAGCTGTCGGCGATCTCCCAAGGCAGATGCAGTGCACCAAGCACCAGTTGACGCGCCTCGTCCCAGGCGTTGTCAGTGCCATGACCGAAAAACACATCTTCCTCGTGAAACCGGCTGACGGCCCAGCGAATGTGGTCGCGCACGGTGCGTAAACGGGAAGTGATCATGGACAGACTCCTTGAGAAAACGACGGGCCACTCTGGAACGCCAGGTGCGGAACAAGGCATCTGTCTTGTCGCTGACCGGCGCGGGCAGGCGTGGAAGTTTCGCCCATTCGGGTCCGGTCATCAAGGCAAACCGCCAGCTGTGCGCACCGTCACCTGCCCTGCAGGCCACAAAAACCGTGACTTGCAACGCTGACCATTCCCATAACCCCTCAGCCAGAGGACAATGTCGCAAAAGCCCCATTCAAAGGAGCCCCCCGAATGCCTTCCATCAAGACCATGTTTCAACTCAGCGGCCGTGTTCACGCGCCGGCCAGCCTGAGTAATGCCACGCTGATCATCATCGATGCCCAGAAGGAATACCTCAGTGGCCCGCTGGCCCTGACCGGTATCGACGAGGCGCTGGCCAACATCGGCCAACTGGTCGCCAGAGCCCGCGCCGTCAAATGCCCGATCGTGCATGTGCGCCACCTCGGCACCGTCGGCGGTCTGTTCGACCCTCAGGGCGAACGTGGCCAACTGGTTCCTGAATTGCTGCCACAGGGCGATGAACACCTGGTCGAGAAGCGCCTGCCCAACGCCTTCAATGGCACGGGCCTGCACGAACTGTTACAAAGCCTCGGCCATCTGGACCTGATAATCTGCGGCTTCATGAGCCACTCCAGCATCAGCACCACTGTGCGCGCCACCAAAGATTATGGTTATCGCTGCACACTGGTCGACGATGCCTGCGCCACCCGCGACCTGCCCAGCCCGCAAGGCGTGGTCAGTGCACACGTCGTGCACAGAACGGAAATGGCGATCATGGCGGACAATTTTGCCACGCTCGCCCTGACCAAAGACCTGGTTTGAACATTACTCAAGCCCTGCCTGAAGGACAGGTTGTGTGAACCGGTTCACATAACCGCCCATCCCTTACCCTCCCTCTTTGCGCCCTGAACGGGAACCCAGGCCAGCCTGTCCGGGTCAGAGCGCCGATACTCACTGAGGAAATCGGAATGAAAGTATCCGATGGTTTCGACGCCCGCAGACTGCGCCCCAAAGGTCAGGGTTCATGGCGCAGGCGCATAGGCAGCACGATTGCCGCTCTGCTGGTTGCCTCAGGTTTGCTGCTGATTCTGGCGG
>NZ_MUIO01000036.1 GCF_002087235.1 Pseudomonas floridensis | reverse complement strand
AGCCGCCGGTTGAGCCGCCAGTCGAGCCACCGGTCGATCACTGTGTCAGCGTGTCGGGCAGCGAGTTGACGTTGCACGAAGCGCATCTGTGCGGCGGTTCGTCCCCCGATCCTGCTGCGTTGACCCGGCACGGCAGCTTCACCGTCAATGCCGCCGACGGACTGCAAAGCCTGGTGGTGGGCGGCATCGAGATCGTCAGGGGTGGGGTGGTGATGGATTTCTCTCAGCCAGCGCTGACTGCGTTGGGTAATAGTCTGAGCATTACGGGCTATGACCCGGTAACCGGCCAGGTCAGTTACAGCTACACCCTGCTGGGTCCGCTGAACCACGCCGAGGGCAATGCTGCCAACACACTGGCTGAGCAGATCGCTGTCGTGGCGGTCGATGACGATGGCGACATCGGGACCGGTCAGTTGGGTATCGTCATCGTCGACGATGTGCCTGTGGCCGCAGATATCGAACTGTCCGTCAGCCGCGAGCCGCTCAACTCCAACCTGCTGCTGGTCATCGATAACTCCGAGAGCATGAATGGCGCATCCGGCGTCGACGGCCTGTCACGCCTCGACCTGGCCAAACAGGCGCTCAACCAGTTGCTCGATCAGTACATGGCCATGGGCGACGTACGGGTTCAGGTCGTGACCTTCAACAGCCAGGCCGATATGCCCAGTGCCGTGTGGGTCGATGTCGCGACCGCCCGAGACATCATCAACGCGCTGGGAGCCGGCAACGGCACCGACTACGACGCGGCATTGGCCGCGGCGCAGCGGGCTTTTTTCGCGGCAGGCAGTCTGAACGGTGCGCAGAATCTGGTGTACTTCCTGTCCGATGGCAATCCGACGTTGTCGCCCGAGCATTCGGAGCCCAATCACCAGCCTGATCCGACCCAGGGCGACGGCATTGATGCTGAAGAGCAGGCGCTGTGGACAGCGTTTCTCGACGCTCACGGCATCAAATCGTTTGCCATTGGAATCGGCAGCGAGGTCAGTCAGACCTATCTGGACCCTATCGCACATGATGGACAGACCGGGACCGACACGCAGGCGGTGATCGTTCTGCAACCGCGTGAGTTGAGTGCCGTGCTCAGCGGGACGGTACAAGGCAGTACCGAGGGCAGCCTGCTCGCGGGCGGAACCTTTGGCGCGGACGGCGGCTTCGTCAAAATGCTCATGGTCGACGGACAGGCCTACACCTACGATCGAAGCGGGCAGGGCAGCTTAAGCGGCGGCTCAGGGCAGGCGCACTTCGACAGTGCCGCCCACACGCTGACCTTGACCACCGGACTGGGCGGCACGCTGGTGGTGAACATGCAGAGCGGTGCCTTCAGCTACACGCCAGGCAGCGCGCACACCGCAGTCACCGAAACCATCGGTTACGTGCTCAGCGATCAGGACGGTGATCTGGCTGCAGCGACATTGACGATCAATGTCCAGCCGCCCCTCCCGGTCGCACCGCCCGAGGCCACGGCCGACCACATCATCACCCATATTCTCGCGCCGAGCATCGAAGTGCCTGCCGCTGCGCTGCTGGCCAACGACCATTTGCCCAACGGGTATCCGCTGAGTGCGAGTCCGACGATTTTTCACACCGGCTGGCGGGACGCAGGGGCCGACTTTTCAGCGCCGCTGCTGAATACCCTTCAATTCAGCGGCCGTCAGGACGTACTGGAAAACCGCGTCAAGGACCTGCAACGCTCTGATTTTCATGTCACCCACGCGGCGACGGCCACCGTGTTGCTCAGCGGTTATCTGGGAGCGTGGCAGGGTGACACCTTCAATCATCAGGACCTGTACAGCGTTGCGCTCAAGGCCGGCGAAACACTGACGGCCGACACCCGACAGCTCTCCGACCAGGTCGGGCTGGCCTGGCAGATGGACGGCGGCGAGTTTCTCGATCTGGCACCGAACGGGTCGTTTATTGCTAGCGAAGACAATGTCTATCGGTTGATTCTGATTCATCAGCCCGATCCGGATGTGCCCAATGAAGGAATGGACTACCAGCTGGGTTTGAGCATCGACTACGGCCAGGTCAATGCCACGCCCGCGTATCAGGGCGGCTACAGCATCGAAGACGCACACGGTGGTCGTGATTCGGCGGCGGTCACCATCGATTATCAGCATGGCCCGTCGTTGATCGGCGGCGAGGGCGACGATGTTCTGCTGGCCGCCAGCGGCAACGATTGCCTCAATGGTGGCAAGGGAAATGATGTACTGATCGGCGGGCAGGGCAATGACCTGCTGACCGGTGGTGAAGGGCAGGACCGGTTCATGTGGCTGGCCGCGGATACCGGTCACGATCAGGTGACCGATTTCAAGGTTGGCGTCGATACGCTCGACCTGTCCCAACTGTTGCAAGGCGCAGGCGCACGCCCCGATACCCTGGAAGATTTTCTGCACGTGCGCGTCAACGGGACCGGTACGCAGCCGGTTTCGACGATTGAAGTGGGGCTGGACGCCAGTCATCCCGATCAGAGCATCGCGTTGACGGGCGTGGATCTGGCGGCGCAGTTCGGCGTGACACCGGGCGCTGGCGGCTGGATCGCCAGCGGCGCGGACACTGCCACCCTCATCAACGCAATGCTGGGGGATCACTCGTTGAAGGCCGATGTGGTGTAGCGACTGAAAGTTTCAGCCCCTGTGCAGCGTCTTCTGCCTGAGGATATAAACGGTTACCAGCACCGCGCTGAGCAGCATGAAGCCGCGTGCCCAGGGCAGAGGCACCAGGTAGCAGGACAGCCCGATACTGGCCCACATTGTGCCGATCGCGTAGACCTTGCCTTTAAGTGGAATGCCACGGCCTTCGAGGTAGTCCCGAATCCACGGCCCCAGTCGCTTGTGGTTGACGAGCCAGTCGTAGAAACGCGGAGAACTGCGGGCAAAGCAGGCGGCAGCCAGTAACAGAAAAGGCGTGGTCGGCAGCACTGGAAGCACGATGCCGATTACGCCCAGTCCCACGCTCAGCCAGCCCACCGCCAGCAGCGCGTAACGCACCGGCCGGTGGCGGCTGGTGCGAGATGAATCCTGCGCCATAGGCGCGGACTCAGTGGTGACGGGGCTTGAGGATCGCCGGTTTCTCGTCCGGGGCCTGGCACAGCAGGTACAGCGCGGTCAGGGCTTCCGGGATCTGCACGATCATGTCGTCCATCAGGTTGGCGTCCTGAGCGATATCGGAGAACTCCGGTTGCTCGTCGAACAGGCCTGAACCGACCATGATTGGCAGCAGCATTTCGCTGACTTCTTCCTCGGCGCTTTCGAACCAGGCGTTTTCACGCAGGAACACGCCTTCCATGAAGCCGATGCACCAGCCACGCAGGTCCGAATCGTCCGGGTCGTCGCCCAGGTCCAGATCGCAGGGCAGTTCGAATTCTTCGTCCGACGCCAGCTGACGGGCGATATGCGCCTGCAGCAGGACCAGCGTGGTTTCGATTTCTTCGCGCTGCGCGTCGCTTGCGTAATGTGGCGGCTCGGAGAACAGAGCGTCGATCCACTCGCGTTCCGGCACTTGCTCGGAACAGATCGACAGGGCGGTCAGGTAGCCATGAGCGGCCACGTAGTCCAGTGCTTCTTCGTGCAGTTCATCTGCATCGAGGAAGACTTGCAGGCGGGTTAGTTGCTCAGCGAAGGACATGGACGCACTACCTTGGAAATAAACGATGCTGAATTCTAGGCCCTGAGCGCCCGTGGCGCCAGCGCGGCGGCCCATTGCAGTTAATTTCGACCACTCATGTACCTGTCATCCTTTGCCCGTGAGTGCTCGGGTATACTCCCCCGTTTTGCAGTGCAGCAGGACAATCTGGGGTTTTTATGCTCGAACAGGCACAACGCGTACTTAAAGACATCTTCGGCTACGACAGCTTTCGTGGTCGCCAGGGTGCCATTATCGAACGTGTAGCCAATGGCGGTGATGCACTGGTGCTGATGCCGACCGGTGGCGGCAAGTCCCTGTGTTTCCAGGTTCCCGGCCTGCTGCGCGACGGCCTTTGTGTGGTGGTGTCGCCGCTGATCGCCCTGATGGACGATCAGGTCGCCACGCTGGAAGAGCTGGGCGTGTCGGCGGCGGCGCTGAACTCGACACTCAGCGCCGACCAGCAGCGCGAGCTGGCCAACCGGATCCGTCTGGGCGAGGTCAAAATGCTCTATCTGGCACCGGAGCGTCTGGTGCAGCCGCGCATGCTGTCGTTTCTGCAAAACCTCGATATCGCTCTGTTCGCCATCGATGAGGCACATTGCGTTTCCCAATGGGGCCACGATTTCCGTCCCGAGTACCTGCAACTGGGGCAACTGGCCGAGCTGTTCCCCCAGGTGCCGCGCATCGCCCTGACGGCCACTGCCGACAAGCGGACGCGTGAAGAAATCGTCACGCGGCTGCACCTGCAGAACGCCGAGCGTTTTCTGTCCAGTTTCGACCGGCCCAACATCTTTTATCGCATCGTGCCCAAGGAGCAGCCACGCAAACAGCTGCTGGCATTTTTGTCCGAGCGCCGCAGCGACGCCGGTATCGTCTACTGCCTGTCACGCAAGAAAGTCGACGAAGTGGCGGTTTTCCTCAGCGAAAACGGCTACCCGGCGTTGCCTTACCACGCGGGCCTGCCAGCCGAAACCCGCGCCGCCAACCAGAAACGCTTCCTTAATGAGGAAGGCCTGATCATGGTTGCGACCATCGCGTTCGGCATGGGCATCGACAAACCCAACGTGCGTTTCGTCGCGCACATGGCCCTGCCAAAGTCGCTGGAGGCGTACTACCAGGAAACCGGCCGGGCAGGGCGCGACGGTCTGCCCGCCGATGCCTGGATGGCCTATGGTCTGCAAGACGTGCTGATGCTCAAGCAAATGCTGCAGAATTCCGAAGGCGACGAGCGACACAAGCGACTCGAGCACCACAAACTCGACGCCATGCTGGCGCTCTGTGAAGAAACCCGCTGCCGCCGTCAGACCTTGTTGGCGTATTTCGACGAAGACATGCCCAACCCCTGCGGCCACTGCGATAACTGTGTCGATGGCGTGCAGACCTGGGATGCTACCGAGCCTGCGCGTCAGGCGCTGTCGGCCATTTACCGCACCGGCCAGCGCTACGGAGTCGGCCATCTGGTGGACGTCCTGCTCGGCAAGTCCAATGACAAGGTCGAAAGTTTCGGTCACCAGCACCTGTCGGTGTTCGGCGTCGGCAAGGGACGTTCCGAAGGCGAATGGCGCTCGCTGTTCCGCCAACTGGTCGCCCGCGGGCTGGCGGACATCGATCTGGAAGGCTACGGCGGCCTGCGGCTGAGCGACACGTGCCGCCCGTTGTTGCGTGGCGAAGTCACGCTGGAACTGCGTCGCGACCTCAAGCCACAAACCACGGTCAAGAGTCATTCCGCCAGTCAGGCCAGTCAATTGGTGCGTGGCGAGGAGCGCGAGCAGTGGGAAGCGTTGCGCACCCTGCGCCGCAAACTGGCCGAGGAACACGCCGTGCCGCCTTACGTCATCTTCCCGGACTCCACGCTGCTGGAAATGCTGCGCAGCAAACCCGGATCGATGGCCGAAATGGCCAGAGTCGGCGGAGTGGGCGCGCGCAAGCTGGAGCGTTATGGCGAAGCCTTCCTGGAAGTGCTCAGTGGCAAGGCCGAGGCACCCCGGGTGGTGGCCGATATTCGCCACGAACTGATCAGCCTGGCCCGCGCCGGCATGACCCCGATGCAGATCGCCGGTCAATTGCAGTGCTCGGAAAAGAACGTCTACACCCTGCTCGCCGAAGCCATTGGCAAGCAACAGCTGTCTGTCGAGCAGGCGCTGGATCTGCCGGAGGACCTGCTGGGCGAGATTCAGGATGCGTTTCTGGATGGAGAGGGCGAACTGCCTCCGGTCTCGGCAGTGATCGAACAATTCACTGGGCGTGTTCCTGAAGGTGTGCTGTATTGCGTGCGCGCTGCTCTGCAATCCGAATTCGAGATATAGAAGCCTGCGACGAGACGCCACGGTCGGCCGCTTGCCTGTTTGCAAGGAGCATGCTTAGCTCGCTAACAATTAGTTTTGATCATGAGTGCTCTATGCCATTGACTGATGAACACCGTTTCGGGATGCAACTTGCGCACCTTACGCGCGGCTGGAGAGCCGAACTGGATCGTCGTCTTGCTGACCTGGGTCTGTCGCAAGCCCGTTGGCTGGTCCTTCTTCATCTGGCCCGTTTCGGCGAACCGCCCACTCAGCGTGAGTTGGCGCAAAGCGTTGGCGTCGAAGGGCCAACCCTGGCGCGGTTGCTCGACAGCCTTGAAGGTCAGGGGCTGGTGCAGCGTCAGGCCGTGGTCGAAGACCGCCGCGCCAAGAAGATCCTGCTCTGCGACAGCGCCTTGCCGCTGATCGAGCAGATCGAAACCATCGCTAATGTGTTGCGAATCGAGTTGTTCGAGGGCGTGGACGAAGAGGATCTGCGGGTGTGCATGCGCGTGCACGCGCAAATTCTGGCCAATCTCGAAAGATCCTGAGACGCGTCTGCGAGTTCTCCCCCATACTCTGGCTACGGATAGTGAAGTTCATCGGGATAGGTGAGAAGCCTGCTGTGGTTTCCATAAGGGTTAGCATGCTGAAGAGTTCTCAGGCGGGTATCGAGCGGAGTGGCCTCACGGTGTCCAAGGTCCGCAGTCGCTTTCACGCGCCGATGATGGCTGTCTCGGTACTGGCCTCGTCGCTGTTTTATTCGACGTTTGCTTCGGCGCTGGGCCTGGGTGAAATCACCCTGCATTCCGCGCTCAACCAGCCGTTGAATGCCGAGATCGCGTTGCTCGAGACCGATGGTCTCGGGCCTGAAGACATCATTGCCAGGCTGGCTTCGCCCGAGGCGTTCGCCAAGGCCGGCGTCGAGCGCGTGTTCTTTCTCAATGACCTGCGTTTCACTCCCGTTATGCGGGGCGGCCGTGGTGTGATCCGCGTGGTTTCGAACAAGCCGGTCACCGAACCCTACCTGAGTTTTCTGGTGCAGGTGGCTCGCCCCAATGGCGACCTGCTGCACGAATACACCGTTCTGCTCGATCCCGCGACTTCACCGGCGGGCGTTGCCGCGACCCGCAGTCGCAATGCGCAGGGCTCGCCGCAGTCGGCGGTGCCCGAGTCGCGCATGCCGGTCGCGCCGCCGCCTGCCGTGCAAGGCAAGCATTACACCGTCGTCGGTGGCGACACCCTCAATGCCATCGCCGGACGCCTGACAGGTTCGGGCAGCAAAGTGCCGGCCAGTCAGATGGCTGACGGCATTCGCGCCCTCAACCCTCAAGCGTTTGCGCAAGGTGCCAGTTCCGGGCTCAAGCCGGGGCAGGACCTGCTGTTGCCCGACTCGGCCGTGCTGCCGACCACCACTGATCCCGGCACAAATGCGGCCACGCCACAGACGCAGGGGCAGGCGCAGCCTGCGCAAATGCGTGAAACCGCCGAACAGATGACCGCTGCCGCCATCCAGACTCAGCAGTTGACCAAGGCGCTGGACGAGCTCAAGGCCCAGACTCAGGATCTTCAAGAGCAGTTGGTCGGCAAGGACAAGCAGATCATTGCTTTGCGAACCGATCTTGCGCAGGCCCAGTCAACGGTGAGGCCGGTTGCTGCACAGCCAGCACCGGCTGCAACCCCTGTCGCACCTGTTCAGCCGCCCGCTCCAGTGGCGGCGTCGGTCAGCGAACCGTTCGTGAGTGTGCCGGTCCTGTTGGGCGGTTTGCTGATTCTGTTGCTGCTTCTGGCATTTGCCTACAACCGCCGACGTCAGCAGCGCAGCCAGACCGCGACCCCAGCCGCCACGCCGGATGATTCGCTGATAAAGCCCGCCCAGGCTGCAATTCTGCCAGTGTTCGAAGTGCCCGCGGTGGCCGCGCAACCGGTCAATACACCTGCGCCGACACCGAGCAAAGCACCGGCCTCCCAACGAATGGCCGGTGCCGCGCCCGACGCGCTGGATGGCGTGAGCATCTACATCGCCTACGGGCGATTCAGCGAAGCCATCGGCATTTTGCGCAACGCGCTTGAAAAACAGCCTGACCGTGAAGACATCCGCATTCGATTGCTTGAACTGCTGGCCGAGCAGGGCGACAGCGCCGGGTTCGCGCTCGAAGAACAGGCGGCGTTGGAGCATAACGTGACGCCACAGGCCATTCAGGACATTCGTGAACGTTACCCGCAACTAAAGGCCCGCGAGGCGCAACGGGCTGCCGCCGTGGTACCGGCAGCCGCCCTCGGGGCAATGTCGCTGGACAAATCCGACGCGGCACCTGCGGCAGATGTTCTGTCTGAAACCAGTCAGCCTGCTATCACCGAGCTTGATGAAACCACCGCAGCAGCGCTCAACCCTGAGCCGTCAGACGAGTTTCAATTGAACCTGGACGATCTGTCGATGGATGCCGACTGGGATCTCGTTGACCCCTTCGATGCGCCGCCGACACGCAGCAAACCGGCCGCCGCTGTGGTCGCGGCGCCTGAGATCGATCCGGGATTCTCGTCCGATCTCAATCAGTTGCCGGAAGTCTTCGAACTGTCGGACGAGCAGTTTCTCAGCGACTTCTCCGAAGAGGATTCAGTCGAGCCTATCGAGGTGATACCGCCGTCGGGTACTGACGACCTCAGTGACGACTTTCTCGACAGTTTCATGAACGACGACTCGGAGTTCGACCTGCTGGATCTCGACGAGGCACCGTTGAGCCAGATCAATCAGGCGCAGGTGTTGATTGACGACGGGGATATTGAGTCGGCGCGGAAAATCCTGCAGCAGGTCATCGCCGAATCGGACGAAGATCACCAGCGTCTGGCGCGGGAAATGCTGGCAGGGATCAGCTGAGAACGCCTGAACCGGCGCTTTGCAAAGGGTGCCCGGCGCCGCGATAAACGTCCCCGTGCGTGAGCACGGGGCCGTTCAGTTCGGCCAGGTTGTCGCTCAGTGTTTGCTGCCCTGAGTCGACATCGCCAGCAGTTGCTTTTCCTGATTCCAGTCAAACGGCTCGTCATTCTGCCCGGCTTCGTAACGACGTTCTTCGAGCGCCTGATACAGGTCGATCTCGTCGTCCGGCATGAAGTGCAGACAGTCACCGGCGAAGAACCACAGCAGATCACGTGGGACCAGATGCGCGATCTGCGGGTAGCGCTGAATCACCTGGCACATGATGTCCTGCCCCAGGTACTGACTTTCGATCGGGTCTTGCGGCAATTGCTCGACCAGTTCGTCGAAGCGCTCCATGAACAGTGCATGGCTTTCTTCGGGAACCTGCTCGGCCTCGCCCAGCGCGACCAGAATACTGCGCAAGTGCGCCAGCAGACCGAGATGGTGGTCGAGAGTGGCGTCGGCCATGGTGTAATCCTCAAATGCAAAAACAGGCGCGAGAGTATAAAGCTCTACGCGCCTGTTTTGTGGATCGGCTGAGCGATCGGCTCCGGTTTAGCGAATCTTGCCCGGTGTCGCCGTCAGTTCTTCCTTGTCGAAGTCGTCCACATCGATCACCTTGCGGCGTGCCGCTTCAGCGGTTCTCAGTGTCTGCGCCTCGTCAGCCTGCAACACGCCGACACGCAACGCGGCGTCGATGAGCGGCTCGCCTGCGTCGGGCACCACCTGCCCACCTTTGACAGCGGTCTGCAGCTTCCTGTGCAGGGGATACGCGGCACTCAGCAGGTCGCTGGCATGTTGCAGCGCGCCGACCGGATCTTCGGCCGATTGCGGGCGATAACAGCCTGCGAGCAGCTCTTCCAGCGTCGGATCGCCCTTGGCACGGCCCAGCACTTGCGCGACTTCGGCATCGAGCCTGTCTGACGGGCCTTTGTGTCGACGGCCGAACGGGAAGACGATGACTCGCAACAGTCCGCCCAACAAACGGTTCGGGAAGTTGCTGAGAATCTCGTCCATCGCACGTTCCGAATGCCCCAGGCTTTCTTCCATCGCCCAGCGGAACAGCGGACTCATGTGATCCGGTGATCCGAGGTCGTGGTAGCGCTTGAGGGCCGACGAGGCAAGGTACAGATGGCTGAGCACGTCGCCCAGGCGTGCAGACAGACGCTCGCGACGTTTCAGCTCGCCACCCAGCAGCATCATGCTCAGATCGGCAAGCATGGCGAATGCCGCCGCCTGACGATTCAGTGACCTGAAATAACCCTGGCTCAGGCTGTCGCCCGGTGCGCGTTCGAAATGACCGAAGCCCAGGTTGAGGATCAGCGTGCTGGCTGCATTGCTGACAGCGAAGCCGATGTGCTTGAGCAATAGCGTGTCGAACTCGGCCAGCGCATTGTCATGGTCGGCACGTCCGGCCAGTGCCATCTCCTTGAGTACGAACGGATGGCAACGAATCGCGCCCTGGCCGAAGATCATCAGGTTGCGCGAAAGGATATTGGCGCCTTCGACAGTGATAAAGATCGGCGCGCCTTGCCAGTTGCGACCCAGGTAGTTGTTCGGGCCCATGATGATGCCTTTGCCACCGTGCACATCCATCGCATGGCCGATGCACTCACGGCCGCGTTCGGTCAGGTGGTATTTGAGAATCGCTGACAGGACCGAAGGTTTTTCTCCCAGGTCGACGGCGTTGGCGGTCAGCATCCGTGCGCTGTCCATCAGCCAGGCGTTGCCACCGATGCGCGCCAGCGCTTCCTGAATGCCTTCGAAGGCTGAAAGCGGCACATTGAACTGCTCACGCACCTTGGCGTATTGGCCGGTCACCAGACTGGTGTACTTGGCTGCGCCAGTGCCCACGGCAGGCAGCGAAATCGAGCGGCCCACCGACAGGCAGTTCATCAGCATCATCCAGCCCTTGCCGAGCATGGGCTGACCGCCGATCAGGTAGCTCAACGGCACGAACACATCCTTGCCGGAGTTGGGGCCGTTCATGAATGCGGCACCCAATGGCACATGCCGGCGACCGATTTCGACGCCCGGTGTGTCGGTCGGGATCAACGCCAGGCTGATGCCCAGGTCTTCTTCCTCGCCCAGCAGATGCTCCGGGTCGTACGCCTTGAAAGCCAGGCCGAGCAGGGTCGCGACCGGACCGAGGGTGATGTAGCGTTTCTCCCAGGTCAGGCGCAGGCCGATCACTTCTTCACCTTGCCATTGGCCTTTGCAGATGATCCCGGTGTCCGGCATGGCGCCGGCATCAGAACCTGCCAGCGGGCCGGTCAGAGCGAAGCAGGGGATGTCATCGCCGCGGGCCAGGCGCGGCAGGTAGTGATTGCGCTGTTCGTCGGTGCCGTAGTGCAGCAGCAATTCGGCCGGGCCAAGGGAATTGGGGACCATGACGGTTGAGGCCAGATCACCGCTGCGGGTCGCCAGCTTCATGGCGACCTGCGAGTGAGCGTAGGCCGAAAAACCCTTGCCGCCGAATTCCCTGGGGATGATCAGTGCAAAAAAACCGTGCTGCTTGATGTGCGCCCAGGCTTCAGGCGGCAGGTCCATAGCCTGGCCGATCTCCCAGTCGCTGACCATCGCGCACAGTTCTTCGGTCGGGCCGTCGATGAACGCCTGCTCTTCTTCGGTGAGGCTGACTTTGGGGTAGGCCAGCAGCTTGTCCCAATCGGGACGTCCGCTGAACAGCTCGCCGTCCCACCAGACCGTACCGGCGTCGATGGCGTCACGCTCGGTCTCCGACATGGGGGGCAAAACTTTCTTGAACCAGCTGAACATTGGCGCGGTGAAATGTTTGCGGCGTAGATCGGGCAGTATCAGCGGTATGAATACCGCCAGCCACAGCACCCAGAAAAGGGTCAGCAGCCAGCCCGGCGCATGGCTGAAAATACCCATCGCCAGCAGGTACACCGCGACCACGCCAAGCGCGGGCAGCGGGTCGGTACGTCGATGAGCCAGCCAGGCAATGCCCACGACCAGCACAACAATCCACAACAGCAGCATACGTATTCCTCCGTGATGAAAGCCGCTCTGGCGGCCATCAAGAACTGGTCGCCAGGCAGAGGTGTGGCGACATCGATAGTGACCCTGTGTCGACAAGGAAGTTGCCAGCGGATCAGGTAGACTGAGCAGTCAGTTTTCACAGTCAATGCGAGGGGAACGCAATGCTCAAGATCTGGGGACGGAAGAATTCCAGCAATGTGCGCAAGGCACTCTGGATTGCCGAAGAAGTCGGGGTGCCCTATGAAACGCAGGATGCCGGCGGTGCATTCGGCCTGGTCAACGAGGCGGCCTATCGCGCCAAGAACCCCAACGGGCGCATCCCCATGATCGAAGACGGCGATTTCGTGCTCTGGGAATCCAACGCTATAGTGCGCTATCTGGCAGCTCGTCATGCCCCTGATTCCGACTTGTATCCCGCTGATCTCAAGGCCCGTGCGCTGGCCGACAAGTGGATGGACTGGACCTCCTCGACCATCGCCGCGCCTTTCAGCCCTGTGTTTTGGGGCGTGGTGCGTACCCCGGCCGAGCAGCAGGACTGGGCGGCCATCAACGCAGGTATCCAGCAATTGCACGGCCTGTTGCTGGTCGCAGACGACGCATTGTCCCGTCAGCCCTACCTGTCTGGCGAAGCTTTTGGCATGGGCGACATCCCGCTCGGTTGCTTTGCCTACGGCTGGTTTGAAATGCCGATTGAACGTCCGCCACTGCCTCACCTCCAAGCCTGGTATGAACGCCTCAAGACGCGTCCGGCCTACCGCAAGGCCGTCATGAGCCCGTTGACTTGACATCAGAGCTACGCAGAAGCCGCGCCGGGCAAGGCCCGACGGCTTCTCTTCGCGCTTCGATATTTACTATTAACAAATGTGTCTGTACTTGAGTGGCCCGGCCACGCACCATTGTTTGATCGGGCGCCAGTGACGTGCACGGCGGCTTTCAGCCCATCCCCTTCTTTCCATTCTGATTTGGTACTTTTTCCGATATGTCTTCAGCTCTGTCCATCCGGCAGCTAACCAAAACCTATGGCAACGGTTTCCAGGCCCTGAGTGGTATCGACCTGGACGTTGCCGAAGGTGACTTCTTCGCCTTGCTCGGCCCCAATGGCGCGGGCAAATCGACCACCATCGGCATCATCTCGACGCTGGTCAACAAGACCAGTGGCACGGTGAACATTTTTGGTCACGATCTGGACCGTGAGCCGGCTGCGCTCAAGCGCTCCATCGGTGTCGTGCCGCAGGAATTCAATTTCAATCAGTTCGAGAAAACCTTCGACATCGTCGTGACCCAGGCCGGCTACTACGGCATTCCTGCCAAGGTCGCCAGGGAGCGCGCCGAGCAGTACCTGACCCAACTGGGATTGTGGGACAAGCGCGATGTGCCTTCGCGTTCGCTGTCAGGCGGCATGAAGCGCCGTCTGATGATCGCTCGCGCGCTGATTCACGAGCCGCGTCTGCTGATTCTCGATGAGCCGACCGCAGGTGTGGACATCGAACTGCGTCGCTCGATGTGGACCTTCCTCACAGAGCTGAACCGCAAGGGCATCACCATCATTCTGACCACGCATTACCTGGAAGAGGCCGAGCAACTGTGCCGCAACATCGGCATCATCGACCATGGGACGATAGTGCAGAACACCAGCATGAAGCAGTTGCTCAGCACCCTGACCGTCGAGACATTTCTGCTCGACCTCAAGGCGACCTGGCAGACCGCGCCTCAGTTGCCGGGCTTTCCGAGCCGTCTGCTCGACAGCCACACGCTGGAAGTACAGGTCGACAAGAATGTGGGCATCACAGCGCTGTTCAGCCAGTTGGCCGCGCAAAACATCGAAGTGCTGAGCCTGCGCAATAAATCCAATCGTCTCGAGGAACTGTTCGTGTCTCTGGTGGAAAAAAACCTGGCAAAGGTGGCGCTATGACTGCTCAGACCGGCGAGCTGCG
Organism: Pseudomonas floridensis; assembly: GCF_002087235.1. Taxonomy (GTDB): domain Bacteria; phylum Pseudomonadota; class Gammaproteobacteria; order Pseudomonadales; family Pseudomonadaceae; genus Aquipseudomonas; species Aquipseudomonas floridensis. The sequence continues at coordinate 48,522 of NZ_MUIO01000036.1, read as the reverse complement.
CCCCAACCTGATTGCCCTGAAGACCATCGTTTACCGTGAAGTCCATCGCTTCATGCGCATCTGGCCGCAGACTCTGCTGCCGCCTGCGATCACCATGGTTCTGTACTTCGTCATCTTCGGTAACCTGATCGGTCGTCAGATCGGTGACATGGGTGGCTTCACCTACATGCAGTACATCGTGCCGGGGCTGATCATGATGTCGGTGATCACTAACTCCTACGGCAACGTGGTATCGAGCTTCTTCGGTGCCAAGTTCCAGCACTCTATCGAAGAGCTGATGGTTTCGCCGGTTTCACCGCACACCATTCTGGTCGGGTACACACTTGGCGGCGTGCTGCGGGGTCTGATGGTCGGTTTCATCGTCACGATGCTCTCGATGTTCTTCACCGACCTGCAGGTGCATCACCTGGGCGTGACCATTGTCGTGGTCGTGCTGACCGCTACGATTTTCTCGCTGCTGGGCTTCATCAACGCGGTGTTTGCGCGCAACTTCGACGATATTTCGATCATTCCGACGTTCGTGCTGACGCCGTTGACCTACCTGGGCGGCGTGTTCTATTCGATCAATCTGCTGCCGCCGTTCTGGCAGACCGTGTCGCTGGCCAACCCGGTCCTGCACATGGTCAACGCGTTTCGCTACGGCATCCTCGGTGTGTCTGACATCAAGATCAGCATCGCGCTGGCGTTCATGATCGTCGCCACCTTCGTGCTCTACTTCGGCTGCGCACGGTTGCTGGTAAGCGGGCGCGGCATGCGTCAGTAACATCTTGCCCGGTAACATCCTGAACAGTGACCCGCCACTCGGCGGGTCACTGCGTTGAGCCTGCCTGTTCAGATCATGAAACACACCCTTCACCCGCTATCCCTCGCCTGCGACCATCCTTGAGGCTTTCCGTCTTGAGGATCACCCATGCGCACAGGGATGATCGCGCTTGCTCTGGGCCTGCTGGCCCTGCGTTTGCTGCCTGTTTTGCCTGGCACCGGGTTACTGCTGTTGATGCCCGTTCTGGCACTGATGCTGTTGCCGTTTCGCACTTACCCGCTGGCCTTGTTTCTGTTGGGGTTTACTTGGGCCTGTCTGTCGGCGCAATGGGCGCTGGACAATCGTTTGCCAGCCAGGCTCGACGGCCAGACGCTCTGGTTGCAGGGCAAGGTGGTCGGGTTGCCGAGTGTTGCCGAAGGGGTGGTGCGGTTCGAACTGGCCGACGGTGTGTCGCGCCGGGCGCAGTTGCCGAAATTGATGCGCATCGCCTGGTATGGCGGCCCCGACGTGCGCAGTGGCGAGCGGTGGCGATTAGCGGTAAAACTCAAACGGCCAGGTGGGCTGGTCAATCCCGATGCATTCGACTACGAGGCGTGGCTGCTGGCCCAACGCATCGGCGCGACCGGCACGGTGGTGGACGGTGAGCGTCTGTCACCGGCTCGCGCTGCCTGGCGCGACACCCTCCGCCAGCGACTGCTGACCGTCGATGCGCAAGGGCGCGAAGGTGGGCTGGCAGCGTTGGTGCTGGGTGACGGCTCAGGGCTATCGCCCACTGACTGGCAGGTGCTGCAAGACACCGGAACCGTGCATTTGCTGGTGATCTCCGGTCAGCACATCGGTTTGCTGGCCGGCGTGGTCTACGCGCTGGTTAGTCTCTTGGCGCGTTGGGGGCTGTGGCCGCGATCTGTGCCGTGGTTACCCTGGGCCTGCGGTCTGGCATTCGGTGCGGCGCTCGGTTATGGATTGCTGGCCGGGTTCGATGTGCCGGTGCGACGAGCCTGTGTGATGGTCGGCATGATCCTGCTGTGGCGTCTGCGCTTCCGGCATCTGGGCATGATCTGGCCGCTGCTGCTGTCACTCAATGCCGTGCTGATCTTTGAGCCGCTGGTCAGCCTGCGGCCCGGCTTCTGGCTGTCCTTCGCCGCCGTAGCGATTCTGATGCTGATTTTCAGTGCACGCCTCGGTGCCTGGAGCTGGCTGCAAAGCTGGACCCGCGCCCAGTGGCTGATCGCGGTCGGGCTGCTGCCGATCCTGATGATGTTGAACCTGCCCATCAGTGTTAGCGGGCCGCTGGTCAATCTGCTGGCGGTGCCCTGGGTCAGCGTAATCGTCCTGCCGCCAGCATTGATCGGCACATTGTTGCTGCCGGTTCCTTATTTGGGTGAATCCCTTCTTTGGCTGGCGGGTGGGGCCTTGGACGCACTGTTCGTGTTTCTGGGCTGGATGGCGGGGCATATGCCCGCCTGGCTGCCCAGCGCACCGCCGACCTGGGCGCTTGGATTGAGCCTGCTCGGGGCGTTATTACTGTTGTTGCCCAAGGGCGTGCCGATCCGGTTGCCGGGTTGGCCGCTGCTGCTGTTGTGTATTTTTCCACCGCTCAAGTCGGTGCCGCTCGGGCAGGTCGAGGTGATGCAACTGGATGTCGGTCAGGGGCTGGCCATCGTGCTGCGCACGCGTCATCACACGCTGTTGTATGACGCCGGACCGCGCTTTGGCGAGTTCGACATCGGCCAGCGCGTGGTCGTACCGGCCATTCGCAAGCGCGGCGTACGGCATCTGGACCTGATGCTGCTCAGCCACGCGGATGCCGATCACGCCGGTGGCGCCTTGGCGGTTCTGGATGCGCTGCCGGTCAGGCGCGTACTGGGTGGTGATGTGGTCAGGCTCGCGCCGCAACTGGGTGCCCGCTCATGCGAGAACGACGAGCGCTGGGAATGGGATGGCGTGGTGTTTTCGACCTGGCGCTGGGAACAGGCGCCGCAAGGCAACGCGGCGTCCTGCATGCTGAGCGTCGAGGCCAGCGGCGAGCGTCTGTTGCTGACCGGCGATATTGACGTCGATGCCGAACGGGCAGCGCTCGACAGCGGCTTCGATCTGCGCGCGCACTGGTTGCAGGCGCCTCATCATGGCAGCCGTACATCGTCTTCCAAAGCGTTTCTCAAGGCGGTGATGCCGAACGGCGTGCTGATCTCGCGCGGCCGCAACAATGCGTTCGGTCACCCGCATCCGCTGGTCATGGCCCGCTATCGATGGCTGGGCATCGCCCCTTACGACAGTGCCGAGATGGGCGCGATCCGCCTGCAACTCGGGGCGTTCGGCACGCCTCAGGCCCAGCGGGCGCAACGGCGTTTCTGGCGTGACTGAATCCACGGATATCGATCTGGTCGTTCGGCACCCGTCGACCCTATGGTAGAGTGGCGCCAATTTTTCAAGGGAGTGGTCACTGTGTGGGAACTGGTCAAATCGGGCGGCTGGATGATGTTGCCGATCATTTTGAGTTCCATCGCCGCTGCCGGCATCATCATCGAGCGTCTCTGGACCCTGCGGGCCAGCCGCATCACGCCGCCGCATCTGCTGGGGCAGGTCTGGCAGTGGATTCAGGAACACAAGCTGGACAACGACAAGCTCAAGCAACTGCGTGCCGACTCGCCGCTGGGTGAGATCCTCGCGGCGGGCCTGGCCAATTCCAAGCACGGTCGCGAGATCATGAAAGAGTGCATCGAAGAAGCCGCTGCCCGGGTCATCCACGATCTGGAACGCTACCTCAGTGCGCTGGGCTCGATTGCTGCCATGGCGCCGCTGCTCGGTCTGCTGGGCACCGTGCTGGGCATGATCGATATCTTTGGCTCGTTCAACGCCTCGGGCGCCACCGCCAATGCGGGTGTGCTGGCGGGCGGTATCTCCAAGGCGCTGATCTGCACGGCATCCGGCCTGATCGTTGCGATCCCGGCGATTTTCTTCCACCGTTTCCTGCAGAGCCGTGTCGATGAACTGGTGGTCGGCATGGAGCAGCAGGCGATTCGCCTGGTCGAAGTGGTGCAGGGTGACCGGGATGTAGATCTGATCGACGCCAAGGTCGACCTCAAAGCCCTGGCCAAGGCGGGCGGGAGCAAGAAGAAGTGAAGTTTCGTCGCCGCAGGCCGCGGGAGACCATCGACATCAATCTGGTTTCATTGATCGATGTGGTGTTCATCCTGCTGCTTTTCTTCATTGTGACCACCACGTTCACTCGCGAAACCCAACTGCGGGTCGATCTGCCGCAGGCGGTTACCGGTACGCCGGAAGTGGATGCGAGCGTCAAACATCTGGACATCGCGATCAACGCCGACGGGATCTTTTCCCTGAACAATCAATTGCTGCCCAAGAACGATCTGGCCACCCTGATCGAAGCCTTGCAGCGTGAGTCGGCTGGCGATACCAGCCTGCCGCTGTCGATCAGTGCCGATGGCAAGACGCCTCATCAGTCGGTCATTACCGCGATGGACGCCGCAGGAAAACTGGGCTTCAGTCATCTGCGCATGACCACGGTCGAGGCCACACAGGCTAACTGATGGCATTCACTGACCGTTTGCTTGACGCCTGGTACAACGGCCACCCCGCGCTGGCGCTGCTGCGTCCTCTGGAAATCCTCTATCGTCGGGTCGTCGACGGCAAGCGTGCGCGATTCGTAGCGGGCGAGGGCGATATCTACCGGGCGCCGGTGCCGGTCATCGTGGTCGGCAACATCACCGTGGGCGGCACTGGCAAAACCCCATTAATTCTGTGGATGATCGAGCATTGCCAGCGGCGCGGTCTGCGGGTAGGGGTCGTCAGTCGTGGCTACGGCGCCAAACCGCCGAGCCTGCCGTGGCGTGTGCGGTCCGAGCACGGTGCCAGCGAGGCGGGTGATGAGCCACTGTTGATCGTGCAGCGTTGCGGCGTCCCGTTGATGATCGACCCCGATCGCAGTCAGGCGGTCAAAGCCCTGCTAGCCGCCGAACCTCTCGACCTTATTCTGTCCGATGACGGATTGCAGCATTACCGGCTGGCGCGTGATCTGGAACTGGTGCTGATCGATGCTGCCCGAGGGCTCGGCAATCGCCGTTGCCTTCCTGCCGGTCCGTTGCGCGAGCCCGCCGAACGACTGGCCAGCGTCGATGCGGTGCTGTTCAATGGCGCAATGGCAGATCGCGACGACGGCTATGCCTTTACCCTCAAGCCTGCTGCCTTGGTCAACTTGCACAGTGGCGAGCGTCGGCCGGTTGATCATTTTCCGCCTGGCCAAGCTGTGCATGCAGTGGCCGGAATCGGTAACCCGCGACGTTTCTTCAATACCCTCGAAGGATTACACTGGCGGCCTGTGCAGCACGCATTCGCTGACCATGCTGTCTACAGCGCTGAAACGCTGACCTTCACGCCATCGCTGCCACTGGTCATGACCGAGAAGGATGCCGTCAAATGCCGCGCCTTTGCGGCTGACGACTGGTGGTATCTGGCGGTGGATGCAGTGCCTTCCGACGCGTTTGTCAGCTGGTTCGACGAACAGCTGACACGTCTTTCTCCATGACTGCTTCAGGATCTCCTATGGACACCAAACTACTCGATATCCTTGCATGCCCGATCTGCAAAGGCCCCTTGAAGCTCAGCGCAGACAAGACCGAACTGATCAGCAAAGGCGCAGGCCTGGCCTATCCGGTTCGTGACGGGATTCCTGTGATGCTGGAAAGCGAAGCGCGCACATTGACCGCCGATGAGCGCCTCGAAAAATGAGTGCAGACTTCACTGTTGTCATCCCGGCGCGTTACGGTTCCAGCCGCTTTCCGGGCAAGCCGTTGAAAAGCATCGCTGGCAAGCCGATGGTTCAGCTTGTCTGGGAACAGGCACTCAAGAGCGGCGCGCAGCGCGTGGTAATCGCCACCGACGATGCCCGTATCGTCGAAGCCTGTCAGGCGTTCGGTGCCGAAGTCCTGCTGACGCGCGACGATCACAATTCCGGAACCGACCGCCTGGCCGAAGTGGCTGCGCAACTGGGTCTGGCGTCGGATGCCATCGTGGTCAACGTGCAGGGTGACGAGCCGATGATTCCGCCGTCGGTGATCGATCAGGTGGCAGACAATCTTGCCGCGCACCCCGAGGCCGGAATCTCGACACTGGCCGAACCCATTGACGATGTGGCTGCGCTGTTCAATCCCAATGTGGTCAAGGTTTCTTCTGACATCAACGGTCTGGCACTGACGTTCAGCCGTGCGCCGCTGCCTTGGGCGCGTGACGCCTTGGCCGCCAGTCGTGACGAGTTGCCCGAAGGCGTGCCTTATCGTCGCCACATCGGGATTTATGCCTACCGGGCCGGCTTTCTGCAGGACTTCGTCAGTTGGGGCCCGTGCGTGCTGGAAAATACCGAAAGCCTCGAGCAACTGCGCGCGCTCTGGAATGGCGTACGGATTCATGTTGCCGATGCCCTCGAATCCCCGCCGGGCGGTGTCGATACGCCCGAAGACCTCGAGCGCGTAAGACGCTTGCTGGAGGCTTGATGGTGCCTCTCCAGTGGTTCGAGAGGTCCGCTCGATGACCTTGCAGGTACGGCCCGCCGTTTCGCTCAAGCCGTTCAATACCTTTGGCGTGGACGTGCAGGCGAAGTTGTTCGCCGAAGCGCACAGCGACGACGAGGTACGCCAGGCACTGGCGTACTCGGCTGAGCACGCTGTGCCACTGCTGGTCGTCGGCGGCGGCAGCAATTTATTGCTCAGTGGCGATGTGCAGGCATTGGTGTTACGTATGGCCAGTCGCGGTATCCGTATTGTGCGAGAGGACTGTTCTGAAGCCATCGTCGAAGCTGAGGCGGGCGAGCCGTGGCACCCTTTCGTGCAGGCCTGTCTGCAGATGGGGCTCGCCGGGCTTGAAAATCTCAGCCTGATCCCCGGCACCGTCGGCGCTGCGCCGATGCAGAACATCGGTGCCTACGGCGTGGAGATCAAGGACGTCTTCCATAGCCTGACCGCACTGGATCGCCAAACCGGAGAGCTGCGCGAGTTCGTTCTGGAGGATTGCGCTTTCGGCTACCGAGACAGTGTGTTCAAACGCGAGGCTGGCCGCTGGCTGATTTTACGTGTGCGATTCCGGCTTACTTCCCAAGCCAGGCTGCATCTGGAATACGGCCCGGTTCGTCAGCGTCTGGAGCAGATGGGTATCAAGCAACCCACGCCCTTCGACGTCAGCCGTGCCATTTGCGCTATCCGCAGCGAAAAACTGCCAGACCCCGCGGTGTTGGGTAACGCTGGCAGTTTCTTCAAGAATCCGGTCGTTTCTGCCGAGTCCTTTGCAGCACTCAAGCTTGAATACCCGGATGTGGTCGGTTATTCCCAAGGCGATGCCGGTGTCAAACTGGCGGCTGGCTGGTTGATCGAGCGGGCTGGCTGGAAGGGGTTCCGTGAAGGCGACGCAGGCGTGCATGCGCTTCAGTCACTGGTGCTGGTCAATTATGGGCAGGCCACTGGCGTGCAACTCTTGAACCTTGCGCGCCGCATACAGGCTGACATTGCAGAGCGATTCAAGGTGGAGCTGGAGATGGAGCCGAATCTTTACTGATTCATTGGGCTTTGGCTGGCAGTCATGAGCGCGCGGCTCGATCTGCTTTTAACGTCCAGTAATGCTGGCATGCCTTTCTAGCGCTATAGTGGAAACACCACCATTTGCGGCGACCCCCGAATCAGGGTCAGGACGAAGGAGCCCCAGCGCAGCCGGGGCCGGAACCGGAGCCAAGGGGCTTGCCTACTTTGCCCCGTCAAAGTAGGGCGCCGTAAGGGCGCAAAGGTGACTCGAGGCGAGCGCCAAGGTCACTGAGTCCGCAAACCATGGCTGATACGACCCACCTGCACGGATCGAATGTCCGCGCTGAAAGGCTCGATCAATTCTCCAGGCCCTAAATCGCAGGTATAAAAAAGCCCCGCCTGTTTACACAGGCGGGGCTTTTTCATGCGCCGTGATTAGACGAGTGGTTTAGGCTCGTTCTCTTTCTCGGCATGTGGCGACTCAGCGTTTTCCTCAGTATGCAGCGCAGGCTGCACCGATTCTGCTTCTACGACAACAGGTGCAGGCTCCGCAGCAGCCGGCGCGGCAGAAGCAGCCTGTTCGGCTTCCTTCTGACGGCGAGCTTCTTCTTCGCGCTTGCGACGACGAACCTCACGAGGATCGTTCGGCGCACGACCGGTGCTGCTGACCGGCAAGGCCGGTGCTTCGACAACTGCAGGTTCCTGAGCTTCCTGCACGGCAGGGGCTTCTTCAGCGACCGGAGCTTGTGGCGCGAAGTAAGAAGCTGGCTCCTCCTTCACGAACGCAGGCTCGGCAGCAGGCGCGGGTGCAGGTGTCGGCAGTTCCGCAGATTCAGTGACGTGCACTTCTTCTTCCTGAGCCTTGGCCTCGACCGGAGCTTGCGGCTCTGGAGTCGGTTCAGGCGTTGGCTTGAACGGTACGACGCGTTCTGCGTGAGGGGCTTCGAACAGTTCGGTCTGCGCGGCGAAGGCTGGCGCCTCGGTCACTGCTGGCTGAACTTCGACCTCCGGAGCTGCATGCGCCTTCGGTGCCTCATCCGCAACGGGTGCTTCGACAGCAGGCAGCTCGACCGTCGGCTCAGCCGCAGCAGGTGCTTGCTCGGTGGTTGCTTCAACGACAGGTGCATCAACAACCGGCTTGTCGATAGCTGGCGCTTCGGTAACAGGCGTTTCAGAGGTCGATGCAGGTTCGGCAGCGGCGGCCGGAGCTTCGACGGTGTCGTTGGCGCGTTCAGCCTGCTGATTGGCCTGAGCCTCGGCGGGAGCGCTGATCACGATGCCTGCGGCCGCAGCGGTAACGGCCAGAGCGGCGGCGTTATCGGAGCCTTGCTCTTCTTCATTGCCGTTTTCTTCCGAGCCTTCGATCACGTTGCCATTGGCATCGCGCTGGCGTTCGCGACGATTGCTGCGACGACGCTGACCACGGGAGCGACGACGAGGGCGTTCGCCTTCATTGTTGTCCTGATTGTCATCGTTTGCCTGCTCTTCGTTCAGCAACACTTCTTCTTCGCTGGCCTCGGCAACGGCCTGCTCGGTACGTGGCTGACGCTCTTCACGCGGAGCGCGAGGCTGGCGTTCTTCACGAGGTGCGCGTTCCGGGCGCTCTTCGCGAGCCAGGCTCACCGCAGGGGCGGCATCCAGTGGCTCACGCAGTTCACGTACCGGACGCTCTTCGCGACCTTCACGCGGCTTGCGCTCGCGGGAAGTGCGGGCCGGGCGTTCTTCACGCGGCGCTGCGGTCTCGTCACGGGCCTCGCGAGGGGCACGCTCTTCACGCGGTGCACGTTCTTCGCGTGGGGCGCGTTCCTCACGTGGCGCACGCTCTTCGCGCGGTGCGCGTTCTGCTCGTTCTTCACGTGGCGCACGCTCTTCACGAGGCTTGCGCTCTTCGTCGCGGCGGTTGTTGCGGCCACGGCTCTGTTGGCGACCGTTACGGCGCTCTTCATTGCGGGCAGGGCGTTCAACGGCAGCCGGTTTTTCGACGACGGCCGGTGCGGCAGGCTCTTCCTTGGTGGCGAACAGGCTCACCAGGGATTTCACCAGGCCCTTGAACAGGCTTGGCTCGGGCAGAGCTTGCGCAGGCGCAGGCGCCGGCGCAACGGCTTCTACCGGAACAGGCGCGTTGGCACGGGCTGGCGCGGTCTTGACCGCGGCTTCCTGGCGAACCAGGGTGCGGGTCGCTGCAGCCAGTGGGGCGATTTCTTCCACTTCGGCAGCGGCAGCGGCGATTTCGTAGCTGGACTGGTTGTTGTTGGCCTCCGGGCTGTCATCACGCAGACGCTGGACTTCGAAGTGCGGCGTTTCCAGGTGATCGTTCGGCAGGATGATGATGCGCGCACGGGTGCGCAGTTCGATCTTGGTGATCGAGTTGCGCTTTTCGTTGAGCAGGAATGCAGCGACCGGGATCGGCACCTGGGCGCGTACTTCGGCAGTGCGGTCCTTCAGGGCTTCTTCTTCGATCAGGCGCAGAATGGCCAGCGACAGCGATTCGACGTCACGGATGATGCCGGTGCCGTTGCAGCGTGGGCAGACGATGCCGCTGCTTTCGCCCAAGGACGGACGCAGGCGCTGGCGGGACATTTCCAGCAGGCCGAAGCGCGAGATGCGGCCAACCTGAACGCGGGCGCGGTCAGCTTCAAGGCTTTCGCGGACCTTTTCTTCCACGGCGCGCTGGTTCTTGGCCGGCGTCATGTCGATGAAGTCGATGACGATCAGGCCGCCGATGTCGCGCAGGCGCAACTGGCGGGCAATTTCTTCGGCCGCTTCAAGGTTGGTCTGCAGGGCGGTTTCTTCGATATCGCTGCCTTTGGTGGCGCGGGCCGAGTTGATGTCGATGGACACCAGGGCTTCGGTCGGATCGATGACGATGGAACCGCCGGAAGGCAGTTCAACGACGCGCTGGAAGGCGGTCTCGATCTGGCTTTCGATCTGGAAACGGTTGAACAGCGGAACGCTGTCTTCGTACAGTTTGATCTTGCTGGCGTATTGCGGCATCACCTGGCGGATGAAAGTCAGGGCTTCTTCCTGAGCTTCGACGCTGTCGATCAGGACTTCGCCGATGTCCTGGCGCAGGTAGTCACGGATGGCGCGGATGATGACGTTGCTTTCCTGATAGATCAGGAACGGCGCGGAGCGATCCAAGGACGCTTCCTTGATGGCGGTCCACAGCTGAAGCAGGTAATCGAGGTCCCACTGCATTTCTTCGCTGCTGCGGCCCAGGCCTGCGGTGCGAACGATCAGGCCCATGTCGGCAGGAGCGATCAGGCCGTTGAGCGCTTCACGCAGCTCATTGCGCTCTTCGCCTTCGATGCGGCGCGAGATGCCACCGGCACGCGGGTTGTTCGGCATCAGGACCAGGTAACGGCCCGCCAGGCTGATGAAGGTGGTCAGGGCTGCGCCCTTGTTGCCACGCTCTTCTTTCTCGACCTGAACGATGACTTCCTGGCCTTCGCTCAGGACGTCCTTGATGTTGACGCGACCCTCAGGGGCTTTCTTGAAGTATTCGCGGGAGATTTCCTTAAGGGGCAGAAAGCCGTGGCGCTCAGAGCCGAAATCGACAAAGGCAGCCTCAAGGCTTGGTTCGATGCGAGTGATTCGGCCTTTGTAGATGTTGGCCTTCTTCTGCTCGCGTGCACCTGACTCGATGTCCAGGTCGTAGAGGCGCTGGCCGTCTACCAGTGCAACACGCAACTCTTCGGGTTGAGTTGCGTTAATCAGCATTCTTTTCATGTAGTACCGTCGGTTTCCGGGCTGCCGGAAACGGCGTTCGGCACACACGACTTCTCACGGTCGGTGTCAGGGCACGTCAAGAGTGGTTGGACACTCCAGTGTCTAGCGATGTTCTCGTCCAGAAGGGGCGAGGCGTCGCGACGACGTTTCCTGCTTGCTGTGGTGACCTAGGACACCCTTTCAGCAAAAGCTTTGTCAGGAGGAGGAATCGACCATCGGTAGCGGACGAGATGAAGCGTCTAGAACAAGCCTTTTGCTACACAGTCCGATGGTTGTGCGTCTCCACCCTACACGTATCCCTGATAATTCGGGTGCTGCCGCGCGCAGAATCCGCAGCGGGTTGGCATTTACCGCGATCTTCGATAGGGAAGGTCGCGCATCATGGCTTGAGGCGTTGTTCCCGAAACGTTCGCTCGTAGCGTCTGGAAGCGACTGCACCTTGTGAACTGGCCGTGAATTATTCGCACTGAATGCGAGCAGTCTGCTCAGCGATCTGGCGTGTTTCCGGCCTCATGTCACCCGCGCTTGTTACGTTTCCAGCATGCTGCGTTGTCACCGAAAGCCCCGTAGGACGGCCTCACGTCCTCGTGAATTGCGTTGGTCAGGGTCGGTTGTCAACCGTTGGTCCGCTGTCCGGCCGCTTTTGGCGGCGTTCGCGACTATAGCAGCAATCATTAAGTGCTTCAAATCCATAAAAAATTGTTATGATTTGCCGCATGACGAATATTGCCCCTCCAACCCCCGGCGTCCAGCTGGTTGAGGTTGCGCCGGAACTTGCCGGTCAACGCATCGATAATTTTCTGATCACTTATCTCAAAGGTGTGCCCAAAACCTTGATTTACCGCATTTTGCGCAAAGGCGAAGTGCGTGTGAACAAGGGGCGGATCAAGCCCGAGTACAAGTTGCAGGCAGGAGATATCGTCCGCATTCCTCCCGTTCGCGTCCCCGAGCGCGACGAGCCCGTGCCCGTTGCGCAGGGTTTGCTGCAGCGCCTCGAAGCGGCGATTGTCTACGAAGACAAAGCGCTGATCGTGCTCAACAAGCCGGCTGGCATTGCCGTGCATGGCGGCAGCGGCCTGAGCTTCGGGGTCATCGAGGCGTTCCGCCAGTTGCGGCCGGATGCCAAGGAGCTGGAGTTGGTCCATCGCCTGGACCGTGACACTTCGGGTCTGCTGATGATCGCCAAGAAGCGCAGCATGTTGCGTCATCTGCACGAGGCCCTGCGCGGCGACGGTGTCGACAAGCGCTACATGGCGCTGGTGCGTGGCAACTGGGCGACGGCCGTCAAGCAGGTCCGCGCGCCGTTGCTCAAGAGCAATCTGCGCTCGGGCGAGCGCATGGTCGAGGTCAACGAGGAGGGCAAGGAGGCGCTGACGATCTTCAAGGTGCTGCGTCGCTTCGGCGATTTCGCCACCATGGTCGAAGCAAAGCCGGTGACCGGTCGTACTCACCAGATTCGCGTCCATACCCTGCACGCCGGGCATGCCATCGCCGGTGACACAAAATACGGCGATGAGGACTTCAGTCGCGAAATTCGCGATCTGGGCGGCAAGCGTCTGTTTCTGCACGCTTATATGTTGACGGTGCCGCTGCCGGACGGCGGCAAGCTGACGCTGCAGGCACCTGTGGATGAAATGTGGGCCAAGACTGTGGAGCGTTTGAGTGCGCCGTGATTACGATCTGCTGATTTTCGACTGGGATGGCACGCTGGCAGACTCGATAGGGCGCATCATTGAGTGTATGCGCACCGCCGCGATCGGTGGCGGCATGGAGCCCCGTGACGACGATGCGATCAAAGGCATTATCGGCCTGGGTCTGCCCGAGGCGATACGCACCCTGTATCCGTCGATCACGGCCAACGACCTGATTGACTATCGTCAGCGCTATGCCGACTGCTACATGGCGCTGGATAACGCGCCTTCGCCACTGTTTGATGGCGTTCGCGAATCCATAGAGGCCTTTCGGCAGGAGGGCTATCGTCTTGCCGTCGCTACTGGCAAAGCGCGTCGCGGGCTGGATCGGGTGCTCAAAGCCAACGCCTGGCTGGATTATTTCGACATCACCCGGTCTGCCGACGAAACCGCCAGCAAGCCTGATCCGTTGATGCTGAGCGAAATCATGGCGCACTGTGAGGTTGCGCCTGGACGTGCACTGATGATCGGTGATTCGTCATTCGATCTGCAGATGGCGCGCAATGCGGGCATGGACTCGATCGCGGTGGGGTATGGTGCGCAATCGCTGGATTCTCTGCGTGAGTATCAGCCTCGCCTGGCCATCGAGCATTTTTCAGAACTGCGCAGCTGGCTGAATCGGCGCAGCGTTTAATTATCGGGTTGGAGCAAGTTGAGCATGTCTGACGAATGGAAAGTGCCTGCCTCCCAGAGGGCGGATGAGGCTGTTGCTGGCAGGGAAGAGGCCAAGAGCTGGAAGTTGCTGGAAAAAACTTTGCTGGCCAGCGTGCAGGAGCAGCGCCGTGCGCGTCGCTGGGGAATCTTTTTCAAGCTGCTGACTTTTGCAGTGCTGTTTACGGTGCTGATCGTCCCGATGCTTGATCTGAGTGGTGGTGCCTCTCGCAGGGCCAGTCATACGGCAGTCGTTGATGTGCAGGGCATGATCGCCGACAAGGAGTCTGCCAGCGCCGACAACATCATCTCCGGCCTGCGTGCGGCATTCGAGGATGCCAAGACCAAAGGTGTGATCCTGAACATCAACAGTCCGGGTGGCAGCCCGGTGCAGTCCGGCTATGTATATGACGAGATTCGTCGCCTGCGTGCGCAGAAGCCAGACATCAAGGTCTATGCGGTGATCAGTGACCTGGGGGCGTCCGGTGCGTACTACATCGCCAGCGCGGCCGACCAGATCTATGCCGACAAGGCGAGTCTGGTCGGTTCCATTGGTGTTACGGCGGCCGGTTTCGGTTTTGTCGGGGTGATGGAAAAACTGGGTGTGGATCGGCGTACCTACACGTCCGGCGAGCACAAGGCCTTTCTTGATCCGTTCCAGCCGCAGAAAGCCGATGAAACGCAGTTCTGGCAAGGTGTGCTCGACACGACACATCGTCAGTTTATCGCCAGCGTCAAGCAGGGGCGCGGTGATCGCCTGAAGGACAAGGATCATCCGGAGTTGTTCTCCGGTCTGGTCTGGACCGGCGAGCAGGCGGTTCCGCTGGGGCTGGTGGATGGCCTGGGCAGTGCTGACTATGTGGCGCGTGAAGTCATCGGTGAGAAGGATATCGTCGACTACACCGTCGAAGAGTCGCCTTTCGATCGTTTCTCCAAGAAGCTGGGCACCAGCATCGCCGAGCGGCTCGCGATGCTGGCCGGTTTCAACGGCCCGACGCTACGCTGATCGTCAAGTTGCGCTTATAAGCGCCTGGCCGATGGTCGGGCTCTTTTGTTTCAGGCTCGGCTTCAAGTCTGATCAGGGGATCGAGATGCCTTCCTTTATTAGCATGTCCACCAGGCGAATCAGTGGCAGGCCGATCAGGCTGGTTGCGTCGCTGCCCTCGGTGCTGCGAAAAAGACTCACGCCCAGTCCTTCGGCCTTGAAGCTGCCGGCGCAGTCGAAGGGCTGTTCGGCGCGCAGGTAGCGCTCAAGGGTCGGCGTGTCGAATTCGCGCATGTGGACGGTGAAGGGCACGCAGTCCACCTGGCAGTGACCGGTCTGGGTGTTGAGCAGGGCCAGGCCGGTCAGGAAGGTGACGCGATTGCCGCTGGCGGCTGACAGCTGCTCCAGAGCGCGCTCGAAGGTGTGAGGTTTGCCCAGCATCCGGTCGTCAAGTACCGCTACCTGGTCCGAGCCTATGATCAGATGGTCTGAATATTCGCCAGCCAGTGCCTGGGCTTTTTCCTGCGCGAGGCGTTTCACGAGGTCCAGGGCCGTTTCGTCGGGGCGTCGGCTTTCGTCGATATCGGGCGATTTGCAAGTGAAGGGCAGGCGCAGTCGGGCAAGCAGTTCGCGTCGGTAAGATGAGCTGGAAGCTAAGAGCAGGGAAGGCATGCGGTTCTCCATGGGCTGAGCGCCGATTCTAATGAGAGGCGCTAGTTGCGAACAGGCCTGAATTTCCTTTGACATGCCAAGGGGGCATCCCTAGAATGCTGCGCCTATGTTGAATGACCCGATTCCACCTCACGTTGACCCGCGCAAATTGGCTGATCGCGGCACTACCCTTCAGGGTGAAGTGCTGCTGGCCGATTTGGAGAGACTCTGCGACCCGCTTGCCGACAATGTCGGTACGGTGCAGGCCAAATTCGTTTTCGAGCGTGACGAACGCCGTTCCGTGGTTATCCACAGTGCGATAGACGTCTCGGTCAAGATGGTTTGCCAGCGTTGTCTTGAGCTGGTCACCCTGCCGATCCACAGCGAGTGCAGTTACGCTGTGGTGAAGGAGGGTGCGAATACCCAGTCGTTACCGAAAGGTTATGACGTGCTGGAACTGGGCGAAGATCCATTGGATCTGCTGGCATTGATCGAGGAGGAGCTCTTGCTCGCCTTGCCAATCGTGCCTGCTCATCATCCGGAAGAATGCCAGCAACCGGCGGGTCTCGATGAGCCCGAACCGAGCGTGGACGAGGTGACACGGTCCAACCCGTTCAGTGTATTGGCGCAGTTAAAGCGTGACCCAAACGTTTAGGAGTTAATCAATTATGGCTGTTCAGCAGAACAAAAAATCCCGCTCTGCCCGTGACATGCGTCGTTCGCACGACGCTCTTGAGGCAAGCACTCTGTCGGTAGAAAAGACCACTGGTGAAGTTCACCTGCGTCACCACGTATCGCCAGAAGGCGTATACCGTGGCCGTAAAGTGATCGACAAGGGCGCTGACGAGTAATTTCTTGTCCGCTCCGATCATTGCGATCGACGCAATGGGCGGGGACTTCGGTCCCCGCAACATTGTTCGGGCAAGCCTCGCGTGCCTGACTGCTACGCCCTCGCTTCATCTGGCCCTCGTCGGCCAAGCCTCCCTTATTGAAGAACTCATTGCCCGCCATCGTGGTGTGGATCGCTCGCGCCTGCAGATCGTACAGGCCGACGAGGTCATCGCAATGGATGAGCGTCCGTCCCAGGCCTTGCGCAGCAAGCCTGGCTCGTCGATGCGTGTCGCACTGGAGTTGGTTGCGGACGGAAAGGCTCAAGCCTGTGTCAGCGCAGGAAACACCGGGGCGCTGATGGCTCTTTCTCGATTCGTGCTCAAAACGTTGCCCGGCATTGACCGTCCGGCGATGATCGCAGCCATTCCGACGCGTACGGGCTATTGTCAGTTGCTGGACCTGGGCGCCAACGTCGATTGCAGTGCCGATACGCTGTATCAGTTCGCGGTCATGGGGGCGGTGATGGCCGAAACGCTGGGTGTGACCAGACCAAAGGTTGCGTTGCTGAATATCGGCACCGAGGACATCAAGGGCAATCAGCAGGTCAAGCTTGCCGCTGGCTTGTTGCAGGCAGCGCCGGGTCTCAATTACATCGGCTACGTCGAAGGCGATGGGCTGTATCGCGGTGAGGCCGATGTGGTGGTGTGCGACGGTTTTGTCGGCAATGTGCTGCTCAAATCCAGTGAAGGCCTGGCATCGATGATCGCTGCCCGGGTCGAAATGCTGTTCGGTCGCAATCTTCTGACTCGCGCCGTGGGTGCCTTGGCGTTGCCGCTGTTGAAGCGCCTGCAGGCCGATCTTGCCCCTGCTCGTCATAATGGCGCCAGTTTGCTGGGCCTGCAGGGCATCGTAGTGAAAAGTCATGGTTCGGCGAGCGTCGAGGGTTTTCAGAGTGCGATACAGCGTGCGCTGATCGAGGTTGCACAAAACCAGCCGGAACGCCTTCGTGGGCGGATCGAGGCGATGTTTCAACACGGCCGGACGTGAAAATGTGACGCATTAGACTGCTCAGTCATCCAAACGGGCAGTCATGTAAATTTGGATACCTGTGCTCGGCCCGGCCGAGTACCTATTTTCAGCTCCAATCATTCAGAGGCTTGTTAAATGTCTGCATCCCTCGCATTCGTATTTCCGGGTCAAGGATCGCAATCGCTGGGCATGCTTGCCGAGCAGTCCGTACAGCATCCGCTGATCCTTGATACTTTTGAACAAGCGTCCGAAGCGCTGAGCTATGACCTCTGGGCGCTGACTCAGAGCGGCCCTGCCGAGCTGCTCAATCAGACCGACAAGACCCAGCCTGCGATTTTGACCGCATCGGTCGCGCTGTGGCACGTCTGGCTGGCTGAGGGTGGCGCGATTCCTGCGTTCGTGGCCGGTCACAGTCTGGGTGAGTACAGTGCACTGGTTGCCGCCCAGAGCCTGAGCCTGTCCGACGCAGTCAAGCTCGTCGAGCGCCGTGGTCAACTAATGCAGGAGGCTGTTCCGGCCGGTCAGGGTGGCATGGCTGCGATTCTGGGTCTGGACGACGCCGATGTTATGGCGGCCTGTGCCGAAGCGGCGCAGGGCGAGGTGGTGAGTGCGGTGAATTTCAACTCGCCCGGCCAGGTGGTCATTGCCGGTTCCGCCGAGGCGGTCAAGCGGGCGATGGAGCTGTGCAAAGCGCGTGGCGCCAAGCGTGCATTGCCGCTGCCGGTGAGCGTGCCTTCGCACTGTGAATTGATGCGTCCGGCTGCCGAGCGCTTCGCCGAGTCCATCGAAGCCATCGAATGGCAGGCTCCGGAAATCGCTCTGGTGCAGAACGTCAGCGCCAGCGCCGTCAGTGATCTGGCGACGCTCAAGCGTGATTTGCTGGAGCAGTTGTATAAGCCGGTGCGCTGGGTGGAGTCCATCCAGTGCCTGGCGAGCCGTGGTGCCACCCAACTGGTGGAGTGCGGGCCGGGCAAAGTGTTGGCTGGTCTGAACAAGCGTTGCGCCGATGGCGTGACTACTTACAACCTGGATACCCCAGATGCCTTTGCCGCCGCCCGTGCGGCACTGGTCTGATTAGGAGAAGCCTGCATGAGCCTGCAAGGTAAAGTTGCACTGGTGACTGGTGCCAGTCGCGGTATTGGTCAAGCCATCGCTCTGGAACTGGGACGCAATGGTGCGGTTGTCGTCGGAACAGCGACATCCGAGTCCGGCGCCGAGCGTATCAGCGCTGCGTTCAAGGAAGCCGGCATCGAAGGTTTCGGCCTGATGCTGGACGTGTGCAGCGCCGAATCCGTGGATTCGGTACTGTCGACCATTCAGGAGCGTGTCGGTGCACCGTTGATCCTGGTCAACAACGCCGGTATCACACGTGACAATCTGATGATGCGCATGAAAGATGACGAATGGTATGACGTCGTCAACACCAACCTGAACAGCCTGTTCCGCCTTTCCAAAGGCGTGTTGCGCGGTATGACCAAGGCGCGCTGGGGTCGTATCATCAGCATTGGTTCGGTTGTGGGTGCCATGGGCAACGCCGGTCAAGTAAACTATGCTTCCGCAAAAGCCGGGCTGGAAGGTTTCAGCCGTGCTCTGGCCCGTGAAGTGGGTTCGCGTGCAGTGACCGTGAATTCGGTAGCGCCAGGTTTCATCGATACCGACATGACGCGTGAGTTGCCGGAAGCGCAGCGCGAGTCCCTGCTGACCCAGATTCCTCTGGGCCGTCTGGGGCAGGCGCAGGAAATCGCCAATGTGGTTTCCTTCCTTGCGTCCGAAGGCGCAGGCTACGTGACCGGGGCGACAATCCCTGTCAACGGCGGCATGTACATGAGCTGATGTGACGAACTGTTTCAAAAAAATGTCATACGAGCTGTCTAAAATCCGTTATAAAGCTGCAATCTATTAATGGGCAAACGGGCGATTGGGTGAGGGGAAGAGCGTTATGCTTGAAATACGTAAAACCTCTTCTATACACTTACCCTCTGGCCAGATGCCTGAATATTTCCACTAGGAGTTAAAACTAGGTATGAGCACCATCGAAGAGCGCGTCAAGAAAATCGTTGCCGAGCAACTTGGCGTCAAGGAAGAAGAGGTTGTCAACACTGCTTCTTTCGTTGAAGACCTGGGCGCTGACTCCCTGGACACCGTTGAGCTGGTAATGGCTCTGGAAGAGGAATTCGAGACCGAAATCCCTGACGAAGAAGCGGAAAAGATCACTACCGTTCAAGCTGCTATCGATTACGTCAACAGCCACCAGGCTTAAGATTTGTAATCGCTGCTTGCTGTCACGGGAAAACCGCACTGCTTTAACCGGCGTGCGGTTTTTTCTTTAAAAAACGTTGTGATGTTCCGTTAACGAGAGAGAAGGAGAGTCCTGTGTCGCGTAGACGCGTCGTGGTCACCGGGATGGGCATGCTTTCGCCACTGGGTAATGATGTGCCCAGCAGTTGGCAAGGCATTCTGGCGGGCCGCAGTGGCATTGGCCTTATCGAGCATACGGATCTGTCGGCCTTCACCACCCGCTTCGGCGGCTCGGTCAAGGGATTCAACGTCGAAGAATACCTGGCGCCCAAAGAAGCGCGCCGGCTCGATCTCTTCATTCAATACGGCCTTGCAGCCAGCTTTCAGGCTGTGCGCAACGCAGGTCTTGAAGTCACTGACGCAAACCGCGAGCGCATCGGCGTGGCCATGGGTTCGGGTATCGGTGGCCTGACCAACATTGAAAACAGCAGTCGTCTGCTGCACGAGCAGGGCCCGGGGCGGATTTCTCCGTTCTTCGTGCCAGGCTCGATCATCAACATGATTTCCGGTTTCCTGTCCATCCATCTGGGTGCACAGGGACCCAACTACGCCATCGCGACCGCCTGTACCACGGCAACCCATTGCATTGGCATGGCGGCGCGCAATATTGCCTACGACGAAGCCGACGTGATGATCGCCGGTGGCGCCGAAATGGCGGCCTGTGGCCTCGGTCTGGGTGGCTTCGGTGCGGCGCGGGCGCTGTCGACCCGCAATGACGATCCGACCCGTGCCAGTCGTCCGTGGGACAAGGGGCGTGACGGTTTCGTTCTGTCCGACGGCGCCGGTGCCATGGTGCTCGAGGAGCTCGAACATGCCAAGGCGCGTGGCGCGACGATCTATGCAGAGCTGGTCGGTTTTGGCATGAGCGGTGATGCGTATCACATGACTTCGCCACCGGATGACGGTGCCGGTGCTGCGCGTTGCATCGTCAACGCGTTGCGTGACGCCAAGGTCAATCCCGAGCAGGTGCAGTACATCAATGCGCACGGCACATCGACGCCGGCTGGCGATCTGGCCGAAGCTTCGGCGATCAAGTCGGTGTTCGGCGACCACGCCTACAAGCTCGCGGTCAGCTCCACCAAGTCGATGACTGGCCACCTGTTGGGTGCGGCCGGTGCCGTCGAAGCCATCTTCAGCGTACTGGCGCTGGTCGATCAGGCCGCTCCGCCAACCATCAACCTGGATGAGCCGAGCGAAGGCTGTGATCTGGATTTCGTGCCTCACGAAGCCCGCCGCATGCCGATCGATGTCGTATTGTCGAACTCCTTCGGGTTTGGCGGCACCAATGGCTCGCTGGTGTTCCGCCGGTTTACGGAGTAATGATCAGCTGGATCGACGGCTGCCTGGCCGACGCTGTGTCCCTGAAGGACAGAGGCCTGGCGTACGGCGACGGGGTGTTTGAAACCGTCGCGGTCAGGGCAGGGCGGCCGTTGTTGTTCGAGCGTCACCTGCAGCGTCTTGAAACCGGTTGCCAGCGCTTGGCGATCCCGGTCGATGTCGCGCTGGTCCGTACGGAAATGACTCGCTTCGCCGCCCAGCTCGGCGAGGGTGTGATGAAGCTGATCCTGACCCGCGGCGACAGTCAGCGCGGTTACGGTCCGGCGCCGGACACCCATTCCCGGCGGATCCTGCAGGGCGGCCCTTCGCCCTTTTACCCGACGGCGCATGCCGAGCAGGGTGTTCGCCTGTTTCCCTGCAAGACCCGTTTGGCCGAGCAGCCGCTGCTGGCCGGTCTCAAGCACATGAATCGTCTGGAACAAGTGCTGGCACGTTCGGAGTGGCAGGACGGTGAGCATGCCGAAGGTCTGGTCTGCGATACCTCCGGTCGTCTGATCGAGGGCGTGTACAGCAATCTGTTTTTCGTTATTCAGGGGCGACTGCTGACCGCCGATCTGAGTCGTTGTGGCGTGGCGGGCGTGATGCGCGCCGAGTTGCTGGATCAGGCACGAATGCTGGGCATCACGGTCGAAATCCGTGATGTGCACGCGTCTGACCTGGAGCAGGCTGACGAAGTGTTTCTTTGCAACAGCGTCTATGGCATCTGGCCGGTTCGTCGCTTTGAACACCTCGGCTGGCCGGTTGGGCCGCTCACCCGTAAACTGCAAGGCATTGCTCGCGCCCTTCTGGATATCTGATTCGTGATCCGAAAAATATTGGTGTTGCTGGAAACCGCTATCGTCCTGGCAGGCTTGGCGTTGGGCTTCGCGTACTGGCAGCAGTATCAGGCGTTGCACCAGCCACTCGAGGTGGTTCAAGAGCAATTGCTGGACGTGCCTGCCGGTTCGACGCCGACTGGCGTACTCAATCGTCTACAGGCCGATGGCGTCATCAAGGATGCGTTCTGGCTGCGCCTCTACTGGCGCTTCAATCTTGCCGGCCAGCCGCTGCACAGCGGTGAGTACCGCATGACGCCGGGCATGGACGTCGAGGCACTGTTTGGCGTCTGGAAGCGCAAGGAAGTGGTGCAATACAGTCTTACGCTGGTCGAAGGCTGGAATTTCCGGCAGGTTCGCGCCGCACTGTCCAGGCAGGCCAAACTCGATCAGACGCTGGCGGGCCTGAGTGATACCGAGTTGATGGCGAAGATCGGCCACCCGGATGTGTTTCCCGAGGGGCGATTCTTTCCCGACACCTATCGCTACGTGCGCGGCATGAGTGACGCCGAAATACTCAAGCAGGCCTACAGTCGCCTGGAAGAGGTTCTGGAAGAGGAGTGGGTCGCGAGAGCGGCGGATGCGCCGTATGCCGATCCCTATCAGGCCCTGATCATGGCCTCGCTGGTCGAGAAGGAAACCGGTGTGCCTCAGGAGCGTGGCCAGATCGCCGGCGTGTTCGTGCGCCGCCTGAAGCTGGGCATGCTGTTGCAGACCGATCCGACCGTGATCTATGGCATGGGCGAACGCTATAACGGCAAGCTGACCCGCGCCAATCTGAAGGAGGCCACGCCCTATAACACCTACGTGATCACCGGCCTGCCGCCGACGCCTATCTCGCTGGTCGGGCGCGAAGCCATTCATGCCGCGCTCAATCCGGTAGCAGGCGACAGCCTGTACTTCGTGGCCAAGGGCGACGGCAGTCACGTGTTTTCCAATGATCTGGACGCTCATAACGCGGCGGTTCGTGAATATCAGATCAAGCGGCGCGCAGATTATCGATCAAGCCCTGCGCCGCTCCCTGCGCCCGCTCCGACGGCCGCGCCCGAGCCCGATTCAACCCCTTCGGAGCCGGTGCCCGGCGCTGTTCCGGATACCTCGCAAAGCGAGCCTGACTCGCAATGAATATGACTAAGGATTGCCTGTGACTGGCCTGTTCATCACCCTCGAAGGCCCGGAAGGCGCCGGGAAAAGCACCAATCGTGAATACCTGGCGGCGAAATTGCGCGCTCAGGGTGTGCCGGTGCTGCTGACCCGTGAGCCCGGCGGTACGCCGTTGGCCGAGCGCATTCGCGAGCTGTTGCTGGCGCCCAGTGACGAGTCGATGTGCGCCGATACCGAGTTGCTGCTGGTGTTCGCCGCTCGTGCGCAACACCTGGCCGAGGTGATCCGTCCGGCACTGGCGCGTGGTGAGGTGGTGCTCTGCGACCGTTTCACGGACGCCACGTACGCTTACCAAGGCGGTGGCCGTGGCCTGTCGGTCGAGCGCATCGCGACGCTTGAGCGGTTCGTTCAGGGTGACTTGCGGCCTGATCTGACGCTGGTCTTCGATTTGCCGGTCGAAGTCGGTCTGTCGCGCGCTGCGGCACGCGGCAGGCTCGATCGCTTCGAGCAGGAAGGCCGTGCCTTTTTCGAAGCGGTGCGCAGCACCTATCTGGCTCGAGCTGCCGCCGAGCCTTTGCGCTACCGGCTGGTGGACGCGGCGCAGACTCTGGCGCAGGTTCAGCTCTCACTGGACGCCTTGCTCCCGCAACTGCTGGAGCTGCGACGTGGCTGAGGCCTACCCATGGCAGCAGGCGCTCTGGCAGCAAATGGCCGGGCGCGCCCAGCATGCGCACGCTTACCTGCTGCACGGTCCGGCCGGCATCGGTAAGCGGGCGCTCGCTGAACGGCTGATGGCCAGTCTGCTGTGCCAGCGGCTCGACGGCGGGCTTGAGGCCTGCGGAACCTGCAAGTCCTGTCTTTTGCTGGCGGCTGGCAGCCATCCGGACAATTACGTGCTGGAGCCGGAAGAGGCCGATAAGCCGATCAAGGTCGATCAGGTCCGCGATCTGGTCAGTTTCGTGGTGCAGACTGCGCAGATGGGCGGGCGCAAGGTGGTGCTCATCGAGCCGGTCGAGGCCATGAACATCAATGCCGCGAACGCGCTGCTGAAAAGTCTCGAAGAACCTTCCGGTAACACCGTGCTGCTGCTGGTCAGCCACCAACCCAGTCGCTTGTTGCCGACGGTCAAGAGCCGTTGCGTGCAGCAGGCCTGTCCGCTGCCTGACGAGCGGACAAGCCTGGCCTGGCTGAGCAACGCATTGCCTGATTGCCCGGAGCAGGAGCGCCTCGAACTGCTGACGCTGGCGGCTGGCTCGCCGCTGGCCGCCGTCACGCTTCATGCCCAGGGCGTGCGTGAACAGCGCGCCCTGGTGGTGGACGGCGTCAAGAAACTGCTCAAGCAACAGCAGTCGCCGACTCAATTGGCAGAAGGCTGGAAAGATATTCCACTGTTGTTGCTGTTCGACTGGTTCTGCGATTGGTCGTACCTGATCCTTCGTTATCAACTGACTGAGGATGAAGAAGGTCTCGGACTGAGCGACATGCGCAAGGTGGTGCAATACCTTGCCCAGAAATCGCCACGCGGCAAAGTGCTGGAGATACAGGATTGGGTGCTGGCGCAACGACAGAAGGTCATGTCCAAGGCCAACCTCAATCGTGTGCTGTTGCTCGAAGCGTTGCTGGTGCAGTGGGCAGGCCTGCCCGGACAGGCGTAGACTCCGGGTCATCAACCGTTGAGGTATTGTCATGAGCTTGCCGCTTAACCCAGGTCCGCGTAACGGCATTCTGTCCCTGACCATCAAGGACAAGGCCGTTCTGTACGCCGCCTACATGCCGTTCATCAGGAATGGCGGTCTGTTCATTCCGACCAGCAAAAGCTACAAGCTGGGCGACGAGGTGTTCATGCTGCTCAACCTGATGGACGAGGCCGAAAAGGTTCCGGTAACCGGCCGCGTCGCCTGGATCACCCCCAAAGGCGCGCAAGGCAATCGAACCGCCGGTGTCGGCGTGCAATTCAATGACGGCGACAATACCGCCCGCAATCTGATCGAAACCTACCTGGTCGGCGCTTTGAAGTCCGACCGTCCCACTCATACGATGTAGTTGTGCGCGTGCCCATGCTTGTAGATTCCCATTGTCACCTCGACCGACTTGATCTGACCCAGCACGATGGCTCCCTTGATGCAGCCCTCCAGGCGGCGCGGGGCAGGGGAGTCGGGCATTTTCTGTGCATCGGTGTCAGCGCTGACAACGCCGGTGCGGTGAAAGCGCTGGCCGAGCGCTACGACGACGTCGATTGCTCGGTCGGCATTCATCCGCTCGATCTCAAGCCGGGCGAGGCGCCTGCGCTGGACTGGCTGCTGGCCGAACTCAATCATCCCCGGGTGGTGGCGATTGGTGAAACCGGCCTGGATTATCACTACGAGCCGGAAGCTGCTGAATTGCAGCAGGCATCGTTCCGCCTGCACCTTCAGGCTGCGGCCACCACCGGCAAGCCGGTCATCGTGCATACCCGTGGCGCACGCGCCGATACCCTCGATCTGCTGCGTGAAGCTGCCTTGCCGCAGGCGGGCGTGCTGCACTGTTTCACCGAGGATTGGGACATGGCCAGGGCGGCGCTTGACCTGGGCTTCTACATCTCGCTCTCCGGCATCGTGACATTCCGCAATGCCGATGCCTTGCGTGACGTGGCCCGGCAGGTGCCTGCCGACCGGTTGCTGGTCGAGACCGATTCTCCTTATCTGGCACCGATCCCCTATCGAGGCAAGCCGAACCTGCCGCAATACGTACGCGAGGTTGCCGAGTTTCTGGCCATGTTGAGAGGCGAGTCGTACGAGCGCTTCGCCGAGCAGACCACTGAGAACTTTGCCCGGCTGTTTCCGCTCGCGCACCTGTCACGCTGAGCCGACGAACCCTGAATCGCAGACAAAAAAAACCCGGATTCTGGGGGGGTGAAGCCGGGTTAAGACCATTAGGAGTAAAACAAAGGCACGCTGTCCATTGGCGCCTTTACTGGCTCGTCACTTGGGGGGATGACGCGCCAACGGTTTAATTATTGACCAGTATTGCCGGGCGTCCAGTGCGGACTGTTCATTTTTTAAACAGTTTTGGAATACCAAACCGGTTATTGAGCACCATAACCACTCAAGCCTGATGGCGCTGTCTTCAAATGCCCGCAGTACGGGAGCGAAACCCGACCATTGCAATCCACGGATGACCGATAAATGCCTCGATTCGCTCATATCCGGCGATATGGTCGGATGATCCGTGCAATTTGTCGCCAATTGGGCATAATACGCGGCTTCGATTTCGATCCCAATCAGACCTTCCTATGCAGAAAGAACCTCGTAAGGTCCGTGAGTTTCGCCGCCGTGAGCAGGAAATTCTCGACACCGCGCTAAAGCTGTTCCTTGAGCAGGGCGAAGACAGCGTCACGGTCGAGATGATCGCGGACGCTGTTGGCATTGGCAAAGGCACGATCTACAAGCACTTCAAATCCAAGGCGGAAATCTACCTGCGCCTGATGCTCGACTACGAGCGTGATTTGAACGAGCTGCTGCACTCGGCCGATGTCGATAAAGACAAGGAAGCGCTTTCGCGTGCCTATTTTGAGTTCCGCATGCGCGATCCTCAGCGTTATCGCCTGTTTGACCGTCTCGAAGAGAAAGTGGTCAAGGGCAATCAGGTTCCCGAGCTGGTCGAGGAGTTGCACAAGATCCGCGCCTCCAACTTCGAGCACCTGACGCTTCTGATCAAAGGCCGCATCACTGAAGGCAAGCTCGAAGACGTCCCGCCTTACTACCACTACTGCGCAGCCTGGGCTTTGGTACATGGCGCTGTGGCGCTGTATCACTCGCCGTTCTGGAGCAACGTGCTGGAAGATCAGGAAGGCTTTTTCCACTTCCTCATGGATATCGGTGTGCGCATGGGCAACAAGCGCAAGCGCGACGGTGATACGCCTCCCGAAACCAGGCCGGATCCGGCTTCTGCCTGATTGTAGCGGCGGCATTCAGAGTGCCGCCGTTCAAGGTTATGCACACCTCCAGGCAGATATGGCGCGGAAGCTGCATCCGACGACCATTCGCCGGTTTTCCGTCACCGGTATCTGGAGGGGATGATGCGTAGCCTGGTTTTGCTGCTGACGTTTTTGGCGTTGGGCGGCTGCATGAAAGTCAGCGACATGGGGGAGGGGGTTCGCGAGCAATTCAGTGATGCGGGGCTGCTCGATCACAGTGAAACCCGCCGAATTGCCAATTGGCGCGTACAGCCCGATTCGTTCATCTACATCGCACAGGGTCCCTTCGTGCCGCCTGGCAGGGCTTATCCGCGCCCCAATGTCGTGGCGGAAGAAGCCTTCAAGGGTTTCGTCGAGTATTTCCCGATGGTTCGTCGGGCTCCGGCGCCGTTGGGCCTGGACGATGCCATGATCGAGGCGCGCAGTGCCGGTGCGCACTATCTGCTCTATACCCGCTTCGCCAAGGCGGATGATCGCATCAGCAACGGCGATCAATGGTCCGATCAGGAAGCTGTCGATCGTCTCGGCGTCGACACAGGTGTCATCCAACTGATGCTGATCGAAACCAGTACCCGCTTCCTTATCGACAGCGCGCGGATCCGCAGCCGTGGCGGATTGCTGACGCTTTACGACAAAAGCCCCGAAGATTTGCTAGGTCCGCCCCTTGAGGACTACGCTCGTACCTTGTTGGGTGTTGAGCGTTAGGAGTAAGGCATGACCGATTCAGGCAAGGCTAACGATTTGTTCGCGCAGATCCCCAAGAGCAAAGGGTTGCCGCCTGTACATCTGTGGAATCCGGAATTCTGTGGCGATATCGATATGCGTATCGCCCGCGACGGTGTCTGGTATTACCAGGGCACTCCTATCGGACGCAAGCCGATGGTGCGCCTGTTTTCCACCATCCTGAGTCGCGATGGCGACGATTACTTTCTCATCACGCCGGTCGAAAAGGTCGGTATCAAGGTCGATGACGCGCCTTTCGTGGCGGTCACGTTGCAGGTGAGCGGCGAGGGCGAGGATCAGGTTCTGCGTTTCGTGACCAATGTCGAGGACGAGACCGAAGCCGGTCCCGAGCATCTTCTGCGGGTGGTCACCGATCCACAGACCCAGGAGCCCGCCCCTTATATTCACGTGCGGACCAATCTTGAGGCGCTGATTCACCGCAACGTGTTTTATCAGTTGGTGGAGCTGGCGGTCACTTGCCAGATCGACGGGCAGCGCTGGCTGGGTGTATGGAGCCATGGTGTGTTCTTCCCGATCGGCCTGGAGCCCTGATCGGCCCGGTATAGGGCAGGCTCAATTGCCTGTCGGCAGTTCGGCGGTTAAAGTGCCGCTCCCTGATTTTCCTGAGGTTTTTGCATGAGCCAGTCCATTGCTATCGCCGTTGTAGGCGCGACCGGTACTGTCGGCGAAACCATCGTCCAGATTCTGGAAGAACGCGATTTCCCGGTGGGTGATCTGCACCTGCTGGCCAGCCTCGAGTCGGCAGGGCATTCCGTGCCTTTTCGAGGCAAGAACGTGCGCGTGCGTGAAGTCGAGACGTTCGATTTCAGCAAGGTCAGGCTGGCGTTCTTTGCCGCAGGGCCTGCAGTCAGCCGTAGCCATGCCGAAAAAGCAGCGGCTGCCGGGTGCAGCGTCATCGACCTGTCCGGCGAACTGTCGGTTGAACGGGCACCCAATGTCGTTCCTGAAATCAACGCGCAGTTGCTTACAGCGCAGGGTGCCTCGCCACACCTGATCTCCAGCCCGAGCGCTTCAGCCACGGCCGTTGCGTTGGTGCTGGCGCCCTTGCGCTCGCTGCTGGACCTGCGCCAAGTGGCGGTAACGGCGTGCCTTGCGGTCTCGGCACAAGGCCGCGAGGGTGTGAGCGAGCTGGCGCGTCAGACCACCGAGCTGCTCAACGTTCGTCCGCTGGAGACCCGTTTCTTTGATCGGCAGATGGCGTTCAACGTGCTGGCCCAGGTCGGCAAGCCCGATGAGTCGGGACACCTGCCGCTGGAAAGACGCCTTGTCCAGGAGTTGCGTGAATTATTGAGCCTGCCTTCACTCAAAGTCGCCGCCAGCTGTATTCAGGTGCCGGTTTTCTTCGGTGACAGTTTCACCGTGTCCCTCCAGGCTTCGGCCCCGATCAATCTTGATGCCGTGAATGCAGCTCTTGAGGCGGCGCAAGGCATCGAGCTGGTGGATGCCGGTGATTATCCGACCCCCGTCGGCGATGCCGTTGGTCAGGATGTGGTGTACGTAGGACGCGTGCGGGCCGGAATCGATGATCCGGAACAACTCAATCTGTGGTTTACGTCCGACAATGTTCGCAAAGGTGCGGCGCTCAATGCTGTGCAGGTTGGCGAATTGTTGATAAAAGACTATGTGTAAAAGATACTTGGCAACACTTTGAATAATTGTTCTAGCGGCGATACGCCTTACACCCAACGCAGGACTACCTCTCCGGATACCGGAGAATCTTTAAACAAGGGATGGGCTATGGTTCAGGTTCGTAAACTGGTATTAGCGATCGCTGCGGCTTCGGCGCTGTCATCAGGGATGGCGCAGGCGTTGGGGCTCGGGGAATTGTCTGTCAAGTCGATCCTGAACCAGCCACTGGTAGCCGAGATCGAGTTGACCGATGCGCAGGGCGTCAATGCCGCGCAGGTTGTGCCCAGTCTTGCAACAACCGCTGATTTCGCTCAGGCGGGCATTACACGCCAGGCGTTTCTCAATGATTTGAGTTTTACGCCGGTCATCAATGCCAACGGCAAGAGTGTCCTGCGTATCACCTCCAGCAAGCCGGTACGCGAGCCTTATGTAAAGTTCCTGGTTCAGGTGCTGTGGCCGAACGGACGTCTGTTGCGTGAATACAGCCTGCTGCTGGATCCGCCGAAGTTCTCGCCGGAGGCCGCCGCCGCCGCTGCCGCCGCTCCTGCTCCGGCAGCCCCTGCGGCTCCCGCTCCCAGCGCTGGCGCACCGGCTCAGTTGCCGACCGTCGCTCCGTCGGCCGAGGTAGCGCCGGCCGCCGAGCCTGCCCAGCCACCCGCCACTCCGGGCGCGGCCTTGCCGCCGCCTGCTGCGGACAAACAAGCCCAGTACGTCACCGCCAATAACGACACCTTGTGGGAAATTGCCGCAAAGGTTCGCACTGCGGGCACCGTACAGCAGACCATGCTTGCCATTCAGGCGCTCAACCCTGACGCGTTCATGGGCGGCAACATCAATCGGTTGAAGAAAGGTCAGGTCCTGCGCCTGCCTACGCCTCAGCAGACCACGGCCTTGCCGCAGCCTCAGGCAGTCGCGGAGGTTTCGCGGCAGTACAGCGCGTGGCGTGAAGGTCGTCGCTTGCCCGCCGGGCCGCGTCAGGTCGACGCCACGCGTCGTGATCGTGCCGGTGCCGCGCCTTCCAAAGTCGATACTTCCGACAACCTGAGCCTGGTTTCGGCCAGTGGCAAGCCTGCCGCCAAAGGCGCGGCCGGTGACAGCGATCTGAGCAACAAGCTCGCCGTGGCACAAGAGGCGCTGGACACCTCGCGTCGTGATAACGCCGAGCTGAAAAGTCGCATGAATGACCTGCAAAGCCAACTCGACAAGTTGCAGCGTCTGATCGAACTCAAGAATGACCAGTTGGCCAAGATGCAGGCTGCCGGTGCGAGTGTGCCGCCGGCCAACCCTGCGGCCGCCACGCCAAATCCGGCCACTGCGGCGGTTCCGGCTTCGCTGGTCGATGCCAATGGCACGCCTGTGAAGCCTGCTGGTGAAATTGCACCTGAAGACGCGTTGCCGGCAGGCGCTGCCGAAGTGGCTACGCCTGCTGCCGACCAACCGCTGGCGGTGGAGCCGGTTGCGGCTGCGGAAGAAGAGGATTCGCTGCAGAAAATAATCAACAACCCGATTCTGCTGGGCTTGATTGGTGGTGCGGTGCTGTTGCTTCTGGCCTTGATCCTGCTGTTCCTGGCCCGTCGCCGCGCAGCGAAGGCCGAGGCCGAGAAGCATCGGCGCATGGCGCGGGCGCTGGCTGAAGAGTCTCAGTTCGTGTCCGACATGGACATGAACGCTCCGCCTGCCAGCTTCGATGGCCTTGACGTGCCGCCACCCAACGTCCGGATGGGCGCGGCACCTGCGGCAGCGGCCGCCGCACGTGAGCGACCGGCCGATCCGCTGGTGCAGGCTGAAATCCATATTGCTTACGGGCGCATGAATCAGGCTGTCGAGCTGCTTGAAGAGTCGATCAAGGAATCGCCTGAACGCGACGATATCCGTCTCAAGTTGATGGAAATCTATGCCGAACAAGGCAATAACAAGGCTTACGCTGCGCACGAGCGCAAACTGGTGGCCTCGGGAAAGCGTGAAGCTGAGGGCGAGCAGCTAAAAGATTCACACTCGACCCAAACGTCTGTGGCACCGGTTGCTGCGCCTGCGGCTATTGAGCCGGCCTCCGTGGCGGCACCTGTCGCAGCAGCGGCCGCGGCTGCCAGTGCCGCTGCCCTGGCGGCTGAGCTGGACGCCAAATATGTCGAAGAATTGTTGGCTGACGATGCTGCAGAGCCAGAGCCAGAGCTGACAGCTGCGCCTGAACCCGAGCCAGCGGTTATCGAGCCGCAGCCTGAGGCAGAGGCGTTCGATCACGATTTCGATCTGAGTCTGGACGAGTTCGACGAGCCTTCCGCTGCGCCATTGCCAACCGTGACCGATCCTGACGATCTGTTGCTGGACGAACCGCTCGTTGCGACAACGCCTGACGATGACGAGCTCAGCTTCGAATCCATCATGCAGGAGCAGGAAGCGGCCCGTGCGGCGGCAACGTCTGATGACCTCGCCGATTTTGATCTGGACCTTTCTGAAGAAGACCCGGCGCTCAAGAACGAGGATGACTTCCTGCTGGGGCTTGGCGATACGCCTGCGGAGCCTGCTGTCAGCGCTGCGCCGCCGGTCAGCGATGATCTGGAGCTTCCGGAAGATTTCGACCTGTCGCTGGCGGACGAGATTGAGTCGGATCAGGCCAGTCAGGCCTTCGCCTCGGAGATCGATGATGTCAACGCCGAGCTGGACCGTCTGTCGCAGAACCTTGAGCATCCGCCGCTCGACGAGCCAAGGTTTACCGCCGAAGACGCCATGGCGCTGGATGACGAGCCGGATTTCGACTTCATGGCCGGTACCGATGAGGCGGCGACCAAGCTGGATCTGGCGCGTGCCTACATCGACATGGGTGACGCCGATGGCGCTCGGGATATTCTCGACGAGGTCGTCAATGAAGGGGATGACGGTCAAAAGAGTGAGGCCCGGGACATGCTTTCGCGCCTTGCCTGATTGGATTCTTGTCTGAACCCGGACGGCCGCTTTTGCGGCCGTCTGCTTTTGGCACGTTATGTGGCGTCTTTTTCCGGTGGCCGTATAATGGCCGACTTTTCGCAAACCCACAGGCTGTAACACCTTGGCGAACATAGATAACCCGGCCGCCGAGATGGCGCCCGAGGGCTTTTCCCGAATCGCGCTGGGCGTGGAATACAAAGGGTCGCGCTACAGCGGCTGGCAACGCCAGGCATCCGGTGTGCTGACTGTGCAGGAAACGCTTGAGAATGCGCTGTCCCGAGTGGCCGATTCGCCAGTCTCTCTGATGTGTGCCGGGCGTACCGACGCTGGCGTTCACGCGTGCGGACAGGTGGTGCATTTCGATACCCGTGCCGAGCGCTCCATGAAAGCCTGGGTCATGGGGGCCAACATCAATCTGCCTCACGACATCAGTGTGACCTGGGCCCGGGTCATGCCCGCCGATTTCCACGCACGCTTCAAGGCTATCGCCCGCCGTTATCGGTACGTGATCTACAACGATCAGATTCGTCCGGCACACCTGGGTCAGGAAATTACCTGGAATCATCGTCCGCTGGACGTGACACGAATGGCCGAGGCCGCGCAGCATCTGGTCGGAACCCACGACTTCAGCGCGTTTCGCGCCGGACAGTGTCAGGCCAAGTCACCGATCAAGCAGCTGCATCACCTGCGCGTGACGCAGCACGGCAAGATGATTGTCATCGATGTGCGCGCCAATGCCTTTCTGCACCACATGGTGCGCAACATTGCCGGTGTGCTGATGACCATTGGCGCGGGCGAGCGTCCGGTCGAATGGGCGCGTGACGTGCTGCAGAGCAAGGTGCGCCGCACGGGGGGCGTGACAGCGCATCCGTACGGGCTTTATCTGGTGCAGGTCGAGTATCGGGAGCAGTTTCCGTTGCCCGATCGCTACATCGGCCCGCACTTTCTCACGGGCTTCGCCGAACTTGACGGCTGACGCCCCGGCAAGCTTTTGCTAACATCCGGGACTTTCCGAAAGGTCTGAGGTTTTCACTACATGTCAGCCGTTCGCAGCAAGATCTGCGGGATTACCCGCATAGAAGACGCTCTGGCCGCTGTCGAGGCAGGTGCCGACGCCATTGGCCTGGTGTTTTACGCCAAGAGTCCGCGTGCCGTGACGGTGCAGCAGGCGCGCGCCATCATCGCTGCGCTGCCGCCTTTCATCACTACGGTCGGGTTGTTCGTCAACGCAAGCCAATGTGAACTCAACGAAACGCTGGATGCCGTTGCGCTGGATCTGCTGCAGTTTCACGGCGACGAAACGCCGGAGGAATGCGACGGCTATCATCGCCCGTACATCAAGGCGTTGCGTGTGAAGGCGGGTGACGATATAGAGCGGGCGTGCCAGGCCTATCGCAACGCACGTGGCATTTTGCTCGATACCTACGTCGAGGGCGTTCCGGGAGGGACGGGTGAGACCTTCGACTGGGCGCTTATTCCGAACGAGTTGAGCAAGCCGGTCATTCTCGCGGGCGGGCTGACGTCTGCCAACGTGGCGCAAGCGATTGGCCAGGTCCGGCCGTATGCAGTGGACGTCAGCGGCGGCGTCGAAAAAAGCAAGGGCATCAAGGATCGTGAAAAGATTCTCGCTTTCATGAGTGCGGTCCATGGTGCCTGATGTGACGGCTGCGCTTCGGCCGCCGTCCATAAGCCTGTTCCCGGCACAAGTCTTGCGGGTCGAATTGAGAGAAGGGCGGTGCCAGCGCGTATCGTCCTCGTTGCAAAAAAAACCGTGGTAGAGGGTGTGCAGGTCAGGCCGGCGGTCGACCGTTCCCCTTTCTCATCGCCAAATAAACGAATTTAGCTAAGGGCATGCGTCTGGCGTGTAAGCGCCATGCGTTCGAGCCACACCGGTACTGGAGAGATAAAGCATGAGCAACTGGTTGGTAGACAAACTGATCCCATCGATCATGCGTTCCGAGGTCAAGAAGAGCTCGGTCCCTGAAGGACTCTGGCACAAGTGCCCGTCCTGCGAAGCAGTGCTCTACCGGCCCGAGCTGGAAAAGACCCTGGACGTCTGCCCCAAGTGCAATCACCACATGCGCATCGGTGCGCGTGCGCGTCTGGATATTTTCCTGGATGCCGAAGGCCGTGCCGAACTGGGCGCCGATCTGGAACCGGTTGACCGTCTGAAGTTTCGTGACGGCAAGAAGTACAAGGACCGCCTGACCGCTGCGCAGAAGCAGACCGGTGAGAAGGATGCCCTGATCTCCATGAGCGGCACATTGCTGGGCATGCCGGTGGTCGCGTCGGCGTTCGAATTCTCCTTCATGGGCGGTTCGATGGGTGCCATTGTTGGCGAGCGCTTCGTGCGCGCTGCCGATTACGCACTGGAAAACCGTTGCCCGATGGTCTGCTTCGCAGCTTCCGGCGGTGCGCGCATGCAGGAAGCGCTGATTTCCCTGATGCAGATGGCCAAGACATCCGCCGTGCTGGCGCGTCTTCGTGAAGAGGGCCTGCCGTTCATCTCGGTGCTGACCGACCCGGTTTATGGCGGTGTGTCCGCCAGTCTGGCGATGCTGGGCGACGTCATCGTTGCAGAGCCCAAGGCGCTGATCGGTTTCGCCGGTCCACGCGTGATCGAACAGACCGTTCGTGAAAAACTGCCCGAAGGCTTCCAGCGCAGCGAATTCCTGCTGGATCACGGCGCAATCGACATGATCATCGCCCGCAGCGAGCTGCGTCCGCGCCTGGGTAATCTGCTGGCACAGATGATGAATCTGCCGACGCCCAAGTTCGTGGCGCCGGTTCTGGAACCTGTTGTCGTGCCGCCGGCTCCGGCCACGGTATGACCCCTTCCAGCCTGGGCGACTGGCTCGCCTATCTGGAGCAGTTGCATCCGTCCGCAATCGAAATGGGACTGGATCGCTCTCGCCAGGTAGCGCGGCAGATGGGACTTACGCGTCCCGCGCGCCGGGTGATCACTGTAACGGGCACCAATGGCAAAGGGTCGACCTGCGCCTTTGTCGCCGCCTTGTTGCAGGCTCAGGGTTTGAAGGTGGGTGTCTACAGTTCTCCGCACCTGTTGCGTTACAACGAGCGGGTGAAGGTGCAGGGCGTCGAAGCGACTGATCTTCAGTTATGCGACGCCTTCGCCGCCGTCGAATCCGCGCGTGGCGACGTCACGCTGACCTACTTCGAAATGGGCACGCTCGCGGCGTTCTGGCTGTTCGAGCGTGCGCAGCTCGACGCTGTCGTGCTGGAAGTCGGTCTGGGTGGCCGTCTGGACGCCGTGAATCTGGTCGACGCAGATATCTCGCTGGTTACCAGCATCGGCATCGATCATGCCGACTGGCTGGGTGACACGCGTGAGTCGGTCGCTTTCGAAAAGGCCGGTATCTTCCGTGTTGGTTGTCCTGCGCTGTGCGGCGATCTCGATCCGCCAGCGCCTTTGCTGGCCAAGGCGCGTGAACTGGGGTGCCCGTTGCTGCTGCGCGGTCGCGATTTCGACCTCTCGGTGGAGGGACAGGTGTGGAACTGGCGCGGTATCGCGCACGGTGAGGTGGTGGAGTTGCGCGGTCTGCCGCTGCTGGGTCTGCCGATGCAGAACGCCGCACTGGCGCTCCAGGCCTTTGCGCTGCTGGGCTATCCGTTACAGTCCGAGGTTATCAGCGAAGCCCTGGCGTTGACGCGCCTGACCGGGCGGCTGGATCGCCGCACCGTGCATTGGCAGGGCAGGGCGCTCAACCTGTTGCTGGACGTTGGCCATAACCCGCATGCGGCGCAGTTTCTTGCATGGCGTATGACGCAACGGCCAGTCGTCGGCAAGCGTCTTGCGGTATTCGGTCTGCTGTCGGACAAAGATCTTGAAGGCGTGGTCTCTGAGCTTGCTTCCAGCATTCAGGACTGGGCCGTTGCGCCGCTGCCTACTTCGCGCAGTCGTCCAGCCGCCGAATTGCAGTCGGCGCTGGAGAACCTTGGGGCGCGTGTGAAGTCCTACCAGAGTATTGCGCTGGCACTGGAGGCTCAGTGCGCGCATGCCACACCCGATGACGAAATTCTGCTGTTCGGATCTTTTTACTGTGTAGCCGAGGCCTTGGAATGGCTGGCCCGGCATACCGATGAGGACGCTGCAAATGGCTTTGCTGGATAACGTATTCAAGCAGCGAATGGTAGGCGCGCTGGTGCTGATCGCCGTGGCGGTGATCTTCCTTCCGATGTTGTTCACCCGTCAGGACGAGAGTCATCCGGTTCAGGTCGATGCGCCTGCCGCACCGCAGGCACCAACAACGCCACAGGTCAAGGTCGACCCGGTGCCTGTTCCTGAACCTCAGGCGCTGCCGCAGGAGCCGGTGCCGGGTGATGACGAGATCGCTTCGAACAGTTCGAGCAATCAACCGCCCGCGATGCCGATAGCCCCCGCACCCACCGTGCAGGCACCCTCGACCGCTACTCCACCGGCCACTGCGGCACCTGCGCCCAAACCTGCCGCCAAACCGGCACCTGCGCCTGCGCCGACCACACCGGCTGCGCCAGCGACGCCTGCCGCGCCAGCGGTTGCCAAGGCCGCACCCAGTGGTGTCGATGCCAACGGGCTGTCGGTCAGCTGGTCGGTGCAGCTTGCCAGCATGTCCAATCGTGCCAATGCCGACAACCTGCAGAAAACGTTACGTGCGCAAGGGTATAACGCCTACATCCGCACGGCCGACGGCGTGAATCGGGTGTTCGTGGGGCCACTCATCGAGCGCGCTGAAGCCGATCGCCTGCGCGATCAACTGGACAAGCAGCAAAAGCTGAAAGGAATCGTGGTGCGTTTTCAGCCTGAAAAAGGCTGATCCTCCCCGGCCGGGCTGGAGACGGCCGCTCTGCCGGCGCACTGTTTCAACGGAAAATACCGTCTGCCGATAATCGCTGCTTACCGGCAGGCGGGCGCTCTGCTAAAATGCGCCGCCTTATCCGTCTGCAGGCTGCAACGTGCCATTTACTCCGGTTGACTGGGCAATTCTGGGAATTGTCGCCATCTCCGCCCTGATCAGTCTGAAACGCGGCTTCGTCAAGGAAGCGCTGTCGTTGACGACCTGGATCATTGCAGGTGTCGTGGCCTGGATGTTCGGCGCGGGGCTGTCGCAGTATCTGGTCAACTACATAGAAACACCCTCGGCCCGCGTGATCGCGAGCTGCACCATCCTGTTCGTCGCCACCCTGCTGGTCGGCGCCATGGTCAACTTTCTGATAGGCGAACTGATTCGCGTCACCGGGCTTTCCGGGACCGATCGTTTTCTGGGTATGGTCTTCGGCGCAGCGCGCGGAGGTCTGCTTGTCGTTGTAGCGGTCGGGCTGCTGAGTCTCGGGCCGGTGCAACAGGATCAATGGTGGCAGCAGTCAAGGCTGGTGCCGCAATTTCTCATGGTCGCTGACTGGTCGAAAAACCTGATTCTCGGGATGTCCAGCAAGTGGCTCGCCAGCGGTATCAGCGTTCCTGCTGAGATGCCGTTCAAGGAGCAGATCCTGCCGTCTACACTACCGCAGGATGTGCTCGGTAAATCCAGTTCCACTAAGTAGGGGTTGTGTCGCATGTGTGGCATCGTCGGTATCGTCGGTAAGTCGAACGTCAATCAGGCGCTGTATGACGCGCTCACCGTCCTCCAGCATCGCGGCCAGGATGCTGCCGGTATTGTGACCAGCCACGATGGCCGGTTATTCCTGCGCAAGGACAACGGACTGGTGCGCGATGTGTTTCATCAGCGCCATATGCAGCGTCTGGTCGGACACATGGGCATCGGTCATGTGCGCTACCCGACCGCGGGCAGCTCGACATCGGCCGAGGCTCAGCCGTTCTACGTCAACTCGCCTTACGGCATCACGTTGGCGCATAACGGTAACCTCACCAACGTCGAGCAACTGGCCAAGGAGATCTACGAGTCCGACCTGCGCCATGTCAACACCAATTCCGATTCGGAAGTGCTGCTCAACGTGTTCGCCCATGAGTTGGCTGTGCGCGGCAAGTTGCAGCCGACCGAAGAAGACATCTTCGCGGCCGTGACCGACGTTCATAATCGTTGCCGTGGTGGCTACGCCGTCGTTGCAATGATCACCGGCTATGGCATCGTCGGTTTCCGCGACCCGGACGCCATCCGTCCTATCGTCTTCGGCCAGCGTCATACCGACGAAGGCGTGGAGTACATGATCGCCTCGGAAAGCGTTTCACTCGATGTGCTGGGCTTCACGCTGATCCGCGACCTGGCGCCGGGCGAAGCGGTCTACATCACCGAAGACGGCAAGCTGCACACTCGCCAGTGCGCAGCCAGTCCGAAGTACGCACCGTGCATTTTCGAGCACGTCTATCTGGCGCGTCCGGATTCGATCATCGACGGTATCTCGGTCTACAAGGCGCGCCTGCGCATGGGCGAGAAGCTGGCCGACAAGATCCTGCGCGAGCGTCCGGATCACGACATCGATGTGGTAATTCCGATTCCGGACACCAGCCGCACCGCTGCGCTGGAACTGGCCAATCATTTGGGCGTCAAGTTCCGCGAAGGCTTCGTCAAGAACC
Source organism: Pseudomonas floridensis (assembly GCF_002087235.1). Lineage (GTDB taxonomy): Bacteria > Pseudomonadota > Gammaproteobacteria > Pseudomonadales > Pseudomonadaceae > Aquipseudomonas > Aquipseudomonas floridensis. The sequence continues at coordinate 10,325 of NZ_MUIO01000036.1, read as the reverse complement.
GTTACATCGGTCGCACGTTCATCATGCCCGGCCAGGCGGCCCGCAAGAAGTCGGTGCGCCAGAAACTCAATGCCATCGAGCTCGAGTTTCGCGGCAAGAACGTCATGCTGGTGGACGATTCCATCGTGCGCGGCACTACCTGCAAGCAGATCATTCAGATGGCGCGTGAAGCCGGTGCCAAGAACGTCTATTTCTGTTCGGCCGCCCCGGCGGTGCGTTACCCCAACGTCTACGGCATCGACATGCCGAGTGCTCACGAGCTGATCGCTCATAACCGCTCCACCCAGGACGTGGCCGATCTCATCGGTGCCGACTGGCTGGTCTATCAGGACTTGACTGACCTGATCGAGGCGGTCAGCGGGAGCAAGAAGATCAAGATCGACAACTTCGACTGCTCGGTCTTCGACGGCAAGTACGTGACCGGTGATATCGACGAGCATTACCTGAACAAGATCGAGCAGGCGCGCAATGACGCCTCCAAGGTCAAGACCCAGGCTGTGAGTGCGATCATCGATCTGTACAACAATTAACTGGATCAGGAGTAGCGGCATGACTCAGGAATGGGACGCAGGTCGACTCGACAGCGACCTCGAAGGCGTGGGGTTCGACACCCTCGCCGTACGTGCCGGGCAACACCGCACGCCGGAAGGCGAGCATGGCGATCCGATGTTCTTCACCTCCAGCTACGTGTTCCGCACGGCCGCCGATGCGGCCGCGCGGTTCGCGGGTGAAGTCCCGGGCAACGTCTACTCGCGCTACACCAACCCGACCGTTCGTTCCTTCGAGGAACGCATGGCGGCGCTGGAAGGCGCTGAGCAGGCGGTCGCCACGGCCACGGGCATGGCAGCGACTCTCGCCGTGGTCATGAGCCTGTGCAGTGCCGGTGATCATGTGCTGGTGTCGCGCAGTGTGTTTGGCTCGACCATCAGTCTGTTCGACAAGTACTTCAAGCGGTTCGGTATCGAAGTGGACTATGTGCCGCTGGCGGATCTGAGCAATTGGGATGCGGCGATCAAAGCCAATACCAAAATGCTGTTTGTCGAGTCACCTTCCAATCCGCTGGCCGAGCTGGTGGACATCGCCGCGCTGGCGCAAATCGCCCACGCCAAAGGTGCGTTGCTGATCGTCGACAACTGTTTCTGTACGCCTGCCCTGCAGCAGCCGCTGGCGCTGGGCGCAGATATTGTCGTGCATTCGGCGACCAAGTTCATCGATGGTCAGGGTCGTTGCATGGGCGGTGTGGTTGCCGGACGCAGCGAGCAGATGAAAGAGGTCGTGGGCTTTCTGCGCACGGCCGGGCCGACGCTCAGTCCGTTCAACGCATGGATTTTCCTCAAAGGTCTCGAGACGCTGAACCTGCGCATGCGTGCCCACTGCGGCAATGCTCAGGCACTGGCCGAATGGCTGGAGCAGCAGGACGGGATCGAGAAGGTTCACTACGCAGGGCTCAAGAGCCACCCGCAACACGAACTGGCCAAACGTCAGCAGAAGGGCTTCGGTGCGGTCGTGAGTTTTGAGGTCAAGGGTGGCAAGGATGGCGCGTGGCGCTTCATCGATGCAACGCGGTTGATTTCCATCACCGCCAACCTGGGCGATACCAAAACTACCATCACTCACCCGAGCACCACGTCACATGGGCGTCTGGCGCCACAGGAGCGTGAAGCGGCGGGGATTCGTGACAGCCTGATCCGGGTCGCGGTGGGGCTGGAAGATGTCGCAGATCTGCAGGCCGATCTGGCGCTCGGTCTGGCGGCATTGTGACGGGTGAAGTGAGTCGCGACGCGAGTGCAGGCATGAGCGACGACTGGACCATGAAATTCGCCAGTACCCACAACGGCCGTGTTGCGCTGGTGACCGGTGCCGCACGCGGCATCGGGCTGGGCATCGCCGCCTGGCTCATTACTGAAGGGTGGCAAGTGGTGCTGACCGATCTGGATCGCGCCCGCGGTCCGAAGGTGTCGGCTGCACTGGGCGAAAATGCCCTGTTCATTGCCATGGATGTTGCCAGCGAGGAGCAGGTCGCTGCCGGTGTTGCCGAGGTGCTCAGGCGCTTTGGCCGACTGGATGCGCTGGTGTGCAACGCGGCGGTCGCCGATCCGCACAACACCACCCTGGAGAGCCTTGAGCTGTCTCACTGGAACCGCGTGCTGGGCGTCAATCTTGGCGGACCGATGCTGTTGGCCAAGCACTGCGCGCCTTACCTACGTGCGCATTGCGGCAGCATCGTCAACCTGACCTCGACTCGCGCCAGGCAATCCGAGCCCGATACCGAGGCGTATGCCGCCAGCAAGGGAGGGCTAATGGCCTTGACCCATGCGCTTGCGATCAGCCTTGGGCCGGAGATTCGGGTCAATGCGGTCAGCCCTGGCTGGATTGATGCCAGGGATCCTTCCCTGCGGCGTGCCGAGCCGTTGTCGGAGGCTGACCATGCGCAGCATCCGGCAGGACGTGTGGGGACGGTGGAGGATGTCGCGGCGATGGTTGCCTGGCTGCTTTCCCGAAACGCCGGTTTTGTCACCGGCCAGGAATTCGTCGTCGATGGCGGCATGACTCGCAAGATGGTGTACGCGGAGTAAATCTGTGTCTGGCGTCGCCGGTCGTCGGGTTTGGCCGTGTAGGAGGTCGGGCACGATTGAAGCAGTTTTGAAAAAAACTTCAATCAGGCTATTGACTTAGGTTCGTTAGGTGCGTAAATTTCGCGGCCTCAACGAAGCAAAGGGTGATTAGCTCAGCTGGGAGAGCAGCTGCCTTACAAGCAGCGGGTCGGCGGTTCGATCCCGTCATCACCCACCATCGTTGAGTTTGAAAGCTGATGCACGAGGGCTTTCAAAGTTGAATCGGACGTCAGTCCACACTGCGCAGCGGTAGTTCAGTCGGTTAGAATACCGGCCTGTCACGCCGGGGGTCGCGGGTTCGAGTCCCGTCCGCTGCGCCATTATTTGTACAGATTCGGTTCGCCGGGTCTGAGATTGAAAGGCTCAAGTCGTTCAGTCCGATGTACAGGAAACAGACTGCCAAAGGTTTGTTTCAAACAGGTTTACAAGCGATACGCAGCGGTAGTTCAGTCGGTTAGAATACCGGCCTGTCACGCCGGGGGTCGCGGGTTCGAGTCCCGTCCGCTGCGCCATACAAAGCTTCGAGGCCCTTGAACTCCTCGAAGCAACAAAAAAGCGACCTCTGGGTCGCTTTTTTTTTGTCAGCATTTTGCCAACGCAACGGAAGTGACGTGCCTTGTATCGAATCCTTTCGAACGCCACGTTGATCCTGCGGCGGCCTTGTTGCAGACTTACTGCCATTTTCCAGTCTGCAGTCTTGCTGGCAGTTACTCCCTTCCTCAGGATTTCCGATGTTCAAGTTACTCAACGTTCGTATCGCGTGCGGTCTGTCAATGCTGCTCCTGGCTGCCGGCTGTTCATCGCCCAAACAGGCGGTCTATGACCACGAGCATTTCGACGATGCAGGGACTTACTCCCGCAGCTACCCGGCAACCGATCTTTCGTCCTGTGAAGCCGGACGACGTGCCTTGCTGAGCCAGGGCTACATCATCACCAGTAGCGACCCGAAAATGATCAGCGGGCGCAAGAGCTTCCAGCAGACCGGCGAAACGCATATCGAGATCAGCTTCAACCTGGTCTGTGCGGCTGATGTCAACGCGGGCAGCTCCACGATGTTCGCCAACGCCCTGCAGGATCGTTACGCGCTGAAGAAAACCAACAACTCGGCGAGCCTTGGTGTCGGGGTGCTGGGTTCGGTGTCGATGCCGATTGGTTCTACCGACGACTCCATGGTCAAAGTCGCCAGCGAAACCGTGGCGTCTGCCAAGTTCTATGAGCGCTTTTTCGGTCTGGTGGAAAACTTCCTGCCGCCAGAGGTGAAGCAAGCCGCGCACATTGTCGAGAAGCCCAAGGCCGATCTGGGCGTTCCCGACGCTGCGCCTGCTGCGGTGGCGCCCAAAGCCTCAGAGCCTGCGCCACTGGCACCCAAGCCTGAGGAGACCGCACCCAGGGCCGAACCTGCTGCTGAGCCTGTCACTCCCGCTGCGAGCGAGCCTTTGCCTGCTCCCGAAGAGCCCGCCTCGTTCAAAGCCGAAACCGTAACACCGCCCGAGCCCCAACCAGTCGAAATGACCGCGCCTGCGCCGGTCGAAACTCCAGCGGCGCAGTAACAGCCCATCCTGAGCGCTGCTGACGCTGCAGTTGCGGAACAGCAGCGCCTCCTCCCTCCCTGCAAAAGAGGTTGCGGAATTTCTGGAGGCACCTCCTTTGTCTGTCAGTCGTTATAGCTGACATACCGTTCCATCAGGTTTGGCCGTGTGAAGGTGTCAATGGAGTAGGCACGCTGCCACATTGCATCGACTCGCTGTTTGAATGTGTCGTCGTCCATATCGATCCAGTAGCGTGGGTTGCGGCCGTTTTCCCTGTCGTATTGAGCCGTGACCGGGTCCAGATGCCGGTGCGCTTCGAAGTAGGGAATGTCAGGCAGGGGGCGACTGGTGTCCATGAAGTTCTGAAAGAAGTCCCACAGCGCACAGGGACGCTGCCGGATATCGTCAGGGGCAAGCAGCGAGTGAAAGTTGATTAGCCGCTCTTCGTAGCGGTGGCGCAGCAACAGCCCGTAATTGGAGCCGTACCGATCCCGAGTGGTGATCATGTAGGCATCGAACTCGTAGAACGGCGCGACGAACTCGTCGATCACGCCTTCCTTGCGGTGGCGTTTGTAGTCGAAGATCGTGACCAGACCGGTTCGACGGTTGAGTTCCCAAAGTGGACCTTTTGGAGGCCGGAACCAGATGCGTGGGCAGTGGCTGATGACAATATGGCCGAGCAGCCAGCATAGAAGAGGGATTCCTACAAAAATGGGATAAACCTCTTGCAGTACAGTAACGGTTACGTCCTGCCAAGAATCTCTTGATGTGGATATGTCGAGTAGGTGCGTAAATATAATTATAGGCGTCAGTAGTATGCATCCAGCTTTTCCCAATTGCAGTAGGTATATCCATATCTGTGATGTGAATGGTAATTGTGCGAATCTAAACCGCTCATGGTTGTATTTGCTATGAAGCTCGACATGTTCGTAGGGCGGGCTCACGTATGTTCCATTAGCCTTTTTTTCGATTTTTTCCTTTTCTGCCTGCTCCCAGAACTTCATATTTCGTGGGTTGCACTCCTCCATCAGTCCAGTAGGGGCAACCTGTTGAGTGGAGCCCCACGGTAGGCGCACTGAAGCTGATATGAGCGATTTTTCTCTCAGGCATGGTTTTTGAAAGGTTATTTTGTCGGGCCTGTAGGCTTGATCACTGTAGTAAGCCAGGCTTTTTAATTCAGTCACTTTGGGAAAGCTCCGTGTGCGATTTCGTCAGCCCAGAATGGTTGATTAGTCTTTTCGAAGTCAGGCTTGGCCCATTGCTGTTCATAACGCGTTGTCTCTTTAATGGGAGGTGCGGGTAAGTACCGATTTTCTCCTTCTATGGTTAAGATGAACTGCGCTCGTACTGCCCAAGTGAAATTGTGCGTGGTACTGGACCATGCGGTAGCATTGATGTTTTCTGGAGTGGAGAAGAAAAGCTCTAGCCTCCCTGGTGAGAGAAGTTGCCCTTTTGGCCGCTCTGATTGTTCGCTAAGTTCATGTGTCTCCCGGTGCATGCCCTGATTGTCGAAACGACCCCGCGTACTGCGCAATCTGCACTCGGCATTGATAGTCAGACTATCAAGACGCCCGATAAGGCCAGGTAACCGGCTTTCAATGCGAACAATGGTATTCGCACTACGTATCGCTTGTGGTATTTCGGCTCGAAAGTCGAGTTTTGCTTGTTGTTCATATACTGGGTTTTTTTCTGTGGTAATACTGATACCCGCGAGCAGGCTGATGAGTCGGTAAAATGCTTCCAATGGCTCTTGCAAGTGTTCATTTTTTGGGTGTGCTTCGCCGAATGGACCATTTTTTAACCAGGTTTCCATCGGGGTTAATGTTTGCATTAAGACTTGAGTGATGCCTGCCCCTGGTAACAGCAATGCGACCCAGCCCAATGGATGCAGGCCGAGTACCGGTGCTACTCCGCCAAAAATCGAACTCAATAACGCTGCCGAGCCTCCTGCGGCCATCATTAGATATCCGTACATGGCTGGATCGTTCCACTGCCAAGCGTAATAGGCGTCGTAGAGATTTATGCCAGTCAGCAGCGCCGCTGAAAGAATTTGCGCGCCAATTCTTAGTGATATTTTTTTGGTTAGTACGGAGCCAAGAATCAGTCCAATCCACCTCCTCGCATTTGCTTCAGAAATTTGCAGCAGGATTTTTCTAGTGAACGCCACCTTTGATTGAGCGCTCCTTAATTTAATCGCTAACGCCTCCGCAGCTATCGTCAAATCGAGTACCGCAGCAGCAATCCCGCCGTGAGCTCTGCCACTGTTTTTTTCACGAGTTGTCTGTTTAAGTGCGTTGACCTCCGAGTTAACATTCCAAACTTCCAACATCACCACCGCCACACAAAACCGCGTCGATCTCAAAAACCGGTAAACAGGCCCATTCTTGGTCGCATCAAGGTTTTCAATCGCCTGGCTCAGTCCGCTTCTCGCTCGCACGTAAGCCTGTTCTGCTTCTCGAACTGAATGGCCCGCTTCCTGGGCTGCTTTGAGTTTTCGGTTGACGTCGCTGATCAGTTGCGCGGTTTTGTGATTACGGGGGATCACCAATACCAGGTGTTCGCCTGAGGTCAGTGGTCCGCGCAGGGTGATGGGCGGGTCGATGTCGCGGAACGGGTTGCCGTCAGGGTCCAGGTATTCGCCGTATCGTGCGTTGGGCATGGTACTGCGGCTAGGCAGGTCTTCCAGGCCGAACACATAGTGCTGTGGCGTGACCTGATTGCGCTTGAGCAGGAATGCGGCTCCGAAGTGCTTGGGCATCATGCTGCGCAGTTGCTGGACGCCTCTGCCTTGGCGGTTGACGTCGATTCGACGAGCGTTGGGAGCAGGCTGGTCTCGAATTTCGGCCAGTTGATCGAAGGCCGACCGATTTTTGATGTCGGCGCTGGCGACCTCGGCTTTGCCGGAGGTGAGCGCCTGCTCGGCCTTGCCGACGGCATTCTCGGCGGCATCGACTGCGCCCTGCAGGTTTTCGAAGATGCCGACCAGTGCGGCAGTCGTGGCTTTGCCGGTGTTGATGAGAAAGAAATTCTGCAGACTGTCGCCCGCCAGCAGGTTGGCCAGCAGCGCAGCGTCCAGCGTGCTTTGAGTGACGGGGTTGGGTGCCGGAGCGTTTTCGAAACGCGCCAGTTCGGTCGCCCGAAAGCGGCCGTCACCGAGGTTTTCGTCGCGATCCGGTGGCGGTTCGTAAGGTTTGCAGACGGTCTCCAGGTCGCTTTCAGGCCAGAGCATAAGGTGCAGTGGGTGTTTACTGTCATTGGTTATCTGGGACAGCAGTGTCTGGCCCTGACTGGTTGCCGGTTCCCAGAGCCCGACTCCCGTGAGTGCATCCACGATTGTGCCACCAGGGGCGAGCGGATCGACATTCGACGGAGTGAGGGCAAGGGTGGTCATTGTCCGGCTCAGGTCATGCAGCGCGGCCACATACTTGAAGCCATCCAGGCTCAGGTGATCGGCGAGGGTCTGGAGTGTCACGCCGCGTTTGAGGTTTTCGACCATCAAGTTCTGAGTGCCAATCATCTCGCGCCCTACCAGCATACGCTGTACGGTGGCTGTGCATCGGTTGATGGCCTGTCGACCTGTGTCGGCGAGCGATGTGATGACTGCACTCAGCGGGTTTTTCGAGCCACCTATCGTTGGCGGGACGATCAACTGATGCACCAGCAACGCACTGGCGTGATGAGGCTGCTGGATGGCGTAGCGAGCGCAGATTTCCAATAGCTGCTGATGAGTGTCGATGCGCTGGCGCAGATGACGCAGCCGGTGACTTGAGTCATCCAGCAGTACACCGCATATCTGACGCTGACGCGCCCTGTTCAGTACGTCACTGACGCTGGGTTGGGCTTGCCAACATGTCGAGGTGTCGTCGGGCTCATCATCATCGCCAGGCAGGCTGGCCTGCATGGCGTCGGCAAGCGCCGACAACTCCAGAGAACACGTATCGTTGATCGTTCTGCCTTGGCCGGCTTCGGCGAGGAAAGCGTTTGCCTGTTCGAGAGCCTTGACCGGGAATTGTCCGGACAGATCACACAAATAAAGCGCAGGGTGATCCAGCAGGCGTTCGAAACCGGGCTGCCGTGCGCGTTGTGGCGCTGCGAGGCTGACCGGGAAAATCGACTGCTCAAGGCCCAGGCGTGCAGCCATGATCGGCGCCAGCATGCGCTGAGCGACCTGATCATGCGCATCGAAGTCTGCAAACGCCTTGAGCATGGTATGGCCGTCGGGCTGGCCCTTGTACAAACGGTGAGCGCGCTCTTTCGAGTATCCGAGGTCTGGACGGGTGCAGCGCTTGGCCCTCGATGCCGCATCCTGCTCCAGACGTTCCAGTCGAGGCGCACTGAGTTGTATCTCGGAAAAGCACAGCTGAATGTCCAGCACACGCTGGTTGTTCCAGGCTGCGGGTAGCCAGATGTCGTCGAGCGCCGCGCCGATGGCCCGCCGTTCGCCCGGTTTGAAGCCGTCTCGCTGACGAAACCGGGCCACATCGACATCGTGATAGGTCGTCGCGGATTCAGCGATCCGTACTTCCAGTTCTCGCCAGAGCGTTTGTCGATAGAACACATATATGTAACCCGCACGGGCCAGCACCGGCGTGCCAAGGTCATACGCGCTTTTGGAGCCTGGCAATGCGACAAAGGGCAAGACTGGCACGACCTGATTGAACTGTGCGTCAGCCTGTCTCGGCGTGACACTTGTGCCATTGAGCAAAGGGAGACGAATCGGCGTGCCCTCGGTCGTTGCGACTTCGAGTTCGAGCTGCGCACCGGTAACGTGGTCCCAGACTTCCAGTACACAGCTGCCTTGCTCGCTTTCTAGTGTCTGCGGAAGCGACGGGTAGGTACGTGCGTCGTCAGCGCTGGTCAATACCAGTTTTTGGCTGGCTTCATGATCTTTGCCAATGATCTGAACGATCAGTTTGCCGGCTTCGCAGGAGGGTCCGGCACTCAGACTACCAATGCTCATCGGGTGAACTCCGTGCTGTGGCGAGGTTGCTGCAGCACATGTTGCAAGGCATTCAGGCGTTCTTCGCCCGTGTCGCCATGCTGACGCGGCGGCGATTGATGGTCAGGGTGACGTGCGCGTATCGAGAGGTAGCGGTTCATGAGTGCCGGGTCTGTCTCGAAACCGTGAGCCATGCCCTCGTCCAGATAAGCAAGTGCATGGGGGAAGGGTGTATCGGTGTGTTTTTTCCACCATCCGTATACGAAGCGTTCGCGTTCCTGGAGACGCAAGGCGTCTTCGTGGGCGACGTTCAGGATCGGCGTGAAGGCGTGCGCTGGTCGCGCCCGGTTGCAGGCGTGTGGGTTAGCGATCTGGAACCAGCGAAGCGTGCCGTGGGCGTGGTCCGCCCAGGTCCCGCCATACCACGACAGGTTCGCAATCGGGCCCAGCCATAGCGGGCTTTCGTCGATGCCTGAAGAGGTGAAAAAGTAGCTGGCTGTTATCGGGTCCCAATAGCGCAGAACCCCCCGACGTCGGGCGTCGAATATGATGATCAGGATGTGCCTGAGATGGTCAAACACGCAGTCGGCCGACCAGGAGCTTTGCATGATCAATCCCGGCCAGATCTCGGGGTTCGCATGGATCGCGTCCAGCAGTGCGCTGTTGTCATCAATAGTCAACCACAATGGACTTTTGTCCCGGCAGGGCGCCAGTTCGGTCCTGTCGAACAACACGTTGTGTTTGGGGGCAGGCAAAAGCTGGTAAAGCTTTTCCAGTAACCGCTCGGTGCGCTCAAGCAGCACGCAGACCGTCATGAACGGTCACCTTGCTGCAAGGCCTTTCGGCAGCCGCAGTCGCTCAGAGGGCAGTCCATCGGCGTGCCGCCTTCCGGTTTCTGACACAGCTCTATGATCGGTGCCGGTTCAGTCAGACGCTGCTTCAGCAATTCGCCCGCCTTGTCTGTCAAAACCTGTTTGACCAGCCCCGGCAGATTGGGCAGAGCGCCTGTGCCGCAGTCTGGTTTGCCCCCGGAATTGAGTTTCACCTGCGGGCCGTTAAGGGTGACCCCGCCCGCATCAATCTTGATGAAGCTGCCGCCAGCCTTGACGGTAATCTCCATGCCGGCCTCGACGACCAGGCTGTCGCCCGCCTTGAAGTGAATTTCCTGCCCTGCATCGGTCAGCAGCGCCTCGCCGACTTTGACATGCCGGCTTCCGCTCACGGTCAGGTGATCGTCTGCAC
>NZ_MUIO01000035.1 GCF_002087235.1 Pseudomonas floridensis | reverse complement strand
TTGATCGGAGCATCCCTAGGGGCCAGGTTTTTTCCACGGCTGTATCAGTGTGACCAAGAGGCGGTTGAAGTTCAGGCGTGTCAAGTGCGCTTTTACGCGGCTCTTGCCTTTGCAAGTCAGGGCGATTCTTCAACGCCTCCTCATGTTTGAGCATCCACAGTCCTAGCCGTTCGCCTTTGGCACTGGCTTGCATTTCATGCGCGAGCGCGTGAGCATTGCCACGCCCACGGGTGATGTATTGAACAATGGCGCCCAGCAGCAGGATCACCACTTCAACGTGTCCTTGAGCGATATCCTGAGCAGCGCTTGTCTGAGCGAGCGGATCGTCCCGCATAAAGGCGTTCAGACCTTGTTCTCCGCGCGGTCCGTTCCATGCCGTGGTGATACCTCGCATGTAAAAACCGATGATATTTGAAAAGCCGCCCACCACATACTCTGCGATGGACTCAAGACCCAGTACACCCAATATGAAGGTGCTGGCCTGCACGCCCAGCGTTGCGCCCATCATTGCACCGGGAACGCACCAGCCCCAAAGAAGAGCGTGCCCACGCCTGCACCGAGCAATCCACCGGCCAGTGCACTACCCACTACGATCATCGCCATCTGTGAGACGACATCAATCAAGTCGTCAATGACGCTTCCAATGTCGAGATCCGCGAAGCGTTGACGTAATATGGGGTCGGCTTCCCGTCCGGCCCTTTCGAACGCCACCCTGACGCAGTGGAAGCGATGCCTGATCAACGAAGGCGAAGCTACGGGTTCGTTCCAGTGTGTGCGGAAGTGGCCGACTCGCTGAACGTTCGCCTCGCGATTCATGCGCTGTTCCATCTGGTCCCATGACGGCAGCATATGAAGAAAAAACATGATGTCTCCCTGACAACTTCTGATACAGCTTTCACGCGCAACTTAACAGAAGCACGATGCAGAAGCGGACAGCGCAGGTGAGACCTATTAAATTCGGAAAATTCTTACGTAGCGCACGGGCTGCATCAGGTCGGGGTTACGTCTAGGCTCTGTACGAAAAGTGGCTGCGCTCGGTGATGCTGCGTTAAAAACAGGTTCGGAATGCTCATGTACAACACTGAGCTCCGCTTCATTGCCTGTTTTTGCCTTGGCTGACCTTCGCTCGCCGACTTCTCTTACACTGGATTGTGGAAAGGGGCTGCTGTTCACCCATGAACCCGCACCCACACCGTCACCAGCAGTGTTGCCGCTATCAGCCAGGCGACGGCGGCGAGGGCCAGTGAGGCTTCCAGGCGCAGGCGATCGACCAGCAGGTAGAGCGCCGCGAGGTAGACGAAGTAGGGAATGATCGACCACATGCCGAACACAATGGTGGTTTTCAGGTCGTCCAGCGACCGGCCTTTGCCGACGATGTAATGAGCGATCAGTGCGAACGTCGGGAACAGCGGGATCAGGCCTGCTATGTAGTAATTGCGGGTTTTGGCCAGAGCCGCAAGGATGACGACCACCGCACCGCCTAACAACGCTTTGAGTACCAAGTCCAACGGCTTCTCCTGACCGGCTCAAAGGCCGTATTTCTTGACCTTGTCGAACAGCGTGGTCTTGGCCATGCCCAGTTCCTGACTGGCCTGGCTGAGGTTGCCGCCGCTGCGCTGCAAGGCCTCACTGAGCAAGTTGCGCTCGAACGCTTCCACGGCTTCGGCAAATCCCAGGCTTTGGTTTTCGATCACCATCCCGGTCTGCTTGAACGCTGGCAGGCCCAGCGAGAAGCGTTCGGCGACGTTGCGCAGTTCGCGCACATTGCCCGGCCAGTCATGACTCATCAGGCTGGACATCGTCTGGCGATCCAGTGCGGGCGGTTCCCGATCGAAGCGCAATGATGACAGTTGCAGGAAATGCTCGAACAACTGCGGGATGTCCTCGCGACGCTCGCGCAGCGGCGGCAGTTCCAGCGTCACCACGTTCAGGCGATAGTAAAGGTCGCTGCGAAACTGATTGGTCTTGCCCAGCGCATTGAGGTCGGACTTGGTGGCCGCAATGACCCGGCAATCCACCGCCACGCTCTGATTGGACCCCAGACGTTCCAGTGTGCGTTCCTGCAGGACGCGCAACAGCTTGATCTGCAGGTTGACCGGCATGCTTTCCACTTCGTCGAGAAACAGCGTGCCTTCATGGGCGTGTTCGATCTTGCCGATCCGGCGCTTGCCGGCTCCGGTGAAGGCGTTGGCTTCATGGCCAAAGATTTCCGACTCGAACAGGCTTTCCGCCAGCCCGCCACAATTGAGGGCCACGAACTGATTGTGCTTGCGGCGACTGAAATCGTGCAGGCAGCGAGCGACCAGCTCCTTGCCGGTGCCGGTCTCACCTTCGATCAGCACGTTGGCAGAGGTGTCGGCGACATTGGCGATCAGCGCACGCAGGTTTTGCATGGCGGGCGAGCGACCGATGATCTTGCCTTCCAGCGAATCGCGTTCGGCCAGTTGCTTGCGCAGCGCCCAGACTTCTCGCGCCAGTGCGCGTTGCTCCAGGGCGCGCCGCGTGACATCGACCAACCGTTCCGGTGAGAAGGGCTTTTCCATGAAGTCGTAGGCGCCATCGCGCATGGCGTTGACGGCCATCGAAATATCGCCGTGCCCGGTAATCAGCACCACCGGCAGGCTGCTATCACGCGCCTTGAGGCGGCTCAGCAGCTCCAGCCCGTCGATGCCTGGCAGACGGATATCGCTGATGACGATACCGGCAAAATTGTCGCCGATGCGCTGCAACGCTTCTTCGGCGCTTGAAACGCCTTCGCTGACGATGTCTTCCAGGGCCAGCGCCTGTTGGCAGCCCAGCAATACATGCGGGTCGTCTTCGACAATCAGGACGGTCAAGTCACTGTTGATGTTCATGGTTGATGTCTCATGTCGGCTCGCTTGGGCGAGGTTCGGTTGGCGCGCTGTCTTCGATGAAGGGCAGGCACAGTACGAAGGTGCTGCCACCGTCGTCCGTATCCTCCGCACTCAGGCTGCCTCCGGCCGCGGCTGCCAGGCTGGCCGATAGGGTCAGGCCCAGCCCGAGCCCCTGTTCGCCGGGTTTGGTGGTGAAGAACGGTTCGAACAGATGTTTGCGCGTCTCCCTGTCGATTCCATGACCGTTGTCACGAACCAGCAGGCGATAGCGACCTTCGGCAATCGCGCCTTCTATCCACAGTTGCGGCCGGGGCTGCGCCTGCATGGCGTCGAGGGCGTTGCCGATCAGGTTGACCAGAATCTGCTCCAGTCGGGTCTGATCGATGGCGAGTGTGGCGTCGGCGAAATCCTGATGCAGCGTCAGGGCGGACTGTTCGATACGCACCGCCAGCAATTGCAGCGCCGCGTCTGACGCCTTGCTCAATCGGGCCTGACCCTGATCGTCGCCGCGTCGGGCAAAGGCGCGCAGGCTGGCCGTGATGCGACCCATGCGGTCCACCAGATCATTGATGGTACGCAGGTTGGTGCTTGCGGTATCCAGCGCGCCACGCTCCAGAAAGCGGACGGTATTACCGGACAGCGTGCGCAGGGCCGCCAGCGGCTGATTCAGTTCATGGGCGATGCTGGTGGACATCTGACCAATGGCGGCGAGTTTGCCCGCCTGTACCAGTTCATCCTGCGCCTTGCGTAAGGTGTCCTCGGCCTGCCGACGTTCACGAATCTGCGCCTTGAGGCGTTCGTTGCTGGCACGCAGGTGTTCGGTGCGCTCGGCGATCTTGCGTTCCAGCTCATTGTTGGCCGCTTCCAGTGCCTCGCGAGCGGCCAGACGGGTGGCGATCACTTTGCGACGCTCGTTCCAGGCGATCAACAGGAACGTCACCAGCGCGAAGGCCACGGCCACCAGCATGCCGTGGCTTGCGGCTTCGCGGCGCAGGTCTTCGAGCGGGGTGAGCAGGGTCAAGTGCCAGGGCGAATCGCTCAACTGGCGAGTCTGCGCCAGATAGCTGACCTGTTTGTGCTCACGATCGACCGTGATATTGGCCGGAAAGGTGAGTTTCTCGACGCCTTCAGAGAGCGACTCGCGTTCCAGCGGCACCAGCTCGTTGAGCGGCCACCAGTAATATTGCAGGCTGCGCGCCAGCCGCTCTTTGATGTCCGGGGTCAGCGGGCGTACCGATTTCAAGCGACGGGCCGGATCGCTGGACAGAATGATGATGCCGTTCTCATCGCTGACGAAGGCCTCCAGGCGGGCGCGCTGCCAGCGTTCTTCAAGGGCTTCGAGTCGAACCTTGATCACGGCCACGCCGATGATCCGGCCTTTTTCTTCCAGCCCGTGGGCCAGGTAATAACCGGACTCTCCAGTGGTGGTGCCGATGCCGTAAAAGCGTCCGGGCAAGCCGCGCACAGCGTCCTGAAAATACGCCCGGAATGAAAGGTCTTCGCCCTGATAGCTGTCGCTGTCACGCCAGTTGCTGGTTGCCAGCACGCGGCCTGTGGTGTCGAGCACGAAAATGGCACGGCTGCGACTGCGGCGGTTCAAGCCTTCCAGATAACTGTTGACCTGCTGCTGAAGCTGGGGGCCTGGCTCGTTGAGCAGTTGCGAGACGCTGGATTCCAGTTCCAGCACGCTGGGCAGATAGGTGTATTTGCTGATCTCGCTTTCGACTGTTCGCGCATGCAATTCCAGCTGCCGCTCGCCGCTTTCGCGCAGGTTCTTGATGCCATTGTGTTCACTGACCAGATACGTTGCGTAGCCGAGCCCGATCATCAGGATGAAGATCAGCGGTGGCAGGAACAGTTGGCGGATCAGACGGGGTTTCACGGCGAGTGATGGCGGCGCGGCGCGATATGGAGTGGGGTCGCATTTCATCACAGTCGTCCTGAACCGAACAGCCGCCCGTGCAGGACGGGCAACTGGCGGCGTAATGCTTAGTGCTGAAGGATCTTGGCGAGGAATTGCTGGGCGCGTTCGGAACGTGCGGAAACGTCACCGAAGAACTCTTCCTTGGGACAGTCTTCGACGATCTGGCCCTTGTCCATGAAGATCACACGGTTGGCAACCTTGCGAGCGAAACCCATTTCGTGGGTCACGCACATCATGGTCATGCCTTCATGTGCCAGTTGCACCATCACGTCGAGCACTTCGTTGACCATTTCCGGGTCCAGCGCGGAGGTAGGTTCGTCGAACAGCATCACCACCGGATCCATGGCCAGGGCACGGGCGATGGCCACACGCTGCTGTTGTCCACCGGAAAGCTGGCCCGGATGCTTGTGGGCATGCTCCGAGAGACCGACGCGGTCGAGCAGCTTGAGGCCTTTTTCGGTGGCTTCGGCCTTGCTGCGGCCCAGCACCTTGATCTGCGCAATGGTCAGGTTCTCGACGATGCTCAGGTGCGGGAACAGTTCGAAATGCTGGAACACCATGCCCACCCGCGAGCGCAGCTTGGGCAGGTTGGTCTTGGCGTCGGAGATCGAGGTGCCATCAACGACGATGTCGCCTTTCTGGAACGGCTCCAGTGCGTTGACGCATTTGATCAGCGTCGATTTACCGGACCCGGAAGGACCGCAGACCACGACCACTTCGCCTTTGCTGACCTCGGTGCTGCAATCGGTCAGTACCTGGAAGTCCCCATACCACTTGTTGACGTTTTTGATGGAAATCATACGGCGAACCTTTTTTGCAAACGCTTCACCAGCAGCGAGGCGGCGAAGCTGATCGTGAAATACACCAGACCGGCAATGATCAGGAACTCGTTGGCGCGACCGATGATGTCGCCGCTGGCACGCGAGGCGTTGAGGAAGTCAACCAGGCCCACGGTGTAAACCAGCGAGGTGTCCTGAAACAGGATGATGCTCTGTTGCAGCAGCAGGGGCGTCATCTTGCGAAACGCCTGGGGCAGGATGATCAGACGCATCATCTGGCTGTAATTCATGCCCAAGGCCTGGGCTGCGCCCATCTGCCCCTTGGAAATGGACTGCACACCGGCACGCACGATTTCGCAGAAGTACGCGGCCTCGAACATCATGAACGCCACGACACAGGAGGTGAACGCCCCGACAGGTGTGTCTTCGCCCGTGATCCAGCGCAGTACGAACGGCACCGCCAGATAGAACCAGGTGATCACCAGCAGCAGCGGGATCGAGCGAAAGTAGTTCACATAAGCGCCGGCCACGTTGGACAGCAGCTTGTTCGATGAGAGTCGCATCAAGGCCAGCAGGGTGCCGAGCACCAGACCACCGACCACGCCCATCGCCATCAGCTTGAGGGTCATGACCATGCCGTTCCACAAGCCCGGCAGGGCGGGAACGATTCCAGTGAAGTCCATCATTTACCTCCCAGAGAGATCAGGCCGGGCACTGCGACTTTCTTCTCGATCAGGCGCATCAACAGCATCAGGCTCATGTTCAGCGTGAAGTAGATGAGGGTGGCCAGGGTGAAGGCTTCGAACAGATTGGCGGAGAACTCGGCGGTCTGTTTGGTCTGCGCGAGCAGCTCCATCAGGCCGATCAGCGACGCCACCGACGAGTTCTTGAACACGTTCAGGAATTCGGAGGTAAGCGGCGGAATGATGATGCGATAGGCTTGTGGCAGCAGCACGTTCCAGTAGATCTGCGGCAGCTTGAAGCCCATGGCGCGAGCGGCCGATTCCTGACCCTTGGGCAGCGCCTGAATACCCGTACGCACCTGCTCGCAGACACGGGCGGCCGTGAACAGGCCAAGGCAGACCACGACACTCAGAAACGCCGAGGTCGTCGGATTGAGGTCTTGCTTGTACCACTCCTGCAAGTTTTCAGGCAGCAGGTCAGGCACCAGGAAGTACCAGATGAACAGCTGCACCAGCAGTGGCACATTGCGGAAGATTTCCACGTAGATCGTGGCGATACCCGACACCAGACGGTTTGGCACGGTGCGCATGACACCGAGGACCGAGCCCAGTATCAGGGCGATGATCCAGGCGACGACTGCAATGGCGATGGTCCAGCCCAGACCGGATATGAACCAGTCCAGATAGGTCTCGCTGCCGACGCCGGTGGACTTGAAGAACACGCCCCAGTCCCAGTTGTAATTCATCAGGGTCTCCCCCTCTTGTTCTATTTCTATCGAAATGCACGCGGTGCCGGTCCCCGGGCGAGCAAGGTGCTCGCTCGGGAGGCAATCAGTTCAGCGACGCTGAACCGGTTGCTCAGGCCTTCTTGTCGTCAGCCACTTGGTCAGCGGCTTTGTCGGTCGGGTTGGCGATCAATTGTTTGAGCTTGTCGCTCATCGGGAACTGCAGATTCAGGCCCTTTGGCGGAACCGGCGACTGGAACCACTTGTTATAGATGGTATTGATTTCGCCCGACTTGAACGTTGCAACGATGGCGTCGTCCACGGCTTTCTTGAACGGTTCATCGCCCTTGCGAACCATACAGCCATAGATTTCGTAAGACTGTGCGGTACCGGTCACGGCCCAGTCATCCGGCTTCTTGGCCTTGGCCATTTCGCCTGCCAGCAATGCGTCGTCCATCATGAATGCCACGGCGCGACCGGATTCCAGCATCTGGAACGACTCGCCATGGTCTTTGGCGGAGATGACGTTCATGCCCATCTGCTTGTCAGCGTTCATGGCCTTGAGAATGCGCTCGGACGTGGTGCCAGCGGTGGTCACAACGTTCTTGCCTTTCAGGTCATCGAAGTCCTTGTAGCTGGAGTCTTTCTTGGCCAGCAGGCGGGTGCCGACTTCGAAGATGCCGATCGAGAAGTCGACTTGCTGTTGGCGCTCGACGTTGTTGGTGGTTGAGCCGCATTCCACGTCAACGGTGCCGTTCTGGACCAGCGGGATACGGGTCTGAGATGTCACCAGGTTGTACTTGACCTTCAGGTCAGGCATGTCCAGTTCTTTCTTGATGCCTTCGACGATTTTCAGCTGGATGTCGTGGGAGTAGCCCATCGGTACGCCGGAAGCGTCAGCAATGTAGGAGAAAGGGATGGACGCGTCGCGGTGGCCGAGGGTGATGGTGCCGGACTCTTTGATCTTCTTCAGTGTGCCGGTCAATTCAGCCGCCAGTGCTGGAGTGCTGATCAGAGCGGCAGCGATTGCTGCGCCCAACAGATGGGGAACGATGCGCATCGATGAATCCTCGATTTCATTTTTTATTGATAGGACGCCTTGGGCTGTCCACTTCTTGACGATTGCTTCAACGGCGTCCTGAACCAGACACACGCGTATGTCGAAGCTGTCGATGCAGAGTGTAGAGCATGAGTCGTGCCAGGCTTTTAGAAAGGATTAATTTATTGAATTTAAAGGGGTTTTATCTTTTTTGAGACGGGGGAGGAGAGACGCGGCGTCCGGGAAGCCGAACGTGAAGGGACATGGAGTTCGGGAAACCGAATGGACTGCCGATCAGTCCCATGCGGTTCGCGAAGCGAGGTGTGTCGTAGGGCGGGTTCGCCGGAAGAATATTGAGAGGCTTACCGGGAACGGCAGCAGGAGAGCTGAGTGGCGTGCACCCGGCTCTCCTGCGACACGGTCTTGATCAGTGACGCCATCAGGCTGCTTCGATGGCCGCCTTGTTGCGTGCAACGGTTTCCAGGTAGCTGCGCACGCTCGCCTGTTCTTCAGGCGTAGTGAACAGGCCCAGTTTGGTACGACGCCACAGAATGTCATCGACGTTGGTGGCCCATTCCTGATCGCACAGGTAGTCCACCTCGCGGGTATACAAACCGCCACCGAGGTGCAGACCCATGTCTTCCAGGCTCTGCACACCTTCCAGCAAACGCCAGCTGCGGCTGCCGTAGGTGATGGCCCAACGCTTGGCGATCGGTTCAGGCAGCCAGTTGAAGCGACGGGTCAGTTCGCCCGCCAGCGCTTCTGGCGTGGTCATGTCTTCACCGCCTGGCAATGCGGATTTGGCAGTCCAGCCCGGTTTCATCTGTTTGAAGAACGGTGCCAGTTGCGCCATGGCCGACTCGGCCAGCTTGCGGTACGTGGTCAGTTTGCCGCCAAACACCGACAGGATCGGCGCTTCGTCGCCACCACCGGACAGCGACAGCGTGTAGTCGCGAGTGATGGCCGACGGGTTGTCGGATTCGTCGTTGCACAGTGGGCGCACGCCTGAGTAGGTATGCAGAACGTCGGCGCGAGTCAGTTGCTTCTTGAAGTGGTCATTGGCCACCTTGAGCACGTAATCCATCTCGCCGTCGGTGATTTCCACCTTGTTCGGATCGCCCTGGTATTCACGGTCAGTGGTGCCGACGATCGTGAAGTGATCCATGTACGGAATTGTGAAGACGATGCGTTTGTCTTCGTTCTGAAGAATGAACGCATGCTCGCCTTCGTACAGCTTCGGCACGATCAGGTGGCTACCTTGAATCAGACGAATACCGTAGGCCGACTCAAGCTTGAGGTCCTCACGGATGAACTTGGCCACCCATGGGCCAGCTGCGTTGACCAGTGCCTTGGCGTGGATCGAAAACAGGCTGCCATCGCTGCGTTCCAGATGCAGGTGCCACATGCCTTTGATACGACGCGCACTGACGCAACGGGTCTGGGTGTGGATGTGCGCACCGTTTTCACGGGCTGCCATCGCGTTGAGCACGACCAGACGGGCGTCATCGACCCAGCAGTCGGAATATTCGAAGCCCTTGGTGATGCTGGCATTCAGCGGACTGTCTGCACCAAAGCGAATGGTGCGCGAGGCCGGCAGCTTTTCACGCTTGCCCAGATGATCGTAAAGGAACATACCAGCACGGATCATCCACGCAGGACGCAGGTGCGGACGGTGCGGCAGGACGAAACGCATCGGCTTGACGATATGCGGTGCCTTGGCCAGCAACACTTCACGCTCTGCCAGCGCTTCACGCACCAGACGGAACTCATAATGCTCCAGGTAACGCAGGCCACCGTGGATCAGCTTGCTGCTGGCCGACGAGGTGTGGCTCGCAAGGTCGTCCTTTTCGCACAGGAAGACCGACAAGCCACGACCGGAGGCGTCTGCCGCGATGCCCACCCCATTGATGCCACCACCGATCACGGCGATGTCGTAAACCTCGGAGAGAGGGGCAGCGGTTGTCGCGTGAGTGTGGGGCATTGTTGGCCTCCTGGAGAATGCGTGAGCTTGGCTCGAAAGGCGAATCTGAACATTAATGTTCACTTTCGAAAATCATAGCGTAATAAAAATCCCCTCGCCAGCAAGTATTGATTGAAATTACTGATGAAGGGATTAGAAAAGAACAAAAATGAACATTGTAGGACGGGATTGGCAGGCGTGTGAATCGCTGCTCATCGCTGCAAGTACCGACGCAGAGCGTTGGCGGTGCATTCAGTCAAGGTGCAGTTTTTCGTCAACACTCCCGCTTCCGTCGTTCAGGCTTGAGCGAGGAGTGCGGGCAAGCCTGCCGAGGACCGGATCAAACCACTTCGAGACGAATCTTGTGTTGGTTCAGCAATTGTTGCAGCGCCGGCACTGGCGGCTGGTCAGTGACGAGGCAGTCGATCAGACTGATGGGCCCCAAGCGGACCATGGCATTGCGCCCAAACTTGCTGGAATCCGCCGCCAACAGCACTTTACGCGCATTGGCGATGATCGCTTGCGATACCCGGACTTCCTGATAATCGAAATCCAGCAGGCTGCCGTCTTCATCGATACCGCTGATGCCCACCAAGGCAAAGTCGACCTTGAACTGCGAAATGAAGTCGACACTGGCCTGGCCGACCACGCCGCCATCCCGGCGTACGTTACCGCCCGCCAGCAGCACTTCGAAATCATCCTTGGCGCTCAGGATCGAGGCCACATGCAGGTTGTTGGTGATGATCTTCAGGTTGTTGTGGTTGAGCAGGGCGCGGGCGATGGATTCGGTGGTGGTGCCGATGTTGATGAACAGCGAGGCATTGTCGGGAATCTGCGCCGCGATGGCTTCGGCGATGCGTTGTTTCTCATCGCGCATCTGATCCGCGCGCATCGCGTAAGCGGTGTTTTCGATGCTGGAATCATAGGCCGCGCCACCGTGGTAGCGGCGCAGCAGGTTCATTTCCGCAAGCTGGTTGATGTCTCGACGGATGGTTTGCGGGGTCACGACGAACAGCGTCGCCATTTCATCGATGCTGACATAGCCGCGATCACGGACCAGTTCGAGGATCTGTTGTTGGCGGGGAGGCAGGTTCATTGTTTTTCCTTGGGCGCCCTCTGCAAATGGCGCCCATCATGCCGCAGGGACATGGCCCCTGTCAGCCTGAATCCTGCTCCCCGTCAGACGATCACTCTTCGTTTTCGTGCGGTTCCCAGTCACGCGTGCGGGCTACTGCTTTCTGCCAGCCAGCGTACAGCTTCTCTTTATGCGCCTCTTCACACAGGGGCTCGAAGACCCGCTCGATCACGGCCTTGTTACGCAGTTCGTCCAGGCTGCTCCAGAACCCGATGGCCAGACCTGCGAGGAATGCGGCGCCCAGCGCGGTCGTTTCGCGCATTTGCGGACGCTCTACATGCGTGCCGAGGATGTCTGCCTGGAACTGCATCAGGAAGTTGTTGGCCACTGCGCCGCCGTCTACCCGCAACGACTTGAGGCGTTCGCCGGAATCCTGCTGCATCGCATCCAGCACGTCGCGGGTCTGATAGGCAATGGATTCCAGCGCCGCACGGATGATGTGATCGACTTTAACGCCGCGCGTCAGTCCGAACAGGGCGCCACGGGCGTATGGGTCCCAGTAGGGCGCGCCCAGGCCGGTGAAGGCCGGGACTAGGTACACGCCGTTGCTGTCCTTGACCTTGCTGGCGAAGTACTCGGTATCCAGCGCGTCGTTGATGATCTTCAGTTCGTCACGCAGCCACTGCACGGTCGAGCCGCCGTTGAACACGGCACCTTCCAGCGCATAAGCCACTTCGCCACGCGGGCCACAGCCGATGGTGGTCAGCATGCCGTGCGCCGACTTCACGGCTTTCTTGCCAGTGTTCATCAGCAGGAAGCAGCCGGTGCCGTAGGTGTTTTTCGCCTGGCCGGGTTCAACGCACATCTGACCGAACAGCGCCGCCTGCTGGTCGCCCGCGATACCGGCGATCGGGATGCCGCTCTTGCTGTGGCCGTAGACTTCGGACGACGCCTTGACCTGCGGCAGTATCTCGCGCGGGATGTCGAGCACGTCGAGCATGCGCTGATCCCACTCCAGCGTGTGGATGTTGAACAGCATGGTGCGCGAGGCGTTGGTGTAGTCGGTGACGTGGACCTTGCCGCCGGTGAATTTCCAGATCAGCCAGGTATCGATGGTGCCGAACATCAGCTCGCCTTTGCGGGCGCGCTCGCGGCTGCCTTCGACGTTGTCCAGGATCCATTTGACCTTGGAACCGGAGAAGTACGGGTCGATGACCAGGCCGGTGGTGTCCTTGATGTACTCTTCGAGGCCGTCGCGCTTGAGTTGCTGACAGATCTCGGTGCTGCGGCGGCACTGCCAGACGATGGCGTTGTAGATCGGCCGACCGGTGTCACGTTCCCAGATCACGGTGGTTTCGCGCTGGTTGGTAATGCCGATGGCGGCGATCTGGTTGTGGTGCAGATCGGCCTGGGCCAACGCTTTAGTCATGCACGCGCTCTGGGTGGCGAAAATTTCCATCGGGTCATGCTCGACCCAGCCTGCCTGCGGGTAATGCTGGACGAACTCGCTTTGGGCAGTGCTCACCACGTTGGCGTCGCGATCGAAGATGATGGCTCGCGAGCTGGTGGTGCCCTGGTCAAGAGCAATGATGTAATTCTTGTTCTGTGTGTCTGTCATGTCGATTGCCTTGCGTTATTGGGGTGGAATTCAAGATGACGCCTGAACTTTGCCGCGTACCACGTTGGTGTCTTTATCGAGTTCTTTTTCGTTTTCAGCAGGAACGGCGCTCGGCAGGTGACGCGCAATCAGGGCACGATAACCGGCAGCGCCGAGGCAGGCACCCAGAATGGGCGCAAAAATCGGAACCAGGAAATAAGGTATGTCACGACCGCCGGTGAATGCTATCTCACCCCAGCCGGCAATGAACGTCATCAGTTTCGGGCCGAAGTCCCGCGCCGGGTTCATGGCAAAGCCGGTCAGCGGACCCATGGCGCTACCGATTACGGCAACCAGCAGACCGATCAACAGAGGTGCCAGCGCGCCACGGGGCAGACCATTGTTGTCATCACCCAAGGCCATGATGACGCCCATCAGAATGGTGGTGATGACCACTTCGACCAGAAAGGCCTGGCCGACGGAAATGGCGGGATTGGGGTAGGTCGAAAACACCGAAGCCAGTTCAAGGCTTTGTTCGCTGCCACGAATGATGTGATGAGCATGTTCGAAGTCGAAAAAAAGGCTGACGTACAGGAGGTACACCAGACCGGCACCGCAGAACGCACCGGCAATCTGCGAGGCGATGTAAAAGGGCAACTTTCGCTTTTCGAATCCGGCAAACAGGCTCAGCGCGATGCTGACGGCCGGATTGAGGTGAGCCCCGGAAATACCCGCACTCAGGTAAATGCCCATGCTGACGGCCATGCCCCAGATGATGCAGATTTCCCAAAGACCGAAAGTGGCACCCGCGACTTTGAGCGCTGCAACGCATCCCGTCCCGAAAAAAATCATCAGGGCAGTGCCCAGAAATTCAGCCGTGCATTGTCCGGTCAGTGTCGGTTGTTGAGTTGCGATGGTCATGAGTACCTCTTTTTTGTTTTTGTCGCGGCACCGTATGCAGGCACGGATGCTCGTTATTTCGGCGTATCGGAATCCTTGAGATTCTGATCACTGATGCGAGTTATACCGAAAAACCGCGTTCGATAATATTCGTAAACGAAAAAATATAGACAAGAAAGAACCCTGTCAAAGGTCGGAACTGAACGGTCACTGAAAAATATCATGGTTTGATTTCCGTTCGTTTCTGCATGTTTTGTAGGAAATCTCTTTATGGTTTTAAATAGCCATCACTGTTGCAGGCATGGCGTATCAAGGCGTGCCTCGAATATTTGGCTTAAAGTAGTGAGCGCCCTGATCTGCCCGGAGTGACGCATGACCCCCGCCCTGGATTTATTGAAAAAAGTTCGCGCCGAACACCGTATTCACAGTTATGAACACGATCCCAAAGCCGCCTCTTATGGTCTGGAGGCGGCAGAAAAGCTGGGGCTGGAACCGGCACGCGTATTCAAGACGCTACTGGCCAGTACCGAAAAGGGTGAGCTATTGGTCGCCGTGGTGCCGGTCGTCGGAACGCTTGACCTCAAAGCCCTCGCGCAGGCTGCAGGGGTGAAGAAAACCGAGATGGCCGATCCGGCGGCGGCACAGCGCTCGACCGGTTACCTGTTGGGCGGTATCAGTCCGCTGGGACAGAAAAAGCGTCTGCGCACATTCATTGACGAGACGGCCATGCCCGTCGAAACCATTTTCGTCAGCGCAGGAAGAAGAGGGCTGGAGGTTGAATTGTCGGCGACAGTGCTGGCCGCGAACACCAGCGCTGTCTTTGCGCCAATCGGCCGTGAATGAGCCGGATCAGTCGCTGACCCGGTGCGCGGCGACACTGCCCGGCGCGGCGAACAGCACCAGGTGGTCAGCCGCTACTTCGATGCCGACATCTTCGCCAGCCATGTGATCGGCATGGCTGGGAAAAATCGCTTCAAGCTGGCTGCCGGTCGGCAATTGCAGACGATACAGCGTCGAGGCGCCTTGGAATGTTCTGCCGATGACGCGTGCCTTCAAGGCGCTTTGCGGTGCATGAACAATGTCGTCCGGACGCAGCAGCACCTCCACCGCACTGCCTGCGACGCCCGGATAAGCACGGTTGCCGCGCAGCACACCGAGTTCGGTCTGCACCGATTCAGGGTCGATCATCTGCCCGCGAATGAAGTAGCCCTGTCCGATGAAACTCGCGACGAATGGCGTCTGCGGTTCGTGATACAGGTTGTAAGGCGTGTCCCACTGTTCCAGCCGACCTTCCTTGAACACACCGACATGATCGCTGACCGCGAAAGCTTCTTCCTGATCGTGAGTAACCAGAATCGCGCTCGTGCCACGGGCCTTGAGGATGTCACGCACCTCATGGCTCAACCGCCTGCGCAACTCGCCGTCCAGATTGGAAAAAGGCTCATCGAGCAACAGCAATTGCGGCTCTGGCGCCAGGGCCCGGGCGAGTGCGACGCGTTGTTGCTGTCCGCCCGACAGTTCGTGAGGATACCGCTTGCCCAGTCCGACCAGGTTGACCAGCTCCAGCAACTCGCTTGTCACTTGCTCAAGGCGTGGGTGTTTGCGGATACCGAACGCGATATTTTGCGCAACGTTCAGGTGTGGGAACAGGGCGTAGTCCTGAAACACCATGCCGATGCGGCGTTTTTCCGGTGCCAGGGTCCAGCCGGGACGCGAGATGACCTCTCCCGCCAGGGTGATTTCGCCGGCATGAATCGGTTCGAAACCGGCAATGGCGCGCAAGGTGGTGGTTTTGCCGCAGCCTGAGGATCCCAGCAGGCAGCCGATATCACCGGCGTTGAGGTGCAGATTGAGGTCCTGCACCACGCGCTGGTTGTCATAGCCGCACGCCAGATTGCGCAGGTTCAGCAGCAACGCCTGACTCATGCGGGCTGGCAGGACGGCGCGACGAGAAACTCCAGCAATGCCTTTTGCGCATGCAGGCGGTTTTCCGCCTGATCCCAGGCCACCGAGCGCGGGTCATCCAGCAGATCGACACTGATTTCCTCGCCACGGTGAGCGGGCAGGCAGTGCATGAACAATACATCCTTGTCAGCCAGGTCGAGCAGGGCACGAGTGACCTGGAACGGCGCGAACAAGGCCATGCGCTTGGCGGTTTCTTCTTCCTGCCCCATGGAGGTCCAGACATCGGTGCTGACCAGATGGGCACCGGCGACTGCTGCTTTTGGATCGCGCACGATCGTCACCCGATCACCCGCCAGCGCCATGAATTCAGGGTTGGGTTCGTAGCCAAGCGGGCAGGCGACGCGCAACTGAAAGTCGAACCGGATCGCCGCCTCTATATAGCTGTTGCACATGTTGTTGCCGTCGCCGATCCAGGCCACGGTCTTGCCCTTGATCGAGCCGCGATGTTCCAGGAAGGTCTGCATGTCGGCCAGCAACTGGCACGGGTGCAGGTCGTCAGACAGGCCATTGATGACCGGCACGCGTGAATTGGCGGCAAATTCGGTCAGGTTGCTGTGTGCATAAGTGCGGATCATCACCGCGTCGAGCATGCGCGACATGACCTTCGCGCTGTCGGCAATCGGCTCGCCGCGGCCCAATTGCGTGTCGCGATGAGACAGGAAAATGGCCTGGCCACCCAGCTGGATCATGCCGGCTTCAAAGGAAAGACGGGTACGTGTCGAGGATTTTTCGAAAATCATCCCCAGCACCCGGTTTTTCAGAGGTTCAAAAAGCACGCCGCGATTTCGCAGGTCTTTGAGCTCTACGCCACGACGGATCAGGCCCAGCAGTTCGTCTGGGGTGTAATCCATCATCGAGAGAAAGTGCCTGGCGTTCATGATTAACTACCTTTATTGCAACAGACCGCAGGGTTTCAAAGCCGGGTTTTATCGAAAAAACGGGCGAAGGCTGCGGAGAAAGCCGCGCAAGGCGACGAATAAGAGAGGCGCGATAGTATAAAAAAATGTCGCGTCTTACCAATAGCATGCTTGTTTTTGCACGTGGGCCGTCATCAGGGAGTCAGTCTTCAAGCCGTGCATTTATTCCTGCACAGCGGCGGAAACTGACTATTCTGAAGCAGGCCAATAGCCATTGCCTCACGTTGCAAAGGCAGCATTTGTACACTGCGTCAGCCGGGGTTGGCAATTAGTACCAATCCTGTAACAGTCCGGCGGCGAATGCGACGTGCATCACGCAGTTGAAACAAGAACCGTTTCCATAACATCGGCCGTAGGTTATAAAGCCTCGTTGGTACCATCATTGATTGGGGAGATTGGGAATGGACTCAAAAGAGCGTCAACTAACGGAACTGCTCGGGCTGACTGCCCGCACCTTGACCCACCTCACGGCTTCCATGACCTCAATGTCCTTCGAGCTGCTGCGCAGTGAAGACGAGGTCACACGCACCGCTGGTCGGCGCATGATTGATCGGATGGCCACCATCAGTTCCGGGCTCGATGAACACTGGCGTCTCATTGGCGACCTGACGGGTGTGCACCTGGCTCAGGAACAGATCGAAACCGTGACCGAGATCCAGTTGCAACGCAAAGTGGTTACGCCTATCGGCGGCTGACCGGTCGGGCACATCCGCTGGCCTGATGAGCCCTGATTCATGATGCGAAGCCGGGTGGCGCAGGCCATCGCCACGCACCATAGTGATTGTTCCGCGATCGATGAGATTGCCATGACAAGACCATGAGGCTGCGATGACCCGGACCGAACACTACCGCGCCTGCCACCTGTGTGAGGCCATCTGCGGCCTGACCATCGAAACGACCACCGAACCCGACGCCACGCGAAAGATCACGTCAATCAAGGGTGATCCGCTGGACCCGTTCAGTCGCGGGCACATCTGCCCCAAGGCCGTTGCGCTGCAAGACATCCAGAATGATCCCGATCGCCTGCGCCAACCGATGCTGCGCACCGGTGACCAGTGGCAGCCGATTGCCTGGCAGGATGCGTTCGACCTGGTGGCTGAAAAACTGTCCGGGATTCAGCAGCGCCATGGCCAGAACGCGGTAGCGGTCTATCAGGGCAACCCCAGCGTTCACAATTACGGCCTGATGACCCACAGCAATTATTTTCTCGGCCTGCTCAAGACGCGCAATCGCTTTTCCGCAACGTCGGTGGACCAGTTGCCTCATCACCTGACCAGCTTTCTGATGTACGGACACGGCATGCTGCTGCCGATTCCGGACATTGATCACACGGATTTCATGCTGATCCTGGGCGGCAACCCGTTGGCGTCCAATGGCAGCATCATGACCGTGCCGGATGTGGAGAAACGCCTCAAGGCCATTCAGGGCCGTGGCGGCAAAGTGGTGGTCGTCGATCCGCGGCGCAGCGAGACGGCGGCCATTGCCGATCAGCATCTGTTCGTGCGTCCGGGCGGCGACGCGGCTTTGCTGTTCGGCCTGTTGCATACCTTGTTCGATGAAGGGCTGACCCGCGACAGTCACTTGCCGGTCGACGGGCTGGACGAGGTACGGGCGGCGATTGCCGATTTCACTGCAGATGCCATGAGTCCACGCTGTGGTGTGTCGCCCGAGCAGATCCGGCAGTTGGCCCGCGACTTCGCTGCGGCCGACAAGTCGGTTTGTTATGGGCGCATGGGCGTCTCCACGCAGGCGTTCGGTACCTTGTGCCACTGGCTGGTGCAACTGATCAATCTGGTGACCGGCAATCTGGACCGGGTCGGTGGCGTGCTGTGCACCGAGCCTGCCGTGGACATCGTCGGCTCGACGTCTGGTGGCCATTTCAATCGCTGGCAGAGTCGCGTGTCAGGCCTGCCCGAGTACGGCGGCGAGTTGCCGGTCTCGGCGCTGGCCGAAGAAATGCTGCAGCAAGGAGAGGGGCAGGTCCGTGCGCTGGTGACCGTGGCGGGTAATCCGGTGCTGTCGACGCCCAATGGTCGACAGCTTGAGCAGGCTCTGGAGGGCCTTGAGTTCATGCTCAGTATCGATTTGTACATCAATGAAACCACGCGCTATGCCGACCTGATTCTGCCGTCCACATCCGCGCTGGAAAACGACCATTACGACACCACGTTCAACACCTTGGCGGTCCGCAACGTCACCCGCTTCAACCGTGCGATTTTCGACAAGCCCGAGGGTGCGCTGCACGACTGGGAGATTTTTGTCGGCCTCGCTCAGGCGTTTGCCGCCAAGACGCAGAAAGAATTGAAACCGACAATGCCGCCCGCGCAGATGATCGACCACGGGCTGCGTAAAGGGCGTTACGGCGATGCATCCGCTCACAAACTTTCCGTGGCGATGCTGGATACGCACCCCCACGGTCTGGATCTGGGCGCACTGCAACCCAACCTGGGAGAGCGCCTGAAGACCGCCAACTGCCATGTGCAGGCGGCACCTGAAGTGATACTCGCCGATCTCGCCCGATTCAAATCCGCACCCATTGCAAAGACCGGTGAATTGCTGCTGATCGGACGCAGGCATGTACGCAGCAACAATTCATGGATGCACAACTATCACCGGCTGGTCAAAGGCAAGCCGCGCCATCAGTTGCTCATGCATCCTGACGATTTGAGCAGCCGTGGCCTGAATGACGGCCAGCAGGTGTGTGTCAGTTCGCGGGTTGGCACGATCGAGGTTCAGGTGCTGGGCAGTCTGGACATGATGCCGGGCGTGGTCAGTCTGCCTCACGGTTGGGGCCATGCCCGCGCAGGTGTGCGCATGGAGATTGCGCAGCACCAGCCCGGTGTCAGCGCCAATGACCTGACTGACGAGCGTCAACTCGATGTGCTGTCGGGCAACGCGGTATTGAATGGCGTGCCTGTGCATGTCTCTGCATGTTGAGGCTCAAGACAGAGCGTCTTACTCGGGATTCCGTTACAATGCGCCACCGTGCCGACAACTGAGTCGGAAAATTCAGCCGAGGTGCTCCATGGATATCATCGAAACAATCAAAGAGCAGATTGCCAACAACACCATTCTGCTTTACATGAAAGGCGCTCCCAACGCGCCACAGTGCGGCTTTTCGGCCAAGGCTTCCCAGGCGTTGATGGCGTGCGGCGAGAAGTTCGCTTACGTCGATATCCTGCAAAACCCTGAAATCCGCGCGAACCTGCCCAAGTACGCCAACTGGCCGACATTCCCGCAACTGTGGGTGGCGGGCGAACTGGTCGGCGGCAGCGACATTATCACCGAGATGATGGCTGACGGTTCTCTGCAGGAACTGGTCAAGAACGCTTCGGCCGCCAAGGCTCAGTAACACCGCCTGTTGGTGGGGCAGTGGTAACGGTCTGGCCCATCAAATGCTTTACAGGCATGAAAAAGCCCGCTCTCCAAGGAGGCGGGCTTTTTCTATTGTGGGCTTACGAATCAGTCGCCCATCTGCGATTGCAGGTAGTTTTCGATGCCCACCTTGTCGATCAGGCCCAATTGGGTTTCCAGCCAGTCGATGTGTTCTTCCTCGGATTCGAGGATATCTTCCAGCAGCTCACGGCTGCCGAAATCGCCAACGGTCTCGAAGTGAGCAATGGCTGCTTTCAGATCGGCCAGGCCTTTTTGCTCGATCTTGAGGTCGCACTCGAGCATTTCGCGGGTGTGTTCCCCAATCAGGATCTTGCCCAGGTCTTGCAGATTCGGCAGGCCTTCCAGGAACAGAATGCGCTTGATGATCTTGTCAGCGTGCTTCATCTCGTCGATGGACTCATGGTACTCATGAGCACCCAGCTTTTTCAGGCCCCAATCTTCGTACATGCGTGCATGCAGAAAGTATTGATTGATCGCGACCAGCTCGTTTCCGAGGATCTTGTTGAGATGCTGGATGACTGTAATGTCGCCTTTCATGTTCGAGGTCCTGCCGATGGTTTGTCTATAAGCGGCGAGTGTGAGCCGCGCACGAATCGCTGTCAAACCTAAGTTATTGAATAATAAGTGAATTTAAATAGGAATAAGAATGTTTGAGTTCCGCATCTTGACGCTAAGCGCTTGAATTACAGGCATAAAAAAACCGGACATCAAGTCCGGTTCTTTGAAAGAGGGGGTATCAGGCCGCTGTAAATTCTGTCGCATAACCCAGCGCGGCGTGACTGCTTTGCAGTTCGGTCAGGGTATCACGCACCACTTCCTTCGCCAGGCAGGCACATTTTCCACATTTACTCGCAACACCCAGCGTCTCGCGAACTTCACGATAACTGCAGCAACCTTCCAGAATCGCTTCCCGGATTTGACCGTCAGTAACACCTTGGCAGAGACATACATACATAAGCTATGGACCATCGCTGGTTTATGGCTGGGTGATCAGGAGCTTAATGGTAATGAGAATGCTTGTCAAAACTGTTTTGGGTGCGCTTCAGGCAGGTCGATGAATGGTCATTCCACCGCTTTAACCAAATACTTTCATGAGTCGCGCCCATGAAAAAACCGGCACAGGGCCGGTCTGTTCACGAGCAGGTCAGGCCTCAGTCGTCGAAGTCTTCCCAGCCGCCCATTTCCTTCCAGCGGTTGACGATGCCGCAGAACAGCTCGGCGGTCTTTTCCGTGTCGTAGCGTGCGGAGTGGGCTTCGCGGCCGTCGAAATCGATACCGGCAGCCTGGCAGGCTTTGGCAAGAACAGTCTGACCGTAGGCCAGGCCCGCAAGGGTCGCGGTGTCGAAGCTTGAAAACGGATGAAACGGGTTGCGCTTCATGTCCAGGCGAGCGACGGCTGCGTTGAGAAAGCCCAGGTCGAAGCTGGCGTTGTGGCCTACCAGCACCGCGCGTTTGCAGCCGTTGGCCTTGAGGGCCTTGCGCACGCCGCGAAAGATGTCGGTCAGGGCTGTTTCTTCGCTGACGGCCATGCGCAGCGGGTGGTCCAGCTTGATGCCGGTAAACTCCAGTGCAGCCGCTTCGATGTTCGCGCCTTCGAACGGTTCGACCCGGAAGAAGTGGGTGTGCTCGGGGAACACGAAGCCCCTTTCGTCCATGCCGATGGTGACGGCGGCGATCTCAAGCAGCGCGTCGGTGGCCGAGTTGAAGCCACCGGTCTCTACATCGATGACGACCGGCAGATAGCCGCGAAAGCGGGCCGCCATGGGATGACGGGACCCGATGCCACCACCATGACCTTCCAGTTCGTCGTCGAAATGATCTTCACTCACGCGTTTTCCTCCAGGCGCCAGCGCAGTTTTTCACCTGCGCGCAGCGGTATTACGGACAACTCGCCAAACGGCAGGCTGGCGGGGGCAGTCCACTCCTCACGCACCAGCGTGATGGTGTCCTGGTTGGCTGGCAGGCCGTAGAACGCCGGACCGTGAAGGCTGGCGAAGCCCTCCAGCCTATCCAGCGCATTACGTTGCTCGAAGGCTTCGGCGTACATCTCGATGGCCGCGAAAGCGGTGTAGCAACCGGCGCAACCGCATGCCGCTTCCTTGGCATGTTGTGCATGCGGAGCGGAGTCGGTGCCCAGAAAGAATTTGCCGTTGCCGCTGGTGGCGGCGTCCAGCAAAGACGTCTGATGGGTATTGCGCTTGAGGATCGGCAGGCAATAGAAGTGCGGGCGAATACCACCGACCAGCATGTGGTTGCGGTTATAAAGCAGGTGATGCGCGGTGATGGTCGCCGCGACATTGGCCGATGCTTCATTGACGAACTGCACGGCGTCGCCGGTGGTGATGTGTTCGAACACCACCTTGAGTGCCGGGAACCGTTCGACGACACGACGCAGGTGTTCGTCGATGAACACTTTCTCGCGATCAAAGACGTCGATCTCACCGCGCGTCACTTCGCCATGCACCAGCAGCAGCATGCCGACTTCCGCCATGGCTTCGAGGGCCGGGTAGATTTTGTCGATGCTGGTCACGCCCGAGTCGGAATTGGTCGTGGCGCCAGCCGGGTACAGCTTGGCTGCGTAGACAAAACCGCTGGCCTTGGCCGTGCGAATGTCTTCGGGCGTTGTCTGGTCGGTGAGATAAAGCACCATCAACGGCTCGAAGCGGCTACCGGCCGGACGTGCAGCGAGAATGCGCTGACGATAGGCATCGGCTTGCTGGGCATTGCGAACCGGCGGCACGAGGTTGGGCATGATGATTGCGCGGCCAAAAGTGCGCGCTACGTCAGCGACGGTGTGGGGCAAAACAGCTCCGTCACGGAGATGGATGTGCCAGTCGTCGGGACGCAGAAGGGTCAGGCGGTCAGACATTGGGGATTCCAGGCGGGTCAAACTCGCAGGGAATGCTACCGGAAAAGACTCTCTCAGGCACCCGCTATCAAGTTTTGCAGGAACTTACCGATAGCTCGACATAGAAAGTGTATTTGTTTCGCGATCATTTCAAGTGGAGCCTCCCGTGCGCCAGCGATATCTAGCCCTGCTCAGCGTGTTCGCCAGCCTTCCAGCGATGGCCATCAATTTCCAGACGCGTCTGGAAAGCATCGAATGGAAAGTCGAAGGCGATCAGTTCGAGTGCCGTCTGACTCAGCCCATCACCGATTTCGGTGTGGGTGAGTTCGTGCGCCGTGCGGGTGAGCAGGCCACCTTCCGGCTCAAGGCGTCCTACAACATGCTGGGCAACGGTTCCGCGACCTTGCTGGCTGCGGCCGCACCCTGGCAACCAGGACGGGGCGACATCAATCTGGGATCGGTGCGCGTCAGCAATGGTGAAATACCCTTCAATACCTCTCATGCCCAGGCCGGACGTCTGATCAGCGGACTGATGGAGGGGCGCACGCCGCTGATCCGTCATTATTCCCGTGATGGCGGGCAGATGGAGGTGCGTCTACTGCCGGTCAAGTTCAGCAAGGCTTTCGCCGATTATCAGGCCTGTACCGCCAAACTGCTGCCGATGAACTTCGATCAGGTCAAACAGGCTGAAGTCGGTTTTCCGGGCGGCGGCATTGAACTGGACGCGGCGGCCAAGGCCCGGCTGGACAACATGGTTGCCTACCTGAAGGCTGATCCGACGGTCAACCACATCGAACTGGACGGCCACTCGGATAACAGCGGCAATCGCCTGACCAATCGTGATCTTTCACGTCGCCGGGCATTGGCGGTCATGGATTACCTCAAGGCCCAAGGCATTCCGGAACAGCAGATCACGCTGAGGTTCCATGGTGAGCGCTATCCGCTGGCTCCCAACACCAATAATGCCAACCGGGCGCGCAACCGTCGCGTAAACGTGCACCTTGAGCGCGTCGCGCCTGAAGAGCGTCCTGTGCCGGTCGCCTCGGCGAGCGCTGCTCACACCTCCTGATCACTCACCCATTCTGTCGCGAGGCTGACAAATTCTGTCGCCTCGTCGTCACAAGCTGTCGCGCCCCTGTAAATTTCCTGCTGTGAACGGTAGAATCGTCGGTTTTCCGTACAACGCGGTGGAGTGATGGCATGGCGGACGTAAACAAGGTAGTTCTCGCGTATTCCGGTGGTCTGGATACTTCGGTAATCCTCAAGTGGCTGCAGGACACGTACAACTGCGAAGTGGTGACTTTCACCGCAGATCTGGGTCAGGGCGAAGAAGTCGAGCCTGCACGCGCCAAGGCTCAGGCCATGGGTGTGAAGGAAATCTACATCGACGACCTGCGCGAAGAGTTCGTTCGCGACTTCGTGTTCCCGATGTTCCGTGCCAACACCGTCTATGAAGGCGAGTACCTGCTGGGTACGTCCATCGCTCGTCCACTGATCGCCAAGCGCCTGATCGAAATCGCCAACGAAACCGGCGCTGATGC
Organism: Pseudomonas floridensis; assembly: GCF_002087235.1. Classification (GTDB taxonomy): domain Bacteria; phylum Pseudomonadota; class Gammaproteobacteria; order Pseudomonadales; family Pseudomonadaceae; genus Aquipseudomonas; species Aquipseudomonas floridensis. Next base: position 11,380 of record NZ_MUIO01000035.1, on the reverse strand, counting down.
CATTTCCCATGGCGCAACCGGCAAGGGTAACGATCAGGTCCGTTTCGAACTGGGTGCCTATGCACTGAAACCAGGCGTTAAAGTGATCGCACCTTGGCGCGAATGGGATCTGCTGTCGCGTGAGAAGCTGATGGACTATGCCGAGAAGCACGGTATTCCAATCGAGCGTCACGGCAAGAAGAAATCACCGTACTCCATGGACGCCAACCTGCTGCACATTTCCTATGAAGGCGGCGTGCTGGAAGACACCTGGACCGAGCACGAAGAAGACATGTGGCGCTGGACCAAGTCGCCTGAAGACGCGCCAAACGTCGCTACGTACCTGGAGTTGACCTATCGCAATGGCGATATCGTCGCGCTGGACGGCGTTGAAATGACGCCTGCCACCGTATTGGCTACCCTGAACCGTATCGGCGGGGAAAACGGTATCGGTCGTCTGGACATCGTGGAAAACCGTTACGTGGGCATGAAGTCCCGTGGCTGCTACGAGACCCCGGGTGGCACCATCATGTTGCGCGCTCACCGTGCGATCGAGTCGATCACGCTGGACCGTGAAGTCGCTCACCTGAAAGACGAGTTGATGGCCAAGTACGCCAGCCTGATCTACACCGGCTACTGGTGGAGCCCTGAGCGTCTGATGCTGCAACAGATGATCGATGCGTCTCAGGTTCACGTGAACGGGGTAGTGCGCCTGAAGCTGTACAAGGGCAACGTGATTGTCACCGGTCGCAAGTCCGACGATTCCCTGTTCGATGCCAACATTGCAACCTTCGAAGACGACGCCGGTGCCTACGATCAGGCCGACGCCGCTGGCTTCATCAAGCTCAATGCGCTGCGCATGCGCATTGCGGCGAACAAGGGCCGCAAGCTGTTCTGATGGGGTCTCTCGTTTGAAAATGCAGCCCTGACCGGGCTGCATTTGAAAATACTCGCTGAACAATCACCTGTCTCAGGCATTCAGCATCTGCTTTTCCCACTCTTGCGCGACTGTCTTCCGTTCATGGTGCAGGACGTTCTTTCCTCGCCAACGCTGTTACCTGTGCACCCAAGCGACAAGCCCAGTAAGTTGACAAGCTCGTCTTTCTTGATGCGGTAACGATCAAGTAATATCTGAAGCTTTTTCTCGAAAGCGACTTCTTCTAAAAGCCTTTTGTCGTTTCCGAGTGCTTCAAGTCGTTCAAGCTGCGTATTCAGTTGCTGTTCAAGTCGTCGGTATTCTTTTAGTTTCGACATGGTCGGGTCCTTGTTGCAGGGGTTGATAAGTCCTTTATGACTGTCGTGAAAGTTGATATTCGGTCATTTTCTTTTAGGGAAAAGGTTCTCGATGTGCATTGAATTTTAGAGGTGTCATGCTTTACCCACCTTTTCGTATAATGATGCTTTAACACGCCTGCACAGTTGCCGCTTCTTCGCTTTGCCAACGGCGCACCTGGCATGCGTTCACGTTTGAAAGTCGAGCATTCATGCAGTATCACCGTCCCGCTCCTGTCTAAGTTCGAACCGATAGGCCTTACCTATATTCCACACTTGGCGCAGGCTGAGCTCAAGGACTTGAGCAATTTCCGATGCGGTATAGCCCAGGCTCGAGTAATGCATCACGTGGCCGGCAATGACATCATCGACATCATCCGTGTCGCGTTGGCTTTCTCGTTTAGCCTTTTCGACCGGTCGGCTGGAATGTATTCTCACACCATGATCGACAGCCAGCTGTCGTATGTCTTTTCTGTTCATCCTCAGCGAATATTGAAGCGCGGAAAAACCGGCACCTTTGGCGACCAGTTCTTTCAACAGTTGCACTTTGGCAAGCTGTTCGTCATCAGAATCCTCCAGGGGGTTGCAAGGTGTGATCACGGGCGCGGAGGAAGTGGTGGCTTCACGATCGGGTATCATCGCGATCACGCCGCCATTGGCCACAAATGCTTCGACTGCCGTGATCAGATCAACGCTGACAGGCGCTTTTGATGATGAGCGAGAAGATTTGTTATTCATAGTCCATCCCTTTTTGAACATGGTTATATACATGGCTGCGCAGACGCGTCTTCAGGCCCGTGGCGGTAGCGTCAAAGACGCCTGTCTATCGGGCATACCATGTTCATGTTGTCTGACTGCTTCAGTTTTTATGGGCAAGGTTTAACTGGGCGCTGTGAGAAGAGCGCTAAAGTTGGCCTTACTCATGTATATCTTTTAATAGAGAGGCTGTTCAATAGTCTCGATTAATGAGTTTCTATTAAAAAAGTAACGACTGGTAATAGAATTTGCAAGTGAAAAAGTGAGGCTCTACATGAATCTATTTATGTGTTTTGAGGGTGTCTTACATAGGTTTAAATGTTGTCTGTGAGTGGTGTAGTCCTTTTCCTCTTTAAGCGTTTCACTATGGATTTGTGATGAAAACTAGTATTAGCTCCTTGTCGAATGAGCCCTTTCTGGTGTAAGAGGGCAGAAAAAGGCTTTGGTTTTTGTAAGAAATGGTGATGAGTTCAATTTGTATGTTTTACTATCAGGTGTAGGCTCTCAGGATGAGAGGTTGATTTTCTGGGTTGGAGAGAATCGATGCGTTGGTTAAATGGCTGTAGGAAATTTCTTGGTTTTTTGTAAGCTCGCTCTTTGAACATATATTTACACATAAAAGTTACTGAAGTGTGTAATTTTCAATGGAAGCCGGACGTTGATCATTGGCGCCAACGAGCGTTCGGGAGGTCAGGATTAAATGAGGCAAGTTCTGGCGCAGCCGGTTTTCCGGTTTCTTCAGGCGCAGAGGAGCGGTTCGCAATTCAGCAAGCCATACCTGCTCATTACCATTCGAATCGAAGTTGCAAGCGTCGGCCCTTAGAAGACAAGCATCTAAAGCGAGCACATTTTTCATGACTGGTGGCACTAAGCTAGTTTAATGCGTTTTTAGGAGGCCTCTCCAAGGCTGGCGGCAAAGGCCGGTTTGTCCGGCGCGAGCAATCTGATCAAATGATGGAAAAAGTTGCTGATCAGCTTGCCGAAAAAAGTTATCCGGCCCGGCGATGCTCTGTTCAGCCGCTCCGGGTAGTTGTACTGTTATCGAATTCCGAAAAGGAAAGGCTCTGTGAAAAAGATAAAAAAGAGCTCGTTCGTCTCGAGTTTTGTAGGAATATTCTGCTGTAAATGTATGAATGGTCTCTGGCTGTTAGTCCGCGGGGGGGAGCGTCATGCAAAGCACTAAACGACTAAGCTATTGTGCTGACTCTGAAAATTCGAATAGCGAAAATTGGACTGCCCATGAATAAAGTGCTGATCGTGGATGATCATCCTGTCATTCGCCTTGCTGTACGCATGCTGATGGAGCGTCATGGCTATGAAGTCATTGCGGAGACCGACAATGGAGTGGACGCGCTGCAACTGGCTCGTGAGCATCTGCCGGATATTGTCATTCTCGACATAGGTATCCCCAAGCTCGATGGGCTTGAGGTCATTGCCCGCCTGTCGGCCATGACCCTGCCGTTCAAGGTGCTGATTCTGACCTCTCAGGCGCCGGGCCATTTCTCCATGCGTTGCATGCAGGCCGGTGCTGCGGGCTATGTCTGCAAGCAGCAGGACCTGACCGAGTTGTTGAGCGCGATCAAGGCGGTGCTGTCGGGCTATAGCTATTTCCCCAATCAGGCTCTGCACACGGTTCGTTCCAGCATGGGCAATGCCAGTGAATCAGAGATGGTCGATCGTCTTTCCGGGCGGGAGATGATGGTGTTGCAGCAACTGGCGAGGGGCAAAACCAACAAGGAAATCGCAGATGGTATGTTTCTGAGCAACAAGACCGTGAGCACCTACAAGACACGTCTGCTGCTCAAGCTCAATGCTCATTCGCTGGTCGATCTGATCGAGCTGGCGCAACGTAACGGGCTTGTATGACCCTACATGGAATCGGTACTTGCCAGACGATGCTGGCAGCCTGTCGGACGCCGTCCGTAATACGGCATTCGTAAACAAAAAGCCTCTCTGCGCGGGGGGCTTTTCAAGCCCATGCGTTGAACCAAGTCACTGCGTTCGAGCTTGATCCGGGCATTAAAGATCGAAGTCGTAATCTGCGAGTTGTTTCTGCAGGCGTCGTTCTTCGAGCAGATTGTCGATCGTTCGCCGCTTGCTCAGATTGGTTTTTGCGGGCTCCACGGGTGCCTGCTCGACCTCGTCGGGATCGACAGCTACGAAATCATCATCGACGTCCAATTGCTCTTTGCCAGTACTCATGAAGTTGACTCCAGGCTTTAGCTCTATTGGCGCACCTTATATCGACAAACCTGTAGCGGGTAAAAAAGATTTTTTCAATCGATCAGGCGGCTGGAATCTATTCGGCTCAATCGTCAGAGGTTTTAAACTTGTAATCGCACAGGTCTTCTATGCGGCAGCTGCCGCAACGGGGCTTGCGCGCTTGACATACGTAACGACCATGCAGGATCAACCAATGATGCGCGTCCAGCAGGTAATGTCTGGGCACGAACTTCATCAGTTGTTTTTCCACCTCGACCACATTCTTGCCGGGCGCTATGCCGGTCCGGTTGCTGACGCGGAAAATATGCGTGTCCACGGCCATGGCGACCTGGCGGAACGCGGTATTGAGCACCACATTGGCGGTCTTGCGCCCGACACCGGGCAGTGCTTCAAGCGCCTCTCGGGTCTGCGGCACTTCTCCAGCATGACGCTCCATGAGCAAACGGCAAGTCTCGATGACGTTTTTGGCCTTGCTGTTGTACAAGCCAATGGTCTTGATGTACTCGGACAGGCCCTCGACGCCCAGTGCATGAATCGATTCGGGTGTGTTGGCAACCGGATAAAGCCGTGCAGTCGCCTTGTTGACGCTGACGTCGGTTGCCTGCGCCGAGAGAATCACCGAGATCAGCAGCTCGAAGGGCGTGGCGTACGCCAGCTCGGTCTTGGGGTCCGGGTTGTCTTCATGGAGCCTGCGGAAAATTTCCAGGCGTTTTGCGGCATTCATGGGCGACGCGTTTCCTTGGGTTTGGGTCAGATGCTTAGCGCGAGCTTTAGGCTCTGTACGAAAAGTGGCTATGCATCGATGATGCTGCGTTAAAGCCGGCATTGGAATGCTCATCTACACCACGTAGAATCCGCTTCCTTGCCTGTTTTGGCCTTGCCTGACCTTCGCTCGCCGACTTTTCGTACAAAGCCTGGCACGGTAATTTGCCACTCTACCTTCAGGGTGACCAGACGAAACAGGGCTACCCGCTTCAGGTCCCTGCAGTTGAAGCAGCGCGGAGCGCCTGCTCGGCAGACTCCAGCGTTTGTCCGGCTTGCTTGACGGCGCTTTCCAGACTCATCAATTGGTCCGCTGGCGCATGGGCGGTCTGCGCCTTCTTGAGTGCTGCGCGCGCCATGGCTTGCTGGATCCGGGCTCGCTTCACGGCGCTGTCATCGGGTTTTACAGGAGGCGGTGCCGCGGCTTCGACCGGTGCGGACAACAGTTTTTCCAGTGCCTGTTCGGCGACTTCGTATTCTTGCTGCAACTCCACCAGACGCGCCGCTTGTTCAGCGATAGGCGGATGACCGAAGGCTTTGAGAGACTTGTTCAACTGAGCGCGGCTCATGGCCACGGCGATGCGCGCTTTCTTGAGCGCTTCGTCGCCATCGGCCTTTACAGGCGTCAGCGTCGAAGTGGATGCGGACTTCTGCGTCCGTGCCAGTCGTTCCGCCTGTCTCCGCTCCTGCTCGCGTTGCAAGCGCCTGTTACGCGATTCGAACCGTTGGCGGGCGTGGTTGCGCTTGTGCAGACGAGCGCGCTGTTGTTGAGTGTCGAGTGTCAGATCACCCACGACAGGAATGACAGCGGGCAATGATGTTTGCACCAGCGGCAAAGGGTGCATGTCGATGCAGTCGACAGGGCAGGGCGCGACACACAAATCGCAGCCCGTGCATTCATCGATGATGACGGTGTGCATCAATTTCGCCGCGCCCACGATGGCATCGACAGGGCAGGCTTGAATGCACTTGGTGCAACCGATGCACTCGGCTTCACGGATAAAGGCAACCTGTGCAGGTGCCGACCCGCGCTCGGCATCCAGTGGCAGCACGGATACGGCCAGCAGCTGCGCCAACTGAGCAATGGTTTCTTCACCGCCGGGCGGGCACTTATTGATCGCCTCGCCATTGGCAATCCCTTGTGCGTAAGGCTTGCAGCCGGGGTGCCCGCATTTGCCACATTGTGTCTGGGGCAGAAGGGCGTCGATGTGCTGGATCAGGTTCATGCGCTTGCCGGATAGCGAACAGGCTTTAGCCAATATGGGTCAGGAAGTCATTCTTACTGATACGCAAAGGCCCGGCACCCGCTTTTGATCAGCGGATACCGGGCCTTATCATGCCTTACTTGATGCGCTGACCCGGCCTGGCGCCGCTGTCCGGGCTGAGCAGGTAGATTTCTTCGCCGCCAGGACCTGCCGCCATCACCATGCCTTCCGAAATGCCAAAGCGCATTTTTCGCGGCTTGAGGTTGGCGATCATCATGGTCAGGCGACCTTCCAGCTTGCTGGGGTCGGGATAGGCGCTCTTGATGCCCGAGAATACATTGCGCTGCTCGTCACCGATGTCCAGTGTCAGGCGCAGCAGTTTATCGGCTCCTTCGACATGCTCTGCCTTGAGGATCAGAGCGACGCGCAGGTCCACCGCGGCGAACGTATCGAAATCGATCTCGGCCGACAGAGGGTCCTTGGTCAGTTCGCCGTTGCCTTGCGGTGCGGTATCGGTGGCACTGGCAGCCAGGTCTTCTTTCGAAGCGGCCGTCATGGCTTCCACCTTGACCGGGTCGATGCGGGTCATCAGTGCCGAGAACGGATTGAGCTGATGGTTGACCAGCAACGTCTTGTGATCATCCCAGGTCAACGGCGCAACGTTGAGAAACGCTTCGGCGTCGGCCGCCAGCTTGGGCAATACCGGCTTGAGGAAGATGACCAGTTGGCGGAACAGGTTAATGCCCACAGCGCAGACTGCCTGGACTTCGTCCTGCTTGCCTTCCTGTTTGGCCAGCGCCCATGGGGCTTTTTCGGCGATGTATGCGTTGGCACGGTCGGCAAGGGCCATGGTTTCACGCATGGCGCGGGCGAAGTCACGGGCTTCGTAGGCGTCGGCGATGCTCGGCGCGGCAGCCAGGAATGCGTCGGTCAGTTCCGGTGCCGCGTTGGCGGACACCATCACGCCGGCGTTGCCCTTGTGAATGAACCCGGCGCAACGGCTGGCGATGTTGACTACCTTGCCGATCAGGTCCGAATTGACCTTCTGGATGAAGTCTTCCAGGTTGAGGTCCAGGTCATCCACGCCACGGCCCAGTTTCGAGGCGTAGTAGTAGCGCAGGTACTCGGGCGACAGGTGGTCCAGATAGGTACGCGCCTTGATGAACGTGCCACGGGATTTCGACATCTTCTGGCCATTGACGGTCAGGTAGCCGTGAACGTTGATGCCTGTCGGCTTGCGCAGGCCCGCGCCTTCCAGCATGGCTGGCCAGAACAGGGCGTGAAAATTGACGATGTCCTTGCCGATGAAGTGGTACAGCTCGGTGGTCGCGTCCTTCCCCCAGTAGGCATCGAAGTCCAGTTCCGGACGGCGTGCGCACAGGTTCTTGAAGCTGGCCATGTAACCGATTGGCGCGTCCAGCCAGACATAGAAGTACTTGCCCGGCTCATCGGGGATTTCAAAGCCGAAATAAGGGGCGTCGCGTGAGATGTCCCACTGCTGCAGGCCGCTGTCGAGCCACTCGGCGATCTTGTTGGCGACCGCATCCTGTAGCGTTCCGCTGCGCGTCCAGCTCTTGAGCATCGCGTCGAAGGCGGGCAGGTCGAAGAAAAAGTGTTTGGAGTCCTTGAGCACGGGCGTCGCGCCGGAAATCGCCGATTTCGGGTCTTTCAGGTCGGTCGGAGCGTAAGTGGCGCCGCATTTCTCACAGTTGTCGCCGTATTGATCCTCAGTGCCACATTTCGGGCAGGTGCCCTTGATGAAGCGGTCGGCCAGAAACATTTTCTTTTCCGGGTCGAAATACTGAGTGATCGAGCGCGTCGCGATATGCCCGGCGTCGCGCAGGCGGGTATAGATCATGCTCGACAGTTCACGGTTTTCGTCCGAGTGCGTCGAGTGGAAGTTATCGAAATCCACCAGGAAGTCGGCAAAGTCGGCACTGTGTTCGGCCTTGACGTTGGCGATCAATTGCTCTGGCGTGATGCCTTCCTTCTCGGCGCGCAGCATGATTGCCGAGCCATGGGCGTCGTCTGCACAGACGTACGTGCACTGATTGCCGCGGTGCTTCTGGAAACGCACCCACATGTCGGTCTGAATGTACTCGAGCATGTGGCCAAGGTGGATGGAACCATTGGCATAGGGCAGGGCGCTGGTAACGAGAATCTTGCGTGGCTCGGACATGGGGCTCGGCTACTTGAACTGAAACGGAGGTCGGCCACTATAAAGGTCTGAGCAATTTTTTTCACCTCGTGCCGTTGTGGGAATACGCCTGGATATGCAGCGAAACCATGTCGGCACTCGACAGAACAGGTAGGATAGCCGCCTGTTTTAGTCAGTCTTTTTTCGGAGCGAGCCCATGAGCGCTGTCAATCGCGCGGCGGTGGAGACGATTCTTCGCCAGTACACCGACCCCTATCTGAATCAGGACCCGTTGAGCGCCGGTTGCGTGCGGGCCATCGACATTGACGGTACGCAGGTTACGTTGCGTCTCGAGCTGGGCTACGCCGCCGACCTGTTCAAGAACGGCTGGGCGCATGTCTTGAAGACTGCCATCGAGAATATCGATGGGGTTTCAGCGGCCAGGGTCGAGATCACTACCCTGATCGGTGCGCACAAGGCCCAGAGTCAGATTCCGGGCCTGGCCAATGTGAAGAACATCGTTGCCGTTGCTTCGGGCAAGGGCGGCGTCGGCAAATCCACCACCGCTGCCAATCTGGCGCTGGCGCTGTCCCGTGAGGGCGCTCGGGTGGGTATTCTGGACGCCGATATCTATGGGCCGAGTCAGGGTGTGATGTTCGGCATTCCTGAAGGCACGCGTCCGAAGATCAAGGATCAGAAATGGTTCGTGCCAATCGAGGCGCATGGCATCGAAGTGATGTCCATGGCGTTTCTCACCGACGACAACACGCCCATGGTCTGGCGCGGTCCGATGGTGTCGGGCGCGCTTTTGCAGTTGGTAACGCAGACGGCGTGGAATGATCTGGACTACCTGATCATCGACATGCCGCCTGGCACTGGCGATATCCAGTTGACGCTGGCACAAAAAATCCCGGTGGCCGGGGCCGTCATCGTCACCACGCCGCAGGATCTTGCGCTGCTGGATGCCCGTAAAGGCGTCGAGATGTTCCGCAAGGTCAATATTCCGGTGTTGGGCGTCGTTGAAAACATGGCCGTGCACATCTGCTCCAACTGTGGACATGCCGAGCATCTGTTCGGTGAGGGTGGTGGCGAGAAGCTGGCTTCGCAGTACGACGTCGAACTGCTGGCTTCGTTGCCGCTGTCGATGTTGATTCGCGAGCAGGCAGATGGCGGCAGGCCCACGGCGATTGCCGAGCCGGAGAGTCAGATTGCGATGGTGTATCAGGAACTGGCTCGCCATGTCGGCGCACGAATCGTCCTGCAGGAAGCGGTCAGTCCGGCCATGCCGACGATTTCGGTCAGTGATGACTGACAGGTAGGGCGCAATCAGGGTCGGCCAGTTCGGCCCCGGTTTGCCAGATTACGATGCACAGGCTCAAATGCCAGGCAACAAAAAACCCCGCTTTTGAGGGCGGGGTTTTTAAGCGAATCAGTACAAGTTAGATAACTTGAACTTCTTCAGCTTGCATGCCTTTCTGACCGCGGGTAGCGATGAAAGAGACCTGCTGGCCTTCTTTCAGGCTTTTGAAGCCGTCGGACTGAATGGCTTTGAAGTGTACGAACAGGTCGTCACCGGATTGTGGAGTGATGAAGCCGAAGCCTTTTTCATCGTTGAACCACTTAACGGTACCAGTTTGGCGATTGGACATAGTAAATCTCCTTGGACAAAGTTAACTGCGGCTTAGGAAGAGCCCTGGCCGAGACTGAGTGCAAAGAGCTGGAAAATTCATGGAGATGGTTGGATCGAAATTCAACATCGTGTAGAGATTCTCAGTGACACAAGCAACACAGTGACGCCACCTTAACCCTTTTTGTCGGACGTGCCAATGGTCTGTCGAGGATTATTTCCAATCGCGTCGAAAGTACGGCTCGTGTGTCATGGGCTGGGGATATGTTGCCTTTGAACACGTGGCGCAGGCCCGGTAAGATGCCCATCATCTTTTTCACCTCGTAAATCAGGACATCGCCATGAGCATCAAATCGGATAAGTGGATTCGCCGCATGGCGCAAGAGCACGGCATGATCGAGCCCTTCGTCGAGCGTCAGATGCGTGGCGAAGGTGCCGACCGGCTGATCTCCTTCGGGGTGTCGAGCTATGGCTATGATGTGCGTTGCGCCGACGAATTCAAGGTGTTCACCAACATCAATTCGGCCACTGTCGATCCCAAGAATTTCGATGAAAAAAGCTTCGTCGACATCAAGAGCGACGTCTGCATCATCCCGCCGAACTCGTTCGCGCTGGCGCGTACCGTCGAATATTTCCGTATCCCACGCAATGTTTTGACCATCTGTCTGGGCAAAAGCACCTATGCGCGCTGCGGAATCATCGTCAACGTGACACCGCTGGAGCCTGAGTGGGAAGGTCACGTTACCCTTGAGTTTTCCAATACCACCACGCTGCCAGCCAAGATTTACGCTAACGAAGGCGTGGCGCAGATGCTTTTCCTGGAATCCGACGAAGAGTGCGAAGTGTCCTATAAGGACCGTGGTGGCAAGTACCAGGGGCAGCGCGGTGTCACACTGCCACGCACCTGATTCAACAGCGCTTTCAATGCGCCGATGGAATTAATGTTCGTTTTCGCACTCTATTGCCTCACATGCATTCGCTTACGGTTGTAAGCGAAGGCCATTGATCAGGAGTGACCTATGAAGACTACGTTCAAAATCTCTGAACAGGAAACATCTCCTCCACTCAACGAGATCGGGCTGCTGGCCTGGTCGCTGATGGCTCACGCAGAGCTGAACCTGGTGGGGGGCGGTATTCCGGGTGACCCGGGTACTGACACTCCGTATCCACCACCGCCCTCCCAGCCTCAAGAGCCGGGCGAACCCACCTTGCCAGATGAGCCACCGCCCACACCTGTTGCCTGATCACCGAACGCCCGCTGCCTCCTTGGAGGCAGCGGGCGTTTTCGTCAGTCGGTCATGGTATGGCGAGGCGGGTCAAGCGATCTTCCAGACAGGGCCGCGCCCCATGAGATAAACGGGGGGGCCGGTAAACGGCGTGGGACTTAATCGCCCCCGTAAATCCCCGCAAAACGGGAGC
>NZ_MUIO01000034.1 GCF_002087235.1 Pseudomonas floridensis | reverse complement strand
TTAAGTGAACAGCATTACGTCGATGACGGGGTTTTTTCAAGTCACGTGGATCAGACCACGGTGACTTCTTCTGCCTGCATGCCTTTCTGGCCTTTAGCAGCAACGAAAGAAACGGTCTGGCCTTCTTTCAGGCTTTTGAAACCGTCGCTTTGAATTGCTTTGAAGTGTACGAACAGGTCGTCACCGCCACCCTGTGGAGTGATAAAGCCGAAGCCTTTTTCATCGTTGAACCATTTTACGGTGCCGGTTTGGCGATTAGACATGGTGTATCTCCAAGAACATAATTTTCAATAGCGTGCTGCTCAGGCCAACTGGGCACACCGGCCTATCATAGTCGAAATGTACGAAAAGACAGCTATTTAGGTAGGAACTTTGAGCGCAGGTTGTACATATGCAGAACATCATATTCTGGAATGGCTGAATTGCCCTGTAGGCAGACTCGCTTGAAGAAGGTTTTGAAAAGCGCTCAAGGCCCCGTGTGCAGGGCCCTGAGGCTGTATTTGCAAGGCGCGGATACACGCCTTTCAGAAGGGCATTTTTTACCTGCGGTCAGCCATTAATTTTTTGCCTGAGCACACTGCTGTGCGACCACATCGCGCAGTTTTCCGACCAGTTCCTGAGGCGGCTGTGGGTTTTTGCCGTTCAGCGCTTTGATCTCGGCGTCCGTGAAGTTCTTGTCAATCTGCCGGGCACCGCACTCGCAATGAGCCTTGGCGGTCTTGTCATCCACACCCTGATTCTTGGCTTCCTTGATGCATTGCTGGGTGAACTCGGCGCGAGTTGCCTCGTTCATCGCTGCCTGGGCACCCAACGGGGCCAGAATGACAGCACAGGCAAAAAGGCCGGACAGGTGTGAGAGCTTCATGGTGTTCTCCTTTGCTGGAAAAATCTTAAAAGGTGTCATGGGGTTCTGACGACACTGAGTCGAGCCAGTTCAGATGGCATACGATTTCATGTTCATTTGGCGTGGTATGCGACTCTTGGGTCTGCGCTGTGCTAGGATGCGCGTCCTGTTATTTTCCCGCGTTCCGAAAGGCGTGCTTTCCGCCCGGCGCAGGCAGGTTTTTTTTACACTCCAGTCATCTGGTCCGTTTCAAGGTTGGCCGCAAGGCTCCTGCCACTGTGAGGCAGGCGTACCACCGGATCACGTACTGGCTCATCCCAACCCACGTGACCTTTGGTAGGGGTCACCACTAGGAGAGGAGGCGCCATGCCAACTATTACTCTTCCCGACGGCAGTCAACGTTCATTCGATCATGCGGTTTCCGTAGCCGATGTCGCGCTTTCAATCGGTGCGGGTCTGGCCAAGGCCACCGTGGCCGGCAAGGTCGACGGCAAGCTCGTCGACGCCTGTGACCTGATCGAAAACGATGCCAGCCTGCAGATCATCACCCCGAAAGATCAGGAAGGACTGGAAATCATCCGTCACTCTTGCGCTCACCTGGTAGGCCATGCCGTCAAGCAGTTGTACCCGACTGCACAGATGGTTATCGGCCCGGTGATCGATGACGGCTTCTATTACGATATCGCCTATGAGCGCCCGTTCACGCCTGACGACCTGGCGGCGATCGAGCAGCGCATGCAGCAGTTGATCGAAAAAGACTACGACGTCATCAAGAAAGTGACCCCGCGCGCTGAAGTGATCGAGGTGTTCAGCGCCCGTCATGAAGACTACAAGCTGCGCCTGGTCGAAGACATGCCGAATGAACAGGCCATGGGTCTGTACTATCACGAAGAATATGTCGACATGTGCCGTGGTCCGCACGTGCCGAACACTCGTTTTCTGAAATCCTTCAAGCTGACCAAGCTGTCCGGTGCCTACTGGCGCGGTGATGCCAAGAACGAGCAGTTGCAGCGCGTTTACGGCACGGCCTGGGCTGACAAGAAACAATTGGCGGCCTACATCCAGCGTATCGAAGAAGCCGAGAAGCGCGACCATCGCAAGATCGGCAAGCGTCTGGGCCTGTTCCATACCCAGGAAGAAGCGCCGGGCATGGTGTTCTGGCACCCTCAGGGCTGGACCCTGTATCAGGTGCTCGAGCAGTACATGCGCAAGGTTCAGCACGAAAACGGTTATCTGGAGATCAAGACGCCGCAGGTGGTCGATCGCTCGTTGTGGGAGAAGTCCGGTCATTGGGCCAACTACGCCGACAACATGTTCACCACCGAATCCGAGAACCGCGACTACGCCATCAAGCCAATGAACTGCCCTTGCCACGTGCAGGTGTTTAATCAGGGCCTGAAGAGCTACCGTGAATTGCCGATGCGTCTGGCCGAATTTGGTGCCTGTCATCGCAATGAGCCGTCGGGTGCGCTGCACGGCATCATGCGCGTGCGTGGTTTCACTCAGGACGACGCGCACATTTTCTGCACTGAAGAGCAGATGCAGTCCGAGTCCGCTGCGTTCATCAAACTGACGCTGGATGTCTACGCCGATTTCGGCTTCAAGGATATCGAACTAAAGCTGTCCACCCGCCCTGAAAAACGGGTCGGTTCCGATGAGCTGTGGGATCGTGCCGAATCTGCACTGGCGTCGGCACTTGACAGTGCAGGGCTGCCTTATGAGCTTCAACCAGGCGAAGGCGCGTTCTACGGTCCGAAGATCGAATTCTCGCTCAAGGATTGTCTGGGTCGTGTCTGGCAGTGCGGAACGCTGCAGCTGGACTTCAACCTGCCGATCCGGCTCAATGCCGAGTACGTCTCGGAGGACAACAGCCGCAAGAGTCCGGTCATGCTGCACCGGGCAATCCTTGGTTCCTTCGAGCGTTTCATCGGTATTCTGATCGAGCACTACGAAGGCGCGTTCCCGGCCTGGCTTGCGCCGACTCAGGCGGTGATCATGAATATCACCGATAAACAGGCCGATTTTGCCCTCGAAGTCGAAAAAACCTTGGCTCAAAGCGGGTTTCGTGCCAAGTCCGACTTGAGAAATGAAAAGATCGGCTTTAAAATCCGCGAGCATACTTTGCTCAAGGTTCCTTATCTCCTTGTGATAGGGGATCGGGAAGTTGAAATGCAAACTGTCGCTGTGCGGACACGCGAAGGCGCTGACCTCGGCTCGATGCCGGTCGCCCAGTTCGCTGAATTCCTCGCACAAGCGGTTTCCCGGCGTGGTCGCCAAGATTCGGAGTAATTATTATTAAGCGTGAAATGAGACAAGATAAACGAGCTGCACCCAAGGCCCCGATCAATGAGAATATCTCGGCCCGCGAGGTTCGGTTAATTGGCGCTGACGGCGAGCAGATTGGCATCGTCTCGATTGATGAAGCGCTTCGTATAGCCGAAGAGTCGAAGCTGGATCTGGTAGAGATTTCCGCCGACGCAGTACCTCCTGTTTGCCGTGTGATGGATTACGGCAAGTCGATCTTCGAGAAGAAGAAGCAGGTCGCTGCAGCGAAGAAAAACCAGAAGCAGATCCAGGTTAAAGAAATCAAGTTTCGTCCAGGGACGGAGGAAGGGGATTACCAGGTAAAACTGCGCAACCTGGTACGTTTCCTGAGTGACGGGGACAGGGCCAAGGTATCGTTGAGATTCCGCGGTCGTGAGATGGCCCACCAGGAGCTGGGTATGGAATTGTTGAAGCGGGTTGAAGCTGACCTTCTCGAATACGGTTCCGTCGAACAGCATCCTAAGATGGAAGGACGCCAGCTGATCATGGTCATCGCCCCGAAAAAGAAGAAGTAACCACCAGGGCACGGCAGGCCTTGCGGTTATGTTTATCAACTGAATGCGGAGTATCCGAACATGCCAAAGATGAAGACTAAAAGTGGTGCAGCCAAGCGGTTTCTGAAAACTGCTAACGGCATCAAGCACAAACACGCTTTCAAGAGCCACATCCTGACCAAAATGTCGACAAAGCGTAAGCGTCAACTGCGCGGAAGCAGCTTGCTGCATCCGTCCGACGTGGCAAAAGTCGAGCGCATGCTGCGCCTTCGTTAATTTTGATCAAGATATAGAGGAAGTAACTCATGGCTCGTGTAAAGCGTGGCGTCATTGCCCGTAAGCGTCACAAGAAAATTCTGAAACTTGCCAAAGGCTACTACGGCGCGCGTTCACGCGTATTCCGTGTTGCCAAGCAAGCGGTAATCAAGGCAGGCCAATACGCCTACCGTGACCGTCGTCAGAAAAAACGTCAGTTCCGCGCTCTGTGGATCGCTCGTATCAACGCTGGTGCTCGTGTTAACGGTCTGTCCTACAGCCGTTTCATTGCTGGCCTGAAAAAAGCGTCCATCGAGATCGACCGTAAGGTTCTGGCTGATCTGGCAGTGAACGAAAAAGCGGCGTTTGCTGCGATTGTCGAGAAAGCTAAAGCCACTTTGGCCTAAGTCCCCCGACAATCACCGGCCCCGGTTTCGGGGTCGGTGTTGAACGTCATAAATAGGGGAAGAGCCTTAAGCTCTTCCCCTATTTCGTATCTGGAGTCTGTACATGGAAAACCTGGACGCGCTGGTCTCTCAAGCTCTTGAGGCTGTGCAAAGCGCCGAAGATATCAATGCCCTGGAGCACATCCGGGTTCACTACCTCGGCAAGAAGGGCGAGTTGACTCAGGTGATGAAGACCCTGGGGAACCTGCCGGCTGAAGAGCGTCCGCAGGTTGGCGCCCTGATCAACGTTGCCAAGGAGCGTGTTACAGAGGTCCTCAATGCACGCAAGGTGTCGTTTGAGCAGGCAGAACTGACTGCCAGACTCGCGGCCGAGTGCATTGACGTGACCCTGCCGGGCCGTGGTCAGACCTCTGGCGGTCTGCACCCGATCACTCGTACTCTGGAGCGTATCGAGCAATTCTTCACCCATATCGGCTACGGCATTGCCGAAGGTCCTGAGGTCGAAGACGATTACCACAACTTCGAGGCGCTCAACATCCCTGGCCACCACCCGGCGCGGGCGATGCATGACACCTTCTATTTCAATGCGAACATGCTGTTGCGTACCCACACCTCCCCGGTGCAGGTGCGGACCATGGAATCGCAGCAGCCACCGATCCGGATCGTTTGTCCGGGCCGCGTCTACCGCTGTGACTCGGATATCACCCACTCGCCGATGTTCCACCAGATTGAAGGCTTGCTGGTCGACCGTGATATCAACTTTGCGGACCTGAAAGGCACCATCGAAGAATTCCTGCGTGTGTTCTTCGAGAAGGAGCTGGCCGTTCGTTTCCGTCCTTCGTTCTTCCCGTTCACCGAGCCATCCGCAGAAGTCGATATGGAATGCGTGATGTGCAGCGGCAAGGGCTGCCGTGTCTGCAAACAGACCGGCTGGCTCGAAGTGATGGGCTGCGGCATGGTTCACCCGAATGTGCTGCGCATGTCCGGTATCGACCCTGAAGAGTTTCAGGGTTTCGCGTTCGGTATGGGCGTAGAGCGTCTGGCCATGCTGCGTTACGGCGTCAATGATTTGCGCCTGTTCTTCGACAACGATTTGCGGTTCCTCGCGCAATTTCGCTAGGTCGCACGTAACGAATCTTTCAGGAGAGCAGGATGAAATTCAGTGAACAATGGCTGCGCGGCTGGGTAAGCCCGCAGGTTTCCCGCGACGAGCTGGTTGCTCGTCTGTCGATGGCCGGTCTTGAGGTTGACAGCGTTACGCTGGCCGCCGGCGCTTTTACCGGTGTAGTGGTTGGCGAAGTGCTGAGCACCGAGCAACACCCTGATGCGGACAAGTTGCGTGTCTGCCAGGTCAGCAATGGTAGCGAAACCTTTCAGGTCGTGTGTGGTGCGCCCAACGTGCGTCCGGGCCTGAAAATCCCGTTCGCCATGATCGGTGCCGAGTTGCCCGGCGATTTCAAGATCAAGAAGGCCAAGCTGCGTGGCGTCGAATCCAACGGCATGTTGTGTTCCGCTGCCGAGCTGCAGGCGGGCGAAGGCAATGATGGCTTGATGGAGCTGGCGGCAGATGCGCCGGTTGGTCAGGACATTCGTGTATACCTCGGACTGGACGATGCCAGCATCGAAGTCGATCTGACTCCGAACCGCGGCGATTGCCTGTCGGTTGCCGGACTGGCACGCGAAGTCGGTGCGCTGTATGCCGCTGAAGTCACTCGTCCGCAGGTCGCGACCGTGGCAGCAGTGCATGACGAAGTGCGACCTGTAGAGGTACTGGCTCCCGCAGCTTGCCCTCGTTATTTGGGTCGCGTTATTCGCAACGTCGATCTCTCGCGTCCGACTCCGCTGTGGATGGTCGAGCGCCTGCGTCGTTCCGACGTGCGCAGCATCGACGCCGCCGTCGACATTACCAACTATGTGATGCTGGAACTGGGTCAGCCGTTGCACGCGTTCGATCTGGCCGAAATCAATGGCGGCATTCGTGTGCGCATGGCTGAGGAGGGCGAGAAACTGGTCTTGCTCGATGGTCAGGAAGTGAGTCTGCGCGCCGACACTCTTGTCATTGCCGACCACCAGCGTGCATTGGCCATCGCAGGCGTCATGGGTGGCGAGCACAGCGGCGTCACCGCCAGCACGCGCGATATCTTCCTGGAAAGCGCCTTCTTCGACACCATTTCGGTGGCTGGCAAGGCGCGTTCCTACGGTCTGCACACCGATGCTTCGCACCGCTACGAGCGTGGTGTGGACTGGCAACTGGCCCGCGAGGCGATGGAGCGTGCGACCGGCCTGCTGCTCGAGATCACCGGTGGTGAAGCCGGTCCCGTGATCGAAACGGTCAGCGAGCAACACTTGCCGTCCGTTGCACCCGTGACACTGCGCGCAAGCCGCGTTGAGCAGATGCTCGGTCTGGTGATCGAGAACGCCGAAATCGAGCGCCTGCTCAAGGCCCTCGGTCTGGGCGTATCTGCCGAGGCCGGCGGTCAGTGGCGAGTCACCGTGCCAAGTCATCGTTTCGACATCAGCCTTGAGGTCGATCTGATCGAGGAGCTGGCCCGTCTGTATGGCTACAACCGCCTGCCGGTTCGTTACCCGCAAGCGCGTCTGGCTCCTCAGGCCAGGGCCGAAGCCCAAGGCGATCTTCCTGAGCTGCGCCGCCTGCTGGTTGCTCGTGGCTATCAGGAAGCGATTACCTACAGCTTCATCGATCCAAAATGGTTCGAACTGTTCTCGCCGGGCGTCAAGCCGCTGCTGCTGGCCAATCCGATCTCCAACGACATGGCAGCCATGCGCGCCTCGTTGTGGCCGGGCTTGGTCAAGGCGCTGCAACACAACCTTAACCGCCAGCAGGACAGGGTTCGGATGTTCGAAAGCGGCCTGCGTTTCGTCGGCCAGCTTGACGGCCTGAAACAGGAACCGATGCTGGCGGGCGTCGTTTGCGGCAGCCGTTTGCCGGAAGGTTGGGCGCAGGGTCGCGACGCTGTCGACTTCTTCGACGTAAAGGCCGATGTTGAAGCGGTGCTGGGCTTCGCCGGTGCGCTGGGCGATTTCAGCTTCACGCCGGGCGAGCATCCTGCCCTTCATCCGGGTCAGACCGCGCGTATCCTGCGTGATGGCCGCGAAGTCGGTTTCCTGGGCGCGCTTCACCCTGAACTCTCGAAGAACCTTGGCCTTGACCGGCCGGTATTTGTTTTCGAGCTGGTTCTGGGCGAAGTTGCCAAAGGCCGTCTGCCGAAATTCCATGAGCTTTCCCGTTTCCCGGAAGTGCGTCGCGACCTGGCACTTCTGGCCGATCGGGATGTCTCTTCCAGTGCGGTTCTTGAGGTTATTCGAGAAAATGCAGGGGAGTGGCTCACAGACCTCAGGCTATTTGATGTTTATCAGGGTAAAGGCATTGATCCGCATAGAAAAAGCCTTGCGGTCGGCTTGACCTGGCAGCATCCATCGCGCACTCTTAATGACGATGAGGTAAACGCAACGACACTTGCCATCCTCACCTCACTTGAGGAGAGGTTAAACGCCACATTAAGGAAGTAGCGTATGGGGGCTCTGACGAAAGCTGAGATGGCCGAACGTCTGTACGAAGAGCTGGGCCTGAATAAACGAGAAGCCAAGGAATTGGTGGAGCTGTTCTTCGAGGAAATCAGGCACGCTCTGGAAGACAACGAGCAGGTAAAACTGTCCGGCTTCGGCAATTTCGACCTGCGAGACAAGCGCCAGCGGCCTGGGAGAAATCCCAAGACCGGTGAAGAAATTCCGATCACGGCACGCCGTGTGGTCACCTTTCGTCCAGGGCAGAAGTTGAAGGCCCGAGTTGAGGCATATGCTGGAACCAAGTCATAACGACGAGCTGCCGCCGATTCCTGGCAAACGCTACTTCACCATCGGTGAGGTCAGCGAGCTCTGCGCGGTGAAACCGCACGTTTTGCGCTATTGGGAACAGGAGTTTCCTCAGCTCAACCCCGTTAAGCGCCGCGGAAATCGTCGTTATTATCAGCGCCAGGATGTGCTGATGATTCGCCAGATCCGCGGTTTGCTCTACGACCAGGGCTTCACCATCGGCGGCGCGCGTTTGCGTTTGTCCAGTGGCGAGGTCAAGGACGATACCCAGCAGTACAAGCAGATGATCCGGCAGATGATTGCCGAACTGGAAGACGTATTGGTAATGCTCAAATCGTAACCGGGCGAACCAGATACTTCCATAATTCAAAAGCTTAGGGTATATTCCTCGAAGTTTTCGCAATACGCGAAACAGATTCACGCCTAGTCGGGGCGTAGCGCAGTCCGGTAGCGCACTAGCATGGGGTGCTAGGGGTCGAGTGTTCGAATCACTCCGTCCCGACCATATTTTTTAATGACTTGGCCCAATCTGAAAAGGTTGGGCTTTTTCATGTCTGAAAAATGCAGGCAAATCTATTCCCAAGAGCATTCTGGATGGCCGCGAGCTATCGATAGCGTCCGCACTACTCACGCAAGCCATAGAATCCCGCGGACGGCAGGCAGCGCCCGGTGAGCGGTTAGGCCTTTGAGTCGCTCAATACCTGAGAAAGAAGATCTATCTGCCTCCGCCTGAATAGGCGGCGACATCGTTGATGTGTTGGGTGAAACGAGCATCTCCCGTCGACCGGCTTGCTACGCTCGTACCTGGGCCAAACCTGCTTTCATTTCTTGCTTTGGTTGAAGGTAACGGGCTTTCATATAGCATGAATGGATACAGGCGGTAGAGGGTCAACCGCTTCGCTATATTGTTGGTTTGCCAGTCAGCGAGCGGCCATAGGGTAGTGTTTGATGCGGCATTGATAACCATGGCCGTCTCCTTTACAGAAGCCATCCAGATACCGGTATTCAAGCCGTATAGACTGCCCTTTTTTAGGCCACTGTCGTTTGGGGAGTATGTGTTGGTAGTCCGCCGTTTCTGGACTGAACGTGAGCGTAGCACCTTCTTCTGGACATTCCACAGTGGGCGAGGCCGGGCTTGCTTTCAGGACCTGAGCCTGTAGCTGCGGATACGGGTGTTTTAGTACATCTGTAATCCTTAGTTCCATGCTGCATATTTGCCAGGTCGATGCATACGCTGCTTCGCACGACAGGAGAAAAGGTAAAACCAACATTACATAACGTGCTGCATGACTGTTCATCATTTATCCCTTCTGAAACACTGATGTCCCGAAGCGTTGCCTACGTCTGCGAACTCTTGTTGCCAGAGGGTGGCCGCGCCCTGCGGTGACGACGTTGGTGAGTACGCCCGTCATGATGCAGGCACATTGCAGGCACTGGAGTTTCCAATGGAAACGGTTCCCCAGCAACCGGTCTCCTTGACACGATCAAACGACGACTGAGCACGACTTGTCCTCTGCCAACGCCTCGACACCGTTCATCCAGTCACAGGCACTTCACCTCGCGCTGCGACCTCTCACGTTCAGGCGCAGATGTCCTGCGTCAAAGATTGCGGAGATACCCATGACGATTGAAAACAATGGCCCGGACAGCCCTTACCCAGGTTCGGCCGAGCCCGGTAGTGAGGAGGGTGCTTACCAGGACCGTGAAGACGATACTGACCGCAATGATCAGAGCGATGATCCTGATATGCCGGTGAACCCGCCGGTCGACGATGCAGAAGAACCTTCACCGGGAAGCCTGGGCTGAGCAGATTTGAGTGCACAAGACGCTGTCCTGTCTCGTGCGCCCGGCGGTCAGGGGGAGGCAGGTAGTAAGCTGTATTTTGAGGCGCTATTGCTTGAAAGGGGGCGCACAGCTTTCGCGTACTGTCAGTTCGAAGGGCAACACCACGTGCCGTCGTGTGATGGTTTTTTTTTCGATCAGCTCGATCAGCATTTCGACCGCTCTTTGCCCGAACGCTTCGGCGGGTTGGGCGATGGTGGTCAGTGGCGGCTCGCAGTATTGAGCCAGCGGAATGTCATCGAACCCGACCACTGAAATATCTTCCGGGACGCGCAAGCCTGCTTGCTTGATGCGCTTGAGGGCACCTATCGCCATCTCGTCGTTTTCGCAAAACAGCGCGGACGGGCGATCCGTCATGCTCAGCATCAGCTCGGCACCTTCATAGCCCGCCCGTAAACTGAAGTCACCGTGACAGATCAGTGCGGGGTCGCTGGCAATACCTGCCCGGGCCAGCGCGGACAGATAGCCTGCCACGCGGTCCTGAGTGAGGGGGCTGCTTTTTGGGCCTTTGATCAGGCCGATCCGGCGATGGCCCAGGCCGATCAGGTGTTCGGTCATAGCCTTGGCGGCAGCCTGATTGTCGAGGCTGATGGTAGGGTGACGACCGTCCTTCAGCACCTCGCAGGCGTTGACGATGGGTGGCGTTTCGCTGCTGTCAAGAGGGAACGGATCGAACGCGCGCAGCTGAATCACACCGTCGGCCTGATGCGCATAGACCAGTTCGGAAAACTCCCGCTCGACGGTTTCCTGGCCCTGAGTGTCGCAGAGCAACAGCCGATAGCCTTCGGCCTGGGCGGCCTGTTGCGCGCCGCTGATGACACGGCCGAAGAAGGTATTGGCGATTTTCGGGACGAGTATCACGAGGTTGGCGGTACGGCGTGAGCGGAACTGCACGGCCATCAGGTTGGGGCGGTAACCGGCCTGCTCGACGGCGGCGTTGACTTTTTCCCGGGTCGCTTCGCGCACACAGTCGGGTGATTTCAGCGTGCGCGAAACAGTGGCCACCGAGACGCCTGCCAGTCGGGCTACTTCACGAATATTGGACAAGACCACCTCATATCAAACGATGCTTCGGGCGAGCTTACAGCAGGTCCGTGTGCGCCGAAATGCCTGCGCGTAGCGTTTTCCGGATTGACAGTACGCAGGGCAGTGGCTAGATTCTGTTGAAATGTAACCGGTTACATTTTATTCCAACGCAGAAGAGTTCCGATGAGCACAGCACTACCAAAAATAAGAATGGGCTTTGTTGGCGGCGGCGAAGGCGCTTTCATCGCACAGGCTCATCGCCAGGCGGCGGCACTGGACGGGTGTTTCGAGCTGGTCTGTGGCGCGTTCAGCCGCGATGCGCAAAATAATCGGCGGACGGGCAGTCACCTCGGTCTGTCGCCGTCGCGTTGCTATGACGACTGGCAGCGAATGCTGGATGCAGAGCGTGCGCTGCCTGTTGATGAGCGCATGCAGTTGCTGGTGATCGTAACGCCCAATCATCTCCATGCCCCAATTGCCAGCCAAGCCTTGTCAGCAGGTTTTCACGTGTTCAGCGAGAAGCCGGCGGCCTTGAGTCTGGCTGAACTGGTGGCCCTGAAAGCCACCCTTGATGCCAGCCAGAAACGTTACGGTCTGGCCCACACCTACCTCGGTTATCCGATGGTCTGGCAGGCGCGCGACATGGTCGGCAATGGCGTCATCGGCACGGTGCGCAAAGTGCTGGTGGAATACCCGCAAGGCTGGCTTAGCCAAGACATGGTCGGACAGGGCAACAGGCAGGCCGATTGGCGCGACCGGCCTGAACAGTCAGGCGCGGGTGGCTGCATCGGTGATATTGGCACCCATGCCTTTGCGCTGGCGGAATTTGTGACGGGGCAGGCGATCACTCACCTTTGCGCTTCTTTGGGCGTGCATGTGCCGGGCCGTCAGCTCGATGACGACGCCGCCATGCTGTTCAAGATGGCGCAGGGTGCCAGCGGCGTTCTGGTTGCCAGTCAGGTCTGTGCCGGTGAAGAGAATGCACTGAGCATTCGGGTTTATGGCGACAAGGGCGGACTGGAGTGGCGTCAGCAAGAGCCCGCCAGTCTGATCCACCGTGCACTGGATCGACCGCAGCAAACCCTGCGTTCCGGCACGGGGCAGCCCTGGCTGTGCGAGCAGGCGTTGCGGCGCATGCGTTTGCCCGCCGGACACCCGGAAGGCTATCTGGAAGCCATGGCCAATCTTTACCGCGATTTCGCCAGCGCAATTCGCAGCGAAGTGCAGGGCAGCGATGCGCCAGGTGTGCCGGGCATCGAGACCGGGCTGCGTGGCATGGCCTTTATCGAAACCGCCCTCGTCAGCCATGGCAGCGACAGTAAATGGACCGAACTGGTCTGCCCGACATGACCCTGGAGATATGCCCTGTGACCACCGTAAAGACAGATACCCCGACACCACCAGGCCTGCGTGGCCCCGGGATTTTTCTGGCGCAGTTCATCTCTGACGAGGCGCCGTTCGACACGCTGGCCTCTATCGCGCAATGGGCCGCATCACAAGGTTACAAGGCCATTCAGTTGCCCACCCTTGGCACACGCTACATTGACCTGGCGAAAGCGGCCGAAAGTCAGCATTACTGTGATGAATTGAACGAAGTCTGCGCCCGCGCCGGCGTCGAAATCAGCGAGCTGTCCACACACCTGCAAGGCCAACTGGTGGCCGTGCATCCGGCGTTCCATACGCTGTTCGACGACTTCGCCCCCGAGCATTTGCGTGGTCAGCCGCAGGCGCGCACCGAATGGGCCATCGAGCAGTTGAAGCTGGCGGCGCGGGCCAGCCAGCGCCTTGGTCTTACTGCTCATGCCACCTTTTCCGGTGCGCTGCTGTGGCCTTATGTGTATCCATGGCCGCAGCGTCCAGCCGGTCTGGTGGAGCAGGGTTTTGCCGAGCTGGCCAGGCGCTGGCTGCCGATTCTCGAGTGTTTCGATGCAGCGGGCGTCGATCTCTGCTACGAAATCCACCCCGGCGAAGACCTGCATGACGGGGCGTCATTCGAGCGTTTCCTCGACGCTGTCGACCATCACCCTCGCGCCGCGATCCTGTATGACCCCAGCCACCTGCTGCTGCAGCAGATGGACTACCTGGGCTTCATCGACCGTTATCATTCGCGCATTCGCATGTTTCATGTCAAAGATGCGGAATTTAGTCCCGATGCGCGCTCAGGGGTCTACGGCGGTTATCAGGGTTGGGTCGAGCGGCCTGGTCGTTTTCGTTCGCTTGGCGACGGTCAAATCGATTTCAAATCGATCTTCAGCAAGCTGACCCAGTACGGTTTCTCCGGTTGGGCGGTACTGGAGTGGGAGTGCTGCCTGAAGGATTCCGGTCAGGGGGCTGCCGAGGGCGCCGATTTCATTCGTCGGCACATGATTACGCGCAGCCGCAAAGCCTTCGACGATTTCGCCAGCGTTGCCAGTGACGAAGCGTCCAATCGGCGGCTGTTGGGGCTATCCGACGTCTGAACGGGACCTGTTTGCCACGTTGACACCTCAATAACAATAAGACGGTGACTGATATGACCTGGATGACCGCGCGCCTGAGCGCCATGATGTTTTTGCAATTCTTCATATGGGGGGCCTGGTTCGTCACCCTCGGCACGTTCCTGTCCAGCCAGTTGGACGCCAATGGCGGGCAGATTGGGATGGCGTTTTCGACTCAGTCCTGGGGTGCGATCATTGCGCCGTTCGTGATCGGGCTGATCGCCGACCGTTTCTTCAATGCCGAACGTATTCTGGCCGTCCTGCATCTGTTGGGCGCGGTACTGCTCTATCAGCTGTACAAGGCGCCGGACTTCGGTACGTTTTACCCTTACGTGCTGGCCTACATGCTGATCTACATGCCGACCCTGGCCCTGGTCAACTCAGTGGCCTTTCGGCAGATGCGCGACCCTGCGCTGGAGTTTTCCCGCATTCGTGTGTGGGGCACCGTGGGCTGGATCGTTGCCGGAGTGATGATCAGCTTTGTCTTTGCCTGGGACTCGCAGACAGCCATCGCCTCCGGAGCCTTGCGCAACACATTCCTGATGGCAGCACTGGCCTCACTGATGCTGGGCGTCTACAGCTTCACCTTGCCGGACACTGCGCCGATCAAGGCCGAGACCGTTCGTACGGGGCTGCGGCAGATGGTGGGTCTGGACGCGCTTGGCCTGCTTAAAGACCGAAGTTATCTGGTGTTCTTCATTGCGTCGATCCTGATCTGTATTCCGCTGGCATTCTATTACCAGAATGCCAATCCGTTTCTTGCGCAGATCGGCATGACCAACCCCACGGCAAAGATGGCCATCGGGCAAGTGTCCGAAGTGCTGTTCATGCTGTTGCTGCCGCTGTTCATTCACCGTTTCGGCATCAAGATGGCGCTGTTGATCGGCATGCTGGCGTGGGCGTTGCGTTATGGGCTGTTTGCGTACGGCGACAACGGTGAGCTGGCGTTCATGCTGTTCATTGGTATTGCTCTGCACGGTATCTGCTACGACTTTTTCTTTGTGTCCGGACAGATCTACACCGATGCCAAAACGCCCGAGCGCTTCAGAAGTTCGGCACAAGGACTGATTACCCTGGCTACGTATGGCGTCGGTATGCTGATCGGTTTCTGGGTCGCCGGGCAGGTTTCCGATTACTACACCGGTCCCGGTGGTCATCAGTGGCGCAGTATCTGGCTGTTCCCGGCATTCTTTTCACTGGGCGTGGTGCTGGTGTTCCTGTTCGCTTTCCGCGAACGGAAAGCCGTGGCACTGGCGTCCGGCAAAACCTGATCCGTCTTATTCGATAACAGCAAACAGGAAGTTGCGATGCATTTACTCAAAAAGATGGCCTTGGTGACCCTGGTTGCAGGTCTTGCATTGAGCGATACCGGACTCATGGCCGCGCCTGACGCAGATCGTCCGATTGCTCTGCAGATGTACACGTTGCGCAATGTCGGAACGCTCGAGCAGCAATTGAATCTGGCACAACGCTCTGGCTTCAGTGCGTTGGAGCTGGTCGGCGATCAGGGTGTCAGTAGGGATGAGCTCGGCAGGCTGCTGAAGAAGTACAACATGAGCGTGACCTCCGCCCATGTGCAACTGGACGCGTTGCGCGCGCAATTGGCCGATACCGTCGCGTTCAACCGTGCCATCGGCAACCGGGTGCTGGTGCTGCCTTATCTGAATCCGGCCGATCGTCCTGTAGACGCAGCAGGCTGGCAAACGTTGGGGCGCGAGCTGAACGGGATAGGCGCCCGGTTGCGCAAGGGCGGGCTGCAACTGGCTTATCACAACCATGATTTCGAGATGAAGAAGTATCGCGGCAAAACTGCGCTGGAATGGCTGGTGGATGCGACGCAGCCTCAGAA
>NZ_MUIO01000033.1 GCF_002087235.1 Pseudomonas floridensis | reverse complement strand
GTGTTCAATCAGCAGTCCGCTGAGCCGCAGCGTCAGGCCCAGGTCCAGCAGTCACGCATCCAGCAGTTAGAGCAGAGCATGGAGCGGCTGGCAGAGCGCCAGCGCCGTCTCGGCGAGGAGCGTCAGTTGCTGGCGGCCGCCCCTGAAGACGCGGCCATTCTGGAATTGCGCGAGGACCTCGCCACGCGTGACATGACCCTCGAAGAGCTGCACATGGGCGAAGAACAGTCGGTGGGGCGCATCGAGCAATTGCGCGAAGCGCTGCAGCGGGCCGGTCAGGATCAGCAGCAGGCTCAAGGCGAGTTGCAACGCCTCAATGGTCGGCTGGCCTCTCTGGAGGCCTTGCAGCAGGCGGCCCTGGATCCCGACACCGGCACCGCCGAATGGCTGCGTGATCAGCAACTGGATCAGCGGCCGCGTCTGGCGGAAAGCCTCACGGTCGAAGCGGGCTGGGAGCTGGCGGTTGAAACCGTGCTGGGTGCCGATCTGCAGGCAGTGCTGGTCGATGATTTCGACGGCCTGGATGTAGCGAACTTCCAGCAGGGCGATCTGCGTCTGTTGAGTGCAGCGGCCGACACCCGGCGTGTGCCGGGCAGTCTGCTCGATAAGGTCGAAAGCGATACTGATCTGTCCGCCTGGCTGGGGCAGGTGATTCCAGTCAACGATCTGGACGAGGCGCTGGCTCGTCGCGCTCAGCTGGCGACGGGCCAGAGCCTGATCAGTCGCGATGGTTACTGGGTATCGCGTCATTTTCTCCGTGTGCGACGTGCCAGCGAAGCGCAGAGCGGGGTGCTGGCGCGTGGTCAGGAGTTACAGCGACTGGGGCTTGAGCGCGACGAGCGTGAAGCGACCCTGGTCACGCTGGAAGACCAGTTGCTGCGCTTGCGTGAAGAGCAATCGCAGCAGGAAGAAGCCCGCGAGCAATTGCGCCGCCGGGTGCAGGACGAGACCCGTCAGCAAAGTGAACTCAAGGCGCAGTTGTCGGCCGCCAAAGCCAAGGTCGAGCAATTGACCCTGCGCCGCACGCGTCTGGACGACGAACTGGCAGAGCTGGGCGAACAGCGTGCCGTCGAGCATGAGCAACTGGGCGAATCGCGTCTGGAACTGCAGGACGCGCTGGACGCCATGGCGCAGGACACCGAACAGCGCGAAGTGCTGCAGGCCCAGCGTGACAGTCTGCGCGAACGTCTTGATCGCGTGCGTCAGGAAGCGCGCTTGCATAAGGATCGCAGTCATCAACTGGCCGTGCGTCTGGGTTCGCTGAAGGCGCAGCATGACTCGACGCGTCAGGCGCTGGAGCGATTGCAGATGCAGTCCGAGCGCCTGACGGAAAAGCGCGAGCAGTTGAGCTTGAACCTAGAGGAGGGCGAAGCGCCGCTCGAAGAGTTGCGCCTCAAGCTTGAAGAGCTGCTCGAGCGGCGCATGGTGGTCGATGACGAAATGCGCAT
Source organism: Pseudomonas floridensis (assembly GCF_002087235.1). GTDB lineage: Bacteria > Pseudomonadota > Gammaproteobacteria > Pseudomonadales > Pseudomonadaceae > Aquipseudomonas > Aquipseudomonas floridensis. Next base: position 24,413 of record NZ_MUIO01000033.1, on the reverse strand, counting down.
CGCCAAGAACGCGCTGGAAGACGCCGATCGCGAACTGCGTGACGCTGAAAAGCGCCGCACTCAGGCCGAGCAGCAATCGCAGTTGCTGCGCGGCCAGCTCGAGCAGCAGCGACTGGAATGGCAGGCGCTGACCGTGCGCCGCAAGGCGTTGCAGGATCAACTGCATGAGGACGGTTACGACCTGCACGGCGTGCTTGCCACCTTGACGCCTGAGGCCAGTGAGCAGGCCGCCGAGCAGCAACTGGAAAGTATCGCCGGGCGCATTCAGCGGCTGGGCGCGATCAACCTCGCGGCCATCGACGAATATCAGCAGCAATCCGAGCGCAAGCGTTATCTGGATGCGCAGGACGCCGATCTGGTGGAGGCGCTCGAGACCCTTGAGAACGTCATCCGCAAGATCGACAAGGAAACGCGCAATCGCTTCAAAGATACCTTCGATCAGATAAATAGCGGAATTCAGGCACTTTTCCCAAAAGTTTTCGGTGGTGGCTCAGCTTATTTGGAACTGACGGGCGAAGATTTACTCGATACAGGGGTGACAATCATGGCGCGCCCTCCCGGCAAGAAAAACAGCACGATTCATTTGCTGTCCGGTGGGGAAAAGGCACTGACTGCACTGGCATTGGTTTTTGCCATTTTCAAACTCAATCCGGCACCGTTCTGCATGCTCGACGAAGTCGATGCGCCGCTGGATGATGCCAACGTCGGGCGATACGCGCGGCTGGTGAAGGAGATGTCGCAGACCGTGCAGTTCATCTATATCACCCACAACAAGATCGCCATGGAAATGGCTGATCAGTTGATGGGTGTGACCATGCACGAACCGGGCTGTTCACGACTGGTTGCGGTGGATGTCGAGGAGGCGATGGCGTTGGTGGATGCCTAGCCCAAAGTGTCCGGAACGTCCCGCAAATGGAGGCCGAAATGCCTGAAAATGTGACGGTCGTGCGGTAGATATCAGTTTGCTCACCAAAGAGGTGTAACAGACGGTGTAAAGTTACCTTTGGTCGTGCTAGTTTAGGGACCACTTTTTATTTTTTCGTGGGCAAAATGCCAGTCAGAACATAGACTTGGCTCCACGTATTAAAGGGGTTTAGGCCCTTATTTTCAGAATTCTTCATTAGAGGCACTGGATTACATGGAAATCGGTCTGCGCGAGTGGCTGATCGTCATCGGCATAATTGTCATTGCCGGTATTCTCTTCGATGGCTGGCGCCGTATGCGCGGCGGCAAGGGGAAATTGAAATTCAGGCTTGATCGGAGCTTCTCCAACCTTCCCGACGACGAGGAACCTTCCTCGGCCGAAGTGCTGGGGCCGCCCCGTGTGCTGGACACTCACAAAGAGCCGCAACTGGACGAGCAGGACCTGCCGTCCATGAGCGCCAGTCCGCGTGACAACGTGCGCGAGAACGTCCGTGAGAGCAAGCGCGGCAACAGTGACAAGGCCGACCGGAAACGCAAGGGTGAGCCGCATCAGGGTGACCTGAATCTGGACGGTCCGAGCCTGTTCACCGGTCGTGACGATGACTTCCCGGATGACAAGCCGGCGCAGCGCATCACTGAAGACAAGGATCTGCCTCCGGTCGAGGAAGTGCTGGTCATCAGCGTGATCTCCCGCAGCGAAGGCGGCTTCAAGGGCCCTGCGCTGTTGCAGAACATTCTGGAAAGCGGCCTGCGTTTCGGCGAAATGGACATTTTCCACCGTCACGAAAGCATGGCGGGCAATGGCGAAGTGCTGTTCTCCATGGCGAACGCGGTCAAGCCGGGTATCTTCGATCTGGACGACATCGACCATTTCAGCACCCGTGCCGTGAGCTTCTTCCTTGGCCTGCCGGGCCCTCGTCATCCCAAGCAGGCGTTCGACGTGATGGTCGCCGCTGCACGCAAGCTGGCGCATGAACTGGACGGCGAGCTCAAGGATGATCAGCGCAGCGTCATGACCGCGCAAACCATTGAGCACTACCGTCAGCGCATCGTTGAATTCGAGCGTCGTGCACTGACTCAGCGTCGCGGCTGAGGCTTGTTTGCCAGCCCTTGTCGAACGGCCTGTTCTGCAAGGGCCGGGCATCGATACAACAGAACCATCCGATCGAGCAGCCCAGGCTGCTCTTTTGCTTTTTGAGAGAACACCGTATGAAGGCTGTCGAAACCCGAATCCTGGAACTGCGCGCAGAGCTGGATCAGCACAACTATCGCTATCACGTGCTGGACGAGCCGAGCATTCCCGATGTCGAGTACGACCGCCTGTTCCACGAGCTCAAGGCGCTGGAAGCCGAGAATCCGCATCTGGTCACGCCTGATTCGCCCACGCAGCGAGTCGGCAGCGCGGCATTGTCGGCCTTCACCCAGGTGCGTCATGAAATGCCGATGCTCAGCCTGGGCAACGCATTCGAAGAACATGACATGCACGAGTTCGATCGTCGTGTCACCGAAGGGCTGGATCTGCCCGAAGGCAGCCGCAAGGTTCAGTACAGTTGCGAGCCCAAGCTCGACGGTCTGGCGGTCAGCCTGCTGTATCGCGATGGTGCTCTGGTACGCGGCGCCACGCGGGGTGATGGCACCACCGGTGAAGACATCAGTGTCAACGTGCGCACCGTGCGCAACATTCCGCTCAAGCTGCATGGCACCGGCTGGCCTGAGGTGCTTGAGGTCCGCGGTGAAGTGTTCATGTCCAAGGCCGGTTTCGAACGGCTCAACGCCAGTCAGCTGGAAGTCGGCGGCAAGACGTTCGCCAACCCGCGTAACGCGGCGGCGGGCAGTCTGCGTCAGCTGGATTCGAAGATTACTGCCAACCGTCCGCTGGAGTTCTGCTGCTACGGGTTGGGTCAGGTGTCCGCCGAGGTGGCCGATACTCATGTTGGCGTGCTGAACCAGCTGAAAGAGTGGGGCATGCCGGTCAGTCGCGAGTTGAAGCTTGCCGACGGCATCGAGGAATGCCTGGCCTACTATCACGCTATCGGTGAGCGGCGCCTGTCGCTGAGTTATGAGATCGACGGCGTGGTGTTCAAGGTCAACCGCCTGGCCGATCAGCGCGAGCTGGGCTTTCGCGCCCGTGAGCCGCGCTGGGCGATTGCCCACAAATTCCCGGCGATGGAAGAGCTGACCGAGCTGCTGGACGTCGAGTTCCAGGTCGGCCGCACCGGCGCGGTCACCCCGGTTGCCCGTTTGAAGCCGGTCAAGGTGGCTGGCGTCACGGTTGCCAATGCAACCCTGCACAACATGGACGAAGTGGCGCGTCTGGGGTTGATGATCGGTGACACCGTGATCATCCGCCGGGCCGGTGATGTCATCCCGCAAGTGGTGCAAGTAGTGATGGAGCGCCGCCCTGCTGACGCCCGGCCGGTCGAGGTTCCTAAGACCTGTCCGGTGTGTGGTTCGCATGTCGAGCGTACCCAGTTGATCAAGCGCAGCAAGGGCAAGGAAACCGTCAGTGAAGGCGCGGTGTACCGTTGCGTAGGGCGTCTGGCCTGTGGCGCGCAGCTCAAGCAGGCGATCATTCACTATGTGTCGCGTCGTGCCATGGACATCGAGGGGCTTGGCGACAAGACCATTGAGCAACTGGTCGACGAAAAGCTGATCGGTTCGCCTGCCGACCTGTACAAACTCGAGTACGAGCAGATCATCGATCTGGAGGGCTTCGCCAAAATATCCAGTGAAAAGCTGCTCAAGGCCATCGCTGACAGCAGAAAGCCAACCCTGGCGCGTTTCATCTATGCACTGGGTATTCCGGATGTCGGCGAGGAAACCGCCAAGGTGTTGGGGCGGTCGCTGGCCTCGCTCGAACGGGTCAAGCAGGCTCTGCCGGAAGTGCTGACGTACCTGCCGGACATCGGCCTGGAGGTCGCGCACGAGATTCATAGCTTCTTCGAAGACGAACACAACCGCAACGTGATCGACGCGTTGCTGGGCGAGTGCGGGCTTGAGCTGCAGGATCAGGGCGAGCTGGGCGCCGAGTTCGCCGCCAGCACCACGTTGGGCGGGCTGATCGACAAACTGCACGTGCCCTCGGTCGGGCCGGGTGCTGCGCAGAAGCTGGCCGACAAATTCGGCACGCTGGACAATGTCATCAGCGCCGACTGGCTGGACATGCGCCAGGCGCTGCCCGAGAAACAGGCCAAAGCGGTGCGTGAGTTCTTCGATGATGCCGCCAACGCCGAGCGCGCACGTGCCATCGAGACGCAGCTCAAGGCGTTCGGCATGCACTGGCGCAGCGAGAAGAAGGTTGTCGAAGGCCTGCCGCTGGCCGGGCAGACGTGGGTGCTGACCGGCTCGCTGGAGCGCATGAGCCGTGACGTCGCCAAGGAAAAGCTCGAAAGCCTCGGTGCCAAGGTCTCCGGCTCGGTCTCGGCCAAGACCCATACGGTAGTGGCTGGCCCTGGTGCCGGATCAAAGCTGACCAAGGCCAATGAACTGGGCCTGACAGTGCTCGATGAAGACGCGCTGCTGACGCGTCTCGGCGAATTGGGCGTGGCGGTGGATTGATCTCCGTTGTCTCCTGGAAGAGCTTGAACCTCCCATGACGCTGATCGTGTCTCTTGCAAGGAGCACGATCGGGTTCGGGCTTCATGCACGACGACAAGCACCGTTTTGGCCCGCAAAACCGCCGCTTTTCGCGTTCATTCGTCTGGCTCGATAATATTTTGAACCCCTGAAGCTCCGGCATGATCTAGTCCATGCAAGGCCCACGGGAGATCGCCATGTATCGCTTTTTCGAGCAATTGAGTTCACGCATCACCGCGCCCTTCGTCGGTGAGACCAAACGCAACAGTAAAGTCTGGCAGTGTCAGTGCGGACAGTCGGTGTTTTTCCCCAATACCCAATGCCTGGCTTGCTCGGCAGCGCTGGGTTACCTGCCGGAACAGGGCCGGATTGCGGCTCTGGAGCCGGGGCCTGAGCCCACCACCTGGCGCTTGAGCGGTGAGCCGGAGGCTGGTGTTTACCGGCGTTGTGCCAACCTCGACACACCAGCGGCCTGCAACTGGTTGTTTCCTGCGCATAACACCGGTGATTTCTGCGTCGCCTGCAGTCTGAACCGGACCATTCCGGACCTGTCCATCCCGGAAAATGGTGAGCGCTGGCGCAAGGTTGAAACCGCCAAACGGCGTCTCGTCGCGCAGCTGATTTCGCTGGGCTTGCAGGTTATCCCCAAAACGGTGGATGAAGAGGCCGGGCTGGCGTTCGATTTCGTCGGCGTCGATCTGGAAGGCAAGCTGCCAACCACCGGTCATGCCAATGGCCTGATCACGTTGAACATCGAAGAGGCTGACGACGCGCACCGCGAAGCGATCCGGGTGAAGATGCACGAACCCTATCGCACCTTGCTCGGCCACTTCCGTCACGAAGTGGGCCACTACTATTGGGATCGGCTGATTGCCAATACTTATTGGCAGGAAAGCTACCGCAATCTGTTCGGCGATGAGCGCGCCAGCTACGCCGATGCGCTGGATCACCACTACAAGAACGGTGCGCCCGACAACTGGCAGGAAAGCTTCGTCAGCGCCTACGCCACCATGCACCCATGGGAAGACTGGGCCGAGACCTGGGCGCACTACCTGCACATGATGGATGCGGTCGACACCGCGCTGGGTTTTGGCATGAGCGCCCGCGACATGGAACTCGACTACCAGCCGTTTCCGCTCGAAACGTTGTTCGACCCGCAGCATCCGGGCGGCCCGGCGTTTCTGTCGTTCGTCAACGCCTGGATCGAGCTGGCTGGCATGCTCAACGAGCTGTCGCGCAGCATGGGCCAGCCGGATTTCTATCCGTTCGTGTTGCCGCCAGCGGTCATCGCCAAACTCCACTTCATCCACCTGGTGATACAGGATGCCGGTGGTAAAGCGGATGAGGTGTTGCAGGCGCAGTAAGCGACCTTCGTTACAGCTTAAGCACCAGACGCCGTTCGAAGCCTATCCGTCCGCGATAGGCTTCGCCGGTGTCGATCCAGCCCTGACCGACATACAGCCCAATGGCCGCAGCGTTGTCCGCGTCAACCGACAGCATCAGTTGCTCGATGTCCGGCCACTTCAAGCGCAATGCCGCTGGCAGCGCCTTCAAACAGGCTTTGCCCAACCCTTTACCCTGTTCGCGATGATCGATCTGCAGCGCATGCAGGGTTGCGGTCGCAGGTTCCAGCGCCCAGTGCGGCAGGCAATCCCCACGCTTGAGCATGAAAAAGCCTTTGGGCTGCTCGTCGATCAGCAGCACGAAGCCGGCGATATTGCTGTTGGGGTTGACCAGCAATGTATTGAGCGCGGTATGGATATCGCCCGAAAACTGGATCTGTTCCGGCGCGATTTGCAGCGCTTCGAGCTGCTGACACTGGGTGGGGGTGAGTTCTTCGTAGCTGACCAATCGAGTCTGCATGCGCAACCTGGCGGCTGATTATTATTGAAGAGCAAGAGGGTACAGGATCAATCCGTTTCGATTCCAGCGTTTGCAGCCCGGCCCGACACCAACAGGCATCACGTCAGCCCCCGTGACACAAGTGCTTGAGTCTGATCGAAATTTTTATCCAAATCAGTGGTTGTAAACTCGCTCCAGACCGGTACAATGGCGCGGCTCGCCAACTGGTGAGTGTTGTTATGGTGACCCCATCGGTCCCCCCGCAACGATTACCCGTGAACCTGGTCAGATCCGGAAGGAAGCAGCCATAGCGGGAACATTGTGTGCCGGGGTGTGGCTGGTGGGGGCACCACCTTAACGAATCCTGTCGGTTCTCGACGCAGTTTCCAATTCAGAACTCCACAAGCAGTCATCCAGCGTTCAGTCCTGTGCTGTTTCGCATCGGCCGATATCCGTTCCCTGGATTATCGACGCTCATGTACTGGATGCTTAGTTGGACGTCAATTTACCCTCGAGAAAAATTTTGCGCCGTTCCTTGCGTCCGATCGTCTCGTGTTTGCACATATCATACAGCGCCTCGAAACTGCCCGTTTCCAGGTGTTCGATGTTCAGGGTGTGATAAACCAGCTGGTCGTAATCGGCTTCGGTGATGAACTTGTACAGGCCACGGCGATACAGAAAGCCGGTTTGAAAGGCCAGAGTTTCGGCCTGGTAAAAAGTAGGGCCGACAAAGCAGTTCTCCATGTCGATCACTTTCATCGGCTCGGCGTTAGTCTCGTCGAGCATGATGTTCAATGCAGAAAAGTCCATGTGGTAAATACCCTTGACATTACTGCCGTGCAGCAGTTGAAGGGCCTGTTCGACGAACCACTGAACGCGTTCCGGGTTCTGCTCCAGCCAGTCCTGGCCATCAGCGTAACCGTCTAGCAGTTCGGTCAGCAGCAGTGTTTCCTGCACCAGTCCGAGACCGCGGCGTCTGTAGCCGAAGCCAATGATGGACGGCGATGGAATGCCACGCTGGCTGGCGGCGAGCGTATTGTGCAGTTCTTCGACGGCCCAGTCGTAGCGGCCGTCGGCGGTCTGGCGACCGAGCGTCACGCGCAGGCGCGATTTGAGACTCTCCAGCAGCTGGGATTTGGCGAACAGTCGGGTATTGCCTGCCAGCAGGGGGCCGCTGATACGTTTGCGGGATTGGGTCTTGGGTTGTTCGAACCAGCGTGCAACCGAGTCGAGCAACTCGGCGGAGGGGGGCTGGTTGAAGTGGAAAGTCGCTTTGTCTATCTGATGCGTGTGCAAAAAGCTGGAGAGCGTCGACGAAACCGAAAGCATGATCGAGTCCATTCTGTGTGGCCGTACGTGGCTGATTAGTTCAGGTTGTTACTGCGTGCGTAATGGGAGCGCTCAAATAGCGTGTTCAGCCAAGTGCAAGCGGATATGCAATGTATTGAAGGATTGTCTGTTCGTCCGACAATCCGTGCACATGCAGTCAATAAGAGCGTTATTGGTGCGTAAACGATTGAAAGTGTTCTAAAAAGACTCACGTCTGGACAGCCTGTTATTACGGAATGCGGGGTGTTATCGGCACGCCTGTGCCAATCCTTAGTTCATCTTTTGCAAATTGTCGGCCAGCCCGCTGAATAGGATGAATGAACGACAATTACACTGAACGCCAGGCGATCATGGCCACCTAAACCTCTACGCGTCGCTTGGAACCGTGTTACGGCAAGGGGCATATCAAGTCGCTGCGGGTGTCAAAGGCTTTTCGGTCGGGCGTCTCGCAGCAGTGCAGCCGGAGGACCGAATGGAACATGACATCATCGTCTTTTTCACAGACTCGCAATTTTTGGGGATATCGCTGGCCAACTGGATTCTGGCCATCGTCGCGTCGACGCTGAGCTTCGTGCTGGTCCGGGGGGCAATCGGTTTTCTGTTGCGCAAGATCCGGACGCGCTCGACCGCGCCCAATGCGCACTTGAGTTACATCGCGGTTGAGGTGTTATCCGGCACCAGCAATACGCTGATACTGCTCGCATCGCTGCTGATCGGAGTGGGTATGCTCGACTTGCCGGAGCGCTGGCTCGGGCGTGTCAGCAGCTTATGGTTCGTGGTCGCGGCCTTGCAGGTCGGACTATGGGCGAATCGGGCAATTGCGCTGGCGCTCTACCGCTATTTCGCCCGCCATAGCACCACCAGCACCTTTCAGGGCAGCGCCCTGGCGACCTTGAGTCTGTGGGGCGCGAAGGTGTTGCTGTGGGCCACGGTGTTGATGGCGATGCTGTCCAACGTCGGGGTCAACATCACCGCGTTCGTGGCGAGCCTCGGTGTGGGCGGTATTGCGGTGGCGCTGGCGGTGCAGAACATCCTGGGTGATGTGTTCGCCTCGCTGTCGATTGCCGTTGACAAGCCGTTCGAGATTGGTGATTTCATCGTAGTCGGCGCGCTGTCCGGTACGGTCGAGCATGTAGGCCTCAAGACCACGCGCATCCGCAGTCTGGGCGGCGAGCAGATCGTGATGGCCAACGCCGACATGATCGGCAGCACCATTCAGAACTACAAGCGACTGCAGGAGCGTCGCATCGTTTTCGATTTCAGGCTGACCTATGACTGCTCTGCGGATCAAGTGCGGGAAGTGCCGAAAAAGGTCGAGGAGATCATTCGCGGGCAAAAGAATGCACGTTTCGACCGTTCGCATTTCCGCAGCTTCGGTGAAACCTCGCTGGAGTTCGAGACGGTCTACATCGTTCTCGACCCCAGTTACAACGTTTACATGGATGTGCAGCAGGCGATCAATCTGGACATCATGGAGGCGTTTGCCGACATGGACGTGCGCTTTGCCTTTCCGTCGCGCACGGTCTATGTGGCGTCACTGCCAGAGTCCAGAGCCTCTCGATCGGCGGCTCTGGAAATGGACAATGCACAGGCCTGACACCCGGCTCAGGCTTTGTGGTGAGTGGTGAATTGCAGTGCGTTGGTCAGGTCGCCCATGGGCTGTTGCCCGCGGGCGATCATCGCGTCATCGCGGCGCTTCAGGCCATCGAGTTTTTCCAGACCGTGAACGCGGGTAATCAGGCGCAGGATCGACGCGGTGTCATAAACGGTATGGTCTACCGTGCCTTTGCGGGCGAAGGGTGAGATGACCAGCGCGGGAATCCGCGTGCCGGGGCCGAATCGGTCGCCTTTAGGGGGTGCAACGTGGTCCCACCAGCCGCCGTTTTCGTCCATGGTGATCACAATCACCATGTTTTCCCACTGCGGGCTGTTGCGCAGCACCTTGACCACCCGGTCGATGTGCCGATCACCGGCGGCCACATCCGCGTAGCCGGCGTGCATGTTGAGGTTGCCCTGAGGCTTGTAGAAGGTTACAGCAGGCAGCTTGCCCGCTTCGGCGTCCGCCAGGAACCGATTGGTACTCGACTCGTCACCCAGCCCGCCATCACGCAGCCTGCGCTTGCGTTCGGCCGGGTTCTGCGGGCCTTGTTGCTGGAAATAATTGAAGGGCTGATGGTGGTACTGGAAGTTGGGGATTTTCGGGATGCCGGTAGAGTCCTTGAACTCATCCAGCGTGACTTGCCAGGCACCGGCGTACCAGGCCCAGTCGATGTCTTTCTTCGACAGCTTGTCGCCGATGTGCTCGTGACGCTGCGGCACCAGTACGTTGGCCAGGTCCGGTTTGGAGTAATCGGGGTTCTGTGGATCGCGCAGCCAGGTCGGCCAGTAAGGCGGGGCCAGGGTGTTGACCGCGTAACCATCCGGGGTGATTGCGCTGGGACCGAACTGCGGTGGTCCTTCCATGGCGCTGGCGGGGGATTTCTCCAGCGGTTTGAGGCGTGGATCTTCCGGGTTGTCGCTTTGCAGTGTGGCGATCTGCGATTTGGCGGGTGAGTTGGCCGCGTCGGGATAGACCGGTGCCGTCGCTGAAATCAGGTATTGGTGATTGAGGAACGAGCCGCCGAAAGCGCCCTGAAAGAAGTTGTCGCAAAGCACGAACTCTTTCGCCACGTCCCACAGACGCAGCGAATACTGCGTTTGCGCATAATGGCCCATCGTCAAGCCGCCGGCGTCGGCCCAGGCCACGAAACGGTCATTCTTGCCATCGTTGATCTGCATTTGGTTCTGGTAGAAAACGTGCCACAAGTCGCGGGTCACCAGGTTCAGTGGTAGGTCTTCATGATTCGGTCCTTTGAGCGGGAAGGGCGCATTGGGCAGGTTTTCCTGAAACTGCACGCCTGCCGGGTAGGTTATGCCGTCCACCGTCTGCGGTCCGACCTGCAGCACACCACCCCAGGCGGGCGGCAACTGGCTCAGCAGGCTGCCATCGCGATCGCGCTGTTGATAGTCACCGGGCTTGAGCGCCGACAGCGGTTTTTCCACGCCGGGAAAATCGCCGAACAGGTTGTTGAAGCTGCGGTTCTCCGCGTAAATCACCACGACAGTCTTGATGTTGTCGCGCAACGCCTTGTCCAGTGCCGTGCCGGTCAGGTATTGCGCGGCAGCGGCAGGCGGCTGCTCGCCGGCGCTGACGTAGCTGCTGAGCGTGACGCCCGCGCCCAGCGCTGCCATGCCGCCCAGAAAGCGACGACGGCTGGGGTTGGTTTGGGAATCGTCGTCGGGTCTGTCAGTCATCGATGATACCTGCCTGAATAAATGTGTTACTAAAGATTGCAGGCGAGCGTAGCGAGGCAATGTGACGGTATTGCTACAGCCGGATTGGCAAATCGCGTGCACAACTGCATGACATGACACTGAAATGCGTCGCCAGCCCACAATAAGCAGGACACCAGATGCAATTTTGTCCCTGCTCGGCTAGGATTGGCGGTCTTCAGCTTACCAGTCGCGACGGTTTTCAATGAGTTATCAGGTTCTTGCACGTAAATGGCGTCCGCGCTCGTTCCGCGAAATGGTCGGCCAGACACATGTGCTGAAGGCCCTGATCAACGCGCTGGACAGCCAGCGCCTGCATCACGCCTATCTGTTCACCGGCACACGCGGTGTCGGCAAGACCACCATCGCGCGCATCATCGCCAAGTGCCTGAACTGCGAGACCGGCATCACCTCGACGCCGTGCGGCACCTGTTCGGTGTGCATGGAGATCGACGAAGGCCGCTTCGTCGATCTGATCGAGATCGACGCCGCGAGCCGCACCAAGGTCGAAGACACCCGTGAGCTGTTGGACAACGTTCAATACGCGCCGAGCCGCGGTCGCTTCAAGGTCTACCTGATCGACGAAGTGCACATGCTCTCCAGCCACTCGTTCAACGCCTTGCTCAAGACGCTCGAAGAGCCGCCGCCCTACGTCAAGTTCATCCTCGCGACCACCGACCCGCAGAAACTGCCCGCGACCATCCTGTCGCGCTGCCTGCAGTTCTCGCTGAAAAACATGACGCCCGAGCGTGTGGTCGAACACCTGACTCACGTGCTGGGCGTCGAGAATGTGCCGTTCGAAGACGATGCGCTGTGGTTGCTGGGCCGGGCTGCCGACGGTTCGATGCGTGACGCGATGAGCCTGACCGACCAGGCGATTGCCTTCGGTGAAGGTAAGGTCATGGCCACCGATGTGCGTGCCATGCTCGGCACGCTGGATCATGGTCAGGTGTTCGACGTGTTGACCGCATTACTGGAGGGCGACGCCCGTGGCGTGCTCGAAGCCGTGCGCCATCTGGCCGAGCAGGGCCCGGACTGGAACGGCGTGCTTTCGGAAATCCTCAACGTGCTGCACCGCGTGGCCATTGCCCAAGCGCTGCCTGAGGGCGTCGACAACGGTCACGGCGACCGCGATCGTGTGCTCGCCCTGGCGCAGGCGCTGCCTGCCGAAGATGTGCAGTTCTATTACCAGATGGGCCTGATCGGCCGTCGTGATCTGCCGTTGGCGCCGGACCCTAGAGGCGGTTTCGAGATGGTCCTGCTGCGCATGCTGGCGTTTCGGCCTGCCGACAGCGAGGACGCGCCGAGGCAACCGTTAAAGCCAGTGGGGATCAGCCAGGCCACGGTTGATTCCCGCCAGGCAGTGGCCGATGTGACACCTGTTGCATCGGCGTCGACCCCGCCCGTGATGGCAGCACCTGACCCTGCTTTCGAGGCAATTGTCCCGGCACCCGAGCCGGTCAAGGCAGCGCCGGTCAAACCTGAGCCTGAGCCTGAGCCGACCGCGCCTGCCGAAGAGATCGATCTTCCCTGGAACGAGCCCAAGGCGGCCGTTGCCGAAGCCGCGCCAAACCCGGTCGTGCAGCCGGTCGAAGCGCCAGTGGCCGAGCCGGTTCTGGAAACCCTGGGTGAGCAACCCGATCTGACTCCGATGCCGACGCCTGCGCCCGCCAGCCCGGTGCCGGACGCGCCGCAGGTCGAAGAGCAAGCCCCGGCCGGGCAGGCAGCGGAGCAGCCGCAGCCGGTCGCCGAACAGGCGGTCACGCCGGGTATGCTCGAAGCCATCCCGGACGCGGCGTACCTGTCAGCGCCGACAGGTCGCGATGACGAGCCACCGCCGGACGACGATTATGTGGAACCGGACATCGACATCGATCCGGCGTCCTACAGCTATCTGGATGAACTGGCGCATGAGAGCGTCAGTGAGGCCGAGCCGGTCGAGCCTGAGCCGACACCGGCCGCCATGCCTGCAACCGGTCTGGCGCTGGAATGGCTGGAAATGTTTCCGGGTCTGCCGATCTCGGGCATGACCGGCAGCATCGCCGCCAACTGCACGTTGATGGGCAAGGAGGGCGACAACTGGCTGCTGCACCTGGACCCTGCGCACAGCGCACTGTTCAACGCGACTCAGCAGCGTCGCCTGAACGATGCGTTGAACCAGTTCCTGGGCCGTACGATCAATCTGTCTATCGAGCTGATCAAGCCCGAACAGGAAACACCTGCCCAGGCTGCGTCGCGTCTGCGCGCCGAGCGCCAGCGTCAGGCCGAAGCCTCGATTCATGCCGATCCGTTCATCCAGCAGATGCTGCAACAGTTTGGCGCGATGATTCGAGAGGATACGATCAAGCCCGTGGACGCTCCCGCGGCGCAGACTCATTAACTGATGGCGCAGCGTTGATGGCGCTGCGCAAACGAACCATCCATATTCGAGGAGATACCCCATGATGAAAGGTGGCATGGCTGGCCTGATGAAGCAGGCGCAGCAAATGCAGGAAAAAATGGCCAAGATGCAGGAAGAACTGGCCAACGCGGAAGTGACCGGTCAATCGGGCGCATGCCTGGTGAGCGTCGTCATGACCGGTCGTCATGACGTCAAGCGCATCAATCTGGACGACAGCCTGATGCAGGAAGACAAGGAAGTGCTGGAAGACCTGATCGCTGCTGCCGTCAACGACGCCGTGCGCAAGATCGAACAGGCCAGTCAGGAAAAGACCGCTTCCATGACCGCCGGCATGCAACTGCCGCCAGGCATGAAGCTGCCGTTCTGACGGTTGCTGTTGCGAGTGCCCATGCCAGGCTCAGTGCCTGGCATTTTTTTGCGTGACAGACCTCAGTCCGCGCCGAAGCCAACGATCGCCTTGGTCTCCAGGTATTCCTCGAAACCCTGCACGCCATATTCCCGACCATTGCCGGAGCGCTTATAGCCACCGAACGGTGCCATCGGGTTCCATGCCGGGTAATTGAGGTGTACTTGCCCGGCGCGGATCCGCGAGGCCACGGCGCGCGCCCGCTGCAGATCCTCGCCTTGCACATGCGCGCCCAACCCGTAGACAGTGTCGTTGGCGATGGCGACGGCTTCATCCACGCTGTCGTAGGCAATCAGGCACAGCACCGGGCCGAAGATTTCCTCTTGAGCGATACGCATCGAAGCGTCTACTTCGGAAAACACCGTAGGGCGTGCGTAGTAGCCTTTCTCATGACCTTCGACGCGTCCCGGGCCGCCGCAGATCAGTTTCGCGCCTTCGCTCAGACCGGCTTCAATCATGACCTGCACACGATTGTACTGGGCCTGGTTGGCTATCGGTCCGAGCACGCTGTGCTCCGATTGCGGGTCGCCGACGATGATCGCGTTGGCGGTTTCGGCAGCAAGGACTTCGACGTCGGCCAGCCGGTTTCTCGGCACGATCATGCGGGTCGGCGCGCTGCATGACTGGCCGACGTTGCGAAACGCCGCCATGACGCCCAGCGGCACGGCCTTGGCAAAGTCCGCGTCAGGCAGCAGCACGTTGGGGGATTTGCCGCCCAGTTCCTGCGTCACGCGTTTCACGGTCGGTGCCGCCGCTTGGGCCACCAGCGCGCCTGCGCGGTTGGAGCCGGTGATTGAAATCATGTCGATGTCAGGGTGCGCAGCCATCGCACCGCCCACGTCCGGGCCGCTGCCGTTGACCAGATTGAACACCCCGGCAGGCAGGCCCGCATCGTGTACCAGTTGGGCGAACAGCAGCGCACTCAGGGGCGACAGCTCGCTGGGCTTGAGCACTACCGTGCAGCCTGCGGCAATCGCGGGCGCAACTTTCGCGGTGATCTGGTAAAGCGGCCAGTTCCACGGTGTGATGAGGCCGCAGACGCCAATGGCCTCGCGCTGGATGGCGGTGCTGCCTTCGACTGTCTGGAAGCGATAGGTGGACAGCAAATCCCGTGCAACCCGAACGTGCTCGGCAGCGAGCGGCACCTGCATGGCCCGCGCCGAGCTGATGGAAGCGCCCATTTCCAGCGAGAGGGCCTGGGCCAGATCCTCCTTGCGTTCGATGATCAGTTCATGGATCCGGCCGATCACCTCGGCGCGGGTCTGCGCTGACGTAGCGCACCAGCCGGGAAAGGCGGCACGCGCCGCAGCAACGGCCCGGTCGACGTCCGCTGCCGAGCCGCTGGCGACATGGGCCACCACTTCTTCGGTGGCTGGATTGATCACGGGCAGGGTCGCCGGGTCGAGCGGCGGACACCAGCGCCCGTCGATGTAAAACTGCTGTGCGGTCTGCGGATCGACGCGATGGCTGTTCAACGAGTGTGTGGTCATCCAGCGGGCTCCCTGGAGCGATAAAAAAGGCACGGCGGCTGTGCAGTGCTGTCAGGCCAATCCGTTTCATATCAATAAGCTAACAAAGCGATCTGGATAAAAAGCGCCGATCTTCCGGGCTGCAAAGAATAATCTGCTGTATGCAGCCCGCTAAGCGCACACAGCCGGTTTCTTCGCTCGGCCGCGTCGATGACACGCGGGTAGCGGGTATGTCCACCCGGCGGTCATGTCATTGAAGAGCGGCAGTGAAGCCGCTATGGCGATGTGCGGGCGAGCGCTTCGATCTCGATCAGGTAGCCGTGATGCAGCTCCGGCACCGGCACGACGGCGCGGGCCGGACGATGACTGCCCAGATAACCCGAGTAAATCCGGTCGAAGGCAGGCCAGTGCCTGACGCCTGCGACATAGACCGTGACTTTCAGCAGGTCGTCTGCGTGGCATCCGGCAGCGGCAAGGATGGCCATCAGGTTGTCCAGCGCAATCGCGGCCTGAACCTCGAATGGCGCATTCACACTGTGGCTGCCATCGGCGCGCACCGGCAGCTGTCCCGAGACATGCAGCACGCCTTGATGCAGCACGGCTTGGGAATAATGGCCGCCGGGCGCTGCGGCATGAGGCGTCTGTATCAGCTCGATATCACCAGCCATGCAAGCGACTCCAGATGTGCACCTGGCCTTCGGCATCCAGTGCATGATAGTCAGGAAACTGCGCACCCGTGGCGCAGGCATGATTGGGCAGGATGCGCAGGCGGCTGCCGATGGGGAAGCGCGCAGTAATGTCGTGAGTGTCTTCGTCTGCCAGGGTGATGATGCCGTGTTCCTGATTGGCACCGGTGACCCGTGCGCCGTCGATCCAGTCGCCGGTTTCGGTGCAGACCTGGCCGTAGCCGAAATCCTTGCGCTGACGCTGTGTGCCGCGATCACGACTCATGGCCATCCAACCGGCATCGACGATGATCCAGCCCTTGTCCTGCTGATGACCGATGACCGTGGTCAGCACGCTCAGGGCCAGCTCGTCGGCGGCGCAGACACCAATATTGTGCATCACCAGATCGAAGAACACGTAGACCCCGGCCCTGACTTCGGTCACACCTTTCAGACTTTGCACCGACAGCGCGGTGGGCGTAGAGCCGATGCTGACCTCGGGGCATGGCAATCCGGCGTTGCGGATCCGCTCGGCCGCCTCGACGCAAAGCCGCCGTTCCTGCTCGGCGATGGCCTGCAGCGCCTGCGGTGTATCCAGGTCGTAGCTGGAGCCTGCGTGGGTCATCACGCCGCGCAACTGCATGCCGCCCTCGATCAATACGCGGGCCACCTCGACAAGCACTGCGTCCCGGGTCGCGAGGCCGGATCGATGGCCGTCGCAGTCGATCTCGATCCATACCTCGAAGCGCTCGTCGTGCTGTTGGCCGAACGCAACGATGCTCTGCGCCGCCGCCAGGCTGTCGGTCAGGATGCTCAAACGGCAACCCTTGCGCCGCAGCGCCAGCGCCTGTTTCAGTTTGCCGGGCGCCATGGCCACGGCGTAGAACACGTCGTCGATCCCGTTGGCAAAACAATGCCCGGCTTCCTTGAGGGTCGAGACCGTCACGCCACTGGCACCGGCAGCCAGTTGGGCTTGAATCACCGGCAGCGATTTGCTGGTCTTCACATGCGGGCGCAAACGCACGCCGAGCCGGTTCATGCGGTGTTGCATGCGCTGGATATTGCCTTGCATGCGCGGCACATCGATCAGGGCGACAGGCGTGTCGAGAGAGGACAGGGCGGTGGGTATCAGAGAAGCTGACATGGACAATGCTCGCGTGGCGGGGTACGAGGCGACTCTACTCGCGGATGTTTAACCTGTGGTTCAATCGGCTGTCATCAATCCTTAAGCAGAACTGAATGATTGCCATTGAAGATTTACGTCTGGCCGTGACGCTGGCGCGCTGCGAGTCGCTGAGTGCGGCTGCCCGGGCTCTCAATGTGTCGCCGCCTGCGCTGTCGATGCGCCTGCGCAAGCTGGAGGCGCAATTGGGTATCACCCTGGCCAATCGGGATGCCCGTCGCTTGAGTCTGACCGCCGACGGCGAGCGCTTCGCCCGGGAGGCCGCGCAGGTGCTGGAGCAACTGGAAGCGTTGCCCGAGTCATTCAGGCAGCGTGACGAGCGTCTGGTCGGCACACTCAGGCTGGCGGCGCCCTTTGGCTACGGACGTCAGCGCATTGCGCCGTTGCTGGCACGTTTTGCCCGGCTGCACCCGCAGTTGCGCCTGCACCTGGACCTGCGTGAAACGCCATGGCCGGACCGGCACGACAGCGATGCGGTGATTCATATCGGTGGCCTCAACGACAGCTTGTGGATCGCCCGCCCGCTTGCGCACAACAACCGCTGGCTGTGCGCCAGTCCCGGTTACATGGAGCAGCACGGCACTCCGTTGTCGCCTGACGAACTGGCTGATCATCGCTGCATCTGTATTCGGGAAAACGATGAAGACGTCACGCTCTGGCACATGAGCAAGGGCGCGGCGAAAAAGACCCTGCGTATTGAGCCGGCGCTGTTGAGTAATGATGGCTGTGTCGCCCGCCGTTGGGCCGAGCAGGGGCTGGGGATCGTGCTGCGTTCGCAATGGGACGTCAGCGAGGCCATCGCCAGCGGCACTCTGGTGCGCGTGCTCGCCGACTGGCAACTGACCAGTGCGCCCATCAACCTGCTGGTGCCGGTGCGCAGGCAACGCAGCGCAAGGGTGCAGGCGCTGATGGCGTTTCTGGAAAGCGCGTTGAAGGCATGATCAAGATCGATGACCTCAAGAGGCCTTAGGACAGGTTTTGAACGGGCTGCTGTTGGTCGCGGTGCGGCAAGCCTTAATTGACGCTGGCGGCAACGCGCGGGTATAAACCGCGTCTTGTGTTTTTGTCGGATTTTTCTTCATGAGCTTCAGCCCCCTGATTCGCCAGTTGATCGATGCCTTCCGCGTACTGCCGGGCGTCGGTCAGAAAACCGCGCAGCGTATGGCGTTGCAGTTGCTGGAGCGTGATCGCAGCGGCGGTTCGCGGCTGGCGCAGGCGTTGAGCCAGGCGATGGAAGGCGTCGGTCACTGTCGCTCATGCCGCACGCTCACCGAGGAAGAACTCTGCCCCCAGTGCGCCGATCCGCGTCGAGACGACACGCTGCTGTGCGTGGTCGAAGGTCCGACCGATGTCTATGCCGTGGAGCAGACCGGCTATCGCGGCCGTTACTTCGTGCTCAAGGGGCACCTGTCGCCGCTCGACGGGCTGGGCCCGGAAGCCATCGGCATCCCGCAACTGCTGGAGCGCATCGACCAGCAGGGCACCTTCACTGAAGTCATCCTCGCTACCAACCCCACCGTCGAAGGCGAGGCCACCGCGCATTACATCGCCCAGTTGCTCAATCAGAAAGGTCTGATCGCCTCGCGCATCGCCCATGGCGTGCCGCTGGGCGGCGAGTTGGACCTGGTCGATGGCGGCACGCTGGCGCATTCGTTCGCCGGGCGCAAACCCATCGCTCTGTAGCGGCATTCAGAACCAGAGGGACAGGCGACAGCGTCGACTGGAAGGCGCTTATCGGCGTGGGGTGATATCCCGCTCGACCGGTGGCGCGTCAGGGTCCTGACCGGCCGGGAATTTGCCTTTCAGGTGCCAGGCGAAGGCGATGATTTCGGCGATGGTGCGGTACAGCGGCTCGGGAATGCTGTCGCCCAGTTCCAGGCGCGCCAGCAGCTTCACCAGCTCGGCGTTTTCGTAGATCGGTACTTCGTATTCGCGGGCGATCTCCAGGATGGCTTCGGCCAACTGGTCGTCACCCTTGGCACTCAGGGTCGGGGCGCGCTGGCCGTCGTAACTGAGCGCAATGGCCTGGCGTGGCGTGTCGTCAGTCTGTGTCATCAGGCGTTCTCGTCAATCCAGCGTTGTTCAAGGGCCGTTCGCGGACCCTGGGGTGGCGCGCCGTGGTTGCAGGCCAGTTCACCGACGGCCAGGCCGCAGGCAATCAGCCGCTCGCGCAAATGACCGAGTTCCTGACCGATCAGCGCGGCGCTGTCCGGGCGTTCGGCCCATAGCTGACTGGACAGCGTGCCACGCAGCAACTGGGCATGCACCTGCATCGGGCCGAGGGGTTCAAGGTCGAAGGCCAGATCGACTTTCCAGAGCTTTTCCCGGGTTTCCTGAATCTCAACGTCAGGTCGGTCGTCAGTGGTTTCATCGTCCGGTTTGTCTTCGCGTTGCACCTTCACCTGCAGAGGCACGATGTCGTGAGCGTTACGCATCGGCACCTCCAACTGCCAGGTGGTGACCTGCGTGCCATCGGCGTTGGTACGGGTCTGATCCAGCCCGCCCAGTTGATGGCTCTGCACGCGGGAAACGGCGGCGGCGGCGAGCTTGAGCAGAATTTCCAGATCGTCCTCTTTCTCGCCGCTGCCGACCGAACGCGGGGGCAGCGGGAAGACACTCGGCTGGGTCCGCGCCGCCACCAGGCCCAGGGTGCCCAGCGCATTGCGAATGGCGTTGGGCATGACCCTTGCCAGGGTGTTGGCCGCTGCGGCTGCGTTGTAGGACGTAT
Source organism: Pseudomonas floridensis (assembly GCF_002087235.1). Classification (GTDB taxonomy): domain Bacteria; phylum Pseudomonadota; class Gammaproteobacteria; order Pseudomonadales; family Pseudomonadaceae; genus Aquipseudomonas; species Aquipseudomonas floridensis. The sequence continues at coordinate 4,578 of NZ_MUIO01000033.1, read as the reverse complement.
TGTCCGGCAAACCCGGCAGGATCTGCGCGATCAGCCGCATCAGGTTGGCCTTCATGTCCGGCACCTGCATCGGATTCATGCCTGCCTGAAGCCTGGCTTCCAGAAACAGTCCGCTGGCGCTGAAGGCCTGGGCCACGGTTCTGGGTGAAGTCATCTGTTCGACGTCGGGAATATCGGCCAGCAACTGGTCGATGCTGGCCTGCAACGGGGGGCTGATCGCCGGGCTGTTGCGCGGCAGGTTCTGCAGGGTATTGATCAGGTTTTCCAGCGAACCCTGACGGCTCTGCTGGGTGGCCAGTTGCTGCGCCACTGCCAATTGATCGAAGCGAGCGGGCAGGGCGACGAAATTCAATGCCTGGTTGCCTTGCACCTGAGCACTGAGCAGGCTGCCGATCTTCAGCGGTTGCGGGCTGTCGATGGTCAGGCTTGAACCGGCGAGCGCGGTATTGAGCAGCATCACCACCGAGCGGTAGGTCGCGGGCGCGGGGGTTGCGCTGTTCGACAGTGTGGCGGTCAGTTGGCTGACGGCCTGGGCCATGATTTGCGTGGTGACGACCTTGCCCTGCAGCAGGGTGCCGACCGGCAGTTTTTCCGTGTCGATGCTGGTCAGCGAGTTTTTCAGCGCGCTATTGAGTTGCTGCAGCGTCAGCGTCAGTTCGTTGGGAGAGGCTTGCGACACCTGTAACAGGCTGCCGGGGGTGAACGGCACGCTGCTGCTGACCGGCAGGTTGGTCTGGGTGCCATTGCTCAAAATCAGTTTGAGTAGTAACTGAAAGTCCTGATTGACCTGCTTGAGGGTCAAGACTTCGGCGTCTGCGGTCTGGCCTTCGGGGATCAGCGTCGGCATGGCTTGCAGCAGCGTCAGGACCTGTGCCTGAGAAATAGTGGCGCGCAGCAGTGCAGTCGTCTGGGCCGCAGCGGGAACGCTGGTGATGTCACCTGTCATTGAATATTCGACCTGAGGAAATTGCCCTAGGGGGTCAGGACTCGTATGTATAATACCGACCCAAAGCGGTCTGGCCGTCATTAAGTTCCTTTCATATAACGGCCGCCCCATGCTCGACTTGAACTGCCCTTTCCTCCGTTTGTGCTGTAACTGGCGCATTTCGAGACAACGCGACACTGGAAGCGCTCGATGACTGCTGTGACCCCACTTGTGCAAACGAATGCGCTGACCTGCGAGCGTGATGGCCGCGTGCTGTTCGAAGGCATCGAGCTCAGTCTGCGGGCAGGCGACATGCTGCTGGTAAGTGGTCCAAATGGCAGCGGCAAGACCAGCCTGTTGCGCTTGTTATGCGGTCTGATGCTGCCGACCGCGGGCCAGGTGCTGATCAATGGGCGGGGCGTGAATCAACAGCAGGCGCGGCAATTGCTGTGGATCGGTCATACGTCGGGGCTCAAGGAATTGCTGACGCCGCTGGAGAACCTGGCGTGGCTGTGCGCGCTGCACGGCATTGCCGACCGAGCCATGCTCGATCAGGCGCTCGAGGCGGTCGGTCTGGCCGGTTTCGAGGACGTATCGTGTCATACCCTCTCGGCCGGACAACAACGGCGGGTCGCGCTGGCCCGTCTTTACCTGCCGGGGCCGCCGGTCTGGATCCTCGATGAACCGTTCACCGCGCTCGATCCGCAAGGTGTCGAACAATTGGAGCAGCATCTGGCTGCACAGTGCGAGCGCGGTGGTGCGGTGGTGCTGACCACTCACCATCCACTGAGCCATACGCCGGCAGGCTTTCGCCAACTGGACCTGGGAAGCCGCGCAGTATGAGTCACGTTTTCGGCCCGTTGCTGTTGCGTGAGGCCCGCTTGCTGGCACGCCGCCCGGCAGAGCTGGTCAACCCGGCGGTATTTTTCGCGATCGTGGTCGCGTTGTTCCCGTTGGCCGTCGGGCCTGAGACGCAATTGTTGCAAACCTTGTCGCCAGGCCTGGTCTGGGTGGCGGCGCTGTTGTCGGTCCTGCTCTCGCTGGACGGGCTGTTTCGCAGCGATTTCGAAGACGGATCGCTGGAACAGTGGGTCCTTTCGCCGCACCCTCTGGCTCTTCTGGTATTGGTCAAGGTACTGGCACACTGGGTTTTTTCCGGACTGGTGCTGGTTCTGCTGGCACCCGTGCTGGCGCTGATGCTCGGCCTGCCCGGCAACTGCCTGCCAGTGCTGATGGGGTCGCTGCTGCTGGGCACTCCCGTCCTGAGCCTGTTGGGCGCAGTGGGCGCTGCCCTGACCGTCGGATTGAAACGTGGCGGCCTGTTGCTGGCATTGCTGATTCTGCCGTTATACATCCCGGTCCTGATTCTGGGCAGTGGCGCTTTGCAGGCCGCTCTGCAAGGCTTGCCCACGACCGGCTATCTGTTGTGGCTGGGCAGCCTGACGGCGCTTGCGGTTACCCTGACACCCTTTGCAATAGCGGCTGGCCTGAAGATCAGTGTCGGCGAATAATTGAGGTTCCGGGGCCTGCCTGTCAGGTGCCCGGTAAAGCCCTGGATGCACCGTGATGAAAAGCGATTCACTCAAAAGCACGATGAATTGGGCCTGGCTGCACCGGCTCGGCTCGCCCAAGGTCTTTTATGGCCTGAGCGCGCGGCTGTTGCCGTGGCTGAGCGTCGCGGCGGTGTTGCTGATCGGCATCGGCGTGGTCTGGGGGCTGGCATTCGCGCCGCCGGATTACCAGCAGGGCAACAGCTTTCGCATCATCTACATCCACGTACCCGCTGCGATGCTGGCTCAGTCGTGTTACGTCATGCTGGCGATCTGTGGCGTGATCGGGCTGGTGTGGAAGATCAAGCTGGCCGACGTCGCGCTGCAATCGGCCGCTCCTGTCGGTGCCTGGATGACCGCGCTGGCGCTGGCCACCGGTGCGATCTGGGGCAAACCGACCTGGGGCGCATGGTGGGTCTGGGATGCGCGACTGACCTCGATGCTGATTCTGCTGTTCCTGTATTTCGGCCTGATCGCGCTGGGTAATGCCATCGGCAATCGCGACAGCGCGGGCAAGGCCTGCGCGGTGCTGGCGATTGTCGGCGTGGTGAACATTCCGATCATCAAATACTCGGTCGAATGGTGGAATACGCTTCATCAAGGCGCCACGTTTAGCCTGACCGAAAAACCGGCCATGCCCGCCGAGATGTGGCTGCCGCTGCTGCTGACCTCATTGGGTTTCTACTGCTTTTTTGGCGCTGTACTGCTGATGCGCATGCGCCTCGAGGTGCTCAGGCGCGAAACGCGCAGCCAGTGGGTCAGGGCTGAGGTCCTGCGCAGCCTCGGTCAGGCCCCTCAATCGTCGGAGCGTGCCCTGTGAGCTTCGAATCGTTCAGCGACTTTCTGGCCATGGGCCGTCACGGGGCTTTCGTCTGGTCGGCCTACGGCCTGTTCGTGCTGGTGATGCTGGTCAACGTGGCGTTGCCGATGCTCGCGCGGCGCCGTTATCTGCAACAAGAGGCGCGTCGGGTGCGTCGGGAGAAGCGCACGTGAACCCGTTGCGCAGAAAGCGTCTGCTGATTATCGTCGCCTTGCTGGCCGGGTTTGGCCTGGCCCTGACGCTGGCCCTCAGCGCGCTGCAGGAAAACATCAACCTGTTCTACACCCCGACCCAGATTGCCAATGGCGAGGCGCCGCTCGAGACCCGCATTCGGGCTGGCGGAATGGTCGAGAAAGGCTCGTTGGAACGCTCGGCCGATTCGCTCGATGTGCGTTTTGTGGTGACCGACTTCAACCGGTCGGTGACCATCACCTATCGCGGTATCCTGCCGGACCTGTTCCGCGAAGGGCAGGGCATCGTCGCGCTGGGCAAATTGAATGCGCAAGGCGTGGTGGTGGCCGATGAAGTGCTGGCCAAGCACGATGAGAAATACATGCCGCCCGAAGTGACCAAGGCGTTGCGCGACAGCGGTCAGACCGCACCGGCTGCGCCTTCCATCCCATCGAAACAGGGTTGATCCATGATTCCCGAACTCGGCCACCTGGCCATGATTCTGGCGCTGTGCTTTGCCCTCGTGCAGGCTGTCATCCCACTGATTGGCGCCTGGCGCGGCGATTGGTTATGGATGGGCCTGGCGCGTCCTGCGGCGTGGGGCCAGTTCAGTTTCCTGATCTTTGCTTTCGGTTGCCTGACCTACGCTTTCATGGCCGATGATTTCTCGGTGGCTTACGTCGCGCAGAACTCCAATACCGCGTTGCCCTGGTATTACAAGTTCAGTGCGGTATGGGGCGCGCATGAAGGTTCGCTGCTGCTCTGGGCGCTGATTCTGGGCGGCTGGACCTTCGCCGTGTCGGTGTTCTCGCGACACTTGCCGCAAGTGATGCTGGCGCGGGTATTGGCGGTGATGGGTATGATCAGCCTCGGCTTCCTGTCGTTTCTGATCCTGACGTCCAATCCATTCGCGCGGGTCCTGCCGCAAATGCCCCCCAACGGACGCGATCTCAATCCATTGTTGCAGGGCATCGGGCTGATCGTGCACCCGCCGATGCTGTACATGGGCTACGTCGGTTTTTCCGTGGCATTCGCGTTCGCCATCGCCGCGTTGCTGGGCGGGCGACTGGACGCCGCCTGGGCACGCTGGTCGCGGCCGTGGACGCTGGTGG
>NZ_MUIO01000032.1 GCF_002087235.1 Pseudomonas floridensis | reverse complement strand
ACCGTCCAGGCCATCGGTCAGGTTCACGGCGTTGCTGGAGCCAACGATCACGAAATAAGTCAGCACCACGAAACCAATGCCCAGCGGGATGCGGACGTCCTTGAGCATCGGTACGATCAGCGTGGTTTCAGTGGCGGACGGCGCAGTCGTATACAGGAAGATCGCCGCACACAGGCCGAACACCGACTGCCAGAAATATTTCCAGCGGCTCGGTAGACCACGCGAGTTCTTTTCGATCACTTTGCGGTAATCGTCGACCCAGCCAATCGCACCGAACAGCAGCGTGACGAGCAGCACGACCCAGACGTAGCGGTTGCTCAAATCAGCCCACAACAGGGTGCTGATGCCGATGGAGGAAAGAATCAGCGCGCCACCCATGGTAGGCGTGCCGGACTTGGAGAGATGCGATTGCGGACCGTCATTGCGCACCGACTGGCCGATCTGGCGCATCTGCAGGGTACGAATCATCCACGGGCCCAGGCACAACGAAAGCGTCAGCGCAGTGAGCACGCCAAGAATCCCGCGCAAAGACAGGTACTGAAAGACTGCGAAGCCTTTGTAGAACTGTTGTAAGAACTCGGCCAACAGCAGCAGCATTAATGTTTCTCCAGGCTAGAACCGCACAGAGCAGCCACGATGTTTTCCATCGCGGCACTACGCGAGCCCTTGATCAATAAAGTGGTGTTTTTATCTTGCTCGGCGCCGAGCGCTTCAATCAGCTCGGCCTGAGTGGCGAAATGGTATGCGTGCGGACCAAAGGCGCTCACGGCATGAGTCATCAGCGGGCCAACAGCGTAAAGAGCTGACACCTTGCCCGCAGCATAGGCACCCACGTCGTGGTGGCCCTGCTCGGCCCAGTCGCCCAGCTCACCGATGTCGCCCAGTACCAGAACGGTCCGGCCTGGGAAGCTGATCAGAAGATCGACGGCCGCGTTCACCGATGACGGGTTGGCATTGTAGGTGTCGTCAATCACGCGCATGCCGTTGCTGGCAATGTGCGGGACGGCACGGCCCTTGACCGGTTGCACGTTGTTCAGGCCTTCGACGATGCCTTCCAGGCTGACACCCATCGCACACCCGGCAGCCGCAGCGGCCAGCGCATTGGTCACGTTGTGGGTGCCCAGAAGATTCAGTTGCACGTGCGCGCTACCCGACGGACTGTTCAGCACGAACTGCGGGCATCCACGCGGGTCACGGTCGAGATCGCTGGCGTGCAGGTCGGCAGCGGTGTTGCTCAAGGCGAAGGTCAGCACGTTGCGGTCACCGGCGCGCTGGCGCCAGATCGGGAAAGCCTTGTCGTCCAGGTTCAGTACGGCAACGCCAGTGGCATTGAGGCCGTCGATGATTTCGCCTTTGGCTTCGACGATACGCTCCGGGCCGCCGAACTCACCGACATGTGCGGTGCCTGCGTTGGTCAGTATCGCCACATGAGGCTTGGTCAGGCTGACGGTGTAGGCGATCTCGCCAACACGCGAAGCACCCAGTTCGATGACCGCCGATGTGTACTCAGGTGCCAGTTCCAGCAAGGTCAGTGGCACGCCGAGGTCGTTATTGAGGTTGCCACGGGTCGCCAGAACCGGCCCGCGCGTGCGCAGAATGCTGGCCAGCATTTCCTTGACCGTGGTCTTGCCACTGGAACCGGTAACGGCGGCAACCGGACGGTCGACGAACGCGTTACGGTTGATCGCACTCAGTTGTGCCAGCGCTTTGCGGGTATCCAGGACGACCAGTTGCGGCAGGTTGGCGCCGACGATTTCACGTTCGACCAGTGCGCCAACGGCACCTTTCGCAGCGACCTGATCCAGATAGGCATGACCATCGAAGCGAGGACCGGTCAACGCTACGAACAATTGACCCGGCACAATCGCGCGACTGTCGGTGCTGACACCATCGAAGCTACAGTCATTGCCCACCAGACGGGCGTCGAGCGGCGCAACCAGTTCGCTGAACATCAATGGCTTAAGCATTTGCAGACTCCCATGCTGCCAAGGCCTTGTTGGCCTCTTCCAGATCGGAGAACGCGTGGCGCTGACCATCGATTTCCTGATAATCCTCATGCCCCTTGCCGGCCAGCACGATCACGTCGTCAGCCTTGGCACTGGCAATCAACTCTGCGATGGCCACACCGCGACCTTCAACGAAACGCACCCTGTCGGCAGCGGCGAAGCCTGCACGAATGTCATCGAAAATCTGCGCAGGCGCTTCGCTGCGAGGGTTGTCGTCGGTTACCAGCACGCCATCGGACAGCCGCTCGACCACTTCGGCCATCAGCGGGCGCTTGCCGCGATCACGATCGCCACCGCAGCCGAACAGGCAAAGGAGTTGACCTTTGGCATGCGGGCGCAAGGCTTCAAGGACTTTTTCCAGCGCGTCGGGCGTATGGGCGTAATCGACCACTACCAGCGGCTTGTCGGCACCACCCAGACGCTGCATGCGTCCGACCGGCCCTTCGAGTTTCGGCAGCACCTTGAGGATTTCATCCAGCGCGTAATCCAGACCGAGCAAGGCACCGATTGCGGCCAGTACGTTGCTCAGGTTGAAGCGGCCCAACAGGCTGCTGCGCAGGAAATGCTGGCCTTGCGGCGTGACGAGGGTGGCGCGCACGCCATCGTCGTCGAATTTTGCGTCGCGGCAGTACAGATAAGCCGAGCTGTCGAGCAGGCTGTAGGTAATGAGTCGCGACTCGTGCTTCACGGCTGCCAGCTCGCGACCGAATGCGTCATCCAGATTGATGACGCGGCAATGCAGATCGGGCCAGGCGAACAGCTTGGCCTTGGCAGCGCCATAGGCTTGCATGGTGCCGTGATAGTCCAGATGATCGCGAGACAGGTTGGTCAATACGGCCACGTCGAACGCCAGCGCCGTCGCACGCCCTTGATCCAGACCATGGGAAGACACTTCCATCGCCACGGCGCGCGCGCCGGCCTTGCGCAGATCGGTCAGAGTCGCCTGAACGGCAATCGGGTCTGGCGTGGTGTGGCGACCGCTTTGCAGCGCGCCATAGAAACCGGTGCCCAGCGTACCCACGATGCCGCAATGCTGACCCAGCAGGTCGAGCGCCTGGGCCACCAGTTGAGTGACGCTGGTCTTGCCGTTGGTGCCGGTGACGCCTACCAGATTCAAACTGCGGCTCGGGTCACCATAGAAGCGACCGGCGATGGCGGACAACTGCGCCGCCAACCCTTTAACCGGTATCAGTGGCACATCAGTGATCGGCAGCACGGTCGCGCCTTCGGCCTCATAAGCCACTGCGGCTGCGCCACGCTTGAGCGCATCGGCGATGTGCGCGCGACCATCGACCTTGAGACCGGGAATAGCCAGGAACAGATCGCCCGGACGCACATTGCGGCTATCGAGAGTCAACTCGCGAATCAGTGCGTCGCGGTCGGTATGGGCGAAAAGCTTGCTCAGATTAAAGGCCATTAACCGCGCCCTCCTTTTACGACTGCAGGGGCAGCGTTGACTTGTTCAGGCGCGAGGTTGTCTGGCGACACGTTCATCAACCGCAACGTACCGGACATGACCTTGCTGAATACCGGGGCCGAAACCAGGCCGCCGTAGTAACCGCCTTTGCTCGGTTCGTCGATCACCACGACGATCGCATAGCGCGGGTTGCTCATCGGACCGAATCCGGCGAACAGCGAGCGATAGGAGTTTTCCGCATAGCCCTTGGTGCCGATGGACGTCTTGCGCGCCGTACCGCTCTTGCCGCCTACGTGATAGGACGGCACACGGGCGCGATACACGCCGCGCGGGTCTTCGATCACTTGCTGCAACATGCCTTGCAGAGTCTTGGCCGTGGTTTCCGGAATGGCCTGAACCGCCGTCGGCGCCGCGTCACTTTTCAGAATCGTCAGCGGCACGATGCGACCGTTGTTGGCCAGTGCGCCGTAAGCGTGCACCAGTTGCAAAGCCGTTACGGACAGGCCGTAGCCGTAGGACAGCGTGGCGGTCTCAGCCTTGCGCCATTCGCGATAGTTCGGCAGGTTACCCACGCGTTCGCCCGGGAAACCCAAGCCAGTGTACTGGCCGAAACCGACGCGCTGCATGGCGCGGAAGATCGACTCACCGCCCACATCGAACGCCACCTTGCTCATGCCCACGTTACTGGAGTTGATCAGGATGCCGGTGAGGTCAAGCACCGGACCTTCGGTCTTGGTCACATCACGAATGGTGTATTTGCCGATCTGTAGCGTGCCCGGATACACCTCGACCTTGTCGGTCGGTTTCCAGCGGCCACTGTCCAGGGCGGCGGTCATCGAAATCGGCTTCATGGTAGAACCCGGCTCGAACACGTCGATGATCGCCCGGTTGCGCATGGCAGCCGGCACCATGGTGCGACGGTTGTTCGGGTTGTAGGTCGGCTGGTTGACCATCGCCAGCACTTCGCCGGTCTTGACGTCCATGATCACCAGACTGCCCGCCTTGGCTTCGTTCTCGACGATGGCGTTGCGCAGCTCGCGGGTCGCCAGGTATTGCAGGCGCAGATCAATAGACAAAGCCAAGGTCTTGCCGGCCTTGGCGTTCTTGGTTACCTGTACGTCCTTGATCAGTCGACCTCGCCGGTCCTTGATGACCTGCCGCTTGCCGGGCACTCCGGCGAGCCAGTCGTCATAGGCCAGCTCGACCCCTTCGCGACCATGGTCGTCAAGGTCGGTGAAGCCGACCATGTGAGCGGTCACATCGCCCGCCGGATAGAAACGACGAAATTCCTCGATGCCGTAGACACCGGGAACCTTGAGATCGAGGACCGATTGACCCTGCTCAGGTGTCAGGCCGCGAACCAGATAAATGAATTCCTTGGTGGCCTGGGCATCGAGACGCTCGGTCAAAGCCCTGAGGTCCTGCCCCATCGCCGCAGCCAGTGCCGGCCACTTCGACTTGTCCTGCTGCATTTCGCGCGGGTTGGCCCACAGGGTGGTGACTGGCGTACTCACCGCCAGCGGCTCGCCGTTACGGTCGGTGATCAGGCCACGGTGCGCCGGAATGGGAATATGGCGCAGGCTGCGCGCATCGCCCTGTTCTTTAAGGAACGTATGGTCGATGACCTGCAAGTCGACGATGCGCCAGCAGATGGCGAGCACCAGACTGACCAGCAAGCCCACGACAACGCGAAACCGCCACGGGTAAAGAGCGCCATCCAGTTTCATCATGGCGCCACCATCCGTACTTCGGCAGCGTTGGGAATACGCATTTTCAATTGTTCGGTCGCCAGCGTCTCGATCCGGCTATGCGCTGTCCAGGTGCTCTGCTCAAGGATCAGACGACCCCACTCGGCCTGAGCCTTGTCGCGTACGCTCATTTCCGAATACAGCGAATTGAGCAACTGGCGGTTCAAATGCGCACTGTAGGAAACGCCAATTGCCGACACGAGGACGGCAATGAACAGCAGCAGCATGATAAAGCTGCCGCCTGGCAGGGGTTTCAGGAAAAGCCGGCTCACCTGAGCTTCTCCGCTACGCGCATGACAGCACTGCGCGAGCGTGGATTGGCTTTGGTTTCGGTGTCCGATGCAAACTGCGCCTTGCCGTGGATCTTGATCTTCGGCTCGAATGCCTTGAACTGGATCGGCAGGTTGCGCGGCATGTTGTCAGCTTCGCCCTTGGCGAGCTTGCGCATGAACAGTTTGACGATCCGGTCTTCCAGCGAGTGAAAGCTGATCACGACCAGGCGGCCACCGACTTCCAGTGCGTCCAGCGCGGCCTCAAGGCCCGCTTCCAGATCGCCCAGTTCGTTATTGACGTGAATACGCAGGCCCTGGAAGGCCCGCGTTGCAGGATTCTTGCCTTTTTCCCAGGCAGGGTTGGCGACCTTGAGGACTTCGGCCAGATCGGCCGTACGCTCGAAAGGCTGAATTTCGCGACGCTGCACGACGGCATTGGCCATCCGCTTGGCGAAACGCTCTTCGCCGTATTCCTTGAAGACCCTGGCGATTTCTTCGGCAGGCGCGGTGGCGATGAACTCGGCCGCACTGACACCGCGCGTCGGGTCCATGCGCATGTCCAGCGGGCCATCGTTCATGAAACTGAAACCGCGCTCCGGGTCGTCAAGCTGCGGCGATGACACGCCAAGGTCCAGCAGAATACCGCTGACTTTGCCCGCCAGGCCACGTTCTTGAGCCTCCGAACCCAGTTCGGCAAAGCTGCGCTGCACAATGACAAAGCGGCCGTCTTCGGCCGCTAGCGTTTGCCCCGTGGCAATCGCTTGAGGGTCCTTGTCGAACCCGAGCAGCCTGCCATCGGGTCCGAGACGGCTGAGTATCAAACGACTGTGACCGCCGCGACCGAACGTGCCGTCCATATAGCAGCCATCCGCACGCAACGCGAGAGCCTCCACGGCTTCTTCGAGCAGTACGGTGATGTGGGTAAAGCCGCTATTCATAGTCACAGGATCAGGTCACGTAATTCATCGGGCATCGCGCCGGGTTGTTGAATGGCAGCAAGGTCGGCGTCAGCAAGAGCGTTCCAGGCGTCCTCGTCCCACAGTTGAAACTTGTTGAGTTGCCCCACGAGCATGACGCGCTTATCCAGTCTGGCGTATTCGCGCAGGCGTGGGGGAACCAGAAAACGCCCGCTGCCATCCAGCTCAAGATCGACTGCATTACCAATCAAAAGCCGCTGCAAACGGCGGTTTTCTTCACGAAACGTTGCGAGCTCACGAAGTTTGGCTTCTATCAGTTCCCACTCGGACAGCGGATAAAGACACAAGCAGGGATCAACGGCATCTATGGTCACAATCAATTGACCGGCGCTACGCGAATCCAACTCGTCACGGTACCGACTCGGCATAGCGAGACGGCCCTTGGCATCGAGATTGATCGCGTTGGCACCACGGAACACAGGCGCATTCTCCAAATATTAGCTTTTTGCGCTCAAAAAACCCACTTCGTGCCACTTTCTGCCACTTGCGCACACTATAGGAATGCGCCTGCCACACCGTCAAGGCACGCTCTCAAGGAAAAGCCTTACATTTCGCAGATTTAGGAGTGGTATTGGAGGGATGGAGCTAAATTACAGAAGGTTCTGACAGACAAACCCCCTTGAACTCAATCCGCTAGGGTTTGAAGTTAAAGTGATTTATGAGGTTTAAGATTTTTTTGGTATTACGCGGGGATTTTGCTGCTTAAAAACAGAGGGGAGAAAAAGGTGGAGAGTCGATCTGTAAGCCGGGTTCTGTCGAGGACAGTCATTCCTCTACGACGGCCATCACTGGACGTCTTTAGCAACCTACCCGGTTCCAGCGCGGGCCACGCCTAGGAACCCTATTTGGTCTTGCTCCGAGTGGGGTTTACCTTGCCACGAACTGTTGCCAGACGTGCGGTGCGCTCTTACCGCACCTTTTCACCCTTACCGGCACCGAAGTGCTTAGGCGGTTATTTTCTGTGGCACTTTCCGTAGGCTCACGCCTCCCAGGCGTTACCTGGCACTCCGCCCTATGGAGCCCGGACTTTCCTCCCCCCCTTGTTGCGGAACAACAAGAGGCAGCGACTGTCCAATCGACTCTCCGCCGACAAGGTTAGCGGCACAGGCCACCGAGAACAAGCTTTAAAAGCATGCGCGGTTCGCGTGAGCCCTTGAAAAATCTGCTTTTGTCAGCCTTTCTGCTTGTCCAGCGCTACCTGATACAGCAGGTTCTTACGCACCCCGGTTATCTCTGCAGCCAGCGCTGCAGCACGCTTGAGCGGCATTTCCTCAAGCAGCAGATCGAGAATCCTGCGCGCCTCGGCACCGATCACATCTTCATCCTCCGGCGGGGTCCAGCCGGCGACCAACACAACGCACTCTCCACGCTGCTGGTTACTGTCGGCTTCGACAAAAGCACGCAACTCACCCAAAGGCAGCCCCTTGAGCGTCTCGAAGGTTTTGGTTATTTCTCGCGCCAGCAGCGCAGAACGCTCGGCTCCGAACACCCGCTCCATATCCTGAAGGCATTCAAGAATGCGGTGCGGTGCCTCATAGAAGATGAGTGTGCGCGGCTCTTCTTTGACCAGCTCCAGCCTGGCGCTGCGCCCCACCGCCTTGGCTGGCAGAAAACCTTCGAATATGAATCGATCCGACGGAAGCCCGGCCGCCGACAACGCCGCGATAAGCGCGCAGGCGCCCGGCACTGGAACCACCGGCACGCCAGCAGCGCGCGCCTGACGCACAAGGTGATACCCGGGATCGGAAATCAGCGGCGTGCCGGCATCGGAAATAAGTGCAACATCATCCCCGGCCAGCAGACGGGTAATAAAGCGACTACCCTCATCACGCTCGTTGTGCTCATGGCACGCCGCCAATGGAGTGGATATACCGAAGTGCTGCATCAGTCGCGACGAGTGCCGTGTATCTTCCGCAGCAATAAGGGCAACCTCACGCAACACTTTCAGCGCCCGCACACTCATGTCATCCAGATTGCCGATAGGCGTAGCCACCACATAAAGCGAGCCAGGAGTGGAATTCGAAGCAACCGGGACAGTCAAAGCGCAGACCTCATGTTCATTAACGTGATGGACAAAAAAACACAGTGTACAGCGTGCGGCCCGAATCGACGGTTCGAGCGTCAGGGAAGCTTGAAAAAGGAATAAAGAACATGATCATTCATCAAGGCTGTACATCACACGTTGCTGCAACTGAAAGAATTGTCAGATAGAAGACCCTATCACAATCAATATCACACCTTCGAAGTCGCGCCCCGGCCAGTGCTTGGGTACAATTCGCCGTTAATTCGCTTGAGTATCAGGAACACATCAATGATCGCTTGTCTGCGGCTGTTCTCTGCCCTCTGCCTCGCTGCGCTTCTCGCAGCCTGTGCCAGCTCGCCCTCGTCCAGCCTTGGCGAGCTTCCTCGCACTCCTGATGCCAGCATCGAGCAACTGCTCGATCAGGCCGCGGCTGCAAAAAACCCCGAACAGGCTGCGACGTTGCGTCTGAGCGCTGCCGATCTGGCCAACCGCCAGAATGACACCGGTCGCGCCGCGCAGATTCTTGGTCAGGTTCAGCTGGATCAGCTCAAGCCCGGCCTGCAGGTATTCGCCAGCACGCTGTCCGCCGAGCTGGCGTTGGGTCGCAACCAGCCCAAAGCCGCACTGACCGCCCTTAACCACCCAAGCATGCAGCGCCTGGGCGAGCTGTCGGTCGAACAGCAGGTCCGCACTCACACGGTCAAGGCCCGCGCCCTGGAAGCCGACGGCCAGATCCTGCCCGCCGCCAACGAGCGCGTCTTTGCCGGTCCGCTGCTGCAAGGCGCAGAAGCCAGCGCCAACAATGATGCGATCTGGAAACTGGTGTCCGCATTGCCAGCTGAACAACTGCAGGCCAACGCCTCCGGCGACATGGGCGGCTGGCTGAGCCTTGCCCGCTCGGTGAAAGGTGCCGGTACGCTGGAACAGCAACAAGCGGCGATCGACACCTGGAAAGCCCAGAACCCGCAGCATCCGGCTGCCGCTCAACTGCCGACCGCTCTCGCTCAACTGCGCGCGCTGACCAGCGAGCCACTGACCAAAATCGCCCTGCTGCTGCCGCAGGATGGCCAACTGGCCGCAGTTGCCAAGGCGCTGCGCGAAGGCTTCATGGCCGCCCATTATCAGGCGCAACAGGCGGGTCAGAATCCGCCAGCGATCCAGGTCTTCGACAGCTCGCGCCTGACCTCGATGGACGAGTTCTATCGCCAGGCCCAGGCGGCCGGCGTGCAACTGGTGGTAGGCCCACTGGAAAAGAACCTGGTCAAGCAACTCAACAGCCGTGAGCAACTGCCTATCACCACGCTGGCGCTCAATTACAGCGACGCGGGCAACGAAGGCCCACCTCAACTGTTTCAATTCGGTCTTGCCGCAGAAGACGAAGCCCGCGAGGTCGCACGTCGTGCCTGGGCCGATGGCAAGCGCAGCGCCGTCGCCATGGTGCCGAAAGGCGAATGGGGCGATCGCGTACTGGATGCATTCCGCAAGAGCTGGCAAGCCAAGGGCGGCACGCTGATCGCCGCCGAGCACGTCGATCAACCGGTCGAACTGGCCCAACAGGTCGCCGACCTGTTCCAGCTGCGCAAAAGCGAAGGCCGCGCCCAGCGCTTGCAAAGCACAGTCGGTACCGATGTTTCCGCGCAGCCGAGCCGCCGTCAGGACATCGACTTCATGTTCCTCGCCGCCACACCTCAACAGGCCCAACAGATCAAGCCGACCATGGTGTTCCAGTACGCAGGTGACGTACCGGTGTACGCCACCTCGCACCTGTTCACCAACAGCAACGATCACGCCCAGTACATGGACCTGAATGGTGTGCGCTTCTGCGAAACGCCATGGCTGCTCAATGCCAACGACCCACTGCGCCAGCAAGTCACCGCCCAGTGGCCACAAGCCGCAGGCAGCCTCGGACGCCTGTACGCGATGGGCATCGATGCCTACCGTCTGGCGCCGCGCCTGAGTCAGCTCAAGACCCTGCCCGACAGCCGCATCGACGGCCTGTCCGGCAGCCTGAGCATGAACCCTGGTCGCCGCGTGGAACGTCAACTGCCATGGGCTGAGTTCGTGGACGGCAAGATCCAGCGCCTTCCGGACACCGCGCCTTGATTCCAGGCAACACCCGGCAACAAGCAGGGCGCGAGGCCGAAGCCTACGCCCTGCTGCACCTGCAACGACAGGGTCTGCGCCTGATTACACAGAACTGGTTATGCAAACGTGGCGAGCTTGATCTAGTCATGCTCGACGGCGATACAGTAGTATTCGTCGAAGTTCGCTACCGACGCCATTCCGGCTGGGGTGGCGCGGTAGAAAGCGTCGATTTTCGCAAACAGGCCAGGCTTGCCACGGCCGCACAGCTCTTCCTGCAACAAGAGTCGGACTGGGCCCGCTATCCTTGTCGTTTCGATGTGATTGCGGTTGAAGGCGCTCCGGGTAACAGTGCGCCCTTGAACTGGATTAAAAACGCATTCGACAGCTGACAGGCTTCAGCTCAGTCATGACCGGCACGAAGCCACCACTACCACCGATTTCGCTATTGCTTTGCGGGCTGCACACCGCCATGCCGGGCAGCCGCCGTACGCTCTAATTAAGGTCACATTGATGGACATGCAATCCCGAATTCGCCGGCTGTTTCAAGCCAGCATCGATACCAAGCAACAGGCGATGGAAGTCCTTGCACCCTTTATCGAGCAAGCCAGCCAGGTCATGGTCAATGCCCTGCTCAACGAAGGCAAAATGCTTTCGTGTGGCAACGGCGGTTCGGCCGGCGACGCCCAACACTTCTCTTCCGAACTGCTCAACCGGTTCGAACGCGAACGCCCAAGCCTGCCCGCCATCGCACTGACGACCGACAGCTCGACCATCACCTCGATCGCCAACGATTACAGCTACAACGAGATCTTTTCCAAACAGATCCGCGCGCTGGGCCAACCAGGCGATGTGCTGCTGGCCATTTCCACCAGCGGCAACTCGGCGAATATTATTCAGGCCATCCAGGCCGCACATGATCGCGAAATGATTGTCGTAGCATTGACGGGACGCGACGGTGGCGGAATGGCTTCGCTGCTGTTGCCGGAAGACGTGGAAATTCGCGTACCGGCCAACGTCACGGCACGCATACAAGAAGTCCATCTGCTGGCGATCCATTGCCTCTGCGATTTGATCGACAGCCAACTGTTCGGGAGTGAAGAATGACCCCTAATCGTCTTAGCCTACTGGTTCTGACACTGTGCCTGAGCGTGACCGGATGCAGCTCGGTAATCACCGCCACCCGCGAAAAGCCGATCGAGGATGATCGTGGCACACGCACCTTTGGCAGCAAGATCGATGACTCACTGATCGAAACCAAGGCAGCCGTGAACATCTCCAAAGCCAGCCCTGATCTGGCCGAAGGCTCGCACATCGTCGTGACCAGCTTCAACGGTATCGTGCTGCTGGCCGGTCAGGTTCCGCGCGCAGACCTCAAGGCCACGGCCGAACAGGCTGCAAGCGCCGTACAGCGCGTCAAGAAGGTCAACAACGAACTGCAGGTGATGGCACCTTCCTCACTGCTCGCTCGCAACAATGACGCGTGGCTGACGACCAAGGTCAAAAGCCAGATGATCGCCGATGCGTCCATCCCTGGCTCACGCATCAAGGTCGTGACCGAGAACGGTATTGTGTTCCTGCTGGGCCTGGTCACTCAGGACGAAGCAAACCGCGCCACCAACCTGGTTCAAGGCGTGTCTGGCGTCCAGAAAATCGTCAAACTGTTCGAATACATCGACTGACCCCCACGCGGCGCACATGAAAAAGGCGATCCTCTCGGATCGCCTTTTTTTATTTCACTACTTTCAGACTCGGCCTGCCCGTCGGGCGAGGCGGCTCGTTGTCCGGCGGAGAATCATCACCGTCGTCCAGCTCGATCTCGTCTTCTTCCATGGAGGGTTCCAGATCGAAAACCATGCCTTGACCGTTCTCCCGGGCATAAATCCCCAGAATGGCGGCAACCGGGACATACAGCGTATGGGGCACACCACCGAAGCGGCCTTCAAAACTGACCGCTTCGTTATCCATGTGCAGGTGCCGCACAGCACTTGGCGAAACGTTCAGGACAATCTGTCCATCATTGGCAAATCCCTGAGGAACCTGCACGGACGGATATTCCGCATTGACCAGCACATGCGGGGTGCAATCGTTATCAACGATCCACTCATAAAGAGCACGAACCAGATAAGGGCGACTGGAGTTCATCAACGGCTCCTTAAGCCTTAGCGCATTTCACGTTCGGCGGCAGACAGACTTGCCTGAAAAGCCTCACGCGCAAATTGGCGCTCCATGTAATCAAGCAACGGCTTGGCGGGCCGTGGCAATTCAATACCCAAAATCGGCAAACGCCAAAGTATGGGGAGTAGACAGCAATCGACAAGACTTTGCTCGTCGCTCAGGAAAAAAGCTTTTTCCGCAAACAGCGGGGAAACCCCGGTCAGGCTCTCGCGCAATTCCTTACGCGCCTGTACGCGCGCAGGCTCTTTGCTGCGCGGATCCAGAATCAGATCCACGAGCCCGCACCAGTCGCGCTGTATCCGGTGGATCAGCAGACGGCTGTTGGCGCGCGCCACCGGGTAGACAGGCAACAGCGGCGGATGCGGATAACGCTCGTCCAGGTACTCCATCACCACCGTGGACTCATACAACGCCAGATCGCGGTCAACCAGTGTGGGCACGCTGCCGTACGGGTTCACCTCAATCAATTGCGGCGGATGACGCCCAGCCACAACGTCAATGATTTCGGCGCTGACACTCTTCTCGGCGAGCACGATGCGCACACGATGGGAATAGTGGTCGGCGGGGTCGGAGTAACAGGCCAACCGATTGGTCACGCCCATGGCGATCCTCCTCGCTTGTTGAAGTTTATCGGACAGACGAACGAACACCCCACAAGTCGCCTTCAATGACGAATGCAACAGGGCCGGTGTTCGCTGCGGGCGACACGATAGCTCATTTACGCCAACAAATTCTGTAATCTTGCCCCGATAGGATGCTTGCCGCGCATTTGACCGACGTTAAGGCTGCAACGCCGCATACCTTGTAAAGCCGACGTGACACCTGATCAGTGCACGTCCTTCCAGTATTCGCGTTTGAGCAGGTAGACAAATACCAGCAGGAAGGCCAGGTACAGCAGCACGTAAGTGCCAATGCGCTGATGTTTGAGCTTGACCGGATTGGCCGAGTAATCGAGAAACGTCACCAGATTGCGGATCTTCTCATCGAATTGCTCAGGACTCAGGCTGCCTGAATCGGGAATGAGGGTCAGTTGATCGCACGCCTCATGGGTGAGCGGCGCCCCACTCAAAGGGTCATACCGTTTCTTGCCGCCTTCCACGATCTGCACTTGATTGCAACCAATGACCTGACGACCCTGCAACCCCGCCAGCACGTTCGGCATGCCGACATTGGGGAAAACCCTGTTGTTGACGCCCCAAAGCCGCGCCGGATCCTCATAGAAAGACCGCAGATAGCCGTAGAGCCAGTCATTGCCCCGCACCCGCGCCACCAGTGTCAGGTCGGGCGGGGCGGTGCCGAACCAGTTTTTCGCATCCGCCGACTGCATGCCGATCTCCATGTGATCGCCAATCCTTGCGCCAGTGAACACCAGCTTTTCGAGCATTACGTCATGGGGAATTCCCAGATCGTCGGCCACTCGCTCATAACGCTGGTATTTGGCGCTGTGGCAGCCCATGCAGTAATTGACGAATGTGCGTGCGCCGTCCTGCAATGCCGCCTTGTCGGACACGTCGATATCGACATGCTCAAGCGTCGCACCGCCTTCTGCGGCAAAGAGCAGCGTCGGCAACATCACCAGAATCAAGACCGCCAGTAGCCTTTTCATCACCCCGTCACCCTTTCCGGCAACGGCCGCGTGCGCTCCAGCCGGGTGTAGAACGGCATCAACAGGAAGTAAGCGAAGTACACACAGGCGCAGACCTGCGCCACCACTGTTCGCCCAGGCGTAGGCGGCTGAACGCCCAGATAGCCCAGCGTCACAAAAGCCACGCAGAACAACCCCAACGCGACCCGGCTTATCCAGCCCTTATAACGCATCGACCTGACCGGACTGCGATCGAGCCAAGGCAGGACAAATAGCACAGCAATGGCTGAGCCCATCGCCATGACGCCCATCAGCTTGTCCGGAACGGCGCGCAAAATGGCGTAGAACGGCGTGAAGTACCAGACCGGCGCAATGTGCTCCGGTGTCTTGAAAGCATTGGCCGCCTCGAAATTCGGCTTCTCCAGAAAGTAGCCACCCATTTCGGGAAAGAAGAACACTACCGTACAAAAAACGAACAGAAACACCACGACGCCCACCAGGTCCTTGAGGGTGAAATACGGATGGAAGGCAATCCCGTCCAGAGGCTTGCCGTTTTCATCCTTGTGTTTCTTGATATCAATGCCATCCGGGTTGTTCGAACCCACTTCGTGCAGCGCCAGAATATGCAGGACCACCAGACCGAGAATCACGATGGGCAACGCCACGACGTGCAGCGCGAAGAAACGGTTAAGGGTAATCCCGGACACCAGATAATCACCCCGAATCCACTGGGTCAGGTCTTCACCTATCAGCGGAATCGCCCCGAACAGCGAGATGATCACCTGCGCCCCCCAATAGGACATCTGCCCCCAGGGCAGCAGGTAACCCATGAAGGCCTCAGCCATCAGACTCAGATAAATGAGCATGCCGAAAATCCAGACCAGCTCACGCGGCTTCTGGTAGGAACCGTAAAGCAGCCCGCGAAACATGTGCAGGTAGACGACGATAAAGAACGCGGAAGCCCCTGTCGAATGCAGCAGACGCAGAATGGCGCCGTACTCGACATCGCGCATGATGTACTCGATCGATGCGAATGCGCCCTCAGCGGTGGGCGTGTAGCTCATCGTCAGCCATATGCCGGTCAGGAGCTGGTTGACCAACACCAGCAAGGCCAGCGAGCCGAAGAAATAGAAGAAATTGAAGTTGCGCGGCACGTAGTATTTGCTGAGATGGTCTTCCCACATCTTCGTGGCGGGAAAGCGCGCATCTATCCAGTCCACCAGCCTGCCCATCACACGCCCTCCTGATCGACGCCAATGACAATGACCGAGTCCGACTCATAGGAATACGGCGGTACCGGCAGATTCAGGGGCGCGGGCTGCGACTTGTATACCCGCCCGGCCAGATCGTAATGAGAGCCGTGACAAGGACAGAAATAGCCGCCCACCCAATCTTTGCCAAGGTCGACAGGCGCGATTTCGGGACGGAAGGTCGGCGAACATCCCAGATGCGTGCAGATGCCGACCAGCAACACGATTTCGGGCCTGATCGAACGCACACTCGGGTCGACGTAGCGAGGCTGGACGGAGTCTTTAGAGTCAGGGTCGGACAATTGCCCGGTCAGCTTGCCGAGGTTATCGAGTATTTCCGGTGTACGTCGAAGAATGAACACCGGCTGACCGCGCCACTCGGCGACCATCTGCTGGCCCGGCTCGATCTTGCTGATATTGACCTTGACCGGCGCCCCTGCAGCTCTGGCCTTGGCGCTGGGGGACCATGAGCC
>NZ_MUIO01000031.1 GCF_002087235.1 Pseudomonas floridensis | reverse complement strand
CCTTTAGGTCGCGTTCGATGCCGTAAAGCTTGTTGATCAGATTCAGCGCGATATCCGCACGCCCCGTTTTACCTTTGGGCTGCACTTTCTGTGCTTCAACGAACTTGCGACGCGCATGGGCCCAGCATCCCAAACGCTCAACTCCAGCTTGGGCGCCCAGTGCGGTATAACCGGCATAATCATCGGTCATGACGTAACCGCGATAGCCATCGAGCAGGCGCGTAGGCACCTCCTGCGCTCGGCTGGTGGAGTAGTCAAAAAGGATCACCGGCTTATCCGGCGGGCCGCCGGTTTGCACCCACATCCATGACTGGCTGCCTGGCTCGCGGTCAGGCTCTTTCAGCACTTGCACCCGCGTTTCATCGCAATGGATGACCCGGCTGGCCAATAGGCTGTCACGCATTAAATTCAGCAGCGGCCGGAAGTGTTCGCCGCACTGGATAACCCAGCGTGCCAAGGTCTGGCGAGGGATATCGATGCCGTGGCGGCCCAGTACTTTTTCAAAGCGGTGAAGCGGCAAACCGTCCACATATTTAGTGGTCAGCAGCATCGCCAGAACGCTCGGGCTGGCCATGCT
>NZ_MUIO01000030.1 GCF_002087235.1 Pseudomonas floridensis | reverse complement strand
CCTTTAGGTCGCGTTCGATACCGTAAAGCTTGTTGATCAGATTCAGCGCGATATCCGCACGCCCCGTTTTACCTTTGGGCTGCACTTTCTGTGCTTCAACGAACTTGCGACGCGCATGGGCCCAGCACCCTAAACGCTCAACTCCAGCTTGGGCGCCCAGTGCGGTGTAACCGGCATAATCATCGGTCATGACGTAACCGCGATAGCCATCGAGCAGGCGCGTAGGCACCTCCTGCGCTCGGCTGGTGGAGTAGTCAAAAAGGATCACCGGCTATCCGGCGGGCCGCCGGTTTGCACCCACATCCATGACTGGCTGCCTGGCTCGCGGTCAGGCTCTTTCAGCACTTGCACCCGCGTTTCATCGCAATGGATGACCCGGCTGGCCAATAGGCTGTCACGCATTAAATTCAGCAGCGGCTGGAAGTGTTCGCCGCACTGGATAACCCAGCGTGCCAAGGTCTGGCGAGGGATATCGATGCCGTGGCGGCCCAGTACTTTTTCAAAGCGGTGAAGCGGCAAACCGTCCACATATTTAGTGGTCAGCAGCATCGCCAGAACGCTCGGGCTGGCCATGCTCTTTTCAATCACCTGAGCCGGCTTGTCCGCAGTGACCGGTGCAGTCTCGCAGTCGCGGCAACTGTAGATTTTACGAACGTGTTTGATCACCCGTATCTGCATCGGGACGACTTCAAGTTGCTCGCTGATTTTCTCGCCAATGGCGTGTTTGCGGCAACCGCAGGTACAAGTCAGCTCATGCTCGGGCAGTTCGTGGATGACTTCGATGCGAGGTAGATCTGCAGGCAATGGATTACGCTTGCCACGGCGCTTTGCGGGTGTGACGACCTCTTCTTCAGTGGTCTCGCACGCCAACTCGACCTCGTGCTCCGCTTCATTGAACAACGCCATTTGAGGCGTTGTCG
>NZ_MUIO01000003.1 GCF_002087235.1 Pseudomonas floridensis | reverse complement strand
CTGCCGGTCGGTCTGGCCGACAGTTATGCCTCGGCGCGGCTGGAAGTGGCTAGCGCCTACACCCTTCTTTTTCTATTGCTGATCGTGCCGCTGCTGATGGCGCTGCAGGCCATCAGCGCCCGTCTTGCCCGAGGAGACAGCCGATGAGCGGCACGACCATTCGCCTGAAGGGCTGCCGCAAGGCTTTTGCCGACGGCACCGTGGCTGTACAGGATCTGCACCTGACCATAGAACCCGGCGAAACGCTGGCGATTCTCGGTCCGTCCGGCTGCGGCAAAACCACC
The DNA here is from genome assembly GCF_002087235.1 of Pseudomonas floridensis. GTDB lineage: Bacteria > Pseudomonadota > Gammaproteobacteria > Pseudomonadales > Pseudomonadaceae > Aquipseudomonas > Aquipseudomonas floridensis. The sequence goes on along the minus strand of NZ_MUIO01000003.1, from coordinate 33,744 downwards.
ACGCTGCGCCTGATCGCCGGACTGGAGCGGCCGGATGTCGGGCAGGTGCTGTTCGACGATCAGGACGTCACGCGTCTGCCCATCGAACGGCGTGATGTCGGCATGGTGTTTCAGAACTATGCGCTGTTTCCCAATCTGGATGTGGCAGGCAACATCGTCTATGGCTTGAAGATTCGCGGCCTGTCGCCCGCCGAGCGCAACAAGCGCTGTGATGAGTTGCTGGAGCTGGTAGGCCTGAACGGACACGAAACGCGCCGCATCAACGAGCTGTCCGGCGGGCAGCGTCAGCGTGTGGCGTTGGCGCGTGCGCTGGCGCCGCGTCCTCGTGTGCTGCTGCTCGACGAACCGCTGGCCGCGCTGGATGCACAACTGCGCGAGCGCTTGCGCAGTGAGCTGGATCAGTTGCTGCGCGGTTTGGGCATCACCTCGGTTTTCGTGACCCATGATCAGGGCGAAGCGATGGCCCTGGGTGACCGGATTCTGGTCATGGAAAAAGGCTGTATGTCGCAACTGGCGACGCCGAGGGACATTTATCAACAGCCGGCCAATGCGTTCGTGGCCGGTTTTGTTGGCAACCTCAACGCGTTCAGCGTCGAAGGGCGAACGGCGTCAGGCCTCAAGGTCGCGGGCGGTGAGGTGCCGTGGTCGGGCCTGGAGCTGCCGAGCACGGTGTATTGCCGACCGGAACACCTGCGCCTGACGCCTGAGCGGGGTCAGTTACGAGGGCGTCTGGTCGGCCAGTTCTTCCAGGGCGCGCAGAGCCGCTTGCTGGTGGATGTCGGCGGCCCGCAACCCTTGCTGGTCGACAGTGCCGACAACCTGATCTATCCGGCAGGCGCGAGTCTGTGCCTGAACGTCGATCCGCAAACACTGTTTACCCTGCATTCGTAATGTCGCTTTTCATCGAGGGATCGTTTTGAATCGTCCGTTTCTTGTTGCCCAGATCAGTGACTTGCACCTTAAAGCCGATGGCCGCTTCAGCTACGGCGTTGTCGATACGCTGGGTGCGCTGCGCCATGCTGTCGAACAGATCAACACCCGTAAACAGCGTCCTGACATCGTGATTGTCAGCGGCGATCTGGTGGACTTCGGCCACGCCGATGAGTACGCCGTGCTCAAGCCGGAGCTGGAACGTTTGCAGATGCCGTTTTATCTGGTGCCCGGCAATCACGATGACCGCGAACAGTTGCTGGCCGCATTTGCCGATCACGTGTACCTGCCGCTGTCGGCCAAGGGTCCGCTGGACTGGGTTGTGGAACAGCATCCGTTGCGTTTGATCGGACTGGATTCGACCATTCCGGGCGAACATGGCGGGCAACTGGACTTCTGCCAGCTCGATTGGCTGAACGCGCAGTTGTCACGCCGTCCGGATGTGCCGACGCTGATCATCCTGCACCACCCGCCGTTCATGTCCGGCATCGGCCATATGGATCGCCAGCCATTCATCAACGCGGCAGAGCTGGAGCGCGTGATCGCTCGGCATCCTCAGGTCGAGCGGTTGTTGTGCGGGCATTTGCACCGGCCGATGCAGCGTCGTTTCGGTGGCAGCCTGACCTGCGTCTGCCCCGGCACCTCGCACCAGATCGTGCTCGATCTGGACGACAACGCGCCTGCGCATTTCAACCTGGAACCGGCAGGTTACCTGCTGCACCGCTGGCACCCTGAACAGGGACTGGTCACCCATAACGCAGTGTTTGGCGAGTACGAAGGGCCGTACCCGTTTTATGACGCGAACGGATTGATCGATTAAGGGGCCGGGAAGGCGTGATAGCGCCTTCCCGGACACGTCCGCCGCTGGAGTGGACGTGCCGCTCAAGACTGACTGTCAGGCGCCGATAATCCCGCCGTCCTCGCGGGTAATCACCATCACCGACGAGCGTGGTTTGCCGTTGGGCAGGAGCTCAGGGAAGGTGGATCCGCCGTTTTCGCCGGGGTGCTGGATGCCGATGAACATCGTGCGATAGTCCGGCGCGAAGCTGATGCCGGTGATTTCGCAGCCGACCGGCCCGACCAGAAAGCGCCGAATCTCACCACTGGCCGGATCGGCGCAGAGCATCTGGTTGTTGCCCATCCCCGCGAAATCGCCTTGGTTGCTCGAGTCGCCATCGGTCTGGATCCACAGCCGACCGGCTTTGTCGAAGCTCAGGCCGTCCGGGCTGTTGAACATGTTCTGCGCATTGATGTTGCTGGAGCCGGCCTGTGGCGTGCCCGAGTGCACGGTCGGATTGCCCGCCACCACGAACAGGTCCCACTCGAATGTCATGGCCGACGCGTTATCGTCCGTTTCACGCCAGCGCAGGATCTGTCCGTACTGGTTCTTCGCCCGTGGGTTCGGGCCACCGACCGGCTGGCCGTCTTCACCACGTTTGGAGTTGTTGGTCAGCGTGCAATAGACCTGGCCATCCTTGGGGCTGACCACGATCCATTCCGGGCGGTCCATTCGCGTGGCGTTCACTACGCTGGCGGCTAGACGAGCATGAATCAGCACTTCAGCCTGATTGTTGAAGCCTGCGGCTGCGTTCAGACCATTCTTGCCGTGGGTCAGCTCAATCCACCGGCCCTTGCCTCTCGGACGGTCCGGGTTGTTGTCGCCCCCGTCGAACTGCGCCACGTACAAGGTGCCTTGGTCCAGCAGGCTGCGGTTGTTTTTCGGGATGATACGGTCGATCTTGTTGCGGCTGACGAATTTGTAGATGAACTCGCCGCGTTCGTCGTCGCCCATGTACACCACGGCGCGTCCGCTCTTGCTGAGCGTGAAGGCAGCATTTTCATGCTTGAAACGGCCCAGAGCGGTGCGTTTGACCGGTGTCGAATCAGGATCGAACGGATCGATCTCGACCACCCAGCCGTGACGGTTGACCTCGTTGGGGTTTTTCGCCACGTCGAAACGCGGGTTGTACAGGTGCCAGTTGTTGTCCCGGCTGGCGGCCACTACGCCGTAGCGCTTCATGGCAGCATCGAACGTCTGGTCCGGATTGGTGCTGCCGAAGCAATCGGTGAAGTTTTCTTCGCAGGTGAGGTAAGTGCCCCATGGCGTCTTACCGTTCGCGCAGTTTTGGAACGTGCCCAGTACACGGGTGCCGCTCCTGTCTGCCTCGGTCTTGAGCCACTCGTGCCCGGCAGCCGGGCCGCTCAGGCGAATAGGCGTATTGCCGTGGACACGACGGTTGTAACGCGAGCCCTGCACGAACTGCCACTTGCCGTTTTTCTGCCGGATCTCGATTACCGAGACACCTTCGGCGGCGAGGGCCTTCTGCACGTCTTCGGCCGACTGCGGCGATTTGCCGTGATCGAACAGGTAGCGGTAGTTGGTGTATTCGTTGTTGATCGCCATCAGGGCGCGATCGCGGTGGCCGGGCATCTGGAACAGGCTCATGCCATCGTTGTTGTCACCGAACTGCACTTCCTGATCCCGTGCCGAGCCCTTGCCGCTCGGGTCGAACGCCGGTCCGCCGGTCTGTAAAGGTTGCCCCCAACTGATCAGCACGGACGAGGTGTAGCCGCGTGGCAGGCTGATGTCATCGCTGGTTGCAATGGAAATGCTGTCGAAACCCAGCAACCTGCGCGAAGCGGTGCTGATGCCTTCGGCCAGCGCGCTGCGGCTCAACAGGTTGCCACCCAGAAACATCGCTGCGCCACACAAGGCACCCGCGCCGATGAAACCGCGGCGGGTGAGGCCGACCATTTTTTCCAGGTCGGTGGACTGATTTTCTTCTAGTAGTTTCATCATCACGGCTCCCACAAATGTGGTCGCTACGTTAAAGCGCGTGTATGACGGAATTGTGTCGTGACGGGGCGTGCGAAACGTTAGAGCGGTGTGCCCAGCAGGACCAGGGATGGAGCGAAGCAGACTTGCACCGGTTTGCCGGTTTTCAGGTGCTGAGTGTGTAATGCGGAGTTGCTCGCCAGAGCGCACAGGGTATGGCCGCTGGGTAGAAAGATACGGACTTCGCTGGGGCCGTCCTCATCGAGGATAACCTCTTCGATCTGGCCGAACAGGCAATTGTTTCCCGATGTTTCGGAGTGGTCTTCGGCGAACAGTTCCAGCCAGCCGGCCTTGATCAGCGCAACCACTTCGACCCCGATGTCCAGTTCCAGGCGTAGCGTGCTGTCGTGGGTAACTTGCGCCTCAATAAATGTATCTTCGGCCAGTTGCAGACGAACCTGGTCGTAATGACCCTGACGGGTGATGCTCACGATCCGCCCCAGCAACTGGTTACGCGCACTGGTGCGCAACGTCAGCCGGTTGAGCAGCGCCAGATCGCTGCTGTCTTCGGCGGCTTCCAGCACCTGAGCCTGCAGCGTCTGTACCCGCTGATAAAGACGCAGCACGCGCTCGCCTTCCGCCGACAACCTGGCCCCACCGCCGCCACGGCCACCCACGCTGCGCTCGACCAGAGGTTTTTGCGCCAGGTTGTTCAACTCGTCGATGGCGTCCCATGCCGCCTTGTAACTCAACCCGGCGCTTTTCGCGGCGCGGGTGATCGAACCCTGCTCGGCGATGTGCTGCAACAGCGCAATGCGTTGCGGACGACGGACGATGTGCTGGGTGAGTGATGGCGGTAAAGGCATGGCGGTTCGAAGGCGGTGGCGGAGGGGACGAGTGTACGGCGTGAGCAGGCAATTGTCCGCGAAGACTGGCGGGCCGGGTTTTCGCTTGATCAATCTCCCGGCCTGGGCGTTCTTGCCAGGCAGTAGACGTCCACCCGGCTGGCACCGGCACGGTTGAGCAGACGCGCGATCGCGTCCGCAGTGGAGCCGGTCGTCAGTACATCGTCCACCAGCGCCACATGCTTGCCGTAGAACCCGTCGGCATCCTTCAATGCGAACGCCCCTTCCAGATTGCGTTTGCGAGCCTTGGCATCGAGACCTTGCTGGTTGGGCGTCTCCCGACTGCGCAAGATTTGCTGGTCATCGACTGGCAATTGCAGCTGTCTGCCCAGCCAGTGAGCCAGCATGGCCGCCTGATTAAAGCCTCGCCGACGCAAGCGCTTGTTGGCCAGCGGCACCGGTACCAAACAGTCGGGACGCAACAGCCCTTCATCGAAACGGTGCTGCAGAAACTGCCCGAGCAATTCGCCCATCAACCGTCCGAAGGGCCATTTGCCGTGGTGCTTGAAGCGGGTGATCAGACTGTCGATGGGAAAGTCATACCGCCACGGCGCGACAACCTGGGTGAAGCCCGGTGGCTTTCTGAGGCATTGCGCGCAACTCATGCCCTCCATCGGCAGGGGCAGGGCGCAGCATTCGCATTGCTCGCCGAGCCAGGGCAGCTCGGTTTCGCAGGGCACGCAGATTGGCGCCGAAACATCGCTGCGTTCATCGCATAACAGGCATTGTTGTTTGTTTTTTAACCAGATGTAAACCTCGTGTTCATAGGTTGGTTGACAGCGCATGGCTCTTCCTTAAATATGCCCAACATCCGTGTAGCGCTTGTGGTCTTTGTTCCCCGGCGCACAGCCCCCACAAACACCAAGGAGCCGCCCCGATGAGCGCCAGCATCACCGCCACTCTGCGTCACGACTGGACTTTAGCCGAGGTCAAGGCGCTGTTCGTACAGCCATTCAATGACCTGCTGTTTCAGGCGCAGACCGTGCATCGCGCTCATTTCGACGCCAACCGCGTCCAGGTCTCCACCCTGCTGTCGATCAAGACCGGCGCCTGTCCGGAAGACTGCAAGTACTGCCCGCAATCGGGTCACTACAACACCGGTCTGGAAAAGGAAAAGCTCCTCGAAGTCCAGAAAGTGCTTGAGGAGGCCGCTCGCGCCAAGGCTATCGGTTCGACGCGTTTCTGCATGGGCGCGGCCTGGAAGCACCCGTCGGCCAAAGACATGCCGTATGTGCTGGAGATGGTCAAAGGCGTGAAGGCCATGGGCCTGGAAACCTGCATGACGCTCGGGCGTCTGGACCAGGAGCAGACCGCAGCGCTGGCGTCCGCCGGGCTGGATTACTACAACCACAACCTCGACACCTCGCCGGAGTTCTACGGCAGCATCATCACCACCCGTACGTATAGCGAGCGTCTGCAGACCCTGGCCTACGTGCGGGAGTCGGGGATGAAGATCTGCTCGGGCGGCATTCTGGGCATGGGCGAATCGCTGGATGATCGCGCAGGCCTGCTGATCCAGCTGGCGAACCTGCCAGAGCATCCGGAATCGGTGCCGATCAACATGCTGGTGAAGGTCGCCGGTACGCCGCTGGAAAACGCCGAAGATGTCGATCCGTTCGACTTCATCCGCATGCTGGCGGTGGCGCGGATCCTCATGCCCCAATCCCATGTGCGCCTGTCGGCCGGTCGCGAAGCCATGAACGAGCAGATGCAGGCGCTGGCGTTCTTCGCCGGTGCCAACTCGATTTTCTACGGCGACAAGTTGCTGACCACGGCCAACCCGCAGGCCGACAAAGACATGCTGCTGTTCTCGCGTCTGGGCATCAAGCCGGAAGCGGGCGAAGAGCATCCGGACGAAGTGCATCAGGCCGCCATCGAGCAGGCGCTGGTCGAACAGCAAAGCAGCGCGATGTTCTACGACGCAGCGTCCGCCTGATCCATCGATCTGCGTTGAGCGGGCCGGTTGGCGCCGGGCCGCTTCGAATCACTTTCATCGGGGCAGGGCCTGCATGTCTTTCGATCTCCGCACGCGCCTCGACGCTCGTCGCACTCAACACCTCTATCGTCAGCGCCCGTTGCTGCAAACCCCGCAAGGACCGCAGGTCGTTGTCGATGGCAAGCCGCTGCTCGCGTTCTGCAACAACGATTACATGGGGCTGGCCAATCACCCCGACGTGATTGCCGCCTGGCAGGCCGGTGCCGAGCGCTGGGGCGTGGGCGGTGGTGCGTCGCATCTGGTGATCGGCCACAGCACGCCGCACCATGAACTTGAAGAGGCCCTGGCCGAACTGACCGGCCGTCCGCGTGCGCTGCTGTTTTCCAATGGCTACATGGCCAATCTCGGCACGGTGACGGCGCTGGTCGGGCAGGGCGACACGGTGCTGGAAGATCGCCTGAATCATGCTTCGTTGCTCGACGCCGGACTGCTCAGCGGCGCACGCTTTTCCCGCTATCTGCATAACGACGTTGCCAGCCTGGAGTCCCGGCTGGACAAGGCTGTGGGCGATACGCTGGTGGTGACGGATGGCGTGTTCAGCATGGATGGCGACGTGGCCGACCTGCCTGCGCTGGCACGTGCCACCAGGGCCAGGGGCGCCTGGCTGATGGTCGATGATGCGCATGGCTTCGGTCCGCTGGGTGCCAACGGTGCCGGACTCGTCGAGCATTTCGGCTTGAGCATGGAAGACGTGCCGGTGCTGATCGGCACCCTCGGCAAATCCTTCGGCACATCCGGCGCGTTCGTGGCGGGCAGTGAAGAGTTGATCGAGACACTGATCCAGTTCGCCCGGCCCTACATCTACACCACCAGCCAGCCGCCAGCACTGGCCTGCGCCACACTGAAGAGTCTGGAACTGCTGCGCACCGAACACTGGCGTCGCGAGCATCTGGCCCGGCTGATCCGCCAGTTCCGCGAAGGGGCTGCGCAGCTTGGTCTGCAATTGATGGACAGCTTCACACCCATCCAGCCGATTGTGATTGGCGATGCCGGGCGCGCCTTGCGCCTGTCACACCTGCTGCGCGAGCGCGGGCTGATGGTGACCGCCATTCGCCCGCCCACCGTGCCGGTTGGCAGTGCCCGTCTGCGAGTGACGCTGTCTGCGGCCCACACCGAGGCGCAAGTGCAGCTATTGTTGGAGGCACTGGAGCAGTGTTATCCGCTGCTGGGCACGGTTGAATCCATGGAGCCCGATCATGCGTGACCGTTTGATCCTGCTGCCAGGCTGGGGCCTGGGTGTTTCGCCACTCGAACCGCTGGCGGCTGCGCTGCGCGGACTGGATGAGCATTTGCGCGTCGAAGTCGAGCCGTTGCCGGACATTGACAGCAGCGACCTCGCGGACTGGCTCGACGAACTGGACGCCAATGTGCCGGACGACGCCTGGCTGGGTGGCTGGTCGCTGGGCGGCATGCTCGCCGCCGAACTGGCCGCGCGTCGCGGCGAACGCTGTTGCGGCTTGTTCACGCTGGCCAGCAACGCCTGCTTCGTCACGCAGGGCGCCTGGCCTCACGCAATGCCTGTGCAGGATTTCGATGCCTTTCTGGCCGGTTGTGCCGTTGAGCCCGACGCGACTCTCAAGCGTTTCAGCCTGTTGTGCACGCAAGGCGCGGAAGATTCTCGCGGCCTGGCGCGCCTGCTCAAGGCGGGCGCGCCGCACACGTCGGCGACCGCGCTGGTCGATGGCCTGAAAATCCTTCAACAACTCGACACCCGCAGCGCGCTACAGACCTATCGCGGGCCGCAGTTGCACCTGTTCGCCGGGCTCGATGCGTTCGTTCCGGCCGAAGCCGCGAGCGATCTACTGGACCTGCTGCCGGACGTCGAAGTCGGCGTGATCGAGCAGGCCAGTCACGCCTTTCTCCTGGAAAACCCTCACGGTGTGGCGGCGGCGATCCAGGCTTTTCTTCATGAATCAGAACATGGGCCGCAACATGACTGACCTTTCCCATGGGGTGCTGTCGCCGGGCCTGCCTGACAAGCGCCAGGTTGCCGCGTCTTTTTCACGTGCGGCGGGCAGCTACGACAGCGTCGCCGAATTACAGCGCACCGTCGGGCACACGTTGATGTCCTGCCTGCCTGCCGGACTCAGCCCAGCTCGCTGGCTCGATCTGGGCAGCGGTACGGGGTATTTCAGCCGCGTGCTGGCGCAGACGTTTGCCGACAGCGACGGCATCGCGCTGGACATCGCTGAAGGCATGTTGCGTCATGCACAGCCTTTGGGCGGTGCGCATCACTTCGTGGCTGGCGATGCCGAGCACATGCCGTTGGCCGATCAAGCCTGCGAGCTGATTTTTTCCAGTCTCGCCGTGCAATGGTGTGCAGACTTCAAGGCCGTGCTCGATGAGGCCTTTCGGGTATTGAAACCGGGCGGGGTGTTTGCGTTTGCCAGCTTGTGCACCGGCACGCTGTATGAGTTGCGCGACAGTTGGAGGACCGTTGATGGCCGCGTGCACGTCAACCGTTTCCGGCATGAGGACGACTATCGCCAGTTGTGCGCGGCAAGCGGCCTGCGGGTCAGCCGCCTTGAGGTATGCCCGCACGTGCTGCATTACCCGGATGTGCGCAGTCTGACCCATGAACTGAAAGCACTGGGCGCGCACAACCTCAATCCCGGGCGGCCCGGTGGCTTGACGGGACGCGAACGGATTCTAGGCTTGGTCCGGGCGTACGAGCACTTTCGTCAGGACGCTGGGCTGCCCGCCACTTACCAGGTGGTCTACGCGGTACTCGAAAAACCCTGATCGGGTTCACTTCAAAAGGGACGACCGCCGAGATGAGCGTTGCGTATTTCATCACTGGAACCGATACCGATGCAGGCAAGACCACCGTTGCGGCAGGCTTGCTGCACGCGGCCCGCGCGATCGGACTGAGCACTGCGGCAGGCAAACCCGTCGCATCCGGCTGTGCAGTGACGCCGCACGGGCTGCGCAACCCGGATGCACTGGCGCTGCAGGCCGAATGCTCTATCGAACTGGGCTACGACGAAGTCAATCCGATAGCGTTCGAACCGGCGATCGCGCCCCATCTTGCGGCCCGGGAAGCGGGCGTGGCGCTGACCGTTCGTTCTCTGTTGCAGCCGATGCAGCACATTTTGAACAAGCGGGCGGACTTCACCCTGATCGAAGGCGCGGGCGGCTGGCGGGTTCCGCTGGCCGACCAGAGCAATCTGTCCGACCTGGCCATTGCGCTGGGATTACCGGTGATTCTGGTGGTGGGCGTGCGGCTGGGCTGCATCAATCACGCGCTGTTGACGGCTGAAGCCATCGCTCGAGACGGTCTGCAACTGGCGGGCTGGGTCGCTAACGTGACCGACAGCAAGACCTCGCGGCTTGAAGAGAATCTCGCCACTCTGGCCGAACGCCTGCCCGCGCCGTGTCTGGGGCGCGTGCCACGCCTCAAGAACCCAAACGCCGAAAATGTGGCGCAATGTCTGCATCTGGAGCTGCTCGACGGCTAGCGCAACTATCTGCCTGAGCGGCAAGGGCCTTTTGCCGTTTTCAAGACGCAGGCTATTAACAGGCCTAGTGCCATTAGTCTATTTGTCGAGCGCTTCCGGGCATTTGCTGGTTCAATGGCACTTGTTCGTTATTTGAACCGAGGATCGGCTTATGCAAATCACCATGAACAACACCCTCTATCCAGGCCTGAGCGCTATGCAGGTCGGGCAGAGTCGTGTCGATCAGGCGGCCACGCAAATCGCCAGTACCAACGTCGAAGTGTCGGGCAGAAGCCAGTCTTCGGACTTTCAGCTCGAGAACCTGCGCTCGGTTGACCGCAGCCAGCGTTCCGACCTGCCAGCCAACATCGTCGAAATGGAAGCGGGCAAGTTTCAGATCGAAGCCGGCATCGCGGCACAGAAAGCCAGCGACGAAGCCCTTGGCACGCTGATCGACACCTACGCCTGAGTGACCCGGACGCCTGCGTCCGGCTCCGTCCACGCCGTGCCCTCTGTGCACGGCGTCATTTTCTGAATCACTTCGTATCACCGTCCTGTATCACCATCGCAACCTGTCGTCCCTCGACTAGACTCCAGCTATCGCTCGCCTGATACCGCCTCACTTTGCCCGTACAGTTTGCAAGGCACCGTGGACGAATGGTGCACGTGCCGCTATTGACAAGGTTTGGGCGTAAACGTATGTTTCAAACACCTGTTTGACCGTAAGGCATACGAGATTGTCTGGTTCTGGGAGCCTGCTCTCAGCCACCGCCCGGTCATTCGTTCCAGGATTCATCAGCAGAGGTTTATCGCTATGCCTGATTACAAGGCCCCCTTGCGTGATATTCGTTTCGTTCGTGATGAGCTGCTCGGTTACGAAGCGCACTATCAGAGTCTGCCCGCCTGCCAGGATGCAACTCCCGATATGGTCGACGCTATTCTCGAGGAGGGCGCCAAGTTCTGTGAACAAGTGCTGGCCCCGCTGAACCGTGTGGGCGATACCGAAGGCTGTACCTGGAGCGAGTCGGGCGTGAAGACGCCGACCGGTTTCAAACAGGCGTACCAGCAATTCGTCGAAGGCGGCTGGCCGAGTCTGGCGCACGACGTCGAGCATGGTGGTCAAGGTCTGCCTGAGTCGCTGGGCCTTGCGATCAGCGAAATGGTCGGCGAGGCGAACTGGTCGTGGGGCATGTACCCTGGCCTGTCGCACGGCGCGATGAACACCATTTCCGAGCACGGTACGCCCGAGCAGCAAGAGGCTTACCTGACCCGCCTGGTGTCCGGCGAATGGACCGGCACCATGTGCCTGACCGAGCCACATTGCGGTACCGACCTGGGCATGCTGCGTACCAAGGCCGAACCTCAGGCTGACGGCACCTACAAGGTGTCCGGCACCAAGATCTTCATTTCCGCTGGCGAGCACGACATGGCCGATAACATCGTCCACATCGTGCTGGCGCGTCTGCCGGACGCTCCGGCGGGCACCAAAGGCATTTCGCTGTTCATCGTGCCCAAGTTCCTGTCGGCCGCCGATGGTGGCGTCGGTGAGCGCAACGCAGTAACTTGTGGCTCCATCGAACACAAGATGGGCATCCACGGTAACGCGACCTGCGTGATGAACTTCGACGGCGCGACCGGTTACCTGATCGGCCCGGCGAACAAAGGCCTGAACTGCATGTTCACCTTTATGAACACTGCGCGTCTAGGCACTGCGCTGCAAGGTCTGGCGCACGCTGAAATCGCGTTCCAGGGCGGTCTGAAATACGCTCGCGAGCGTCTGCAGATGCGTTCGCTGACCGGCCCCAAGGCGCCGGAAAAGGCGGCTGACCCGATCATCGTCCATCCAGACGTGCGTCGCATGCTGCTGACCATGAAGGCCTTCGCCGAAGGCACGCGCGCCATGGTGTACTTCACTGCCAAGCAGGTCGACATCGTCAAATACAGCGAAGACGCCGATCAGAAGAAGGCCGCCGACGCGCTGCTGGCGTTCATGACGCCGATCGCCAAGGCGTTCATGACCGAAGTCGGTTTTGAAGCCGCCAACCACGGCGTTCAGATCTACGGTGGCCACGGCTTCATCGCCGAGTGGGGCATGGAGCAAAACGTACGCGACAGCCGTATTTCCATGCTGTACGAAGGCACCACCGGCATTCAGGCACTCGACCTGCTGGGCCGCAAGGTCCTGATGACCCAGGGCGAAGCGCTCAAGGGTTTCACCAAGATCGTGCACAAGTTCTGTCAGCACAACGAAGGCAACGAAGCCGTGCAGGAATTCGTCACGCCGCTGGCTGCACTGAACAAGGAATGGGGCGAGCTGACCATGAAGGTCGGTATGGCTGCCATGAAAGACCGCGAAGAAGTCGGTGCCGCCTCGGTGGATTACGTGATGTATTCGGGTTATGCCTGCCTGGCCTACTTCTGGGCAGACATGGCGCGTCTGGCTGCCGAGAAACTGGCTGCCGGTACGTCGGACGAGGCGTTCTACCGCGCCAAGATCCAGACGGCGCGTTTCTACTTCCAGCGCATCCTGCCGCGTACCCGTACGCACGTTGCCGCCATTCTGTCCGGTGCTGGCAACCTGATGGAAATGAAGGAAGAGGATTTCGGCCTGGCTTACTGAGTCCGGTCCGAGTCATCCAGGCCGCCTGATCATTGATCAGGCGGCTTTTTCGTTTCTGCTTCCTGGTGAGGCCCGTGATGATCAGTCTGCTTGAGCGAACGGAGCGCCGCCCGGTCGCTTGGACAGTCAGTTCGTATGGCTATTCACCATCATTTAATAAACCTTTTCATGCTCCTGCCGTTACAGAAGCAGTCACTGATCAATCCTGCTGAATGCATTGTTTTCAGGATGAAGGCACAATGCCATTGATTCGGGTGGTTACTCGAATGTCGGGTAGGAGACAGGCCCTTTTGTTACGTGCATCCGCTGCAAGACTGAGTCATTTCCTGCCGTCACTGGCATTGCTGGTGGCGGGGCTGGCGGCTGCGTATGTCAAAGACCTGAATGTGTTCTTCACCTCGCTGTTTAACGTGCTGCCCACGCTGGTGCTGCTGTTGGGCGGTGCCTACTGCGGTGTTTATCGGCGCCAGCGCGAGCTGTTTCTGATGATCACGGTGTACATCGCCTACTACCTGCTCGATACCCAGACCGACTATTACCGCGACTTCGGCAAGGTACGCGAAGACGCCGCAGTGATCTTTCATCTGGTTTGCCTGCTGCTGCCGGTGCTCTACGGGCTGTATGCCGCGTGGGAGGAGCGCACGCATTTGTTTCAGGATCTGATTGCGCGACTGGCCGTGCTCCTGGCGGTCAGCAGCGTGGCGTTGGGTCTTGAGCAGAGTTATCCGGTCGAGCTGCAGGCCTGGCTTGCCGACATTCGCTGGCCCGCACTGCACGGCGCGTGGATGAGCCTCATCCAGCTGTCGTACGCCATGTTCCTGATCTCGTTCGCGGTACTGATCTGGCAGTATCTGGAAAAACCCAGGCCGCTGCACGCCGCGCAGATCGTCGGGCTGCTCGGGCTGTTCTGGGCGTTGCCCAAGACCTTCATCCTGCCGTTCACGCTGAATATTCTGTGCAGCCAGGTGATGCTGATGATTGCCGCCGCGGTTGCGCATGAGGCCTATCAAATGGCCTTCCGTGATGAGCTGACCGGCCTTCCCGGGCGTCGGGCGCTCAATGAACGTATGCAGCGTCTGGGGCGCAATTACGTGCTGGCGATGAGCGACGTCGACCACTTCAAGAAATTCAATGACACCCACGGCCATGACGTGGGCGATCAGGTGCTGCGACTGGTGGCCAGCAAGCTGTCGAAGATCACCAATGGCGGCGGCAAGGCGTATCGCTATGGCGGCGAAGAGTTCGCCATCGTATTTGCCGCCAAGACCATCGATGAATGCCTGCCGCATCTGGAGGCCATTCGCGAATCCATTGCCAACTATGAAATCCAGCTACGCAACAAGGACAGCCGTCCGCAAGACGATCAGCAAGGTCGGCAGCGGCGCAGCGGCGCGCATTCAGGCAGCGTATCGGTCACCGTCAGCATTGGGGTCGCTGAACGTCAGCCGGAACACCGCACGCCGGAAGAAGTGCTGAAAGCCGCGGACCAGGCGCTCTATGCGGCCAAGGGCGCGGGGCGCAATTGTGTCATCTCCCATCAGCAGCAAACCCGGCGCGGTGCCGTGCGCACCACTGAAGCGGCGACCTGAGTTCATCCATTCTGACCGGTGACCTGTTATGACTTTATAGTCATGACACGACCCTATGTGTCTGAAATGTTGTTCGGGTAGACTCGTGACTTTCGATGACTGATTCACTTCCCCGACCGGGAAGGATCAGTATTTACAGGTCTCTCGCTCCGTGTTCACGAGGTTTGCCATGGCTGACTACAAAGCGCCGCTGCGCGATATGCGCTTCGTCCTCAATGAAGTGTTCGAGGTTTCCAAACTCTGGGCTCAATTGCCGGCGCTGGCTGAAACAGTCGACGCCGAGACAGTCGATGCCATTCTTGAAGAAGCAGGCAAAGTCACCAGCAAGACCATCGCGCCACTGAGCCGCAATGGTGACGAGGAAGGCTGTCACTGGAAAGACACCGTCGTGACCACGCCTGCCGGGTTCCCTGAAGCCTATCGCACCTATGCTGAAGGCGGTTGGGTCGGCGTTGGCGGCAATCCTGATTTTGGTGGCATGGGAATGCCTAAAGTGGTCTCGGCCCAGGTCGAGGAAATGCTCAATTCCGCCAGCCTGGCATTCGGGCTGTACCCGATGCTGACCTCCGGCGCATGTGTTTCGATCAATACTCACGCGACGGAAGAACTGAAGGCCAAGTACCTGCCGAACATGTATGCGGGCGTCTGGTGCGGTTCGATGTGCCTGACTGAGGCCCATGCCGGCACCGACCTGGGCATCATCCGCACCAAGGCCGAGCCGCAAACGGACGGTTCGTACAAGATCACCGGCAGCAAGATCTTCATCACCGGCGGTGAGCACGATCTGACCGAGAACATCATTCATCTGGTACTGGCCAAGCTGCCGGACGCACCGCCAGGGCCGAAAGGTATTTCACTGTTTCTGGTGCCCAAGTTCATGGTGGGCGACGACGGCAGTGTCGGCGAGCGCAACACTGTGAGCTGCGGCTCCATCGAACACAAAATGGGCATTCAGGCATCCGCTACCTGCGTGATGAACTTCGACGATGCCGTTGGCTATCTGATCGGCGAGCCCAACAAGGGGCTGGCCGCCATGTTCACGATGATGAATTACGAGCGCCTCGGCGTTGGCATCCAGGGCCTGGCGTCCGGCGTTCGTTCTTATCAGAACGCTGTCGAATACGCGCTGGATCGCCTGCAAAGTCGTGCGCCGACCGGTGCGCAGAACAAGGACAAGGCCGCTGATCCGATCATCGTCCACCCCGACGTGCGTCGCATGCTGCTGACCATGAAGGCGTTCAACGAAGGCGGGCGTGCGTTCTCCAGCTACGTCGCGCTGCAACTGGACATCGCCAAGTTCAGCGAAAACGACACCGATCGCAAGCGCGCCGATGATCTGGTCGCGCTGCTGACCCCCGTTGCCAAGGCGTTTCTCAGCGACGTCGGCCTGGAAACCACTGTGCATGGCCAGCAGATATTTGGCGGTCATGGCTACATTCGCGAGTGGGGTCAGGAGCAACTGGTGCGTGACGTGCGCATCACTCAGATCTACGAGGGCACCAATGGCATCCAGGCGCTGGATCTGGTCGGTCGCAAGATCGTCGGTTCCGGCGGCGCGTTCTACCAACTGTTCTCGGACGAAGTGCGTCAGTTCATCGCCGACTCAGACAGCTCGCTTGGCGAGTTCACCCGCCCGCTTGCAGCCGCACTGGACATGCTCGACGAGCTGACCAACTGGGTGCTGGACCGTTCGCGCAGCAACCCCAATGAAATCGGTGCGGCTTCGGTCGAGTATCTGCACCTGTTCGGCTACACCGCTTACGCGTACATGTGGGCGATGATGGCCAAGGCCGCCGTCGGCAAAGAGGCGCAGGAAGCGTTTTACGTCAGCAAGCTGGGCACGGCGCGCTTCTATTTTGCGCGCCTGCTGCCACGTATCCACTCGTTGAACGCCTCGGTGCGTGCAGGCAGCGAGTCACTGTTCCTGCTGGAAGCGGATCAGTTTTGACACAGCATCAGCGTGTAAGCATTTGCTTACACGTCGTGCTGCCAATTGGCCTCTTCCATTAAGTCGGATCCAAAGTTACTCTAAATCCATGGACGTAGCGCAGGATGCGCAATCAAATAACAGGGACACGTAGGGAAGCCTGCCAGGATGGTGGGACGAAAAGGATGTCAGGGAAACAGTCTGGAAAACCTCGCTTCGGCGGGGTTTTCTTTGTGCGCGTGATTTGTAGGTGCCCGTGCATTTCCAGTCCATGAAGCGCTTTATTCCAAAGAATAATGGCTCCTTGCCAGAGAGGGTTGAACCCTCACCGACGCGCAGGGTCGATTAGCTGTATGGCCAATCAGAGCCAATAATCAGGAGCTTCCCATGGACATCATTCGTATCATCTTCGCCATCCTGCTGCCCCCGGTGGGCGTGTTCATGCAAGTAGGCTTTGGCGGCGCGTTCTGGCTGAATATCCTGCTGACCCTGCTCGGCTACATCCCGGGTATCATCCACGCGATCTACATCATCGTATCGCGTAAGTAACACCGCTACACCACGCAGTGCTGCGGTTGATCGTTCCCGGTGCGGGAACGATCATACGGCGCCATCCAGTACATTCCGGTAAAACCGCCATTCCTTTTCCAGCGCATCTGCAAGGTTGGCCGCCTTGCGGAAACCATGGTATTCGTCCGGATAAAAATGCCCCTCGGCCTTGATGCCCTTGTCCTGTAGGGCTTTGAGCATGTCGCGGGTCTGCGCCGGAACCACCACCGCGTCCAGTTCGCCCTGAAAGAAGATCACCGGTACGTTGATCCGGTCAGCGTGCAGCAGCGGTGTTCTTTCCTTGTAGCGCTCGACGTCTCTGACCGGATCCCCGATCAGCCAGTCCAGATAATCGCCCTCGAATTTGTGCGTGGCCCGCGCCAGCGCAATCGGATCGCTGACGCCATAGAGGCTCGCGCCCGCGCGAAACACGTCCTGGAACGCCAGCGCGCACAGCGTCGTGTAGCCACCCGCGCTGCCGCCGCGAATGAATGCTTTATCCGGGTCGATCAGGCCGCGTCCGGCAAGGTGCGCGACCACCGCGCAGGCGTCTTCGACATCCGCCACGCCCCAGGTCAGGTGCAAGGCCTGGCGATACGCACGGCCGTAGCCGGTGCTGCCGCGATAATTGAGGTCCGCCACGGCAAAGCCGCGATGGGTCCAGTACTGAATGCGCGGGTCCAGCACCGGGTAACAGGCCGAGGTCGGACCGCCGTGAATGAACACCACCAGCGGCGGTTTTTCAGCGCCGGACATGGCCGGGTAGAAATACCCGTACGCTTCGGCGTTGCCGCTGGGATAACACAACGACTCAGGGCGACTGATCTGCTCCGGTGGCAACGGCGAAGCGCCACCAGCCAGCACCTGCACGCTCCGGTCGCTGCGCGAAATTGCCAGCACGGCCGAGGTGCTGACGGCGGAGGCGGCGATGCAGTAGATGTAATCCTCGTCCAGCGCCAGACTGCGGAAGCGGCTGTAGCCTGCGCTGAAGTCGGTGAGCGAACCATCGGCCTGGCGTAGGCCCAGTATTGCCGAGCCGTCTTGCGACCAACTGGCCAGAAAGCCCTCGCTGAGCGGTAGCCAGGTGCAGCCTCCCAGTTGCCACGGCGCAGGTGAATGGTCGGCGGCAGCGGCGTTCAAGGGCGCGAACCCGAGCGTCGATTCGCCCCACGGCTGCCAGAATCCGGCCCGATCGGTCAGGCAATACAGACAGCCTTGCGCGTCGAAACGAGGCTGTTGCAGGGACTCTTCAGCGCCATTGCCCGCTATGCACTGCGCCTGCCCCCAACTGCCGTCATCCTGCCTATCCGCACACATCAATCGGGTCGACGTCCACGGTTGATGCGGTCGCTGCCACTCGATCCAGGCCAGCCGTCCGCCATCGGCGCTGACCACCGGCGAGGCATAGAAATCCGCGCCTTCGGCCAGCAACTGGCGTCGTCCGTCAGCCAGTTCGATACTCACCAGCCGGTGCGTAGTGTGATCCTCTTCGACGGCGAGAATTTCGCCGTTGGTGTGAAACACGCCGCCATATCGCTTGTCGCCGTGGGTCAGCGCCACGGGCAGGCTGCCGTCGAGCGGCTGACGGTAAAGCTGCTGGTCACGCTCGTTGACGAACACCACGGCGTCATCGGCCAGGCAGAACGATCCGCCGCCGTATTCATACACCCGGCTGCGCACGCTGAAGCCGTCCGGCGTCAGGCAGCGCGTGGTGCTCGCGTACCATTGCCAGATGCGGCTGGCGCCGTCTTCGGGGCGGTACTCGTTCCAGAACAGGCCCGCCGAACTGACATCCAGTTCGGCGAAATCCACACCGGCGGCGACGGCCTGGGCGGCGGAGAGCCGTTCAGGAAGATTTGGCGATGAGTCGTGAATTTCGTTCATTGCGAAAGGCCAGTTCTTCAATGGTTTGGGTGGCAGTCTCGGACTCGTCGCGAGCCTGCGTGATCATCCCGTGGTGCTGCGACTTGCTGCACACCGGATCGGCATTCGCGGCGTCGCCGGTCAGCATGAAGGCCTGACAGCGGCAGCCGCCGAAGTCCTTCTCTTTTTCATCGCATGACCGGCACGGTTCGGGCATCCAGTCGTAACCGCGAAAACGGTTGAAGCCGAACGAGTCGTACCAGATGTGCTGCATGCTGTGATCACGCACGTTCGGAAACTCAATCGGCATCTGGCGGGCACCGTGACACGGCAGCGCAGTGCCGTCGGGTGTCACGGTCAGGAAGATGCTGCCCCAGCCGTTCATGCAGGCCTTGGGGCGTTCTTCGTAGTAATCGGGCGTGACGAAAATCAGCTTGCACGGGTGATTGTCCGCTTCCAGCTGTGCCCGGTACTGATTGGTGACGGCTTCGGCGCGCACCAGTTGATCCTTGGTCGGCAACAGGCCGATGCGATTCAGGTGCGCCCAACCGTAGAACTGACAGGTTGCCAGCTCGACAAAATCCGCCTCAAGGGCCAGACAGAGTTCGATGATCTTGTCGATTTTGTCGATGTTATGCCGATGGGTGACGAAGTTCAGCACCATCGGGTAGCCGTGCTTCTTCACGGCGCGGGCCATTTCCAGCTTCTGCGCGAAGGCTTTCTTCGAGCCGGCAAGCATGTTGTTCACCTGCTCATCGCTGGCCTGAAAGCTGATCTGGATGTGGTCCAGGCCGGCTTCTTTGAAGGCGACGATTTTCTCTTCCGTCAGGCCGATGCCCGAGGTGATCAGGTTGGTGTAATACCCCAGCCGTCGCGCTTCGGCGATCAGTTCGGCCAGGTCCTGACGCACCAGCGGCTCGCCGCCGGAAAAACCAATCTGCGCGGCACCCATCTGCCGCGCTTCCTGCATGACCTTGAACCACTGCTCGGTGGTCAGCTCCTGACCCTGTTTCGCGAAATCGAGCGGGTTGGAGCAATACGGGCATTGCAGCGGGCAACGGTAAGTCAATTCAGCCAGCAGCCACAGCGGCAGGCCGGTTTCCGGCCTGGGCGGTATGAGTGGCTGGGCAGTAGCGAGCGTAATGTCAGACAAGGTTGATCCAGTGTTTTTCCCGGGCGACTTTCATGAAGTCATCGACGTCAGTGCCCAGTTCGGGAACGTTGGGGAATTTGCGTTCAAGTTCGCCAATGATGGCGGCAACGGTACGCTGTCCGTCGATCAGGCCACCGATCCAGCCCGCGCTGTCGTTGAGCTTGATCATGCCTTCCGGGTACAACAGCACGTTGCCGTTCTGCGCCGGTTCGAACTGGAAGCGATAACCCGGGCGCCAGCTGGGAGTGAGGTTTCGATCTAACTTCGTATGGGCTTTCATAGCGCGATTCCCTTATGCCAGACCTTCTGGTCTGTGACGCTGTGATAGGGCGGGCGGTTCAATTCATAGGCCATGGACATGGCATCGAGCATGCTCCACAGGATATCGAGCTTGAACTGGAGGATTTCCAGCATGCGCTGCTGGCCTTCATACGTAGTGTAGTGCTGCAATGTGATGGCGAGACCATGTTCCACGTCGCGGCGTGCCTGACCCAGGCGCGTGCGGAAATACTCGTAACCGGCCGGGTCGATCCACGGGTAATGCTGCGGCCAGCTGTCCAGGCGCGACTGGTGAATCTGCGGCGCGAACAACTCGGTCAGCGAGCTGCTGGCCGCCTCCTGCCAGTTGGCGCGGCGGGCGAAGTTGACGTAGGCATCGACGGCGAAGCGCACGCCCGGCAATACCAGTTCCTGCGAGCGCAACTGGTCCGGATCGAGGCCGACGGCCTCACCCAGACGCAGCCAGGCTTCGATGCCGCCGTCTTCGCCAGGCGCGCCGTCGTGATCCAGCAGGCGCTGAATCCACTCGCGACGAATCTCGCGGTCCGGGCAGTTGGCCAGAATAGCGGCGTCCTTGAGCGGGATGTTCACCTGATAGTAAAAGCGGTTGGCGACCCAGCCCTGAATCTGCTCGCGGGTCGCACGGCCTTCGTACATCGCCACATGGTAGGGATGGTAGATATGGTAGTAAGCGCCCTTGGCCCGCAAGGCCTGCTCGAATTCGGCGGGGGACAGCGCAGTCGCGTCGCTCATGTCGGCTCCTAAAGCTCGATGCTCATGCCATCGAAGGCCACTTCAACGTTGCGCCGGACCAGCTCGGCGCGCTCCGTTGAGTCTTCATCGAGGATCGGGTTGGTGTTGTTGATGTGGATAAGTACCTTGCGCTGCGTCGGAAAGTTTTCGAGCACTTCCAGCATGCCGCCAGGGCCGTTCTGGGCCAGATGGCCCATTTCCCGGCCCGTGCGGGTGCCCACGCCACGGCGCTGCATTTCATCGTCGTCCCACATCGTGCCGTCCACCAGCAGGCAGTCGGCATCATGCATCTTCTCGGCCAGCGCCTCGTCGACCTTGCCCAGACCCGGTGCATAGAACAGCTTGCCGCCGGTGCGGGTGTCTTCCACCAACAGGCCGATGTTGTCGCCCGGATGCGGATCGAAGCGGTGCGGCGAGTACGGCGGTGCGGCGCTGCGCAGCGGAAACGGCGTAAAGCGCAGGTTCGGGCAGGCCGGGATCACGAAGTTGCCTTGCAGTTCGATGCGGTTCCAGTTCAGGCCGCCGTTCCAGTGCTTGAGCATTTCGAACAGCGGAAAGCCGGTGATCAGGTCTTCGTGGACCATGTCAGTGCACCAGACCTGATGCGGGCAGCCTTCGCGCAGACTCAGCAGACCGGTGGTGTGATCGATCTGGCTGTCCATCAGCACGATGGCGCTGATGCCGGTATCGCGCAGTGCCCGACCCGGTTGCATGGGCGCAAAGCCCTGAAGCTGGGCGCGGATATCGGGTGACGCGTTGCACAGCACCCAGTTCACGCCATCGTCGGACAGCGCGATGGAAGATTGAGTACGCGCCTGCGCCCGCAGGCTACCGTCACGAAAGCCTGCGCAATTGACGCAATTGCAGTTCCACTGCGGAAAACCACCGCCAGCAGCGGAGCCTAAAATCTGGATGTACATGTCAGTTCCCTAGCACATGACCCGAAACAAAAAACAGAAACAGCCTTACAATAAAAAAAGCCCCGGCGAACCGAGGCTTTACAGCGCGCTGGAATCAACGGCTTGCGAAGTACATGGTGACTTCAAAGCCGATACGCAGATCAGTGTAAGCAGGTTTAGTCCACGACATAGAAAAGCTCCTTCAGATAATGCAGCGGTTGGTGACTACATCTTAGTGCACCGGCAATGGCATACGTTCAGATGCTTAGGGAGCTATGTTACTCAATTTAACAATTTGAGAGTGCCCAAATCTTTACGAAAGACCCTTACCGTTCAGGTAACGATCCCTGCGCGCGGCGGCTGGCGGGCGATTGGCCACGATGAGCCAGCAGGTACTGGCGTCGTGCAGCCTGCTGGCCGACGCGTTTAACAAGTGTGTATCCAGATTTGACAGCGCCTGCTGCAAACGCAGCGCGTGATCGCCACCCTGCCCGGCAAGGTGCGCCTGCCAGAGCAGCTCCGCAGCCTGTTCATCGGACAGCGTTTTCAGGTCGTATTGCGCGCTCAATGCTGCGGATTGTTCGGGCAGATCGGCGTTGCATATCAGATCCGGCAACTGGCCGAGAAAGGTCTCGATGTGGTCGATGATCTGATCGACATCGCAGGTCGGCGACTGAACGCCGAACAGCAGGCCAGTGACGCCGTTGATCTGCCGAATGCCGCTGAAGACCGCGTAACCCAGTTGCAACTCGACGCGCAGCCGTTGATAGAACGGCGCCTGTAGCAGATGAGCCAGCAGTCGCCAGGCGGCTTCATCTTCGATTGAGGTGCCGGGCGCAGGGCAGAACAACAACACTGCGCTTTCCGACGAGGCCGAAGGTTCAGTCTGCCAGCGCTTACCGGGATGGGTGGCTCGGGAGGCAGGGCGCTGGGTCAGCGGCTGACCCGGCAGGGTGGTCAGCGCCGCATTCAGCGCACCTTTGCCGATGTCCGGCAGGCCCGCGGCGAAGCCCTGCCAGCGTGACTTGGCCCAGACACTGTTCAGGTCGTCGGTTTCCTGTGCTGGCTCGCTGGTTAGAAAATGATCAGGCAGCTGCTTGAGAAGCTGACGAATCGGGATCAGCGTCGGCTCATTCGCAGGCTGCCCATAACGGCCCTGTACGTCACTGTCGGGGTGCTGCAAACGATGCAGGCATTGCTCGATGACGGCGGCGAACGGTTCGGGGAAACCGTTCAGCCGCAGTTGCCAGTAAGGGCCGTAAGCGCTGAACGTCAGGGTGACCCCAGCTTGTCGGGCGTCTTCGGTCAGGTCCTGCAAGCTGTCATTGAGCATCCGCCAGAGTTGCGGCTGCGCACAGGGCAACTGCCAGCGCAGGTAAACGGCCGCTTCCACGCACTCGTTCGACACTGCTGCGCTGTAAAAAAACGCGCTCGGTACGGCATGCTGCTGGTGAACGGCGACAGGTGACAGAAACGGATTGGGCGCAGGCAAGCGCCAGTTTGTGGTCGGGGCTGACGGGGCATCCACGCTCTGAAGATTGATCAGCGTGTCGGGGCAAAGTTGATCGAGTAATGCCCGTAAGGCCTCGGCACCTGGCTCGCTCAGTTCTGCTGCGAGCGCGTGGCAGTGATGATGCGCCAGCGCCAGTGCTCCGCCAGTCTGCAGTCGGCGTTGCTGCACACGCCGGTATTCTTCGGTGAGTGATGGCCATTGCCGTTTGAAGAACGCCAGCCAATCGAAAAAAAGATCTGCTGCCTGCTTGGGTGTAGGCGTACTTGCGGCGTTGTTTTCAACCACCACATCCAGCAACAGTTGCCCACCAAACTGATACAGAGGCGTGGCCTTCAGGGCACGGATCGAATGACGTTCGATCAACGTGGCCATCAAACCACCCGGCTTGGCGGAATTGAGCCAGTGGCAAAGAAACGCAGTGGCCTCATCGGTTTTTTCCGGCAAGTCCTCACAGGCGAACAACAGGTGCATGTTCTGCAGATCGATTTCAATCGGTTGCTTGCGGTTCGTGTTCAACGGCGGCGCTGGCAATTGCGCGATGCGTCGGCCGGCCGCGAACCGGGCACCGTGGGCTATCGCCAGCGTCTGCAATTCAGCCAGTGATTGCGGACCGCTCAGGCACAGGGTCATTTGCCCGGCCTGATAGAACCGTTGGTAAAAGTCCTTCAATGCCTGCTGAAACGCCGGATTGGGTACAGACAGGCTGTAGCGATTGCCCGCATGGAAGCCGCGCAACGGGTGCTGTGGGTTGATTGACCTCAGCAGACATTGTTGCTGACGTGCCTGGGCATCGCCACGCCAGGCGATGAATTCGGCGTGCAACACCTCGCGCTCACGCAACTGGTCAGGCACGGCCATGCGCGGGTGGGCGAGCATGTCGCACAGGCGCTCCAGCCCGTCGGCGAAAACGGCGGGCGGCAGTTCGAAGAAAAAATCCGTGGCGCGCTCGCGGGTGCTGGCGTTGATCTGACCGCCGTGACGCTGCACGAAACTCATCAGGTTCTGCCCGGCGGCAAAGCGTTCGGTGCCGAGAAAGAACAGATGTTCGAGAAAATGCGCCAACCCGGGCCAGGCCTGCGGCACATCATGACTGCCCGCCGCGACCCGTAGCGAAGCGGCGCAGCGCTTCAGACGCGGCTCATGGCACAGCACCACGCTCAGGCCGTTGGCCAGTGTAATGCGTTCGATGGCAGAAGTGGACGGTGAAGGCATGGCGGGTCGCAAGGGCAGGGAAGACAGAGCGTCATGCTAGCGGATAATCAAGCCGCCTCGCGAGGCAGCCGCACTTCTCGCTGTAAAAACGCGGAAACCAGTGGGAGCGGTAATTACGGTTGGCGCTGTGGTACGTGGGAGCCAACTGTCTTTCACAGGTGGCGCTGTGATGCGTGGGAGCAGACTTGTCCGCGAATAACCCGGTACATCCGCCACAGAAGCAGCGCCTCACACGCCGCTTTCGTGGACAAGTCCACTCCCACAGCCCCACATCGCGGGCGCGAAAAGGTTTGCGAAGACGATGTCTCGAATGCGCGTCTGGGCCGGAGGGGCTTTTCCTTACTCGGCCTTCGCCACGTACAGCGTCGGCCTGCGATCTTGGAAGTAGTCGTTGACTGCCCTGGAGTGCGTCAGCAGTGATCGATCCAGTTCGCTGACCATCAACGCTTCATCCGGCCCCGCCAACACAGGACGACTGCCGTTCGGCGCGCAAACGCTGCTCAGGCCGCAATAACGAATCTCGCCCTCGCTGCCGCAATAGTTGGCGTACACCACGTAGCAGTGATTCTCGAAAGCCCGTGCCCGCACCGTCACGTCGCAGACGAAATCGAAAGGCGCCATGTTCGCTGTCGGCACCAGGATGAGTTCGGCACCTTCCAGCGCCAGACGACGGGTGTTCTCCGGAAATTCCACGTCGTAGCAGATCAGCATGCCCAGTCGCCAGCCGTTCAGCTCGACCACCGGAGAAAGATCCTCCCCCGCTGCGAACATCGACCTGTCCAGATCGCTGAACAGGTGCGTCTTGCGGTAATGGGTCAGCCGCTTGCCCTGACTGTCGATCAGTTGCACAGCGTTATAGATCTGTTGTTCAGCGCCGCGCTCCGGGTAGCCGTACAGAATCGCCACCCCATGCTCGCGGGCAATCTGCGCGATGCGCGTCGCCGCTGGTCCATCACAGGCTTGCGCCAATTCGGCACACGCCTGCGCGCCGATGTTGTAGCCGGTCAGAAACATCTCCGGGCAGACCAGCACGTCTGCGCCTTGCGCGGCCGCCGCTTGAGCCTGTCGCTCCAGCCGGGTCAGGTTGCCGCTGACGTCCAGCGGCAGCGGCGTGCATTGATAGAGCGCGACACGCATGAGGATTTCCTTCTGTCAGTCAGCCAGCGCAATCGGGCCGATGTCGTGGAACACATCGCCAGGGCCGGGGTTCTCGGCGTGGGTCTTGCCGCCAAAGTGATTCATGATGCCCCATACCGCGTTCAGCGACGTCTGCACCGCGCCTTCCACCCAGGCCGGCGTCCAGGACACATCGTCACCGGCGATGAACATGCCGCGCTGTTCGCTGGGCATGTCCTGCTGCATGAAGTGCGCATACATGCGCTGGTTATAGCGGTAATGGCCCGGCAGCGCACCCTTGAAGGCGCCGAGGAAGTGCGGGTCGGCTTCCCAGGACACGGTGATCGGGTCGCCGATGATGCGTGCCGCGATGTCGACCTTCGGGTAGATCTTCTTCAGGGCATCCAGCGCCAGCTTCACGCGCTTGTCGATAGGCTGCGGCAGCATCTTCAGTGCGTCACTCATCCACGAATACGACAGGCAGATCACGCCCGGCTTGTCGTCGCCGTTATCGAACAGATAGGTGCCACGGGTCAGGCGATCGGTGAGGGTCATGCTCATCAGGTCGCGACCGGTTTCCGGGTCTTTGTCTTTCCAGAACGGGCGGTCGACCATGACGAAGGTTTTCGATGACTGCATGTAACGCGTGCGGTCCAGCGCCATCCACATCTTCTGCGAGAACAGCGATTCTTCGCACTCGATCTGGGTGGTCAGCAGCCAGCTCTGGCAGGTGGTCAGCACCGCTGCGTACTGACGGGTATCGCCCCAGTTGTCGGTGACGGTCAGATTACCGTCTTCGTTGCGGGCAATGCGCTTCACGCCGGGACGCGGCGCGCCTCGGTGCAGTGACGACAGGCTGGTGCCTTTGGGCCAGTGCGCACAGTGTTCCGGCACATGGCTCCACAAACCGACCGGAACCTGCTGCACGCCGCCGACGATCAGGTGCTGATGCTCATCGCAATTGGTCATCACCACGCGAAAGATTTCCAGCATCGAGTTGGGGAAGTCCGAGTCCCAGCCGCCGGTGCCGAACCCGACCTGGCCAAACACTTCGCGGTGGTAGAACGACAGCCTGGCGAACGCCTTGGAGGTCGCCACGAAGTCATAAAAGGTGCGGTCGTCCCACAGCGGAACCAGCTTGTTCCACAGTTCCTTGAGGCGTGGCACGTCGCGGTCGCGGATCGCTTGCTGGATGTCGGCGAACTGCGAGCCGGCTTCCAGTGCATCGGCCCAGGCGTCAGCCACTTCCTGGAACAACGCAGGCAAGTCCGACAACATTTGTGCGTAATACGTGGTGCCTTCCAGATCGATAACCGTACTGCCCGATGCGTCGGTCAGCGGGTTGGGGAAGGGCCTGGATTCCAGGCCCAGCTTGTCGACGTAATGAAAGAACGCTGTGGAGGAGACCGGAAAGCGCATGCCGCCCAGTTCGGCGACAATGCCCTTGGCGCCTTCGAATTCCTGTGAACGCAGGCGGCCGCCCATTTTCGAGGCCTCGTAGACCACAGGTTTCAGGCCCATCTTCATCAGCTCATAGGCCGCCACCAGCCCGGCGATGCCGGCACCGATGATCGCCACTTCCGCGCCATGCTGCTCTTTTGGAATGCTGCCCAGGCCTTTCGGATGCTCGATCCATTCATCGAAGGCGAACGGGAAGTCGGGACCGAACATGGTGATCGGCTTTTTGCCGTTGGCGGGGTGACGATTGATTTTCATGACTGACCTTACTGATGAATGTCGGACAACGGCGAAAGGCAACAGTCTAGATAAGCGCACACACGTTATTAAGACGCAATGTGTCGTCGATATGATGTTTGTTTGTGCAAAATGACGATAAGAATGGTTATTTTGATTGCTGGCCGGCTATTCAGTAGTGATCAGACCGGTTGGCCCCGGTCGATCTTGCTGCTCAGGATGATCGATGTGGTGGTTTTCTCCACGCCGTCCACACTGCCGATCAGGTCCAGCAATTCGTCCAGTTGCTCGGGCGAGTCGGTGCGCAACCAGGCCACGTAATCGAATTCGCCGCTGACCGCGCACAATTGCTGTACCTGGGCCAGCGCGCTGAGCCGACGCAGCACTTCCTTGCCCGAACGCGGCTGCACGGTGATGCCGACGTAGGCCTGCAAACCGCCATCGACGACGCGCTTGCCCAGACGTACGCCGTAACCGGTAATCACCTTGGCCGTCTCCAGGCGCGCCAGTCGCGAGGTGACCGTGGTACGCGCGATGCCCAACTGGCGGGCCAGCGTGGCGACGCTTTCGCGGGCATTGATTTGCAGGGCGGCGATCAGCTTGCGATCGATTTCATCCAGAACGGGCGGGTGAATGGCGGACACGGGCAGCTCCCTCAGAATTTCCAGCGCCGGGCAGTCTTGGCCAGCCGGGCCTGCAAGCCGTCGAGATTGAGCGCCAACTGTTGGGTCATCAATTCGTAGCCTGCCAGCTCAGCCGGAACGTCGGACCGTACAGGATTGGCTTCCGAAGAACGCGCCAGACGTTCGGTGGCACCCGTCTGCAGCGCTCGCGCCATCCCGATCAACTGGCGGCGTATCTGTCGATACTCGCCATCCAGTGAGGCTTTCAACGATTCACCAGCCACCTTATCCAGGTTGGCGGGGCGGATATTGGCGAGGATTTCCAGCGTACTCAGGCACATGCGGAAATGCCCCTGAATGGCGTCCAGCTCGACCATCGACATCTTCACTTCCTTGGACACCGACGGCAGCAGCGAGCGCAATTGCAGCATCGTGGCGTTGAGTCTGGCGGTCAGCTTCAAGTGCTCATCGGCGGTCACCGGCTGGCCCTGCACGATACGCCCATACACCTTGGCGCAGTCGCGCAGACCGCTGGCCAGGTTGTAGCGCCAGGAAAAAACCGCATACAGCGGCAAGGCAAACGAGAACGCCAGAGCCAGCGCGATGCCGATCAGGATGTCCACGGTGCGCCACAGCCCGTCGCTGATCGGGTTGTAGCCGTGACCTGCGACGATAAACAGGGTGATGGCCGACAACAGCGCGGTATAGCCGCCTTTGCCGATCGCGTGATAGGCAAAGAAACCGCACAGCACCGACATGATCGCGTAGGTCAGCAGCGGCATTTCAAGATAGCCCTGCTGCACGACGACCATCAGGCCCAACCCGGCACCGATCAGCGTCCCGTAAGCCCGCTCGACCGACTTCTTGCCGATGTTGCCATGGTGCTGCAGACCGCCGATGACGATCAGCATCGTCACCGACGCCCATTCACCGTGCGGAATGTTGAGGCCGGAAGTCAGCAGGATCGTCACCAGCAAGCCCACCGAAATCCGCGCCGCATGGATCAGCCGTGCATGCCGATAACGGCGATACGGATCCAGCAAAGGACGCAGAACAGGGCGAAG
Organism: Pseudomonas floridensis; assembly: GCF_002087235.1. Lineage (GTDB taxonomy): Bacteria > Pseudomonadota > Gammaproteobacteria > Pseudomonadales > Pseudomonadaceae > Aquipseudomonas > Aquipseudomonas floridensis. The sequence goes on along the minus strand of NZ_MUIO01000003.1, from coordinate 4,845 downwards.
CCAGGAAGGTATGTAAGCAGAGCGCGAATTCGTCATGCGTTAAAAGACCGCGAGGGTAGGGAAGAGATCCCTGATTGGATGGTGATGATCCCCAGTAAGCCACATTTGAGGGGCAATGGGTTTGGTTTGTTGCGGTTCGCACCGGCCGGATAAGCGTGTGAAGGGTTATCTGCGCCGCTTGAGATTCTGTACGTGCTCACGATGAGTCGCACGGGTGGGAGCCCGTCGTTTGTTTTGCAACGTCAGCATGAGCGCATCGACCTGCGCTTCGCTGAACACCGGCTGCTGGAAGGCGCGGATGTAGCGAATGTAACCGATGCCTTGCGTTACGTTGGCGGGCATCGGGGTCTTGAACGTGCTTTCGCCGACGAAGCTGACGATCGAATGAAGATGCTCCAGCTCGACCCCGAGTGTCGCCTCGAGCGCTTTGACGTGTTTGTAGTTCTGCCTGAGCGGGTTCTGGAATCTGAACGTGCGCCGGTACAATTTCTGCGTCCACTGCGGCTGGGTTTCGCTGCCAAAGATCCAGCCGCTCATGTTCTTGGTTTCCAGCACGAAGATGCCGAAAGGCGAGAGGAACACATGATCGATCTGCGTCGTGCCGTCTGCCGTATCCAGCGTGACGTTGTGCAGGCGGCGATACACCGATTTGTCCAGTTTCCAGTACGTGAACAGGCGCACCCAACACTCACCGATATGCCCCTTCGCCCACGATGATTTAAGCAGCGTGATCAGCAGTACAAAAGGGATCAGCCAGACGAGTTGGCTCAAGAAAGGGGCGAGTATGACGCTGTAATTCATGGGGAGTCCTTTCCATGCGTTGAGAGCAGCGGGTTTCGAGGCTCAAGAGTCGAAAGGCTGTCGGCCTGACGGGAGAACTCTTTACATGGGTGGCCGGTTGATGCGGTAGCGGGTGCTGAGGCTGGACGTGCCGTTTTCTGCTACCGCCTGACGTTGAGCCGAAGAGCCTGGTCATTCGGCTCACCATCGCTCAGGAACTTTGATACCCCATGTGCTGCGCGCGTCAGAAACTCTGACGGTGCGCGACGGGCTGCACGGGTATCCATTGCTTCTGCGGCATCGGCAAGTCGCACGATTCGCCACGCCCAATCGGGAAGTAGTGAAAGCCGCTGTTCGCGAGCCGTTCGGTGTCGTACAGGTTGCGGCCATCGAAAATGACCGGCGCGCCGAGTCGTTGCTGGATCAGCTGGAAGTCAGGTGCCTTGAATTGCTGCCATTCGGTACAGATGATCAGGGCATCGGCGTCGATCAGGGTCGATTCCGGTGTACCCATCAGGATCAGGTCCTTGCGATGACCATAGATCCGCTGCGCTTCCTGCATGGCTTCCGGGTCGAACGCCCGCACCGTGGCGCCTGCGGCCCAGAGCGCTTCCATCAGCACCCGGCTGGGCGCATCGCGCATGTCGTCGGTGTTCGGCTTGAACGCCAGGCCCCAGAGCGCGAAGGTCTTGCCGCGCAAGTCGCCCCGGTAGAACGCGTTGACCCGCTCGAACAGTTTGTTCTTCTGCCGCTCGTTGATGGCTTCGACCACGGACAACAGGTCGTTCGAGCAGTGTGCTTCGCGGGCGCTGTGGATCAGCGCACGGATGTCTTTGCCGAAGCACGAGCCGCCATAGCCGCAGCCGGGGTAGATGAAGTCGTAGCCGATGCGTGAGTCCGCGCCAATGCCCAGCCGCACGGACTCGACATCCGCGCCCAGGTGTTCTGCCAGTTCGGCGATCTGGTTGATGAAGCTGATTTTGGTGGCCAGCATGCAGTTGGCGGCGTATTTGGTGAGTTCGGCGCTGCGCAAATCCATGAACATGATCCGGTCATGATTGCGGTTGAACGGCGCATATAGCTCGCGCATCACTTTGCGCACGGCTTCACTCTCGCAACCGATAACGATGCGGTCCGGGCGACGGCAATCCTTGACCGCCGAGCCTTCTTTGAGAAATTCCGGGTTGGAGACGATATCGAATTGCAACAGGCGTCCGGCCTGGCGCAGCGCCTTGTCGATGTGCGCTCGCAAGGCGTCGCCACTGCCGACCGGCACTGTGGACTTTTCCACGATGATCAATGGCTCGCTGCGGTAGCGGGCGATGCTGCTGCCTACGGCGAAGAAATGCCGCAGATCGGCGGAACCGTCATCGCAGGAAGGTGTGCCAACAGCGATGAACAGCACCTCGGCATGTTCGACCGCCCATTGCACGTCGCTGGTGAAGTGCAGGCGCTTATGGTCCAGATTTTCACGCACCAGGTTCGACAGGCCCGGCTCGTAAATGTGCACCTGGCCCTGCGTCAGTTGATCGACCTTGGCCTGATCGATGTCCATGCAGACCACCTCGTGACCGACCTCGGCAAGCACTGCAGCCTGAACGAGACCGACGTATCCGCTGCCAAAAACGCTGATTTTCATGGAAAGAATCCTGAAGAGTTTGCGAGAGAGAAGCGCCGACGGTGGCGGGTCGGAATACCTGTTGCGTTCAGCGTGGCACCTGGAGTTGTCGATACGGTGACCGTTATGTGAACAGGCGTCGTTCGCTGACAGGAGGGTTGCCCTCTGGCGACTGTTCAACGCAACGAGCCGTCGTGCTGCCGACAGATCGCGTGACACAAACGCTTACATCCCCTGCTCGCAGTGTTATTTTGGGGGCTTTCCTGATCGGTTGATCAGGTCTGTCTCCCTCATAAATCCCTGCAAAGGAGTGCTTCTGCCCATGAACCTTTCCCTCAAGCATCTGGCTGCAACGACCCTGATGCTCGCCAGCCTTTCAGCGTTCAGCCCTTTCACGTTGGCCAACATCACGCCGCAACAGAGCGCGGCGATTCTGAACACCTTCAACGAAAAGTCGGTCACCGATTTCAGGCAGTTCCTGGCCGGCGTCGCAAAGAGCGATCTGGCCAAAACCGCCAGGCTCGAGCCCGCCATCAACGCCTTTCTCGAAAACAAGACGCTCACGGCCGAACAGCAAAACGAGATCCATCGCCTGCTGGGTCTGTACGCACGGGTGAAGTACGGCAGCGCGGCGACTGAAAATCTGCGTGAACTGGTCGCGATCCCGACCTTCGCCGTGGAAGGCGTTGCGCAGCACGACAACCCCGAATTCATCAAAATCGCCGACAAGATCAAGGCACTGGCCGAGTCGTTCAACCTCAACTTCCGCAACATTGATAATCGCGTCTACGAGATATCCCTCGAAGGCAGCGGCGATGAAGTGGTCGGCATTCACGCGCACGCCGATGTGGTGCCAGTCACGCCTGCGAACTGGGTGCTGCCGGACGGCACGAAACTGGACCCCTTCAAGGTCACGTTGATTGGCGACCGCATGTACGGCCGTGGCACTGAAGACGACAAGAACGGCATTGTGGTCGCGATGTACGCCATGAAAGTCATCAAGGACGAGAAGCTGCCGCTGGCCCGAAACTTCAAGCTGCTGATCGACACCACCGAAGAAACTTCCGGCGACGCGATTCCGTACTACTTCGAACGCAACCCGACGCCCAACTACAACCTGGCGCTGGACGGCGGTTATCCGGTGGTGATCGCCGAGAAAGGCTACGGCACCGTGATGGCCAATTTCCCTGTGCGTGAGGGGCAGGGCAAAGGCGCTGAGATCACCTCGCTGACCGGCGGCGCGGCGACCAATCAGATCCCTTCAAAATCCGTAGCCACACTGGTAACCGACTCGCCAGCAGAACTGGCCGCCAGCCTGAAAAAAGCCGGTGACGAGTATGCCAAGCGTAACGGCGGCGACTTCCAGATAGACGCGGCTGTCGAGGGTAAAGATGTGAAGCTGACGGTCACTGGCGTGTCCGCTCACTCGTCCGAACCTGAGTCGGGCGTCAATCCGGTCGCCAGAATGCTTGATTTCATCAACAGTTTGGACGGCAAAGTGGCGTTCAAGCATAACCACATCACCGACGCGGCCCGGTACCTGGCCGACAACTGGGGGCTGGATTACCTGGGCAGCAAGCTGGGCGTCGGTTTCGCCGATGAGTTCATGGGCCCGCTGACCGCGTCTCCGACGTTCATTGGCATGGATGAGAAAACCTTCAAGCTCGCGGTCAATCTGCGTGTGCCTAAAGGCAAGTCTCCGGAGAAACTCAAAGCCGAGATCGCCGAGAAGCTGACCGCCTGGAGCAAACAGAGCAACATTGCGCCTGCGTTCGATTACTCCATTGCCGAGCCGATGTACCGCAACCCTGAAGGCGAATGGGTCAAGGCCCTGCTCGCCGTCGCGACTGAAAACCTGGGCATGGCGCATAAGTTCGGCACCTCGGCGGGCGCGACCTCGGTTCACAGCTTGCCCAATGGCGTGCAATTTGGTCTGGCCAGACCTGAAGCCAAATACACCGGCCACACGGACAACGAGTTCAAGACCACCGAGCAGTTCTTGCTGGACCTGCAAATCGTGACCGAAATGATGGGCCGTATCGGGCAGTTGCCGAAGCTCTGATTACGCGTAGCGCGGCGGGGTCAGTGGGAGCGGACTTGTCCGCGAATAACCCGGCACACCCGCCACAGAAGCAGCGCCTCACACGTCGCTTTCGTGGACAAGTCCACTCCCACAGACCCACATCGCGGGCGTGATGCGTGGGAGCCAACTTGTCCGCGAAGACGGTGTCTTGAGCGCTGGATCTGGGTCGGATGTACTGGCCTCTTCGAGCAAGCTCGCTCCTACGATTGACGCGGTGATTGCAGATGGCGCGGTGGGCTCAGTGGGAGCCAACTGTCTTTCATCATCCCCCGATGAATGGGCATTTTATGATGCCATCGCGGATATATTCCGCGATGGCGGGCCAAGCCCGCCCCCATTCAAACAGCATGATCACGCCAGGGTG